>NZ_JBIBKW010000114.1:0-1004 GCF_042959465.1 Streptomyces sp. NPDC007901 | reverse complement strand
GAGCAATGCTCAGTACTTGTGGATCGATCTTTGGGACGGGACGCGCAGGGCGTACCTTCCCGAGTGATCTACAAGTCACCGAGTAGAGGCCCGCGTTCGCAGCGCGGGTCGGGAAGGCACGCCCGGTGCGACGTGAAGTCACATCGCACGCAGAGTCCGCAGGAGAGGAGACGTGTCATGCGGACCTGACCAGTGACCAGCGGTCAGTCCCCAGCCTCCGGTGCGCCGGGAGTAATCCCGGGGTGCTAAGCGAAGGTGGTCAAACCCAAGGGCTCGCGGGCCATTCGCAAGCTACAGGTGAAGGGGAAGTCCGAAAGGGTGAGCGAAAGCGAACTCCCGTCGACTCGTCGTCAGACTTACACCGCGCAATGGTCGGCACTCGGCGGTGGAATCCTCTAGGGCTGGGAAGCCCAGCATGGCAGGTCCCCATCGGGAAGGGGCCTGTAGGTCACCACGGAGGACGGCGCAAAGGGAGCACCCCACCCGGACGTAACTGCACGATGTGGAACACGGAAACCCCGTACGGGTCCGGCCTCGTCAGCCGGTAAGCCGAAGGTAACGGAGGCCGAACCCCCGTGCGGGAACAGGATGGTCCAAGAAGCGAACGCCACCAGGGCGAAAGCCCAGGGGAAGTGGTCGCCGACCAGGAGTCTCCCCCTGGCGGCCTATAACCCGGTGGACACCAGCCCATGGCTGGAGCCGAAAGGCGGCTGACGTGGACCAGGTAGGCCATGAAGAGACGATGAGCAAGCACTTGCACCGAGGCGCAAGTTGGACTGAAGGGAGGCTGCGGTGACCGAACTGGCCACCGTCGAAACCCGGATGAACGGAGCCGAGGGCGATGCCGAGTTCTGGACCAGTATCGATTGGGGTCAGGAAGAGGCGTCTGTAAAGCGGCTTCGTCAGAGGATTTTCAGGGCTGCCCGCAAGGGTGACATGAAGCAGGTGCATAACCTGCAAAAGCTGATGCTGCGGTCCAGGGCCAACACACTGACGAGTGTCAG
>NZ_JBIBKW010000113.1:0-1047 GCF_042959465.1 Streptomyces sp. NPDC007901 | reverse complement strand
GGGTCCAGCGGACGGTGGCCGATCAGCGGTTCCCCGGCACCGGCCGTCCCGGCGACCATGTCGACCCAGGCATCCAACTCATCCACCCGCGCCGGACTCTGTGCGGCCCGCCGCAGTCCCTCCGCCCAGGCACGGAACGAAGTCCCCGCCGACTCCAACTCCGGCGGCTCTCCCACTGCCGCTGCCTCGCACGCGCTCTGCAGGTCGGGGACCAGGACGCGCCACGACACCCCGTCGACCGCCAGATGATGAGCGGCCAGCGCAATCCGACCGACCCGCTCCGGCCCGGCATCCACCCACACCACCTGCACCATCACCCCGGCCGCCGGATCCAGCCTCGTCACCGCCTCCCGGGCGGCATCCACCGCCACCCGGTCCAACCCACCCTCAGCCAGGCCTACGGCGTCCACCCGAGCCACCAGCCCGGACACATCGACCTCACCCATCTCCGGAACCATCAACACCTGGTCGCTCCCGGCCCGGGCCCGCAGCATCCCGTGGGCTTCCACCAGCGCGCTCACGCCCGTCCTGAGCACGTCCACGCCCAGGTCGGCCGGCGCACCGATCACCGTCCACTGCGCGAAACCGGGCCGCAGCGCGTCCTCGCCCATCGACCTCATCAACGGCGTCCACGGCACCTCACCGACACCCATGTCCCTGGCGTCCGGAGACGCGTCCTCGGTCCCGGCCGCCACCAGTGCCAGCCGCTCCGGGGTCTTCTCCTCGAAGATCTGGCGGGGGGTCACCACCCAACCGGAACGACGCGCCCGGGACGCGAGCTGCATCGACATGATCGAATCGCCGCCCAGCTCGAAGAAGCTGTCCTCCACCCCGATCGCGCCCGACTCCAGGCCCAGCACCTCCGCGAACAAACCGCACAGCGCTTCCTCGGCCGCCGTGCCAGGCCGTCGGGTCGAGCCCGAACCACCGAACTCCGGGTCGGGAAGAACAGCCCGGTCCACCTTGCCGTTCACCGTCAACGGGAACGCGTCGAGCACCACCACCGCCGCCGGAACCATGTACTCCGGCAGACGCGAGGAGGCGAAG
>NZ_JBIBKW010000112.1:0-1171 GCF_042959465.1 Streptomyces sp. NPDC007901 | reverse complement strand
CGACGACGTCGAGGTGACCGTGTTGACGGTGGGTCCCGAGGACGCCAAGGACGCGCTGCGCAAGGCGCTGTCGATGGGTGCGGACAAGGCGATCCACGTCGAGGACGACGACCTGCACGGCACCGACGCGATCGGCACCTCGCTGGTGCTGGCGAAGGCGATCGAGAAGGCCGGCTTCGACCTGGTGATCTCCGGTATGGCCTCCACCGACGGCACCGCCGGTGTGGTCCCGGCCCTGCTGGCGGAGCGTCTGGGTGTCCCGCAGGTCACCCTGCTCTCCGCGGTCTCGGTCGAGGACGGTGTCGTGAAGGGCCGTCGTGACGGTGACGCCGCTTCGGAGCAGCTGGAGGCCTCGCTTCCGGCGGTGGTGTCGGTGACCGACCAGTCGGGTGAGGCGCGGTACCCGTCCTTCAAGGGCATCATGGCCGCCAAGAAGAAGCCGGTGGCGTCGTGGGACCTGTCCGACCTCGACATCGAGGCGGAGGAGGTCGGCCTTCAGGGCGCCTGGACCGCGGTCCAGGATGCCACCGCGCGTCCGGCCCGTACCGCGGGCACGATCGTCAAGGACGAGGGCGAGGGCGGCAAGCAGCTCGCCGAGTTCCTCGCGGGCCAGAAGTTCATCTGAGCCCCGCACTCGCTGACCGCCCCTCAACTTCGTTTCGCAGGAGAGCAATCCCATGGCTGAAGTCCTCGTCTACGTCGATCACGTGGACGGCGCCGTCCGCAAGCCCACCCTGGAGCTGCTGACGCTGGCCCGCCGCATCGGCGAGCCCGTCGCCGTCGCGCTCGGTGCCGGTGCCGCCGGCACCGCCGCCGCGCTCGCCGAGCACGGCGCCGTGAAGGTGCTGACCCACGACGCCTCCGAGTACGCCGACTACCTGGTCGTCCCGAAGGTCGACGCGCTGCAGGCCGCCGTCGAGCAGGTGTCCCCGGCCGCCGTGCTGGTCCCCTCCTCCGCCGAGGGCAAGGAGATCGCCGCCCGCCTCGCGCTGCGCATCAACTCCGGCATCATCACCGACGCCGTCGACCTCGAGGCCGGCGACGAGGGCCCGGTGGCCACCCAGTCGGTGTTCGCCGCCTCGTTCACCACCAGGTCCCGTGTCTCCAAGGGCACCCCGGTCATCACGGTCAAGCCCAACAGCGCTGCCGTGGAGGCCGCCCCGGCCGCCGG
>NZ_JBIBKW010000111.1:0-1207 GCF_042959465.1 Streptomyces sp. NPDC007901 | reverse complement strand
GCACCGACAACACCTCGTCCAGCACCACACGAGCCCGACTCAGATCCTCACCATCACGGTGCACATCAAGCAGCCCGAACGGCGCCGTCGTCTCCCTCACATCACCCAACAACCCACCGAAATACGCCTCGTGCTCCGCACGCGAAACACCCAACCGCGCATGCGCCACAAAATCCCGGAAAGGCACCGGCTCCGGCAACCCATCGACGTCACCGCGGATCAGTGCGGCTATCTCGCTTTGGACGATGTCCCATCCGGTGTGGTCCTGGACGAGGTGGTGCATCTGCAGCAAGGCCACCCACTGACCGGTCTGCGGATCGCGCGCGATGTGGGCACGAATCAGCGGCGCCTGGGCCAGGTCGATGCGGGAGCCGGCCAGGGCCAGGAGCTGTTCGGCCACAGCCGTACCGGAGCTCAAGGCCACCTCGACGGCTCGTACCTCCGCTTGTCGGCACACCACCTGCACGGGTTCGCGGAGCCCCTCCCACACGATCGCGGTCCGGTAGATGTCGTGCCGGTCCACCACCTGCTGCAATGCGGACAGCGCCGCGTCGAGGTGTTCACGGGAGTCGAAGGCGACAACCGTCGGCACAAGGTAGAGATCCTCGCCGTCCTCAGCCAGCAAGTGGTGGAAGAACATCCCCTCCTGCAACGGTGTCAGCGGATAGACGTCCGCCATGTTCCCGGCGCCGCCAGGGATGCGAGTGCAGATCAGGTCGATCTCCTCCTGGCTGAGATCGACCAGCGGCAGCATCTCCGGACGGATCTCGGCGGCGCCCTCAGGGATCAGGTTCGGCGGCACCTCCACCAATGAGCCTGTGGCACCCGCCGCGATCCCGGCCGGCGTCGGTGTCGTAAACAACGCCTTGACGCTCACCGCCACGCCACGCTCGCGAAGCTTCTCCACCAGCGACACCGCGAGCAGCGAGTGACCACCCAGCCTGAAGAAGTTGTCGTCGGCCCCGACCCGCTCCAGCCCGAGAACCTCGGCGAAGGCCGCACACAGCACCTCTTCCAGCACCGAGGACGGCCCTCGCTGCGAAGACAGGCTTGCGTAGTCGGGTGCGGGCAGGGCGGCGCGGTCGAGCTTGCCGTTCACCGTCAGCGGCAGTTCCTCCAGCACCACCACCGCCGACGGCACCATGTACTCCGGCAACCGCTCCGCCACGAACTCCCGTACCGACAACGGCAGTTTCCCAGCAGCTTC
>NZ_JBIBKW010000110.1:0-1253 GCF_042959465.1 Streptomyces sp. NPDC007901 | reverse complement strand
GGGCCTGGACCCGGACATCGACGCCGTGATCGCCGCCCTCACGCTTCCCTACAGCAACGGCCCCACCGAGGGCGTCAACACCAAGACCAAACGGACCGCGCGCCAGATGCACGGACGAGCAAGCTTCACCCTGCTCCGCCACCGCATCCTCCTCGGATAACAGCACGCTCCGCCACCACCGAATATGAGACAGGGCCGAACTAGAGTGCACCGGCTCCTACGGTGCCGGTCTGGCCCGCTACCTCGCGACCCAGCGGGTGGCGGTGGTTGAGGTCAACCAGCCCGACCGATCCATCCGGCGCCGCCGCGGCAAGACCGACGCCATCGACGCCGAGGCTGCCGCCCGGGCCGCGCTCTCGGGCACCGCCTGGGCACTGCCGAAGAGCGGCGACAGGCAGGTGGAAGCGCTGCGCATCCTCCGACTGGCGAAGAACTCCGCGGTCAAGGCGCGCACCCAGGCGCTCAACCAGCTCAAGGCAGTGCTGGTCAACGCTCCATCTACGCTGCGCGAGGAGTTGGAGCCGCTCTCGACTTGGCTCCTGGTCAGCCGCTGCGCGGAGCTGGTCGACCCCCGCGGTGACGATCCGGCTGCCGACACGGCGGTCTTCACGCTCCGGCTGCTCGCACAGCGCGTCTTGCGGCTTCGGCGGGAAGTCACCGAACTCGGGCAGCGAATGACCACAGCGGTCAAGGCCACCGCGCCCAGCCTGCTGGCACGGTTCGGGATCGGGCCTGACAGCGCGGCGGCGCTGTTGATCGCAGCCGGCGACAACCCTGAGCGGCTGGGCAGCGAGGCATCCTTCGCCGCGCTCTGCGGCGTCAGTCCAGTCGAGCAGTCCTCGGGCAAGAGCCGGCGTCGCCGGCTCAACCGGGGCGGGGACAGACAGGCCAACGCCGCCTTGCACCGCATCGTGGTCACCCGCATGCGACAGGACGAACGCACCCGCATCTATCTGGAGCGGCGCACCGCCGGGGGAAAGGGGAAGCGCGAGGTAATGCGCTGCCTGAAACGCTACGCGGCCCGCGAGGTTTATGCCCTGATACGCGCCGACATGGTCACATGCCACCAGCGGCCTGATGATCCAGCGACCCTCACGACCACAGCTTGACGAACATAGGGGCATCAAGCACAAGGTCCATGGCAACGCGAGCCGCGTACCCAAGTATGGCGACCAGGGCATCATGGTGTGGGCGCGCACGAGTGATCTTTCTCGCCGTGTAAGAAGGCGCGTGAGCCCTGGCCCTCCGTGTGT
>NZ_JBIBKW010000109.1:0-1291 GCF_042959465.1 Streptomyces sp. NPDC007901 | reverse complement strand
GCTTCACCCGGCCGCTGCGACGGCCAGGAGTCGAAGGTCTCTCACCCCCGCTCGACTTCAAGCGCCTCGTGGCGCACATGCTTCTCAGCCCAGTCAATCCCGCAGTAGATCAAGTTGCTCCTCCCCTTCGGCGTTGGCATCTGCGCTGGTCACGAGCGCATGCGGGCCACGCGGCTCCCTAATTCCAGGACTCTTCGGTCCGACATCTCACAAGCCGTTCGCGGCACCAGCGCGTCCCACGGGCCTCGGTCTTGTCCAGAGCTCGAGGGCTCGGGATTGGTAAGAGGTCACCGTGAAACGGGCTCGCACCACCAACTCCAACGAGTGAATGTGCGGCGGGTGATGGCGGCCGTGAAGACGACGAACGTCACCGCTCTACCTAGAGGCCTCGCAGGCCAGGGCTTGTATAGGTTGTCCGCCCGGCGTCCATGCGACAGCCATCACCCCGAGCACTGGGGCCGTGCGCCGCTCTCAGTGAAGGCCTCATCAGCCGGGGTCCAGGAAGGCGTCACAGTTCCGTACTCGAACAGTCCGGCACTGCTCCAAGAAGCCGCGCCGGTGCCGCTACCAACGAATTAGGGTCCAGGCAGGCCAGGCCGATCTCGTTGAAGCGGTGGATCACGTCCCGGACGGTGTCCTCGTCGGCCTGCACCAGCTGGGCGATCACGGGCACCCGATTCCCGCCGGCCGAGGCCAGTAGCATCATCGCGCGCCGGTAGCGCACCGAGTTGGTGCTGCCCCGGCGCACGATCTGCTGCAGTTTCTGCCCTTCCTGGTCGGTCAGTCTGCGCACACGGACAGGCTCGGCCACCGCACCTCCAGCGGTCGGAACGGACGTCACCGCCCATCTAACCGCCCTAACCAGCAACCCGGCGAACCTTCCCGGTCAGAGCACTAGCCCGGCTTCAGATCGTCCCCAACGAGCACAGGGCAGGCATCCACCTGGTCAGCGGATCACTCGCCGTACTTGCCCTCACCGCAGCCGGGGCGGGAGTGGCCGTCGTTCCGGCGCCCACAGAAGGCATCGTGCTCCCTGACATCACCTACCGGCCCCTGGATGCCACTCCCACCGGGCTGGACGTCGTCACCCTCAGCAGGCCAGACGAACTGTCAGGCCCCGTTCGAGCTTTTCTCGGCACATCCGAGGCCGCAGCTTCCTGAGACCCTGTGCTGCCTGTTTCCGATCAGCTTCAGAGTCAAGCTTACGGTTCCGCTGTCTGCTGGTGAACCACGAGGGGGGTGGGAACGTCGTGAAGGCGAAAGCTGTGATGACCTTTTTTGGAGGCCGTGA
>NZ_JBIBKW010000108.1:0-1349 GCF_042959465.1 Streptomyces sp. NPDC007901 | reverse complement strand
ACAAACCGCTCCGCCGTCAGTCCGCGACGCCCCAGATACCCACGAGCCACCTGCACCCCACCGATATACAACTCACCCGCCACCCCCACCGGCACCGGCCGCAACCGCTCATCCAGCACCAGCAACCGCATATTCGCCACCGGCCAGCCCACCGGCACCACCTCACCCAGCAAGTCACCCACACCCGCCTCGAACACACAACAACCCACCACCGTCTCCGTCGGCCCGTACTCATTCACCACCACCGACTCCGGATGACGCCCCAACCACGCACCCACCACCGACCCCGCCAACACCTCACCACCCACCACCACCGACCCCACCCCACCCTGCTCCTCCCCCGACTCGGCCAACACCCCCAAATGACCCGGCGTCAGCTTCACCAGCCCGAAATCCCGCCCCGCCAACAACCCCGCCAAACCCTCCACACCACCCCCCGCACTCATCCACACCGGCGACCCCGACACCAACGGCACCCACAACGACGTCACCGCCAGATCAAACGCCAACGACGAAAACACCGGCGCCCCACCCGACCGATAAAACCCCGACGCCCACCCCACATAATTCACCAACGCCCCATGCTCCACCGCCACACCCTTCGCCACCCCGGACGACCCCGACGTATACATCACATACGCCAACTGCCCCGCCGATATCCCCACCTCAACAGCAGACGCCAATTCCACCTGCAGAACAGTCAACGGATCATCCAAAGCCACCAAACGCACCCCACCCGCCGGCATATCCCCCAACAACTCCACCGTCCCCACCACCACCGACACACCCGCATCCCCCAGCACAAACGCCAACCGCTCCACCGGCAACTCCACATCCAACGGCACAAACGCAGCACCCGCCTTCCACACCCCCAACATCCCCACCACCGCCTCCACACCCCGCCCCACACACACCCCCACCACCGACTCCGCCCCCACACCCAAACCCCTCAAATACCCCGCCAAACGCCCCGCCCGCGCATCCAACTCCCCAAACGACACCTCAACACCACCCTCACACACCACCGCCACCGCACCCGGATCCCCCACCACCCTCCGCCCGAACAACTCCACCACCGACCCCACACCGAAATCCACCACCGCACCACTCCACCCCTCCACCAACCCAACCCGCTCCACCTCACCCAACACACCCACATCCCCCAACAACCCACCACCACCAGACTCCAAAACCGCCACCACATTCCCCACAGCCGTCTCCACCATCCCCGCCACCCGCACCGGATCCACCCCACCCACCACACCCACCACAACCCCAAAACCCACACCCAAATCATCCACCGCCACATCCAACGGAAAATTCGTCCGGTCCTTCGCAAAAACCGTCCG
>NZ_JBIBKW010000107.1:0-1428 GCF_042959465.1 Streptomyces sp. NPDC007901 | reverse complement strand
GATGGTGTCCCTCGTCGTGGTGTAGGCGATCAGCTGGCGGGCTTGTTCGGGGTGTTGGGTAGTGCGGGGGCGCTTTCGAGGCGTTCGCGGTAGAGCTCGTCCATGCTGCCTTCTGGGAGGTAGCGGCGGGGGAAGGCGATCCATTCGTCGTGCATCTCGAAGAGCACGGCGGTGACCAGCCGCAGCAGGGCGTCGTCGTTGGGGAAGACCTGGACGACGTCGGTCCTGCGCTTGATCTCCCGGTTGATCCGCTCCAGCGGGTTCGTGGACTGGATCTTTTTCCAGTGCCTCGGCGGGAAGTCCGCGAATGCGGTCAGGTCCTCCTTCGCCTCCAGGAGCATGGCCCTGACCTTGGGAAACTGCTGCCCGAGCATGTCGGCGACGGTGTCGAGCTGGGTGCGCACGAGGTCGGCGGTGGGCTGGGTGAAGATCGTGCGGATCGTCGCGGCGACCATCTCACCGGAGTCCCGGTCGATCACGCCGAAGACGTTTCGCAGAAAATGGACACGACAACGCTGCCAGGCGGCACCGAGCATGACCTTGCGGACCGCGGCGACCAGGCCCGAGTGCTGGTCGGTGACGACCAGGCGGACACCGGACAGGCCGCGTTCACGCAGGGAGCGCAGGAACTCCTTCCAGAACGCCTCGCTCTCGCTGTCGCCGACCATCAGCCCCAGGACCTCGCGGTTGCCGTCCTCAGTGATGCCGGTGGCGACCACGACGGCCCGGGAGACGATCTGGTGGTTCACCCGCGCCTTGCAATAGGTCGCGTCCAGATAGACGTAGGGAAAGCGGACATGATCCAGCGGGCGGGTGCGGAACGCGGTCAGCGGCTCGTCCAGCGCCGCGCAGATCCGCGAGACCTCCGACTTGGAGATCCCGCTGTCCCCGCCCAGGGCTTTGACCAGGTCGTCCACGCTGCGAGTGGAGACGCCGTGCACGTATGCCTCCATGATCACGGCGTAGAGGGCCTGGTCGATACGGCGCCGGCGTTCCAGCAGCGAGGGGAAGAAGCTGCCGGTGCGGACCTTGGGTATCTCCAGCTCCAGATCGCCGGCCAGCGTGGTCAGCACCTTCTCCCGGTGCCCGTTGCGGACGTTGGTCCGCGTCGACGTGTGCTCGTTCCACTCCGCGCCGATGTGGGCACTCGCTTCGGCCTCGATCAGCTCCTGCACCATTCGCTCGGCGATGGCGCGGATGAGCTCGATTCCGTCGGTCGAGCGTAGTGACTCAAGGAGCCGTATCAGTTCAGACTGGGACAGGGCCATCGTGCACTCCTCGTGGTTGAACTGGGCGTTCACCAAGGAGAGTTACGCGATGGCCCACCTCCTGTTCAGGGAGCGGAACTCACCCGTGGAAGTGCGCCCCGGGCAGACGCCCGCGCACTCCCAGCCGCTGATCCCGTACACCACGACGAGGGACGCCATC
>NZ_JBIBKW010000106.1:0-1435 GCF_042959465.1 Streptomyces sp. NPDC007901 | reverse complement strand
CTAATAGGACTCCGTTAGGTCTTCCGGTTTGGGCTGTTGCTGGGCATGTTGGATGGGTGGACGCACATGAAGTGAACCGTGTCCGGGCGACGTTGGCGTTGTACGTGGCGGATGTGTTCGCCTCGGTACCGCGCAAGGACCAGCGGGCCAAGGGCGACTGCTACCTGCGGGGACTGATGCTGGACGGCCGCCGCAAGTCCATCCAGGCCATGGCCTCGCGGCTACCGGACGGCGACGAACAGAACCTGCAGCAGTTCGTGAACCAGTCCACCTGGGATCCGGTGCCGGTGCAGCGGCGGATCTGCGAACGGATGCTGCCGCTCATCGCCCCGACGGCGTGGGTGATCGACGACGTGTCGGTACCCAAGGACGGAAGAATGTCGGTCGCGGTGGCCCCGCAGTACTGCGGGGCCCTGGGAAAGCGCGCCAACTGCCAGGTCACGGTCAGCGTCCACGCCGCCACCGACACTGCCTCCTGTCCGCTGCAATGGCGGCTGTTCCTACCGAAGGAGTGGGCGTCAGACACCGGCCGCAGGACCGTCACCCGCGTCCCGCCCGAGGTCACGCACCGGGAGAAGTGGCGGCTGGCTTTGGACATGCTCGACACGCTGGCCGGCTGGGGCATGAGGCCACCGGTCGTCGTGGCTGACGCCGCCTACGGCACCAACGCACACCTGCGGGCCGGCCTGGCAGAGCGCGGAATCGACTACGTGCTGGCCGTCCGCGCGGACGTGACCGCCCATCCCTTCGAGGAACAGCCCATTGCCCCGGCGCGCAACGGGCCGGTCGGGTGCTGGCCACAGCCTCGCTACCGCCATCCCGCACCGTCAGTGGCAGCCCTGGCCGCCGGTCTCGCGCAGGACGCGTTCACCAGCGTCGCCTGGCGCAACGGCTCGCGAGGAGAGTTACGGTCCCGCTTCGCCGCCGTGCGCATCCGCCCTGCGGGCAAGGCCGTCGAGCGTCCGATCCGAACCACCGCCTCGGCCGAAGTCGGCTGGTGGGACGGCATCCTGCCCGACTGCTGGCTGCTGGTCGAGTGGCCCGAGGAGGCCGAGGCTCCCACCGACTACTGGCTGTCCAACCTGCCGGACGACACCCCGATCACCACTCTGGTCCGTCTGGCGAAGGTCCGCTGGCGCATCGAGCACGACTACCGCGAACTCAAGCACGGCCTGGGCCTGGACCACTTCGAAGGCCGATCCTGGCCCGGCTGGCACCACCACGTCACCCTCGTGACCGCCGCCCACGCCTTCCTCACCGAACAACGCCTGGCCCCAAAAGCACCCAGTCCGGCCTCACCCTTTACCAGATCATCGATGCACTCCAGGACACCTTGAGGTGCTGGACCGGCATCTGCACCACCTGCCAACAGCCGCTGCCCAGCAGGACACACAGAACACCGAGATCAAGAACGACCTAACGGAGTCCTACTAAG
>NZ_JBIBKW010000105.1:0-1450 GCF_042959465.1 Streptomyces sp. NPDC007901 | reverse complement strand
CGGGCCTGGGAGGTGCCGTCGGAGACGCTGATCAGAGGTCCGGCCACCGCCCGGTCCGGCGCAATGCCGGACATCTCGCGGGCGGCAGGTCTGCATAACGTGGATGCGCGCGTACGACACCACTGCCAAGGCCAGCACGTTCAACTCCCCTGGAAGGGCGCGATGTTCGACACCGAAGACGTGGGCGTGTTCCTCGGCCTGGACGTCGGCAAGAGCGCCCATCACGGGCACGGGCTGACTCCGGCCGGGAAGAAGGTCTTCGACAAGCAGCTACCCAATAGCGAGCCGAAACTGCGGGCCGTGTTCGACAAGCTGGCCGCGAAGTTCGGCTCGGTCCTGGTGATCGTGGACCAGCCCGCATCCATCGGATCCCTCCCGCTCACGGTCGCCCGGGACGCGGGCTGCAAGGTCGCCTACCTGCCCGGACTCGCGATGCGGCGGATCGCCGACCTGTATCCGGGCGAGGCCAAGACCGATGCCAAAGACGCTGCGGTCATCGCGGATGCGGCCCGGACCATACCGCACACCCTGCGCTCCCTGGAGCTCACCGACGAGATCACCGCCGAACTCACGGTCCTCGTCGGCTTCGACCAGGACCTCGCGGCCGAGGCCACCCGCACCTCCAACCGCATACGCGGCCTGCTCACCCAGTTCCACCCGTCACTGGAGCGCGTCCTGGGCCCCCGCCTCGACCACCAGGCCGTCACCTGGCTGCTGGAGCGCTACGGCTCCCCGGCCGTACTGCGAAAGGCCGGCCGCCGCAGGCTCGTCGAACTCATCCGACCCAAGGCCCCACGCATGGCCCAGCGGCTGATCGACGACGTCTTCAAGGCGTTGGACGAGCAGACCGTCGTGGTCCCGGGGACCGGCACCCTCGACATCGTCGTGCCCTCCCTGGCCCGCTCGCTCGCCGCTGTCCACGAACAGCGCCGGGCCCTGGAAGCCCAGATCAACGCCCTGCTGGAGGCCCACCCTCTTTCCCCGGTCCTGACGTCGATGCCCGGCGTCGGCGTCAGGACCGCCGCCGTCCTACTGGTCACCGTCGGCGACGGCACCAGCTTCCCGAGCGCTGCCCACCTGGCCTCCTACGCCGGACTCGCCCCGACCACGAAGTCGTCGGGGACCTCCATCCACGGCGAACACGCACCCCGAGGCGGAAACCGGCAGCTCAAACGCGCCATGTTCCTCTCCGCCTTCGCTTGCATGAACGCCGATCCCGCCTCCCGCACCTACTACGACAAGCAACGCGCCCGCGGCAAAACCCACACCCAGGCACTCCTCCGCCTCGCCCGCCAACGCATCAGCGTCCTGTTCGCCATGCTCCGAGACGGCACCTTCTACGAATCCCGCACGCCCGCGGACGTCGAGCTCGCCGCATGACACCAGCAAGAGCGAATCACCCCAAACCCCGACAGGGGCGCCTTGACGAAGGACATAGAGGCACCCCCCG
>NZ_JBIBKW010000104.1:0-1463 GCF_042959465.1 Streptomyces sp. NPDC007901 | reverse complement strand
GCTGGACCGGCATCTGCACCACCTGCCAACAGCCGCTGCCCAGCAGGACACACAGAACACCGAGATCAAGAACGACCTAACGGAGTCCTACTAAGAACTCCTAACGAAATGATCTTCGAGGTGGTTGGATCACTCCGGGACTGATGATCTGGGGGTGCGGGGTGGCTCGACCGAAGCCGTGGCATGTCGATGACGAGTTGTGGGCGGTGCTCGAGCCGCAGCTGCCCAAAGTCGAGCGTCGGCTCCGTCATCCCGGACGCAAGCGGCACCCGGACCGGTTGGTGTTCCAGGGCATCCTGTTCGTGCTGCACACCGGGATCGCCTGGGAACACCTCCCGCAGGAACTGGGCTTCGGCTCGGGCATGACCTGCTGGCGGCGCCTGGCCGAGTGGACCGAGGCCGGCGTGTGGCCTCGCCTGCACGCGGTCCTCCTCGCCAAGCTTCTGAGCTTGTTCCGCTTTGACGGACACCATCGGTGTGGTGGTCAGGCTGCGAGTGCGGTCTCGTATTCGGCGGGACTGTGGTAGCCGAGGCTGCTGTGCAGACGGTGCAAGTTGTACCAGCCCTCGATGAAATCGAAGATCGCGGTGCGGGCGGCGGCCCGGCTGGGCCAGGAGCTGGTGTCGAGCAGCTCCCGTTTGATGGTGGCGAAGAACGACTCGGCGAGCGCGTTGTCCCAGCACTGTCCGGTGCGGCCGACCGACAGACGTACTCCCAACTGGTTTGCCAACGTGGCGAGTTGGTGACTGGTGTACTGGCAGCCGCGGTCCGAGTGAAAGATCACCGGACCGATGGGGCGGCGCTTTCGGCAGGCGGCCGTGAGGGCATCGGCGACCAGATCGGTCCGCAGGTGGTCGGCCGTTGCCCAGCCGACCACGCGACGGGAGGCTATGTCGATGACGGTGGCCAGATAGAGCCAGCCCTCGTCCGTGGCGATGTAGGTGATGTCGCCGCACCACCGGGCATCCAGGCCGGCAGGATCGGGCTGGAAGTCACGGAGGACGAGATCGGGCCGCAGGGCAGCTCGTGGATCGGGGACCGTCGTCGGGTGCCGTCGTCTGCGGTGTCGGCCCTGCAGGCCGGCAGCCCGCATCAGCCGCGCGACGCGTCGGCGGCCGCATCCGGCGCCTGCCCGCTTGCGCACGGCATGGACGCGCGGGGCGCCGTAGGTTCCCCGCGATCTCGTATGGACGTCGGCGATCTGTTTCGCCAGCTCGGCGTCACGGACCGCGCGGGGACCAGGCTTGGCAGCGCGGTGGGCATAGAAGGCGGTCCGGGAGACCTTCAGCAGTTCACACGCTCGTTTCACGCTGTGACCTGCACGCTTCTCCGCCTCGATGAACGGATGCACCGTCACCGGGTCTCCTTGATGCTCCTATGTCAAGCAGCCAGTCTCATGGGCGTTGAGGGTAGGGGGCTGGGGGGTTGGCCGAGGTCGGTTTGGTCGGCAAGCAAGGCTCGGT
>NZ_JBIBKW010000103.1:0-1469 GCF_042959465.1 Streptomyces sp. NPDC007901 | reverse complement strand
CCCGGCTCGACCCGGAACCCACGGATCTTCACCTGATCATCCACACGCCCCACAAACTGCAACAAACCATCCCCACGCCACCGCACCACATCCCCCGTCCGATACAGACGCGAACCATCCACCGCGAACGGATCCGCCACGAACCGGCCCGCCGTCAACCCCGCCCGACCCACATACCCCCGCGCCACCTGCACCCCACCGACATACAACTCACCCACCACACCCACCGGCACCGGCTGCAAAAACTCATCCAGCACATACGCCCGCACATTCCCCAACGGCGCCCCGACCGGCACCCCCTCACCCACCAACCCCTCCGACAACACCACCGCCGCAACCCCGACCGTGGTCTCCGTCGGACCGTAATGATTCGCCACCACCACCCGCTCACCCGCAGCCGCCAACACCTCCCCCACCCACCGCGCCGACGACGCCTCCCCACCCAGAACCAACACCCGACGCGGAACCAACCGCCCCAACCCCACACCCTCCGCCAACGCCCCCAAATGCGACGGCGTCACCTTCAGCACATCAATCCCCCAACCCTCCACACACCCCGCCACCACCACCGGATCCATACACGCATCCCGATCCAGCACATACACCACACCACCCGACACCAACGCCGAGAACAACACCGTATTCACAAAGTCCGTCACCACCGGCTGCAACAACAGATACCGGCCCCCCACCTCCCCCAACCCCAACCGACCACCCACCACCGACACATAACCCGCCAACCCCCCATGGGTCACCTGCACACCCTTCGGCACCCCCGTCGACCCCGACGTATACACCACATACGCCAAACCACCGGCCGGAACCGGGACACCCGGGTCGGTGGCAGGGGACGCCGAGAGCATCGCCTGCGTCATCGGGTCGTCGAGCGCGATCATCCGGACGTGTCCGGCCGGCAGGTCGTCCAACACGTCCGACGTTCCGAGTACGACCGGTACCCGGGCATCGGCGAGCATGAAGGCAATGCGTTCCGCGGGATAGTCCGGATCCAACGGAAGGTAAGCACCCCCCGCCTTCCACACCGCCAACACCGCCACCACCACATCCACCCCAGCAGGCAGACACAGACCCACCACCGTCTCCGCCCCCACCCCCATCCCCCGCAAACACCACGCCAGCCGATTCGCCCGCGCATCCAACTCCCCATACGACACCTCGACATCCCCACACACCACCGCCACCGACTCCGGCGCCCCCACCACCCGCTCCGCGAACAACTCCGCAACCAACAACCCCGAAACCCCCACCCCCGTCTCATTCCACTCCTCCACCACCCGACGACGCTCCCCCTCCTCCAGCACACACACCTCACCCACCCGCAACCCCGGATCCCCCGCCACCAACCCCAACACCCGCACCAAACGACCAGCCAACACCCCCGCACTCCCCACCCCGAACACATCAGCCGCAACCGTCACCACACCACGCAACCCACCAAACCCACCACCGCC
>NZ_JBIBKW010000102.1:0-1508 GCF_042959465.1 Streptomyces sp. NPDC007901 | reverse complement strand
ATGACGTCATCCATGAAGGGGCGGGGCCGGTCAAGTGCGGTGCTTGTCCGGGTCCTTCCTGCTGCTCGTTGGGATGCGGGCGTGCTCGGCCGGGGGACGGGCTGTTCCCGTTCCCTGGTATGTGCTGTGGGCCCGCCCGCGGGCGGGCTGTTGTAGGGGTGTGCTCTTCACCAGTGTGATGCGAGGTGGCGGCGCTCCGGCTGCCGGTCATCCATCCGCCGCGCCCGCGTCACGCATGGTGCGTGGGGCGGCATGGTGTGGTTCGGCACACGGCCGGCGGGATCAATCAATCGCGCGGCCTCGCCGCGGTGCGGGGGCCAGACGTCATAGCGATCGCGCGCCGGTCGTGGGTCCGGATGCTGCTCACACCGGGTCCCGGCGGGTCAGGCAGCGGACCTCGCCGTCGCGCAGCCCGTAGTAGACCAGGGTGAGCAGCTTGCGGGCCGCGGCAGCCTTGGCGATATTGCGTGCCCCGGCGCCGCGGCGGGCCTCGATGCGGTCCTTGTGGGCGCGCATCGGGGTGCTCTCGGGGGCGTGCTGGACGGCCTCGACGGCCGCCCAGCGCACCAGCTTGGAGCCCTGCTTGGTCAGATGCCCGCGTCGGACCACCGTGTCCGACTCCCGGTGGCGCGGGGTGAGCCCGGCCCATGAGCACAGATGCTGCGGGTCGGGGAAACGGGTAACGTCGGCGATCTCGACGGTGAAGACCGCGGCCAGGACCGGACCGATACCGCCGATCTTCTGGATCGCGCGGTAGCCGGTGTCGCTGGCCAGGCGGGCGGCGATCTCCTTGTCCAGCATCCCGATCTGCTGGCCGAGTTCGTGCATCACCGCGCACAGCGCGCGCACCCGGGCCGCGTACCCGGCGGGCAGCGGCAGCTCGTCGAGGAACGCGATGCCCGTGGTGCCGAACAGGTCGCTCATCGGCACCGCGATGCCCAGCTTGCCCATCACGCCGTGAGCCTGGTTGCGGCAGCTGGTCCGCAGACTGACCAGCTTGTGCCGGCCGCGCACCAGCTCCCGCAGTTCGCGGGTCTCGGGCGGGGCCAGCCAGGCTTCCGGCAGCCGTCCCAGCCGCAGCAGGTCGGCCAGGTCGGCGGCGTCCCTCTCGTCGTTCTTCACCCGCCGGTAGCTGAACGCCTTCACCCCCAGCGGATGGGCCAGGTGCACCTCGGCCCCGGCCTCGGCCAGCGCGTCGGCGGCCCAGTACCAGCCGAGCGTGGCCTCCAGCACCACCTTCGGCTGCGGCCCGGCCTTGGCAATCTCCCGCTTGAGCCGGGCCGGATCGTTGTTGAAGCGGACCATCTTGCCCAGCCGCTGCCCGTCCGCCGCCATCCGCACCAGGACCGAGCGGCGCCGGTGCAGGTCCATGCCCACCCACTGCACACAGTCGTACGGTGAACTCATCGAGGGCCTCCCCAAGTTCGGACTCTCTGCCTGAGCCGAGCATCCTGCGCACCCGGCGGGAGCGGGAGGCCCCGCCCCTTCATCGCATCAATCGCCAAGGC
>NZ_JBIBKW010000101.1:0-1530 GCF_042959465.1 Streptomyces sp. NPDC007901 | reverse complement strand
TGTTGTTGTGGCCCTCGACTGCGCCGGAGCTGTAGCGCAGGGTCAGCCCGGCGACGACGGCGTCGAGGTCTTGCAGGAGGCCGGTGGCGAAGGTCTGTAGGGCGGGGACCTGGTCTTGTTGGACGCGGGTGATCCAGTCTTTGAGCTGGTGGCCGCGGCGGTCGTTCATCAGCTCGGCGAATGCTCGGACGTGCTCGGCGGTGCGGGCGAGTGTCGGGACGCGCGCGAGGATCTCCTTGAGTTGCTGCGCGTCGTCGGTGTCGAGCCGGTCGGGGTGGCGTGTAATCCACCCGGTCACGTCCCTCACGGAGGGCTTGCGGCGGGGCGGGTCCTGGCGCGGGAACGCTTCGCGCAGCTGCCGCACGTAGACTCGGACGATCTGCTCCTGGCCGGGGAACCCGCGGTGCCGGATCTCCTCGAACAGGCGGCGGGCGACGGTGATGCCCTCGGCGTACCGCTGGTTGAGGTAGGGCTTGTAGGGGTCGAGGATGCTGGTGCGTCCGGTCCAGCGTCCAACCAGCAGTTCGTCCGGGTCGAACGCGTGGGCCAGTCGGCGGACGGTGCCGCGGGCCAGGCCCAGGCGCCGGCCGATGGCACGCAGGCTAACGCCCTCGCGGATGAGGTCATGGACGGCCGCGTGCTGTTCGCGGACGCGGTCCGACAGGCGTCCGGTCCGACGGGGCTCGGCAGCGGTGGCCGGCAGGGACACATTCTGGCCGGGACCGGCGGGTGGCGGGGGTTCGGGAAGCAGCGCGCGGTGCTGGAGCACGGTCCTCTCGACGGCATCGGCGAGGTTCTGCCACAGGTGGAACCGGTCGGCGACGTGGATGGCGTCGGGGGCGCCGAGCCGTGCGGCTTCGGCGTAGAGGGCGGAGCGGTCGCGGCAGATGACCTTGACTCCGGGGTGGGCCGCCAGCCAGGAACGGACCGTCTCGACGGTGCGATCGGGCAGCAGGTCGACGGGCCGACGGGTTTCGATGTCGACCAGGATGGTCGCGTAGACGTGGCCCTTGCGCAGGGCGAACTCGTCGATTCCCAGCACGCGCGGCGCCGACGGCGCGGGTTCGGGAACAGCGCGTATCAGTCTGAGCAGCGTGGAACGGCTGACCGGGACGGCGAAGGCCTCGGCCAGGCGGGAGCCGGCCCGGCCGGCGAGCATGAGCCCGAGCCGCTGCAACGCTGACTGGAGTTGTTGGCTTCGGCGTCCGTATCGGAAGGTGACGCCCTTGAGTTGCTCTACGAACGTCGCCCGCTCGCACGCTTGTTGGCGGCAGCGGAACCGGCGGACCCGTAACTCGATCACGACGCGGCGCTGGGCTGCCGCGCTGTCGTCGAGCCGGCGCACGTAGCTGCTGTGGACGCGGCCCGACGGCGTCCCGCACGACGGACACTCCGCACTCACCCTGGTCGTGGCGGCGTGGACGGTGACGTGGTTGGCGTGGATGGTGACGTCGCTGATCGCGACGTCGGTGGTCTGGTGGAGCCAGAGGTCCTGGAGCGGGTCGTGGGTCACGACCGCTCATGATCGCG
>NZ_JBIBKW010000100.1:0-1556 GCF_042959465.1 Streptomyces sp. NPDC007901 | reverse complement strand
CCACAGTTCGTCAGGAACCAGCCGCTGCGACAGATCGACACCCACGACCGACATCATGCCGCACGGACATCAGACCACGTGAGACAACGTCTTACCTACCGCCGCGGCGTGGGCTTGGTCAGTTTCCGTGGTCCCTCGCTCCCGGCGCGCGCAACCAGTCCTCGATTGCGCGCACGAGTCCCTGAGGGTAGAAGCACATGCGCATGCGGGGCTATCGGGTTCAATTCCGCTTGGAGATCGCGTGGCTCCCTTTCGCCCTCGCTATCGCTGTATTCCCACGTTGACACTTCCTGGGGCGCAGAAGCCTGGTTAGAGTTCGTGGAGGCCGTCGCTTGCGATTGACCGGCCGGAGGCTGCGGCGCTTTCCGGGGATTCAGGAATGCCCCCGGACTCACATTACTCAAAGCGCTGACCAACGGATAGCGCGAGAATCCCGCCTCCTGTCCCCCACCGGCCCCGGACGCAGAAGCCTGGTTAGAGTTCGTGGAGGCCGTCGCTTGCGATTGACCGGCCGGAGGCTGCGGCGCTTCCCGGGGATTCAGGAATGCCCCCGGACTCACATTGCTCAAAGCGCTGACCAACGGATAGCGCGAGAATCCCGCCTCCTGTCCCCCACCGGCCCCGGACGCAGAAGCCTGCGGATCTCCTCCCGAGTAAAGACGGATTAGACTATCAAACGATCCTTGTTGTCCGCCACTCATCGTGAACCCCTTTCCGTGGCTGCCGTCGTCAGGGAGTAACGCAAGTGTCGACGATTCGGTTCACTGAGCTTCTTCAAAGTAACCACCGATTCCCAATGGTGGTGTCAAGTCACAGTGGTGGCATGTTGTGACTGATCTATCTCGCTGTGATGAGGATCTCTGGAAACGGGTCTGTCCGCAGTTCGGCCCTGTCTCACATTCGGTGGTGACGGAGAGTCCTGGTGCATCGTTGGTATCCGTGTGAAGGATGGCAACGAGCTTGTGCAGACGGTGTTTTCAGGGCTGTCCCCGCTGGTCATCGGTGATGTGGTCGACGAGGGCGAGCGAGTCGTGGTGCGGGCACGGACTCCGCAAGACACTGCGGCCTGTCCGGTGTGCGGGCGTCGTCGGGGCGGGTACACGGCTATCACTGGCGCACGGTGGCCGACGTGCCGATCGACGGCCGGCGGGTGGTGGTCCGTGTGCGGGTGCGGCGTCTGGTGTGTCCCACCCTCGGCTGCCGGCAGACCTTCCGCGAGCAGATGCCCGGTGTCCTGGAGCGATATCAGCGACGCACGGCCCGCCTGACCATGCAGGTCAAGGCCGTGGTGAAGGAGTTACTGTAGCGGGCCGAGCGGGATCACGTCTGCTGGCGATACTCGCGGTGGGCCTGTCTCGCCACACAGCCCTGCGCACTCTGCTGCGCATACCGTTGCCCACCGGGCGGGTGCCCCGTGTGATCGGCGTCGACGACTTCGCTCTGCGCCGGCGGCACCGCTACGCCACCGTGATCATCGATGCCGAGACCCACGAGCGGATCGACGTGCTGCCCGGCCGCACGGCCGACGCCCTGCAAGCGTGGCTGCACGCACATCC
>NZ_JBIBKW010000099.1:0-1603 GCF_042959465.1 Streptomyces sp. NPDC007901 | reverse complement strand
AGTGCGTTGTGGCAAACCGGATCTTGTTCGAGCGGCAGCGGGTGGTCGTCTGGACTGAGGTTCGGGTGCGGTCGCGGGCATGAGAGAACGGGCCCCTTGGTAGTGACGCGGTTACGACACCAGCACGACCAAGGAAGCCCGTTGCCTGATCAGTTGAGCAGTACCACTGTGGCTGCGTCTACTGCGGTCACCCTTGGGTGTGACTGCTACGTGCACCGGTTCGGTTCGATCGCTCCGGGACGGCGGGCAGGCTGCTATCCGAGTGACATGACGGATGCGGAGTGGGCCGAGGTCCGCTCCGCGATGCCGGTGCCGGCCTGGCTGCTGAAGCGGGGCGGGCGTCCGGAGGCGTACTGTCACCGAGAGATACTCGACGCTGTGCGCTATCTGGTCGACAACGGCGTGAAGTGGGTGGCCATGCCGGCCGACTTCCCGTACTGGCGGGCGGTCTACGACTTCTTCCGCCGCTGGCGGGCCTGCGGCTACGTGCGTGAACTGCACGAACGCCTGCGCCGCACGGCGAGGGAACGCTCAGGCCGCAACACTGAGCCCAGCGCGGGAGTCATCGACAGTCAGTCGGTGGACGCCTCCGAGACCGTCGGCGAGGACAGCCGCGGATACGACGGCGGCAAGTCACGTGACGGGCGCAAGCGCCACATCCTGACCGACACCGAGGGCCTGCTCCTGGAGGTCACCGTGACGACGGCCGATGTGCACGACTCCAAGGCCGCCCCCGCGCTGCTGGAGACGTTCATGGACCAGCCGGGCCGGCTGCTGAAGCTGGTGTGGGTCGACAGTGCCTACCAGGGCCCCGCACTGGCCGAGGCGTTCGCCCGTCACGGGGTGCGCGTCGAGGTCGTGCGCCGCTCCGACGGCAGGCGCGGATTTGTCGTACTGGCCCGCAGGTGGGTGGTGGAGCGCACGCTGAGCTGGCTGTCGCGCTCACGCCGCCTCAACCGCGACCACGAACGCCGCCTCGACCACCACGCCCAGATGGTGTGGTGGGCCGCCGTGATCAGGCTGTCGAGGCGCCTGGCCGGGGACGCTCCGCGCTGGCCGGAGAAACGCCCCGGCCGACTGCTCCGGGCTCAGGCATGAACCGTCCGTCCTTCGCCCGCGCCAGCCAGCCCCGCTTCTCCAGCACGTAGGCACGGTGACGGATCTTCTCCACCTCGTTCTTGATCTCCGCCTCCCGGCCCACCGCCCGCGTCAGCTCCACCCCGTTCACCGGCCCCGAAGCGGCCACCGCAGCAGCGAACACCTCCCGATACAGGCCGCTGAGCACCTCCTCGCCCATGCCCGACCGCCACACCGGCGGCCGCTCGCCATGCCCCGCGCCGGGGCCGCCCGATCCCACGACGGCAGCCGTCCCACCACCGGACGGCACGGAAACCGGCGTATTCACCGGGCTCTCCCCGGCCAGCACCGACACGAGCTCCTCACGCCCCACCCGGGCCCGCTCAACTCGCTCCCGCGCGGCATCCACCTCGGCCTGAGCCTGCTCCAGAACCTCCGTCCAGGACTCCAGATCCTGCCTCGCCCGCGCCTCACGCTGTTCCATCAACCCCAGCACCGACGGCATCGCGACCTCCTCGATCCACAA
>NZ_JBIBKW010000098.1:0-1628 GCF_042959465.1 Streptomyces sp. NPDC007901 | reverse complement strand
ACCAAACGACCAGCCAACACCCCCGCACTCCCCACCCCGAACACATCAGCCGCAACCGTCACCACACCACGCAACCCACCAAACCCACCACCGCCGTCAAAGCTCTCCGCGAGAGAGACGTTGACGTCGAACCGTGCTGTCAGCGAGGTGTCGGTCGGCATGACCTCGGTGCGCAGGCCCGGAAGGTCGAACACGGGCGCAGCCGTGTTCTGCATGACGAGATTGACCTGGAACAGCGGGTGCCGGGAGAGCGAGCGGGCCGGCGCCAGTTCCTCCACGAGCCGCTCGAAGGAGACGTCCTGGTGGGCGAAGGCGGCCAGGCTGGTCTCACGCACCTGGTCGAGGAGTTCGGTGAACGTCGGGTTGCCCGACAGGTCGGTGCGCAGCACCAGCGTGTTGACGAAGAACCCGACCAGATCGTCCAGCGCCTCATCCGCCCGACCCGCCACCGGCGAACCGATCGGAATATCCGTACCCGCACCAAGACGCGACAACAACACCGCAAGACCCGCCTGCAACACCATGAACAACGTCACGCCGTGCTCGCGGGCGATCGCCGACAACCGGCGGTGAACGTCAGCCGGAACCTCCACGGCGACGGTGTGTCCACGCCAGTCCGCGCGCGCCGGGCGCGGCCGGTCGGTAGGCAGCGCGAGCTCCTCCGGAGCCCCCGCCAGCGCGTTTCGCCAATACTCCACCTGACGTGACAGCACACTGTCCGGGTCGTTCTCGTCCCCCAGCACCTCACGCTGCCACAACGCATAGTCCGCGTACTGAACCGGCAACGCCTCCCACCCCGGCGCACGCCCCACACACCGCGCCGCATACGCCGTGGTGAAGTCGCGTATCAGCGGCGCTGTCGACCAACCGTCCGTGGCGATGTGATGCACCACGATCACCAGCACATGCTCGCCCGCACCCAACGAGAACAACGACACCCGCACCGGCACCTCGACCGACAGATCGAAGGCATGCCCAGCCGCCTCCGACACCGCACCCGCCAGGGCCTCCTGGGACATCTCGGCGAACGTCACGTCCCAGGACAGTTCACTCAGGTCCAGCACCCGTTGGTAAGGCTGTCCGCCCACCGACGGGAACACCGTGCGCAGCACCTCGTGCCGCTCCAGCACATCCCGCAACGCCGCCCGCAACGCGGGCACATCCAACTCACCCGTCAGCTTCAGAGCGACGGAGTTGTTGTACGTCGGGTTCGGACCCTCCAACTGGCCGACGAACCAGAGCCGACGCTGCGCGAACGACAACGGCACCCGCTCCGGCCGCTCCCGCCGCGTCAACGGCACCCGCCCGGCATCGGCGCCCTCAAGGTGCCCGGCCAGGCCGGCGGGTGTGGGGGTGGCGAAGAGGGTGCGGGCAGGCAGCTCGGTGCCCAGGAGGGTACGGACACGGTTGAGCAGCCGGGTCGCGAGCAGGGAATGCCCGCCGAGTTCGAAGAAGTCGTCGTCCACGCCTACGTGTTCAAGACCGAGCACATCGGCGAAGGCACCACAGAGGATCTCCTCGGTCGGTGTGGACGGGCCGCGCAGAGTGGAGGCGGCTGTGTAGTCGGGTGCGGGCAGGGCGGCGCGGTCGAGCTTGCCGTTCACCGTCAGCGGCAGCTCCTCCAGCAC
>NZ_JBIBKW010000097.1:0-1656 GCF_042959465.1 Streptomyces sp. NPDC007901 | reverse complement strand
TAGCCTCGATCTTTCATGAGGGTCCGCCGACGGAGTCGGCGGGCTCTTTCAGTTTCCAGAGCGGGTGGTGAGCAGGCTGGTGGCCCGGCAGTCGCGTCGGGTGGGCGCCGGGTTCCACTGCCCGGATTCGGGGGGTGCTGTCGTCGGGACCGGGGGTCTGCTGTTCAGCCCGGGTTGGGCAAGAGCGCGAGTCGTCCGAGTGCGGTGGTGATCTCGCCTGTCCAGGGCCAGTGCTGGGTGAGGCGGAGGATCCTGCGCCGGCCGGTGGTGACGATCTGGGCGGCTGCGGAGAAGAGGCGGAATCGTAGCCGACGGGGTTCCCAGAGCCGGGTCTTGCCGGTCAGGGCGAGCATGGGCATCCAGGCGAGCAGCTCCAGAGCGAGCTGGACGATCTCCAGCCAGACCTTGTTCTGCGCGGTGTGGTGCAGGGGAAGGTTGCGCAGGCCGGTGGCCCGGGCCGCCCGGATCCGGTCCTCGGCCCGGGCCCGCAGCCGGTGGCGGAGTTCGAGTTCGGCGATCGGCTGGTCAGGGGTGTTGGTCGCGAAGCAGGTGATCCGCATGCCGTCTGCGTCCGTGATCCTCAACTGGGCCCCGGGATGCGGTCGTTCCTTTCGGACGATCAGCCGCATGCCCTTCGGCCAGCCGTCCAGCAGCCTGCCGGTGAGCTCGGCAACCCAGGCGCCGTCGCGGACCTTGCCGTCGGCCTCGACGGCCGGCGTCCAGGCTGAGGCCGGGATCTGCAGTAGGTACTGGTGGATGGTGTCGCTGATCACCATGCCGACCGAGTAGGACAGCCATCGGCCTCGTTTCGCGAGCCAGGACACGAAATCGTGGGTGCCGCCGGCGGAGTCCGTGCGGATCAGCGTCTGCCGACCTCGCCGGTACTTCTTCGGCAGCTGAGCGAGGGCGAGCTGGGCGGTGGCGATGTGGTCGGCAGCGGTGTTCGAGCCCGCGTTCCCCGGCCTCAGGAAGGCGGCGACCGGCTCACCGGTTCCGCCCGGTCCGTGGTCGACGAAAGCCGTCAGGGGGTGATGGCCATAGGTCTTCTTCCAGGTCGCGGCCGCGTCCTCCTTGTCGGAATGCGCGATCACGAGGACGCCGTCGAGGTCGACCGTGACCTGTCCGTCGGTGTCCGGGGCGTTTCTGCCCGCCAACGACCAGACCCGGCCACGGACTTCAGACCGCGCGGACCGGATGGCCTGCAGGGCTTTCTCGCCGGAGGCGGCGAGCGCGTCGATCAGGCGGGAGACCGTCGGGTCGGAAGCGACCGGGCCGAAGACGGCTGGCTCACACCGCAGCATCGCGACGTCCGCGAGGCAGTCCCCGCCCAGTGCGACTGCCAGAGCGACGTCCAGGAGGATCTTGCCGGGATCGTGGACGGCCCGCGGCTTCCGCCATGGAGCCAGCGCTGCGGATATGGCCTGGTCAAAGCCGGTCTTTCGGACTGTTTCGATGAGCAGGACCGACCCGGCCTGGGTCACGACCTGACGGCCGTCGTCCTGAACGCGGACACGGGGATAGGACCCGATAGGGTGCTTCACCTGGGAAGTGCCTCTGGCTTCAGCGGGAACAAGGACCTAGACAATCCTCATTCTTGCTGGTCAGAGGCACTTTCTGCTTTCCTGCCCGCCTGCCGGACACCCCGCTTCATGAAAG
>NZ_JBIBKW010000096.1:0-1717 GCF_042959465.1 Streptomyces sp. NPDC007901 | reverse complement strand
GGCTCATACAAGATTTTCGTAGCCGTTGATCGTCCACAGATCGTCGAGATCATCGTGGGGGTGGAGGGTGCGACGGGAGTGGGCGACGAGGATGACGCGCTTGCGTAGCAGCTGGATGCCGGCTCGGCCCGCCATCTGGCGCTTGATCAGTTTCAGGTCGGTGACCCGGCCTTCCGCCACGCCGGAGTTGTACGGCAGAGCCACGCCGGCCCGCACCGCGTCGAGGTCGTTGAGGAGACCGTTGGCATAGCTGGCCAGTTGGGCGATCCCGTCCTTCTTGACCTGCGTGATCCAGCGGTCGAGCAGGCTGGTGCGCTTCTTGGCGAAGACGGCCGCGAAGGACTGGATGCGGTCGTAGAGGGTGTCCAGTTCCGGGCAGCGCGCCACGAGTTGCTTGACGAAGGTGCGCTGGTCCTCATCGAGACGTTCCGGCCTGGTCAGCAGCAGCCGGGAGACCTCGAAGGCGCTCCGCTCCGGCCCGGGCGGGGGCAGGCCCGCATCCAGGGCCTCCCGGTGGGATGCCACATAGAGGCGGACCGTGGCCTCGCTGCCGGAAAACCCCCGCTCGGCGACCTCCCGGGACAGCGCGGCGATGTTGTGCTCGCCCTCCGCCCAGCGGCGGTGCAGGTATCCCTGGAAGGGCGCGAGGATGCCGGCCCGCTGGGGCCAGGTGGGGGCGGCCTGCTGCCAGGTGGCGGCGCGGGCGTAGCGGCGCACCGCGTTGCGGTCCAGGTCCAGGTGGCGGGCGATGGCGCGCAGTGTCATCCCCTGCTCCAGCAGCTCGTGCACCGCGGTGTGGAGGCGGCGGGCGCGGGCGGCGGCGGCCCCGCCCGGAGTTCGGGGCGCGGTCGCCTCGGGGCCAGGGTCGGGGAGGCAGTCCCGGTGGGCGGCGACCACCTCGTAGACCTTGCGGCCGAGTCCCTGCCACAGGTGGAAGCGGTCGCTGACCTGGACGGCCGCCGGGGCACCGGAGCTGATCGCGCCACGGAAGGTCGCCGAGCCGTCGCGGCAGACGGCCTCAATTCCTGGGTGCGCACGCAGCCAGCGGATGAGCGGTTCAGCCTCTCGGGTGCCCCATACCTCGATCGGCAGCCGGGTCTCGACGTCGACCAGCAGCGTGCCGTAACGGCGGCCCCTGCGCAGGGCGAAGTCGTCCACCGCCAGCACCGTGGGGGCCGCGGTCGGCGGGTCCGGCACCGCCATCACCACGTTCAGCACAGTGGCCCAGCTGAGCACGTGGTGCAGGCAGGCGAGCAGCCGGGCACCGGCCTTGCCGGCCAGGGCAACCGCGATCGCGGTCACCACGGCCTGCAGGGCGGGAGTGCGGCGCTGATAGCGCACCGTCAGCCCGTCCACCTGCTCCGCGAACGTGCCCTTGGGACAGTTGGGGTTCTCGCAGTACAGGCGGCGCACCGACAGGTCGATGACGACCGCCCGGCCGCCCACCGCCTCGTCCGCAACATGCCGCACATATCGGGAGTGAACCCAGTCCGACTCCGTCCCGCACCCCGGACAGACCGCTGGGATGCCGCTTCGGGTCCGGGCCGCGATCCGCAGCAGATCACCGCTGGCCTCCACCTTCTCGACCCGCACCGCGGCCAGTTGCGGCAGCAGGTCCTCCAGTCGAACCTCACACACCATCAGGATGGTGCTCTCAACGAGTCGACGCCACGGACCAGTTGGCCCGATCAACGGCTACGAAAATCTTGTATGAGCC
>NZ_JBIBKW010000095.1:0-1745 GCF_042959465.1 Streptomyces sp. NPDC007901 | reverse complement strand
TGGCCCTGGCAAGATTTCCGTGAAGCCGGGATGTGCCACCGTGCGCCGGTGACGCTCCGTCACGGGTGGCGGCACTGTCGGCGAGTGTGACGACTTCGTACGGATCATGTCTCCGCACCTGGATGCGGTGCGGGTGGAACGAGTGTGGGTGGCGGGCGGCGTGGTCCGCATCGCGGCGTGCACCCGCGAGTGGACGGTGGCGTGCCCCGACTGCGGTCGCGGTTCTGCGCGGGTGCACAGTCGCTATTGCCGGGCGCTGGCCGATGTCGCCGTCGGTGGGCGCCCGGTGGTGATAGTGCTGTCGGTGCGGCGGTTGTTCTGCGACAACCCGGGCTGCGGCCGGCGGACGTTTGCCGAGCAGGTCGAGGGGCTGACGGTGCGCTACCAGCGCCGCAGCCCGCTGGTGCAGCACCTGGTGGAGATGGCCGGGGTGCTCCTTGCCGGCCGTGGTGGCGCCCGGCTGCTGCAGATCCTGAAGGTGCGGCTGTCGCGGACCAGCGTGCTGTTCCACTTGATGCGCTTGCCGCTTCCGCCGGCCGCGACCCCGAGAGTGCTGGGCGTGGACGACTTCGCGCTGTACGCGGACGTCTACGGAACCCTGCTGGTGGACGCCGACACCCGGTTGCCCGTCGAGCTGTGGGCCGGGCGCGACTCCGAGCAACTGGCCGCCTGGCTGCGGACGCACCCCGGCGTCGAGGTGGTCTGCCGGGACGGCTCGCTGGTCTACCGCCAAGGCATCACCGATGGCGCCCCGGACGCGGTGCAGGTCAGCGACCGCTTCCACCTGTGGCAGGGGCTGTCGAAGCGGATCGGAGATATCGCCGCCACCCACCGCGGCTGCCTCCCCGCCGCAGTACTCCAGACCGAACCAGCACCGCCGCCAGCGACCCCAACGGGACCGTCCGACCAGGCCGACACCCCAGCCCGCCGCCACGCGAAGCGGCTGTTCGAGGCAGTACACGCGGCGACCGACACCGGTCTCTCGCTCAGCGCCGCAGCCCGCGAGTTGGGCCTGAACCGGCGCACCGTGGGAAAATACGCCCGGGCCGCCACCTGGCAGGATTGCGTACGGCGCACGCGGCCCCGCCGAACCACCAGCCTCGATCCATACCTGGAGTACCTTCGGCAGCGATGGGAGGAAGGTGAGCACACCGCGACGGTGCTGCACCAGGAGATCGCCGCCAAGGGCTACCGTGGGCACTACCAACGGGTCAAAGTGGCCATCGCACCGCTGCGCCGCGGCCTGCCGATCAACACGCCACGCGAACGGCCGCCCTCGCCCCGCGAAGTCGCCCGCTGGATCACCACCGCGCCAACCCGCCGCAGCTTGCACGCAGCCGAGGCCCTCCGCCGGCTGTTCGAGCGCTGCCCGGAGCTGCAGCGAACCCACGGTCTGGTGCGTCAGTTCGCCGCCATGCTCGAAGGTCGCGATGCGACCCCGCTGCCGGACTGGCTCGAGCAACTCGCAACCTCCCGTCTTCCCGCACTGGCCAGCCTGGCCAGTGCGCTCCGCGAGGACCAGGCGGCGGTCGTGCAGGGCATCACCACCCCGTTCAACTCCGGTGTCAACGAGGGCCGCATCACCGATTTGAAGCTCCAGAAGCGGCTTATGGCCGGACGCGCGGGCGTCCCGCTGCTCCGCCACCGCGTCATCCTCATGGCCCTGCTCCGACGCCGCCACTTGTGACGGAGCGTCACCGGCGCACGGTGGCACATCCCGGCTTCACGGAAATCTTGCCAGGGCC
>NZ_JBIBKW010000094.1:0-1958 GCF_042959465.1 Streptomyces sp. NPDC007901 | reverse complement strand
CTCTACCGCGAACGCCTCGAAAGCGCCCCCGCACTACCCAACACCCCGAACAAGCCCGCCAGCTGATCGCCTACACCACGACGAGGGACACCATCCGGCCTTTCAGTACCTGAGCTCCTACACCTGGGGCCGGGTCATCTTCTGGCTGCGGCGAAAACACCCGGGACTGAACTGGAAGCAGTTACGACGCCGCTTCTGCGGCGGTGGCTGGTGGCCGGCCAGCGAGGAAAGAGAACTGTTCAATCCGGCGAAGGTACGCACCACGCGCTACCGCTACCGGGGTTCAGTGATCCCCTCGCCCTGGCAGGTCACGGCATGAGACACCGGCAGAACCCAGGGCGGGACTTGTGGAGCGCCCGTTGCGTTGAGAGGCGCACGGCGGGTGCGGGAAGCGGTCCGGAGAAACGGGCCGGTCGAAAGGCCGGAACCGCGCTCCGGGCCGACTTCACGGCCTGGAGCTGACCGACCGTGGCTTTGACTTCTCGGTGCTGTCCGAGTTCCGCGCCAGGCTCATCGCCGGCAAGGCCGAACGCCGGGTACGCCGGGCAGGGGGCGTGTCCCGATAGGGGCCTTCGCGACAGGCACCGTCACAGTCTTGACCTCCCCTACCCGACGACGGCCACCGGTTCCGAGGCGACAGGGAGGCAAGCGGCCTTGCCCAGCATCACGCAGCCCACGGCCCCGTGTCACGTCCCGGCCGACGCCGTGGAGGAGGTCCTGCTCGGGGTCGACACCCACAAGGACTTCCACGCGGCAGCCGTCGTCACCGTCCTCGGCGCCGCATTGGACGGCCGCAGCTTCCCGGCCACCACCGATGGCTATCACCAACTTGTCTCTTGGGCCCGCTCGTTCGGCGCCCTGCACCGGGCAGGGGCGGAGTGCACCGGCTCCTATGGCGCCGCGCTCGGCCGTTACCTGCGCGCCGAGGGCATCGAGGTGACCGAGGTCAACCAGCCTGACAAGGCAGCGCGCCGACGACGTGGCAAGACCGACGCCGTCGACGCGGAAGCAGCGGCCCGCGCCGTGCTGTCCGGTCGCGCGACTGCGACCGCGAAGACGAGCGACGGCCCGGTCGAAGAGCTGAGGCTGCTCAAGCTCGCGAAAGGGTCCGCGATCAAGTCCCGGACCCAGGCCATCAACCAGTTCAAGAGCGTCCTGGTCTCGGCCGACACCGCCTTGCGCGAGTCGCTGGCAGGGCTGAGCAACCCGCACCTGTTCAAGCGGTGCGCCGAGCTGGACGACTCGCAAGAACGCGGTCCGGCGGGCACCACCCGGCACGTGTTGAAACTCCTCGCCGACCGCATCCAGCACCTGACCAGGGAGATCGTCGACCTGAACAAGCGGATAGCCGAGGGAGTCGAAGTAAACTTCCCCGGCCTGCTCGACACGCAGGGCGTCGGCCCGGACAGTGCCGCCGCCCTGCTGATCTCGGCCGGCGACAACCCCGATCGCCTCAGCAGCGAGGCCTCCTTCGCCGCACTGTGCGGCACCAGCCCTGTCGAGGCATCCTCCGGCAAGACCCAACGACGCCGTCTCAACCGCGGCGGTGACCGTCAGGCCAACGCGGCCCTCTACCGGATCGTTCTCAGCCGCCTGCGTTGGGACGACCGTACCCAGGACTACGTGCGGCGGCGCCTCGCGGAAGGTAAGACCCGCCGGGAGATCATCAGGTGCCTGAAGCGATACGTCGCACGCGAAATCTACCGGCTCATCGCCCCCATCAGGACAGCCGCATGCCCTGCAGAGCGCAACCGAACCGCAAGTTGACATCCATAGGGGCATCAACAGCTTCTCAGAGTCAAGCTTACGGTTCCGCTGTCGGCTGCTGGTGAACCCCGAGGGGGGTGGGAACGTCGTGAAGGTGAAAGCTGTGATGACCTTTTTTGGAGGCCGTGATGCCTGCTGAAGACCAACGTGCAGAGACGGACGAGCAGGGCCGGGAACAGGGGGGTGCGCAG
>NZ_JBIBKW010000093.1:0-1964 GCF_042959465.1 Streptomyces sp. NPDC007901 | reverse complement strand
CCTCCCCAAGTTCGGACTCTCTGCCTGAGCCGAGCATCCTGCGCACCCGGCGGGAGCGGGAGGCCCCGCCCCTTCATCGCATCAATCGCCAAGGCCATCCTCACATTGGAGCAGCAACGCTGAAGAAGCTCCCTATGTTGTTCTGCGGGAGATGGTGAGCCCTTCGTATGGTTCACCCACCCTGGGGCGTGTCAACGGAAACTTTGATCTCCCCAGTGGCGGACGCGAGGTGCCGCCCACTGGCGGACAGCAAAACTCCCCATGGACAGGAAATCTCCCCACCGAGTCCGTGTGATCCTTCCGGAGTGGCTGTCAGTGCAGGGGTCTGACCCCCTTCCCGGAGGTGGCCTCGGTGAGGCGGAAGCTGTCACCCTGGGTCACGACGACGTGAGCGTGGTGCAGGAGCCGGTCAACGGTCGCCGTCGCGAGGGTCTTGGGCATGATCTCGTCGAAGCCCGACGGATGAAGGTTCGAACTGACCGCCATCGCCCGCCGTTCGTAGGCGGCATCGACCAGGCGGAAGAAGCCTTCGGCGGCGTCGGCGGAGACGGGTAGCAGGCCGATGTCGTCGACGATGATGAGGTCCGAGCGGATCAGCCGGGTCATGGCCCGGGCGAGGGAGTCGTCAACGCGGTGGCGGCGGACGCCTGGCCCTCGTCAAGGTCCCGCCCCTGATTCGATACGCCCTCCCCCTGGCCCGGTTCCAGCGGAAAAAATACGGAATCGACCACCTGGCCTTCACCTTCCGGTCGCTGGAGCGGCTGCTGTCGGCCTACGACCGCCTCAGGACGGCCTGAGTCCTGCCGGTGTGGGCGATCAACCATGGCCCCACCACCTCCCTCTACTACGAGGACCCCAGTTGTGCATACGTCTCCACAATCGAGCATCTGCCCGAATGTGGTTCTGTTGTGCGGACTTGAGGGGAGGGGACTGTCAGTGCCCGACGCCGACCAGGCCTGGTGTCAGCATGTTTGCCTGGGTCATACACCCAGGTCCTCCGTCACGGGCAGGCACTCGGCGAGCAGGTCGACGACGTCGCGCCAGGCTCGCTGCGCGTGCTGTGGGTGGTAGCCGACGCCGGGGACCACCGGGTGGCCGACCGGCGGATGGTGGAAGGCATGCAGGGCACCGCCGTAGACCACGAGGCGCCAGTCGACGCCCGCGGCCTGCATCTCGGCGGTGAATGCGTCCCGTTGCGTGGGCGGCATGATCGGGTCTTCCGAACCGACCCCGGCCCACACCGGGCAGCGGATGCGCGCCGCCTCGCCCGGTCGGCCCGTGGTCAGCGCGTTGACTGTCCCGATGACGCGCAGGTTGACGCCGTCGCGCCCGAGTTCCAGCCCGACGGCGCCCCCGGTGCCGTAGCCGACGGCGGCGATCCGGTCGGGGTCGGTCCGCGGTTCGGCGCGCAACACGTCGAGCGCCGCGTGGCCGATGCCCCGCATCCGGTCGGGATCAGCGAGCAGCGGCATGCAACGGGCCAGCATCTCCTCGGGGGCGCCCAAGTAGCGCCCGCCGTGGAGGTCGAAGGCCAGCGCTACGTATCCCAGCTCGGCGAGCGCATCGGCCCGACGGCGCTCGACGTCGCTGAGCCCCGGCCCCTCTGGTCCGAGCAGCACCGCGGGCCGGCGGTCGATCCCGGCCGGCAGCGCGAGGTGCCCGATCATTGTCAAACCGTCGGCCGGGTACTGGACCGTACGCGTCGTAATCGTCGTCATGAGGCTGGACTGTAGTGATCGTCGAGTCCGGGCGGGCCGGTGTTCTGCCGCTGGCAGAGCAGCCAGGGTGCCCCTCTGAAATGCGGCGGTGGCTCACAAGATCCGTCACAAACCCGTTCCCACGGCAGCAATATCAGATGGGTGTAGCTCTTGGCTCATACAAGATTTTCGTAGCCGTTGATCGTCCACAGATCGTCGAGATCATCGTGGGGGTGGAGGGTGCGACGGGAGTGGGCGACGAGGATG
>NZ_JBIBKW010000092.1:0-1993 GCF_042959465.1 Streptomyces sp. NPDC007901 | reverse complement strand
ACCGCCTCGGTGACCAGCTCCAGGCGGGTCAGGTCACGCACCGCGGCCAGGACGTGCGTGGAGTCGGTGCGCTGCGTGGTGCGCTCGCGCACCAGTCCGGCCTCCTTCAGGCGGGCCAGTGCGAGGTCGAGGAGGCGGTCGACGCGGGCGTCCTCGGCGACGCGGTCTCGGAAGTCGCCCAGCACGCTGTGGTGGAATCCGGGATCGTCCAGCTCCATGGCCATCGCGTATTTGAAGTCGATGCGGCAGCGGACCGACTCGGCGGCCTGCCCGTCCGACAGCCCGAGCAGGAACTGCAGCACACAGACGGTGGCCAGCTGAGCAGGCGAGAGCCCCGGACGCCCGTCCCGCGGGTACCAGTCCGCAAAGTCCTTCTCGCGCCACAGCCCGTGCAGCCGGTCACGCACCCATATCGCCGTCGTACCACCCGGGTTGCTCGCCCGCGCAACCTGCGCAGTCAGAGACGGGACCTGCTCACCGGAACGGGGACGAAGGGACAACGGACACCTCGACAGCTGCATCGGTCGGCGGAACTACCCGATCATCCCGTCGATCTTGCTGCCGCACCGGGAAACTCCAAGATCCCCGACTGTGAGGATGGGGCGGCACCGCTCGAGGGTCTGACCCGATCCCCGATTGACGCTTCGGCTGTCCTCACTCTGAATCGTCGACCTTCCGGGCGGTGCCACCCGCGTGTACCGGTCGGCGATCGTGACCTCATAGAGCGTGACCCACGTGGTCCCATCACAGTCGTGTCCGTCCGCTGGCCGGTGCGAGCGAGCCAACTCGTCCCGCACGGAAGGAACCCGGCCGCCATGTCACAGCCCATCGAGGTGATCGGCGGGATCGACACCCACACCGACGTTCACCAGGCCGCCGTCATCGACACCATCGGCCGGCACCTGGCCACCGAGGCCTTCCCCGCAACACCTGCTGGCTACCGGGACCTGCTGCACTCCCACGGCCGGGTGCTGGTCGTGGGCATGGAGGGGACCGGTTCCTTCGGTGCCGAACTTGGCCGCTACCTCCGAGCCAACCAGATCACCGTCATCGAGGTGGACCGACCCGACCGTCGGGCTCGCCGAGCGGCAGGTAAGTCGGACTCCATCAACGCCTACGCCGCCGCCACCGCGGTACTCGCCGGCCGCGCCACCGGCACGCCGAAGCACCGCGACGGCGCGGTCGAGGCAATCCGCGGACTGCGCGTCGTACGCGCCAGTGCCGTCAAGGCCCGCACGCAGACCATCAACCAGATCAAATCGCTGGTCATCACCGCGCCCGCTGAGGTCCGCGAAGCACTCCGCTCACTGACCACCACCGAGCTGGTCCGACGGCTGGCCGCCAGCCGCCCGGGCACCGATCTGGCCGCCCCGGCCACCGCCGTCAGACTGGCCCTCAAGCGCCTGGCCAAGCGCTACCGGCACTTGAGCGAGGAGATAGCAGACGCGGACCGCGACCTACGCGTCCTGATCGACCGCACCGCACCCGGCCTGCTCGCGCTGCCGGGCGTCGGAACCGAGACCGCCGGACAGCTCCTGGTCACCGTCGGTGACAACCCCGACAGACTCGCATCCGAGGCCTCCTTCGCCCACCTGTGCGCCGCCGCACCCGTCCCGGCCTCCTCCGGGCGTACCGACCGCCACCGGCTCAACCGTGGCGGAGACCGCCAGGCCAACCGCGCGCTGCACACCATCGTGCTGGTCCGCATGCGCCACGACACACGCACCCGCGACTACGTGGCACGACGCACCCTCGAAGGACTCAAGACGAAGGACATCTTCAGATGCCTCAAGCGCTTCGTCGCGCGCGAGGTCTACCACCACCTGACCAGCGCCTTCAGCGGCACACCCGGCCCGTCTACTACAACTTGACGATCTATAGAAGCTTCAGAGTCAAGCTTAGAACGCGAGCCGCGCCCCAAGTATGGCGACCAGGGCATCATGGTGTGGGCGCGCACGAGTGATCTTTCTCGCCGTGTAAGAAGGCGCGTGAG
>NZ_JBIBKW010000091.1:0-2007 GCF_042959465.1 Streptomyces sp. NPDC007901 | reverse complement strand
ACATGTTCAGACGAAGGCCGCTTCCGCGTACGGCAGTTACCGGACCGAGTGATCAAGTTCGACACACCATTCGACACCGGACGTTAAAGATCAAGGGCTTGTCCCGTAACCCATGAGGCGGGGTGAAACGGTCCTGGTTTGTGGGTCAGTTGGGGGGTTTGGCCAGGCCCAGGAGTTGCTGGTGGAGGCCGGGTCGGGCGAACAGAGCTGCGCCTGTGTCGGTTCGTCGCTGGCCGGAGAGGTCGCTGAAGGTGCCGCCGGCCTCCTCGACGATGGGGATCACTGCGGCAATGTCCCAGGGGCCGGCGCCCAGCAGCAGGAAGGCGTCAAGTTTTCCTGTCGCGACCAGGAGGGCTCCATGGCAGGTGCCGGATCCGGTGGATGGCTTGCTGGGTGGCGGCGTGGTGGGGTCCGCAGATGCCCAGTTGAGTGCGGGGAGCACGGTTGCGGTTCCTGCTGCCAGCCGGGCCGCGGCGGCGCGTTCGGCTTTGCTTAGCCGCGGTGGTGGAGGCCAGATTCCGATGGCGGCATCCTTGGCGTTTCCTCCTGCCGTGAGCGTCAGCCGATGCGGCGGTGCTGACGGATCGGAGGGGCAGGGGCCCATCCAGGCGCCGGTGCCTGGCGTTGCCCACCAGCGGCGCCCGAGCGCGGGCGCGGAGACCATGCCCATGGTCACGGTGCCGTGTTCTTCCCGGGCGATGAGAGTGCTCCATTCCGGATCGCCCGCAATGAAGCTCGCCGTGCCGTCAATGGCGTCGATGATCCATCGGCGGCTGCTGCGCCCATGGGCGCCGAACTCTTCGCCCACGAACGCGTCGCCGGGATGTTCCGTACGGATCGACGCGCGCAGGACGCATTCGATCTCGCGGTCCGCGTCGGTGACCGGACTTCCGTCGCCCTTGTCCTCGGTACCCAGGTCGGGTGCGCGGAAGTAGCGCCGGGCGATCTCGTCCGCCTGATCAGCCAGTTGGTGCGCCAGCGTCAGGTCTGCTGAGTCCGTCATACCGCCCACTCTTCTCGCCGATACCCCCGCGATCAAGTCCCGGTCCAGGCGCACGGGCTCGGTGAGACGATCAGCGCATGGCTGGTGTGATCACGGCGTCCGAGCCGTCCTGGATAACCCCGTTCACCGGCGTGAATCCGCGCCAGTTCCACAAGACAGTGACCGCGCTCCGGCGCGAGGGGGCCGAACTTGTCCGGCGCGGCCGGCCCTGGGGCCTTTCACTGGAGGACCGGGTGCTGCTCGTCGCGGCCTACTGGCGCACGAACTTGACGATGCACCAGCTCGCCCTGCTGTTTGGCATCTCCAAGTCCGCAACCGACCGGATCATCAACCAGATCGGCCCACTCCTCGCGTTGAAGCCCCGGCAACGCTTTACGAAGGGCACGGTGCTCATCGTGGACGGCACCCTGGTGCCCACCCGTGACCACACGATCGCCGAGCAGTCCAAGAACTATCGCTATTCCACCAACCACCAGGTTGTCATCGACGCCGACACCCGCCGGTCGTCGTGGTCGGCCAGCCACTTCCGGGCAACCGGAACGACTGCAGGGCATGGGCGGAATCCGGGGCCAAAGCCGCCGTCGGCAAGACGATGACGATCGCCGACGGCGGCTACCCCGGCACCGGACTGGTGATGCCGCACCGCCGCCGGGCCGGCGAAGAACTCCCCGACTGGAAACAGGAGCACAATCGCTCACACAAGCAAGTCCGCGCCCGCGTCGAGCACACCTTCGCCCGTATGAAGACCTGGAAGATCCTCCGCGACTGCCGGCTCAAGGGTGACGGCGTCCACCACGCCATGCTCGGCATCACCCGGCTGCACAACCTCAACCTCGCCGGATAGGCGCGGCGGCCACCGGCCGAGCAGTCTTGGCTCCGTCGACTCGAAGATCAGTTACGGGACAAGCCTTAGACGTTGTCTCACGTGGTCTGATGTCCGTGCGGCATGATGTCGGTCGTGGGTGTCGATCTGTCGCAGCGGCTGGTTCCTGACGAACTGTGGG
>NZ_JBIBKW010000090.1:0-2186 GCF_042959465.1 Streptomyces sp. NPDC007901 | reverse complement strand
GACTGGGCTGAGAAGCATGTGCGCCACGAGGCGCTTGAAGTCGAGCGGGGGTGAGAGACCTTCGACTCCTGGCCGTCGCAGCGGCCGGGTGAAGCTGAGGGCAGCCTGATCCGGGAGACGCCGGGGAGGGTGGGAGCAGCCCTGACAACGCCGGGACGTGCCAGTACTGCCAGATGGTGCGGGTCCGGTCAGCGAGACGGGAAGGTGTACGAGAGGAACCGGTGTCCGACGCCCCTTAACGGCCCACCAGCTCAAATCTGGCGGATATGGGCTGGTCGCGGTGCATGCCTGCTCCTCGTGCGAGAGCGGGCAACTCCTGGTCGTCATGTGATTAGCGATCTGGAGGTCACGGTGAATGTCTGCGGCGTAGCCGTGGCGATGCCGCAGGGGTAGAGCTGGGCGCCTCACCCGTCGATCGACTCTCAAGTGAACGTGGGAACCGTCCGGTGTCGTCCTCACCCCGCGCAGCCAGCGCGACGGAAGGACAGGAACGTCGTCAGCTGATGGCGCCGGGCGGGGCGGAGGCCTCGTAGTAGTCCGAGGCCGGGAAAGCCGGCCGCATGGCGAAGGGGGCCAGCAAGCCAGTGGTGGAAGTACTGGAAGACCAGGAGGACGCTGGTGAATACGAGTGATCTGCCGTCCGGCTCGTTCCGGGCCGAGCGCCGGGTACTGGAGATCCAGACCAAGCTGCACCGTTGGGCGAACGACGATCCTCATCGTCGGTTCGACGATCTGTACAACCTCGTCTGCGATCCCGCTTTCCTGGCCATGGCCTGGGAGCGGGTCGCGGGGAACAAGGGCGCGCGCTCGGCCGGAGTGGACGGCATGACCGTCGCCTACGTCCGGGAGCGGATCGGTGAGGGGCTATTCCTCGCCGAGCTGCGGGAGCAGTTGAAGTCCCGCAGCTTCCGTCCGGTGCCGGTCAGGGAACGGATGATCCCCAAGCCGGGGTCGCGCAAGCGGCGTCGCCTCGGGATTCCGACCGTGGCCGACCGGGTGGTCCAGGCGTCCTTGAAGCTGGTGCTGGAGCCGATATTCGAGGCGGACTTTGCTCCGTGTTCGTACGGTTTCCGCCCCAACCGGCGGGCGCACGATGCGATGGCCGAGACGCGCTTTCTGGCATCCAAGACCTATGAGTGGGTGCTGGAGGGCGACATCGCGGCGTGCTTCGACGAGATCTCGCACTCGGGCTTGATGGACCGGGTGCGGGCTCGGATCGGGGACAAGCGCGTGCTCGCGCTGGTGAAGGCATTCTTGAGGGCAGGCATCCTCACCGAGGTTGGCACCTCCAAGGAGACCGTCACCGGCACCCCGCAAGGCGGGATCCTCTCGCCGCTGCTGGCCAACGTGGCCCTCTCGGTCCTGGACGAGCACTTCACCCAGATCGAGGGCGGTCCGCAGACCAGCCCGAAGCGACGGTTCACCCGGCGCCAGAAGGGGTTGGCCAACTACCGGTTGATCCGGTACGCGGACGACTTCGTCATTTTGGTCTCGGGCACCAGCGCTCACGCGGAAGCACTGCTTCCCGAAGTGGCGGAGGTCCTCTCCACCGTCGGCCTGCGGCTGTCGGAGGAGAAGACGCTGATCACGCACATCGACGAGGGCCTCGACTTCCTCGGCTGGCGCATCCAGCGCCACCTGAAGCGGGGAACCGACCGGCAGTACGTCTACAACTACCCGGCCAAGAAGGCACTTCGGTCCATCAAGGCCAAGACGAAGGCGCTCTGTCGGATGAACGTCAGCCTGCCGCTGGCAGTCCTGTTGCACAAGCTCAACCAGGTGCTGCGGGGCTGGACCGCTTACTTCCGCCCAGGGGTGTCCGCTCGGGCCTTCCAATACCTGCGCATGATTGTTTGGCGTCAGGTCTTCGGATGGCTCCGCCGCAAACATCTCGGCACCGGGTGGAAGGAACTCCGCCGTCGCTATTGCGACGGCGGATGGTGGCCGCACGACGGGGACGTCGTCCTGTTCAACCCGGGCTCGGTAGTCACCACGCGATACCGGCCCAGAGGGACGGTCATCCCGTCGCCCTGGCCCAGCGCGACCTGAGGAACACACCCGTTCAACGGGGCTTGTGGAGAGCCGGATGCGGGGACAACTCGCACGTCCGGTTCGGGAGGGCGGCGCGGAGAAACGGGCTGGGAGCAATCCCAGTACCGCGCTCCGCGCCGACCCCACCACGACGT
>NZ_JBIBKW010000089.1:0-2288 GCF_042959465.1 Streptomyces sp. NPDC007901 | reverse complement strand
GAGGTCCTGGAGCGGGTCGTGGGTCACGACCGCTCATGATCGCGGAGGTGGTGACCCTCCGTTGCTCCGGCACCAAAAGTGATCCAGAACCTGAAAAGTGGGCCAGTAGCGACGCTTGAAAGTTGACCCCCTCCAAGGGGTCTGGCTCGTTGAGCCAGACCGGGAGGAGTGGTGATCAGCGTGGAGGACTGGGCAGAGATCCGCCGGCTTCACCGGGCCGAGCGGATGCCGGTGCGGGCGATCGCGAGGAAGCTGGGGATCGCGAGGAACACCGTCCGCAGGGCCATCGCGGACGATGCGCCGCCGAAGTACCAGCGGGCGCCGAAGGGGTCGATCGTGGATGCGGTCGAGCCGCAGATCCGCGAACTTCTTGAGCAGTGGCCGGAGATGCCGGCGACGGTGATCGCCGAGCGGATCGGCTGGGACCGCGGTCTGACCGTGCTCAAGGACCGGATCCGGGATCTGCGACCGGCCTATCGGCCTGTGGATCCGGCCTCGCGGACGGTCTATGAGCCGGGCGAGATCGGCCAGTGTGACCTGTGGTTTCCGCCCGCCGACATCCCGCTCGGCTTCGGCCAGGTCGGACGTCCGCCGGTGCTGGTCATGGTCGCCGGCTATTCGCGGTGGATCACCGCCAGGATGCTGCCCTCCAGGTCGGCGGCCGACCTGATCGCCGGGCACTGGCGGCTGCTGACCGAGCTCGGAGCCGTCCCCAGGGTGCTGGTCTGGGACAACGAGGGAGCCGTCGGCTCCTGGCGGTCTGGAGGCCCTCAACTCACCGACGAGTTCGCCGCGTTCGCCGGACTGCTGGGCATCAAGTTCCTGCTCTGCAAGCCGCGGGACCCGGAGGCCAAGGGCCTGGTCGAGCGGGCCAACGGCTATCTGGAGACATCGTTCTTGCCCGGCCGGGTGTTCACCTCGCCGGCCGACTTCAACATCCAGCTCGCCGACTGGCTGACCAAGGCCAACCGACGCATCCACCGCACCTTGCAGGCCCGCCCGTCGGACCGGCTGGAGGCCGACCGCTCTCGCATGCTGGCCCTGCCGCCGATCGCCCCGCCGGGCTGGTGGAAGGCATCGCTGCGGCTGCCGCGGGATCACTATGTCCGCCTGGACACCTGCGACTACTCGGTGCATCCGCTGGCCGTCGGCCGCCGCATCGAGGTCGCCGCCGACCTGGACCAGGTCCTGGTGACCTGCGACGGCGTCGAGGTCGCCCGCCATGCCCGCAGCTGGGCCCGCCACCAGACCATCACCGATCCCGACCACGCGGCAGCCGCCGCGGCAGCCCGCAAGACGGCCGCCGACACGCAGACGGCAGCGGTGGACGTGACGGAGGTCGAGGAGCGGTCGCTGGAGACCTACGACCGGATCTTCGGCGTCATCGACGGCGGACTGAGCACGGGTGAAGGGGCAGCGTGATGAGCACGAAGAACGGCACGAACCAGGCCAGGACCTGCCGGGATGTCAGCTCCGAACTCGTCTATTTGACCAAGGCGTTGAAGGCGCCGGCCCTGCGGGACGCGGCCGCCAGGCTCGCCGAGCGGGCTCGCGACGAGGGCTGGAGCCACGAGGAGTATCTGGCCGCATGCCTGCAGCGGGAGGTCGCCGCCCGCGATTCCCACGGCGCCGAGGGACGCATCCGGGCGGCCCGTTTCCCCTCCCGCAAGTCGCTGGAGGACTTCGACTTCGACCACCAGCGATCCGTGAAACGTGAAGTCATCGCCCATCTGGGGACACTGGACTTCGTCGTCGGGAAGGAGAACGTGATCTTCCTGGGACCGCCCGGCACCGGCAAGACCCACCTCGCCACCGGCCTCGGCATCCGGGCCTGCCAGGCCGGACACCGGGTCGCCTTCGCCACCGCAGCCCAGTGGGTCACCCGCCTCGCCGAAGCCCACCAAGTCGGCCGCCTGAGCGACGAGTTGACCCGGCTCGGTCGTATCCCGCTGATCGTGGTCGACGAGGTCGGCTACATCCCCTTCGAGCCCGAGGCTGCGAACCTGTTCTTCCAGTTCATCTCGGGCCGCTACGAACGCGCGAGCGTGATCGTGACCAGCAACAAGCCATTCGGTCGCTGGGGCGAGGTCTTCGGTGACGACACCGTCGCCGCCGCGATGATCGACCGCCTCGTCCACCATGCCGAAGTGATCTCCCTGAAGGGCGACAGCTACCGCATGCGCGGACGCGACCTCGGGCGGGTTCCGACCGCCAACACCGGGGAATGACCAACATCAACTGACGCAGCGGGGGTCACTTTTCACCCGTCGGAACTGGGTCACGATTCA
>NZ_JBIBKW010000088.1:0-2439 GCF_042959465.1 Streptomyces sp. NPDC007901 | reverse complement strand
GCGGGCGGTGCCTACCTGCCGCTGGACCCGGACTATCCGGTGGAGCGGCTGGAGTTCATGCTCGCCGATGCCCGACCCGTGTGCGTCCTGACCGAAGACGACACCGTAGGCGCCCTCAGTACCTCGGACGTGACGCTCATCCGAGTCGACGACGCCGTGTCGGCCGCCGAGTGGCAGCAGCTGCCGACGACCGATCTGACCGATCGGGAACGCGGCACCCTCCTGCCCGCGCATCCCGCGTACATGATCTACACGTCTGGTTCCACCGGTGTGCCGAAGGGCGTCGTGGCCGTGCACTCAGGCCTGGTGAACCTGGCACACGCCACCCGACGGCGCTTCGACGCGGGTCCCGGCTCGCGGGTCGCGCAGTACGCGTCAGTGAGTTTCGACCAGTTCTGCTCGGACTGGTCACTGGCCCTGCTGTCCGGGGCGACGCTCGTCATAGTGCCGTCGGAGCGCCGGCTCGGAACGGAGCTGACCTCGGTCCTGGCCGAGCACGCCATCACGCACATCTCCCTTCCGCCCGCCGTGCTGGCGACTTTGAACCCGGCATCGATCTCCGAGGATGTCGTCATCGAGGTCGGTGGCGAGGCGTCGTCGGCGGAGTTGCTCGCGCGCTGGTCGGCCGGGCGCATGCTGTTCAACACCTACGGTCCGACGGAGACGACCGTGGACGCGGCGGCTTGGCGGTACCGGGCCGATGCGCCCGAGGTGCGGATCGGTTCGCCGGTGGCGAATGCGCGGGTGTATGTGCTGGACGAGTGGTTGCGGCCGGTGCCGGTGGGTGTGGCGGGTGAGTTGTATGTCGGTGGGGCTCAGGTGGCGCGGGGGTATGCGGGGCGGCCGGGGTTGACGGCGGGGCGGTTCGTTGCGGATCCGTTCGCGGGAGACGGTTCAAGGCTCTACCGGACCGGGGATGTGGTGCGGTGGTCGGCGGACGGCGAGCTGGTGTTCCTCGGCCGTGTCGACGATCAGGTGAAGGTCCGTGGGTTCCGGATCGAGTTGGGTGAGGTGGAGGCGGCGGTCGCCGCGCACGCGGACGTGGTGCAGGCCGTGGTGATCGCCCGTGAGGACATCCCTGGTGATCGGCGGCTGGTGGCGTACGTGGTGCCTGGGCCGGAGGCCGAGGGGCATGTGCCGGAATTCGTACGGGAGTTCGTGGCGGTGCGGTTGCCGGAGTACATGGTGCCGTCGGCGGTGGTGGTGCTGGACGAGTTGCCGTTGACGGTGAACGGCAAGCTGGACCGGGCTGCTCTGCCCGCGCCTGACTTCGCGGGTCTGTCTTCGCGGCGGGGTCCGTCGTCGGTGGTGGAGGAGGTGTTGTGTGCCGCGTTTGCCGAGGTGCTGGGTGTGGAGCGGGTCGGGGTCGACGACAACTTCTTCGCGCTCGGCGGACACTCTCTGCTCGCCGTGTCGCTGGTGGAGAAGCTTCGCGAGCGCGGCGTGGCGGTGAGCGTGCGGCGTCTGTTCATGACACCGACCCCGGCGGGCCTCGTGGAGGAAGCGGTCGCGGCACCGGTTGACGTGCCGCCCAACCTCATTCCCCGGGACGCGGCCGAACTCAGTCCCGCCATGCTGCCTTTGGTGGAATTGAACCAGGACGAGATCGATGCGCTCTGTGCCCGCATTCCGGGCGGTGCCTCGAACGTGGCGGACGTCTATCCGCTCGCGCCCCTGCAGGAGGGGATGTTCTTCCACTACTTGCTGTCCGAAGGGGGCGACGACGTCTATCTGGAGCCGACGGTCGTGGCCTTCGAAACGCGGCAGCGTCTCGATGCCGCATTGGAAGCCCTGCAGCAGGTGGTGGACCGGCACGACATCTACCGGACCGCGATCATGTGGGAGGGGCTCCGCGAACCCGTCCAGGTGGTGTGCCGGCGGGCCCAGGTGCAGGTGACCGACGTAGCCCTGGACGGCGAAACGACGGAGGCCGTCACCGAGCAGCTCCTCACCGTGGCACCCTCGCGCATCGACCTGGCCCAGGCACCCCTCATACGTGCCCACGTCACCCGGGATCCGGGCACTGGCGGTTGGCTGGTGCTGCTGCAGATGCACCACCTGGTCCAGGACCACACGGGTGCCTCGGTCGCCCTGGGCGAGGTGGCGGCGATCCTGCGCGGTGAGGGTGATCGGCTTCCCGAGCCGGTGCCTTTCCGGGATTTTGTGGCGCATGCGCGGTTGGGTGTTTCGCGTGCGGAGCATGAGGCGTATTTCGGTGGGTTGTTGGGTGATGTGACGGAGACGACGGCGCCGTTCGGGCTGCTTGATGTGCACCGTGATGGTGAGGATCTGAGTCGGGCTCGTGTGGTGCTGGACGAGGTGTTGTCGGTGCGTGTGCGGGAGTGGGCGCGGGCGGTCGGTGTGTCGCCGGCGACGTTGTTCCATGTGGCGTGGGCGCGGGTGCTGGCGTCGTTGGCGGGGCGTGAGGATGTGGTGTTC
>NZ_JBIBKW010000087.1:0-2457 GCF_042959465.1 Streptomyces sp. NPDC007901 | reverse complement strand
TCCACGGTCGTCTCCGTCGGACCGTAGGTGTTGAACAGCATGCGCCCGGCCGACCAGCGCGCGAGCAACTCCGCCGACGACGCCTCGCCACCGACGTCGATCACGACGCCTTCGCGGATCGATCCGCTGTCCAGAGTCGCCAACGCGGCGGGCGGCAGCGACACATGGGTGACCTCTTGCTCGGCCAGGAACGAAGCGAGCTCCGTACCGAGCCGACGGTCCGACGGCACCATGACCAGCGTCGCCCCGGACAGCAGGGCCAGTGACCAGTCCGCGCAGAACTGGTCGAAACTCACCGATGCGAACTGCGCGACCCGTCCCCCCGAGGCCGTACCGAACCGGGTCCGACCGGCCTGAGCCAGGTTCAGCAGGCCCGAGTGCACGGCCACGACGCCCTTGGGCACGCCGGTGGACCCCGAGGTGTAGATCACGTAGGCGGGGTGCGCCGGCAGAAGCGGTGCCCGCCGGTCGGTGTCGAGGAGGTCGCCGGGCGAGCACTCCTCCAGGCGCTCGGCCATGGCCGGGGCGTCCAGCAGTACGAGCGGAGTCGTCACACTCGGCATCGACTCCGCCACGTCCGACTCGGTCAGTACGCACACGGGTCGGGCATCGGCAAGCATGAACTGCAGCCGCTCCGCCGGATAGTCCGGGTCCAACGGGAGATAGGCACCGCCTGCCTTCAGCACCCCGAGCACGGCCACGATCAGATCCACACCGCGCGACAGGCACAGCCCCACCACCGACTCCGGCCCGACACCCAGGCCGACCAGATACCGCGCCAGCCGGTTCGCCCGGGCGTTCAACTCTCCGTACGACACCTCGACTCCGCAGGCGCACGCCACCGCCACCGCATCCGGAGCCGGGACCACCTGGCGTTCGAACCGCTCGACCGCCGTCTCCGCGGGAACCGCCACACCCGTGTCGTTCCACTCCCGCAGCACACGGTCACGCTCGGCCGCACCCAGCACGTCGACCGCGTTCACGCGCACGCCCGGGTCCCCGGCCACCGTCTCCAGGACACGCACGAACCGCTCCGCGATCAACTGCGCCGACTCACGGTCGAACAGATCCGCCGAGACCGTCACCAGGCCACGCAGTCCGGCGGGCGCGCCTCCCTCCACCACTTCGCTGACGGTGACGTCCAGGTCGAACTTCGCGGGTACACCCTTCGTCGGCATCGCCGATGCGGTCAGTCCGGACAGCCGCAGTGCGGCCCGGCCCGTGTTCTGCACCGTGAGCATGACCTGGAACAGGGGATGCCGTGCCAACGACCGCGTCGGCGACAGCACCTCCACCAGACGCTCGAAGGGGACGTCCTGATGGTCGAGGGCGTCCAGCCCGGTTTCCCGGGCGCGGTCCACCAGTTCGGCGAAGGTGGGCGCGCCGGAGAGGTCCGTGCGGAGCACGAGCGTGTTGACGAAGAACCCGATCAGGTCGTCCAGGGCGTCGTCGGTCCGCCCCGCCACGGGCGTGCCGACGACGATGTCCTCGCCGGCGCCCAGTCGGGACAGCAGCACCCCGAGCGCGGCCTGCAGCACCATGAAAAGCGTCGCGTCCTGCTGCCGGGCGATCTCCGCCAGCCTGCGGTGGACCTGCGCGGGAACGGTCAGGGCGACCTGGTGACCGTCGTACCCCGACATCGCGGGCCGGGGCCGGTCGGTCGGCAGCACCAGCTCCTCCGGTGCCCCCGCCAGCGTCTTGCGCCAGTACGCCACCTGCTCCGACAGCAGACTGTCCGGGTCGTCCTCGTCGCCCAGCAGGTCCCGCTGCCACACCGCGTAGTCCGCGTACTGCACCGGCAGCGGAGCCCACTCCGGCGCCTCGCCCCGGCACCGGGCGGCATACGCTGCCGACAGGTCACGCGCCAGCGGCCCCAGCGACCAACCGTCGGACACGATGTGGTGCATGACCATGAGGAGAACATTCTCGTCCGGTGCCTGAGTGAACAGCCAAACACGGAAGCACAGTTCGCCGGACAGATCGAACGGCCGGGCCGCTGCCTCCCGCACGGCCGCGGCCACGTCCTCGGCGGCGGTCTCGACGACGGCCGGCTCCCAGTCGAGGTCGTCCATCGCGACGACACGTTGCCGCGGAACCCCGTCCTGCTCCGGAAAGACGGTGCGCAGGGCCTCGTGACGGCCCAGGACGTCACGCAAGGCCGCGCTCAACGCGGCCACGTCCAGAACACCGGTGAGGCGGATGGCGACGGGGGTGTTGTAGGACGGGTTGGGTCCTTCGAGCCGGTCGAGGAACCACAGACGCTGCTGGGCGTACGACAGCGGAATCATCACCGTTACTCCCCGTGCTCTCGGGTGTTCCTCGGACGCAGGGCGGGCCTGCTCTTCGTCTTCTTGGCTTGCGTTAGGCGGGTGGCGAGTTGGGCGGGGGTGGGTGCGTCGAACAGATCCCGGATCCGCAACTCGGCACCCAGCACACTGCGCACCCTCGCGATCAACC
>NZ_JBIBKW010000086.1:0-2480 GCF_042959465.1 Streptomyces sp. NPDC007901 | reverse complement strand
ACACCGTTCTGCGAGGCACTGGTCTTGCGGCCGGGCGGGATCGCCGGGCCGCCGTCGATCGAGCGGATCAGCGACGCGGCGGCGCCGGTGACCATACGGGCAGGGTTGCGCTGGACCCAGGTCTTCAGCGCAGAACGGCGGCGGTTGCTCAGACCGCGTTCGGCGAGCGCGGCCTCCATGGATTGCTGCGTGGACTCACGGGTGACCCCGATCACGAGTGTGCGGGCACCCAACGCCTCGGCGCACAGCAGCGCGCCGTCCAGGACGAGGTGCGGGGCACGGTTGATCAGTACCCTGTCCTTAGCGCAAGAGGGATCGCTTTCACTAGCGTTGACGACGACCACCGGCCGTACACCACGCTTGATCGCCGCTTCGGCGACCGAGCGCAGCTTCTTGTGGAAGGGGAAACCCGCGCCGCCGCGGCCCCTCAGGTTGATCTTCTCGGAGAGCTGCACGAGCTGCTCCCCGCCCAGGGGTTCGACCGGTCCGTGCACCCGCAGGTGCATGCGCAGGTCGAGTCGTTCGGCAAGGTCGAAGCCAGCTGTCAGCTGAGGAAGACCGACCACGCGAACTTCCGGAACGTCGGCCAGGGACTCGTGGGCCTCGCTCCTGTCCGCCGGTGTCCTGCGCGCGGGGGCAACCGAAGCCACTTCGGCCGTCGGCCTTGCGTCTGCTGCCGGCTTGGGCCGCGAGGCGGCCTGCTCCCGCGCTGCTGCCGCCTCGGCCAGCGTGTCCGTCAGCCGCTGCTCGACGTCGGTCGATTCAGCGAGTGTCTCCTGCAGGCTTGCCTCATCGGACCGCAGCATCCTGGAGAGCGGGGACTCGTCCGCTGCTTTGTGTCCCGCAGCGTCGAACGCAGCCGACAGCTTCGCCTCGACGTCGGTCGATCCGGCCAGGGTAGCTTCCAGCTCGTTCGTTCCCGCCAGCAGGAATTCCTGAAGGCGGGAGCTCGGCGAGTTGGCGGTCACTCCACACCCCCCATGTCTTGGATCAGCAGACGCTCCAGCTTCTCGCGCGCCCGCTTCAGGTTCTGACGTACGTTCGCGGCCCGCATTCCCAGCGCCTCGGCCGTCTCGGATGGCTCACAACCGTCGATTTCGAATGCCATCACCGTACGCTGCAGAAGCGGTAGACGCCGTAGCAGCTGGACCATGACGATCTTCTCGGCGACGTCGTCGCCGTGGTCGCGGGCCGGGCGGTCTGGAGTCTTCTCGGTCAATTCGTCAGGCCGGATCCGGTGCACGGACTTCAACCAGATCCGGAAGGCCGTGGTGCGTAGCCATGGTTCGGGGCGCTCAACGCGTTCCCAGGTTGTGGCCAGTTCAACGCATGCGGACTGCGCGGCATCCTCGGCATCGTGCCGTGATCCACCTGCCTTGATCAAAAAAGCCGTCAGGGGCACGAACCGTGCCCGGAACACGGCCTCGAAGGCTGCCTCCTCCTCAGGACTCAGACAGGGCAGGCGCCGTCCCCGCTCCAGGAACGCGGCAACCCTCTCGTAGTCCGTCCCGACAGTTTCGAGCAGTGGAAGCCAGGAGCTGACTGCAGGCCCCCTACGTAACTGGGCTCGGCGCTCCTGCTCGGACCAACCGCCCCAGATCCCCACCTCAACGCGCTGGTCGAGTGCGTGTGCCAGACACGGGATCCGTACAGGACAGCTGACACAGCCGGTTTTCTGCCGTGTTTGCGCCCTGGACGGGATGAACATCTCGTCAGGGTCCTCGAACCGGCAGGCCGCACGAGTCGACCACTCAGTCGCCCAGGTCACACCGCACGCCTTCGTGTCCTGGCGCCCGCCCCACCACAATGGTCACGTGGTCTGCGTCGTCAACGAAACGGCTGCCCCGAGGAAGCTCGCGCACCACATCGCGACGGAATGACCCACGGACTTTCTCCCGCTGAACCAGCCCTCTCACCCGCACCCACGTACGCAGCACCATAGCCAGATATCCCACCGCCGTGACTCCTGCCGCCATCACATACTCCGGCATCGCGCCCTGCTCCGTTCGCCGCTTGGAAGAAGTGGTCACAAAGGAGTGCCGTCGGGACAGCCCGAGCGTGACGTCGATCGGCAGAATTTCTCGGTTGCGTCCGTGGAGATGGTGCAGGAGTTCGACCTGATCCCGGGAGCTGCTCCGGCATCGGGGTGAGGCCCTCGTAGATGAACGGCCACCCTCACTCGCACCTGACGGAGCAGACCAATGTGCCGCCGCCCCGGATGCGCAGCGGGCAGCACCTGCTGCCCGCTGCGCATCCGGGGCGTGGTCTACCGGCTGCAGTAGACGGTGAAGTCGCCGGCGCTGGTGTCCCGGACGAACTTCTCTGTGCCCGCGAGCAGCAGGAGCTGCTCGTTGGTGGCTTTGCGAGCTTGAAGGCCGGGCTGGGCGATGGCGTCCCTCGTCGTGGTGTACGGGATCAGCGGCTGGGAGTGCGCGGGCGTCTGCCCGGGGCGCACTTCCACGGGTGAGTTCCGCTCCCTG
>NZ_JBIBKW010000085.1:0-2519 GCF_042959465.1 Streptomyces sp. NPDC007901 | reverse complement strand
CATCCTCATGGCCCTGCTCCGACGCCGCCACTTGTGACGGAGCGTCACCGGCGCACGGTGGCACATCCCGGCTTCACGGAAATCTTGCCAGGGCCCTGAACGTCCCCACCCGCGTACGGATGAACGCGGCCGGTTCCTGAGGCGGTGAGGAACGTCGGTCGGCACTCTGCTGCGTAGTCGGTGTGCGGCGGCAGGGGGTGGTCGGCGGTGGTCTTGGATCCGCGTCGCTGGTCGGAACTACGGCGGTTTCGGGGGTTGTTGGAGTCCGGGGCGATGAGCTTGTCGGAGATCGCCCGGGAGACGGGGCTGGACCGCAAGACGGTCCGCAAGTACCTCGCGGGTCCGGCGACTCCGCCGCGTCGCTCGGCCAGCGGCCAGGTGGTGCCCAGGAAGATCGACGAGTTCGCGCCGCTGGTCGATGCGATGTTGCGGGCCGAGATCCTGATGAAGGCGTCGGTGATTCACGAGCGGCTGGTCGCGGAGTACGGGTTCACCGGCAACTATCAGCGCGTCAAGCTCTACGTTCAGCAGGCTCGCCCGAGGATCGCCGAGGAACTCGGCATCACGCCGAAGGAGTTGGCGGGGCTGCACCGCCGCTTTGAGGTCGTCCCGGGAGCTCAGGCCCAGGTCGACTGGGGCGACGAGGGCGACGTCCTGGCTCACCTGGGCATCCCCAAGGTCTACTCGTTCCATATGGTGCTGTCGTATTCGCGCGATCCGTTCTGCTGCTTCACCACCGGCCAGGATCTGCAGACCTTCTTCGACTGCCACCGGCGGGCGTTTGCGCACTTCGGCGGGGTGCCGATGACGATCGTCTACGACCGGACCAAGACCGTCGTGCGTCGGCACGTCGCCCCGGGCGAGGCGGTCCCGCTGCACCCGGAAGCGGTCGGCTTCGCCGGCCACTACGACTTCGACATCGACGTGTTGGCCGCCTACCGGCCCACTGGCAAAGGTCGGGTCGAGCGTCAGGTCCTCATCGTCCGTGACCATGTCCTGTCCGGGCGGGCGTTTTCCTCCCTGGAGGAGATGGACACCGCGTTCGCCGCCTGGGTGCCCAGGCGGCGGGATCAGATCCACAAGACGCATCGGGAGGTCATCGGCATCCGGGCCGCCCGCGACCACGCGGCCCTCAAACCGCTGCCGCCCACTCCATACCTGGTGGCCGAGCGGCACCTGCGGCCGGTCGGCAAGGACTGTCTGGTCGCGTTCGGCGGGAACCTCTACTCGGTGCCCGCACGCAAGGTCCGCCCGCGTCAGCTGGTCGAGATCAGGGCGACGAAGTCCCAGGTCATGCTGCACTCGACCGTCCCCGATGCGAGCGGCGAGACCCTGCTGTCCGCCCATCCGCGGGCGGTCGGCCGCGGCGTCCGCGTTGTCGAGGACACGCACTGGGACGGCCTGCCCACCGGCAAGGGGCGCCGCACCACGACGGGCGACGTGACACCGCCGCGTCGCGAACCACCTGCGGGCGGTCAAGTCGGCCCGCTGCAGGCCCTGTTGAACCGGTCCGCGGCCACCCGTGTCGAGGTCGGACGGCGGCCGCTGTCGGTCTATGACGAACTGACCGGCACCCGGCCCTTCACCACCAACTCCCCGACGAAGGAGTCGTCTTGAGCGAGCTGACCGGCAACCGCATCCGCACCACGGCCGGCAAGCTCGGCCTGCCCCACCTGGCGGAGACCATCAACGAGTACACCCGCCGGGCCGACGAGGCGAAGATGGGCTACCTCGACTTCCTCGACCTGGTCCTGTCCGAGGAGCTGGCCGTCCGCGATGACCGCCGTTTCCGCCAGGGCCTGCGGCTGTCCAAGCTGCCGCATCACAAGACGCTGGACGAGTACGACTTCTCCTTCCAGCCCGAACTTGACCCGCGCAAGGTCAAAGACCTCGCCAGCCTCTCCTTCGTCGACGGCAAGGCGAACGCCGCGCTGCTGGGGCCACCTGGGGTGGGCAAGACGCATATCGCCGTCGCTCTCGCGGTCGCGGCCTGCCGGGCCGGCTACTCGATCTACTTCACCAGCCTCGACGACATGGTCCGCAACCTGAAGGCGGCCGAGTCGGCCGGGCGGCTGGTCAACAAACTCGGCACCTATCTGCGGCCGAGTGTTCTCGTGGTCGACGAGGTGGGCTACCAGCCCCTCGAACGCGCCGAGGCGAATCTGGTCTTCCAGGTCATCTCCAAGCGCTACGAGAAGGGCTCGATCATCCTGACCTCGAACAAGACCTTCAGCGAATGGGGCCAGGTCTTCGGCGACGAGGTCCTCGCCACCGCCATCCTCGACCGCCTCCTGCACCACTGCGAAGTGATCGCGATCAACGGCCCGAGCTACCGGCTCAAGAACCGCCTCCAGGCCATCGAGCGAGAGACCGAAGTGGCCTGACAGCTGGGGACGTTCGCCCGTACGCGGCTGGGGAGAGAAGTGGCCCTGGCAAGATTTCCGTGAAGCCGGGATGTGCCACCGTGCGCCGGTGACGCTCCGTCACAAGTGGCGGCGTCGGAGCAGGGCCATGAGGAT
>NZ_JBIBKW010000084.1:0-2849 GCF_042959465.1 Streptomyces sp. NPDC007901 | reverse complement strand
GGAGGAATCGAGCAACTTCACGGCCGAATAGCGAGACAAGCTCGGGACCTCACCCTGCCCAAGCCTGCTCATCCACACATCTTGACAATTACTCCATGATGAGCGGGCATGCTCGGGTAGTTCCGATGACCGATGCAGCTGTCGAGGTGCTCGTAGGACTCCGTTAGGTCTGTGTGTTGACCTTGCTCAGGGGCACGGTGAGTGTGTGGACGCACATGAAGTGAACCGTGTTCGGGCGATGTTGGCCTTATTCGTGGCGGATGTGTTCGCCTCGGTGCCGCGGAAGGACCAGCGGACCAAGGGCGACTGCTATCTGCGGGGACTGATGATGGACGGTCGCCGAAAGTCCGTCCAGGCGATGGCCTCGCGGCTGCCGGACGGCAACGAGCAGAACCTGCAGCAGTTCGTGAACCAGTCCACGTGGGATCCGGTGCCGGTGCGTCGGCGGGTCGCCGAGCGGATGGTGCCGCAGATCGGCCCGGACGCCTGGGCGGTCGATGACGTGTCGTTCCCCAAGGACGGCCGGATGTCGGTCGGGGTGGCCTTCCAGTACTGATCCTGTTGGCGAAATCGTCAGGCTGCTGCGGGGAGCGCTTCGTTGGCGCGATGATGGGTTTGTCAGCTGCGGGGACAGCGTCATATGAGGTGATGACGATGTCGCTCCGTGCCCACGAGCCCCTTCCGGTACCGAACTTGACAGCACAAGTGGCACGGGCGGTCTTCCCGGACGGGTGCCTCGGCATGCGCCTGCGCGACGCTCTGGGGCCGGCCTTTCGCGACGACGACTTCACGGATCTGTTCCCGCGACGCGGACAGCCTGCCTTCTCACCGGGGCAGCTGGCCATGGTGTGCGTTCTGCAGTTCGTCGAGGGCCTGTCGGACCGACAGGCCGCGACCGCGGTCAGGGAGCGGATCGGATGGAAGTACGCACTCGTGCGCCACGAGGCGCCTCCATTCCGAGCGGGGGTGAAAGGACCCCGCCGCTGGCCTGTCGCAGCAGGTTAGTGCAGCTGAGGGCAGCCTGAACGCGGAGACGCGCGGGAGGGCGGTAAGCAGCCCTGACAACGCCGGGACGTATCGGCACTGCCAGACGGTGCGGGTCCGGCAAGCGAGACGAGAAGCCGTACGAGAGGAACCAGTGCCTGAAGCCCCGTAATACTTCCACCGGCTCGAATCTGGCAGATCTGGGCCGGGCGCAGTGCTCGCCACCTGGGATTGCGCTGGTGGCGTCTCCGAAGTCGGTTAAGAGTGCCGATCAGGAGGCCATGCCGAATGTCTGCGGCGTAGGCATGGCGATGCTGCCGGGGCACAGCTGGGCGGCTCACTCGACGATCGGATGGTGGTGAACGTGGGAAGCGGCCAGGTGCCGCCCTTCCCGTCCGGCAGCCAGCTGGACGGAGGGCAGGTTCGTCGTCGGCCGACGGCACCGGGTCGTGGCGGAGTCCTCGTAGTAGTCGGAGCGCGCGAGAGGTGCGTACGTGGCGAAGGAGGACAGCAAGTCAGCAGCGGAAGGACTGGAAGGCCAGGAGGGTGTCGCCGGTGAATACCGACGAGCTGGAGTACGTCCTGACCAGGGCGGAGCGCCGGGTACTGGAGATCCAGACGAAGCTGCACCGTTGGGCCCGCGAGGATTCTCATCGCAGGTTCGATGATCTGTTCAACATCGTTGCCGATCCTGCGTTCCTCCTGGTGGCGTGGGTTCGGGTGCGGGGCAACAAGGGAGCCCGCACGGCCGGAGTGGACGGCGAGACCGCCTACTACGTGGAGACCGTGCGGGGCGTCGAGAACTTCCTCGACGGACTGCGGAACTCGATCAAGGACCGTAGTTTCTGCCCGCTCCCGGTCCGGGAACGGATGATCCCGAAGGCGGGCGGCAAGAAGCGCCGTCTGGGGATCGCGACCGTCCGGGACCGGGTGGTGCAGGCGTCCCTGAAGCTGGTGCTGGAGCCGATCTTCGAGGCGGAATTCCTCCCGTGTTCCTACGGGTTCCGTCCGAACCACCGGGCTCATGACGCGGTGGCCGAGGTGCGTCATCTCACCTCTCACTCCTACGAGTGGGTCGTGGAGGGCGACATCAAGGCCTGTTTCGATGAGATCTCGCATCCGGCCCTGATGGACCGGGTCCGCACGCGCATCGGTGACAGACGTGTCCTGGCTCTGGTGAAGGCGTTCTTGAAGTCCGGGATTCTCGGCGAGGACCGGGTACTTCGGGAGACCAGCGCCGGAACCCCGCAAGGATCGATCCTCTCGCCGTTGCTCAGCAACGTGGCCCTGTCCGTCCTGGACGAGTACATCGCCCAGGGACCGGGCGGGCCTGCGAGTACCTTCAACGACCGGCAGAAGCGCCGTCGGCGCGGGCTGCCGAACTATCGGCTCGTCCGTTACGCGGACGACTGGTGCTTGGTCGTGTCGGGCACCAAGGCCGACGCGGAGGCACTGCGCGAGGAGATCACCGTGGTCCTCGCCGCGATGGGCCTACGCCTGTCGCAGGAGAAGACCCTGATCACCCATATCGACGATGGCCTCGACTTTCTCGGGTGGCGCATCCAGCGTCACCGCAAACGAGGCACCAACAAGCACTACGTCTACACCTATCCGGCCCGCAAGGCTCTCAAGGCCGTCACGGGCAAGGTCAAGACGCAGTGCCGCAGGACAGGCACGGATCTGCCGTTCGATGCCCTGCTCGTCTGTCTCAACCGGATGCTGCGGGGCTGGTGCGCCTACTTCCGGCCCGGGGTGTCCAGCACGGCCTTTGATGGCGTCCCTCGTCGTGGTGTACGGGATCAGCGGCTGGGAGTGCGCGGGCGTCTGCCCGGGGCGCACTTCCACGGGTGAGTTCCGCTCCCTGA
>NZ_JBIBKW010000083.1:0-3003 GCF_042959465.1 Streptomyces sp. NPDC007901 | reverse complement strand
GGGACAACTCGCACGTCCGGTTCGGGAGGGCGGCGCGGAGAAACGGGCTGGGAGCAATCCCAGTACCGCGCTCCGCGCCGACCCCACCACGACGTCGCCCTGATCGACGACACCGGGCAGCTGCTGGCCAAGCGTCGCATCACCGACGATATGGCTGGCTACCAGCTGCTGCTGGACCTGCTCGCCGAGCACGGCGACGCGGAGGACGACCCGATCCCGATCGCCATCGAAACCAGCCGAGGCCTCCTGGTCGCGGGCTTGCGGCAGGGCAAGCGGAAGGTCTTCGCGATCAATCCGATGGCCGCTGCCCGCTACCGCGACCGGCACGGCGTCTCCCGCAAGAAGTCCGACCCTGGCGACGCTCTGGTGCTGGCCAACATCCTGCGTACCGATATGCCCATGCACCGGCCGTTGCCGGCCGACACCGACCTCGCACGCGCCATTGCCGTCCTCGCCCGCGCCCAGCAGGACGCGACCTGGAACCGGCAGCAGATCGCCAACCAGTTACGCTCGCTGCTGCGCGAGTACTACCCCGCGGCCCTGGACGCCTTCGCCGGATGGACCAACGGGCTGTGCCGTTCCGAAGCACGCGAACTGCTCAAGCTCGCCCCCACCCCGAGCCAGGCCGCCCGGCTCACCCGCGCCCAGCTCCGTTCCGCCCTCAAACGCGCAGGCCGTAGCCGCGGCATCGAAGCCGAGGCCGACCGGCTCCGCGAGATCTTCCGAACTGACTACGCAAGCCAGCCGCAGCTGGTCGAAGACGCGCTCGGCAAGCAGGCCTTCGCCCTCCTGCGGCAGTTGGAAGCCGCCTGCCTTGCTGCTGAGGAGCTCGCCGAGGCAGTCGAGGAGTCTTTTCTCCAACACCCGGACGCCAAAGTCATCTTGAGCTTCCCCGGTCTCGGGATCCAGCTCGGTGCCCGGGTGCTGGCCGAGATCGGCGATGACCGCCAGCGGTTCGCCGACGCACGTGGCATGAAGGCCTATGCAGGTTCCGCCCCCGTCACCCGCGCGTCCGGCAAGAAACATCACGTCGGGCGTCGCATGGTCAAGAACGACCGGCTTAACCATGCCGGCTACCTGTGGGCCTTCTCCGCTCTGCGGTCCTCACCCGGCGCGGACGCCCACTACCGGCGCCGACGCCAGCAAGGAGACTGGCACGCGGCTGCTCAGCGTCACCTTTTCAACCGCATGATCGGCCAGCTCTACCACTGCCTTCAGGTAGGCGAACTGTTCGACGAACATATCGCCTTTCCCTCCGAACTGGCCTCAGCAGCTTGACGACTTGGCATCGTGAGATGTCTCGGTGGGCGGGAGGCCGTCTCCGCCAACTCAGCCCTGACGACGAGGACTTCGTCATCCAGATGGCCATCACCCGCCCGACCAAGCTCGGCCAGCCCTTCACCCGCTGGTCCTTGCGCAAGCTCGTCGCCTACCTGCGCAAAGTCCACGGCCACGTGATCCGGATCGGCCGCGAGGCGTTACGCTGCCTGCTCGCCCGCCGCGGCGTGACCTTCCAGCGCACCAAGACGTGGAAGGAATCCCCGGACCCCGACCGCGAGGCGAAGCTGGACCGGATCGAGGAGGTCCTCGACCGCTTCCCGGACCGGGTCTTCGCCTTCGACGAGTTCGGCCCGCTCGGGATCCAGCGGGTGGAGAAGATCCTGGAGGATGCGCAGATCAAGGTGACCAGCGTGCTCACCGACCTGTTCGGCGCCTCCGGCCGGGACATGCTCGCCGCCCTCATCGCCGGCGAACGCAGCCCCCGCGTCCTCGCCGATCTGGCCCGCGGCAACCTGGTCCGCAAGAAGGCCGCCCTGGCCGACGCTCTGATCGGGCAGTTCGAGGACCACCACAGCTTCCTCTGCCAGACACTGCTGGACAGCATCGACCACCTCACCGGGCAGATCGCACGGCTGAACGAGCAGATCACCGCCGCTGTTCAGGACCTGCCCGGACCGGAGGAACGCACACCCCGGGCCCTCGCTCGTCGATCGGCTCGATGCCATTCCCGGTGTCGGACCCACCACCGCCCACATCCTGCTCGCCGAACTCGGCCCGGACATGGCGGTGTTCCCCACCGCAGATCACCTGGCCAGCTGGGCCAAGCTCACCCCGCGGACCACGCAGTCCGGTGCCAAACGCGGGTCCAGTCCGACCGGCCGGGGCAACCCCTGGCTCAAGAGTGCCCTCGGTGAAGCAGCCAGCGCCGCTGCCCGAACCGACACCTACCTCGGCGCGCGATACAGACGCATCGTCAAACGCCGCGGGCGCAAGAAGGCCCTGGTCGCCGTCGCTCGCTCAATCCTGATCATCGCCTGGCACCTGATCAATGATCCCGACACCACCTTCTGCGACCTCGGCTCCGACTACCACCAACGCCTGATCGACCCGAAACGCCGTACTCGCGACCTTGTGCGCCAGCTCAACGCGCTTGGCCACGATGTCACTCTCACCCCCGCAAGCTGACCGCCATCTCAAGCTCTGGCCAATGAACGCGTCAGCATGCCCGTGGCTGGGGAATTTTCCATTCATCGTGCTGGGCGACTTCCGAGACCGCCTCGCCGAGGACGCCCGCGTCGACCGCCTCCTCGACCTCGCACTGGCCCGCCTGAAGGAGGCCGGCCTGGTGCGCGAGCGCACCACGCAGCGCACCGACTCCACGCACGTCCTGGCCGCGGTGCGTGACCTGACCCGCCTGGAGCTGGTCACCGAGGCGGTCCGCGCCGCACTCGAAGAAGTTGCCGCCACCTCTCCTCACCTGCTCGACGAGCTGGTCGATGAGGGCTGGGGGCTGCGCTACGGCCGGCCGGTCCGCCTGGGGAAGAACCCCACCAAGCCCATGACCAGGATCCTTGCCACCGGAAATGACGCCGTCCGGCTCCTGGAACACCTCCACCGGCCCGGAGCATGTCGGCGTACGGACTTCTCTGGCCCTGGCAAGATTTCCGTGAAGCCGGGATGTGCCACCGTGCGCCGGTGACGCTCCGTCACGGGTGGCGGCAC
>NZ_JBIBKW010000082.1:0-3093 GCF_042959465.1 Streptomyces sp. NPDC007901 | reverse complement strand
CCCCGGCCGAGCACGCCCGCATCCCAACGAGCAGCAGGAAGGACCCGGACAAGCACCGCACTTGACCGGCCCCGCCCCTTCATGGATGACGTCATGCGGTTTGGACTACACCGGGATCCGCGAAAGATCCGCCAGGACTTCAGGCGGGCGACGCTGCGATCGACCGGTGCCCGTGCCTCGGCCAGGGCCCGGTTAAAGGGCGCTGAGGGGACCGGTCAGGGGCTGGCCTGGCTGCCTCCCGCGCCCTGCGGCAGTACCCCGCCCGCACGCCCCCGTTCCGCCTCGGCGACCAGTTCGCGGACCCGTGCCGCCGGAACGGGCACGCCGGGAGTGCTCAGGAACCACGGGAAGTAGTCGGCGGGGGTGAGACCGGCGGGCGGTTCGCCAAGGTACGGCTTGGTGTACACGGGCGTGCCCGGCTCGCTGCGCCAGCTCTCGGCCAGCGTGCCCGTGTCCACGGTGTCGTAGCCGAGGGTGTCCAGGAGCTGTGCCGCTTCCTGTTTCGCCGTCTCGTCGTCGCCCGCGACGGGCAGGGCGCTGCGGTCCGGCGCTCCGGTGGGGCGAGCGAGGGTGAACAGCTGGTTAGAGCCGATGCTGTTGAACGCCTTCACCAGGCGCGAGCCCGCGAGGTGGCGTTGCACGAGGCTGCTGGAGGTGAGCTCGCTCGAGTCCAGCTCCGCCAGGCGGCCGTCGCGCTGCGGGTAGTAGTTCATCGTGTCCAGGACCGTCTTGCCGCGCAGCGCCGCGACGGGCAGCCGGTCATAGGCCTTGAGCGGGATGGTGACGACGACGAGGTCACCGGCACGGGCGGCCTCGTCCGGGGTCGCCGCACGAGCCCCCTGGCCCAGCGAGGTCACCAGGTCAGCCAGTGTGTCGGGCCCGCGGGAATTGCTGAGGACGACATTCATTCCGGCCGCCACAGCAAGGCGTGCCAGGGAGGTTCCGATCAGTCCGCTGCCGATGAGGCCGAGCGTTCGAGGCACTGCGATTTCTCCTTCTGCGGTGGGAGGCGGCCGCGAGCCGGCGCAGCCCTGCGGGCGCCTCTCGGCGCTGGAGGACGGGGGGACACCTCAGTGTGTCACCGCACCGCCCATGAGGCGACGGCGAGCACGGCTGCGCCCGGCGGTCGACAGGCTCCGGCTGATAATCCGGAGGCCGCATCCGTTTTCTATCACGAAAAAACGGAGGTAGCATCCTCTTCATGTTCGGAGTGCTGCTCATCACCCGCCCCACCCCGCAGGAACAGCCGTGAGCGCCCCGCAGCCGGTGGCGCGCAAACCCCGGGCGGACGTCGTTCGCAACCGGGCCCGCGTCCTCGACACAGCGCTACGGCACTTCACCGAGCATGGCGTCGGCACCTCACTGGAGGCCATCGCCAAGGACGCCGGCGTCGGGCCCGCCACGCTCTACCGGCACTTCCCGACCCGGGAAGCACTGCTGGCCGCTGCCCTCGACGTGCACGGCGAGGCACTCCTGGAACAGTTGCCGTCCCTGAAAGACGCGGCCAATGCCGACCAGGCCCTGCGCCGCTGGATGCGGGCCCTGGAGGACTACCTCAGCACCTTCAGCGGCCTGCCCGAACCCGTCCTCACGGCACTCGCCTCCTACGACTCTCCACTCGCCGCCAACTGCGAGAAGCTGGTCGCGATCACGGACGACTTCGTCGACGCCGCTCAGCGGCACGGCACAGCCCGTCCCACCGTACGCGGCAGGGACCTCTTCCTGGCCACCCTCCTCCTCGCCTGGACCCGCAACGCCCCGATCGGGGACGACGCCCTCCCCACCCTGCGCAACCTCCTCGAAACCGGGTACAGCACTCGCTGACCGGACGGGATCCTCAGCGGCCCGGCATGCCTCTCCACCTCAACTCGGCCCGCCACCACCATGACCTTCCTCGGCATGATCGCCGGAGGGCCTGGCACGCAGCCCGCGCAGAGCACGTCAGGGCCGCCGTAGCGGTCGTAGAGCACTGCCTTCATCATGCGGTCGTTCATCGTTCTGCCCGGGTCGCCGGGGGTCTCCGTTGCACACGTCAGTCCCATGCGACGGTGGTCACGAAGTGCCACTGGACGAGGTCAGCATCACCTTTGCGCCTAATCCGCTGGACGGATGGCTAGCACGAGCGCACGGGCGCAAGAGACACTGAAGTCTTCAGCGCTGCCGCTCCAGAGTGAGGACGGCCGCGGAGATTGACGACATTCGATTCGGGCTGCACCGGGATCGGCGGAAGATGCGCCAGGACTTCAAGCGCGCGACGCCTCGCTCGACCGGTGCCCGTGCCGCGGACAGCGCGCGGTTGACGCTTTGCTGGGTCGGCGTGAGGTCACGGCCCGGCGGGCGTCTGAGGGGTGTCGTCACCCAGCGACCGGCTCCCATGTAGGCACGGTCGGCAAGGATGGGAACGCCCTGGCGTTCGCAGATCCGGATGATCCGGTGGGTGCGGGCCGCAGTGAGATCGTGCGCGCGGCCGGGCAGCGTCGGCGAGATCCACAGCAGCTGCCCGGCCGGGTCGGTCACCACCTGCACGTTCACCCCGTGCCGTCTGTGTTTGTGAGAGAAGTCGGCCCGGCTGTCGCCGACCCGGTTGCACTCCGCCAGGGTGCCGTCGAGCAGGACGTAGTCCGGTTCCGCCTCGCGCAGGGCGCGCAGCAGGCCGGGTGCGCGGTCGGCGAGCAGGTCGACGACGGCTGTCGTGTAGGCGTGGGCGGTGCCGACGGAGATGCCGAACCCGGCAGCAAGCTGGGCGAGGGTGTCGTGCCGGCGCAGGTATACCAGGCCGACCAGGGCGCGCTGGTGCGGTGGGAGCTTGCAGCGGCGGTCACCCTCGCGGGTGACGATGAGCACGGTTACCCACTCGACCAGGGCGTGGGGCAGGTCGAGCGCGGCAGAATATGGAACCAACGCGGCTCCTGTGCCTGTGGGTTGAGACTTCGAACACCTCCCCCAACGGCACGGGAGCCTCGTGCGTTGCGGGCATCGACTCCGTCACCCGATCAGTCAGGGTCCCTTGCAAGATCAATTTTCGCCCGGTTCGCCGGACAGGGCGGGAACTGGGTGGACTGTCCCTCTTCGGGCCGGGGTGGACGCGGTGCA
>NZ_JBIBKW010000081.1:0-3347 GCF_042959465.1 Streptomyces sp. NPDC007901 | reverse complement strand
ATACCACCGCCGACGATCAGGACGCTGCGCCGTTGCTGCTTCATCATCTGCTTCCTCGGTAGGTCAGAGGGCCTGAAGCTGCTCGCCGACGTGAGAAGCCCATTCCCCTAGCGGCCGGAACGCGCCGTTGCAGCCGGATGATCTCCGCGTCGAAGTGCACCGCTCGCGGCAGCGGACAGACGTCCGCCGCGTTCTCCACGACGACCGTGCGCACCCCGACCCGACCCGCCGTGATCTCGGCCATCGCACCGAGCGGCCGTATGCCGGCAACAAGAACGTCGTAGGTCGCCATGGCTTGAAGAATGCTCCCGACGATCATGAATGTCAAGATTGACGTGTTGTTATTGACATACTAGTTTCGGCCCTACGCCGACACCCACTTGCGGCGGAAGGAGCCCAAGGTATGGGGCTCGCCAGTTGCACTCGGAAGAGGCAGGCACGGCGATACCCCTGACCGAGGCCGAACTTCTTCCGGTCGTCCCGGATCCCCACGCGATCTGGTACGCCGCGCTGCCCTACCTGGGCCACGTTCGCGAGGGCGGTGATCGGCCCGGCGGTGTTTCCCGTGTCCCTGGAGCTTCTCTTGAACGTGTTGCTGTGGGTTTTCCAGTCCCTGCTCGCCGTCGCCTTCCTCGTGGTGGGGGGCATGAAGATCGTACGAAACAGAGCAGAACTGGCCCAGGTCTTCGGCTGGGTCGAGCAGTTCTCCGACCCCTACGTGAAGATCATCGGACTGCTGGACTCGCTGGTGGGCCTCGGCCTGATCCTTCCGAGCGCCACCGATATCGCACCGATACTGGTCCCCTGGGCCGCTCTCGGCGGTGTCGCGTTGGCCGTGGGCGGGTCCGTCGTCCACCTCCGTCGTTCCGAGACGTCACTCGCCGCCCTGAACCTCCTCTACATCGCGTTGCTGATCACGGTCGCGTGGGGACGTTTCGGGCCCTACCAGTTCTGACCGACCATCCCTGGCGGCCGACCCCCCTGGCCATAAGCACCAGTGCCGCTCGCCATTACCGGACTGTCCCCCAGCCGGCGTTGAGCAGCCACACGGAGCAATACGCGTCGGGCTACGGGCATCGGCGGATTCGATCCCGCCGCTCGCGAAGCCGCTGAGGGCACGCGACGACCTCGGCCACAGGAGGCCACCAGTAGCCGAGCTTGTCCGCGTCGAGCTCAATGGGCGCGGTATCGAGTCCGCGCGTAGTCGTCGTACGGCGACGGCTGTACCGTGGCGCGAACCGAGTGACAAGTTGGCTCCGGTGCGTCCGTTGGCCCTGGGTGTTCGCCCCAGACGACCTCGACGGGTGTGCGGGGCTGAGCGGCCTCCGCATCGACAAGCGCGAGCGACAGAACCGAGCCGAGTGGCGCGACGCTCGTGGTCTGAACCGTGAAGCCGATCGGTGTCCCGTGCCGCTCGATCCGGTACCGGCCGTAGTTGTCGTGGCAGACGTCCGGCTTCAGGCCCGCAACAAGCGCGTCGCCGGGTTCCAGTTCCAGCGTCACCTTCTTACGGCGGACGACGTCCTTCGCTGTGCGGCTCCCCTCCTACTGTGGAGACCGTGACCGGAGGGATAGTTGGGGGTCATGGCATCCAGGAAGCGCATCTACGCCGAGTTCCGTGAGGGGGCGGTACGGATCGTGACGGAGACCGGGAAGCCGGTTCCGGAGGTGGCCGAGGATCTGGGCGTCCGTCCCGGGACGCTGCACAGCTGGGTCTCGCGGGCCCGGCGCAACGGGTCGCCGTCGATCCGGCCCACTGGACGCGGTCGACCTGCGCGAACTGGGCGGCCGCGGTCTACGAGATGGCCGTCGGGGACTACGTTCAGCGCGTCGACCACCTCCACGGGCGTCTTGGCGGCCCGATCGCTTCACGGACCAAGTCCCACATCCTGATGGGCACCCGCACGTTCCTGCGTGACCTGCAGGAATGGGAATGGATCCCTAGACGTTTCGACACGAACCGGGCCCTGGCGGTGCCCGCACGATGGCGGCCCCGATCTCTACCGACCCCCGCGTCATCGCGGATGAGGTCTGGGCGAAACTGCTGTGGGCCGGACTCAACCTCCAGGCCCCAGACCTTCCCGGCACTTCCGCCGGCAGCTACCACCCCCTGGAACTGATCCGTGCTCTCGCTGTGACCTGGCTGTTCTCCCGCCTGCGCAGTGACGAGATCTCCCGGCTCCGGGTCGGCTGCGTCCGCTGGCGGCACGAGGGACAGCCCATCGAGGGCGCCTCCCGCGAGGTCCTGGCCGAGCAGGCCGTCTGCCTCCTCGACGTCCCGGTCAACAAGACCAGTACAGCCTTCACCAAACCCGTCGACCCGATCGTCGGCCAGGCCATCGAGGCTTGGCAGGCCCTGCGGTCCACCCAGCCCGAACGCCTCGACGTCAAGACCAACGAGCGCGTTGACTTGCTCTTCTCCATCCGGGCCCACCCGGTCGCGAAGAACTACATCAACCGCACCCTGATCCCCTCGCTCTGCGAGAAGGCCGGAGTGCTCATCTCCATCCCGTTGACTGGCGACGAAGGCGCCGCTGTCGGTGACGGCCAGACCGCCCTCGACGCACTCCTCGGCCGGCTCGCCGAGGCCCCCACTCGCGCCGGCCCCAGCCCTCGCGACCTGAACCGGCCAACCACCTCCGCACTGCTGCCGATCGTCGAAGTCGACAAGGCACTCAATAGCGAAACCGCAGGTCACAGATTCCACAGAATCGTCGGCTACCTCAGCTCGGGGTCCGACCTCATCGTGACGTCCGGTAACCCGAAGAATGTCTCGGACTTCGCCTCGCTGTGCGGCCTGAAGCTCGGCGTACAGGCCGGCACGACTGAACGACGCGAAGGCAGCCTCGGCCAAGGACTGTGCCGGCAAACCGATCGACATCCAGACCTTCCAGACCAACGACGCGGCGAACCTCGCGCTGAACTCCAAGCGCGTTGACGCGGTCTTCGCCCAGTCGGCGACCAACGCCTACGTCACGTCGGTCTCCAAGGGTCAGTACAAGGTAGTCAGCAAGACGGACAACCCCGCACTCATCGGCGCGTGCATGGCCAAGGACAGCAAGCTCGTCAAGGCTGTCCAGGCCGGCATCCAGAAGCTGATCGACGACGGAACGTACAAGACGATCGTCGAGAAGTGGAACCTGAAGTCCAGCAGCGTCGACACGGCCACCGTCAACGGCGGCCAGTGAGATTCCCTGCTACACGAAAGGTGCTGCTCAGCTACTCAGAGGGGGGTGCCCCGTGACTCGGTCAGGATCCACGCCTTGCACCGTGGCATCAGGCCTCCTTCGCCAGGGCTGCGAATGCCGCTTCCTGCACCACGTGCTCCTCCGCATAGCGGTGCTCAC
>NZ_JBIBKW010000080.1:0-3479 GCF_042959465.1 Streptomyces sp. NPDC007901 | reverse complement strand
GGAGTAATTGTCAAGATGTGTGGATGAGCAGGCTTGGGCAGGGTGAGGTCCCGAGCTTGTCTCGCTATTCGGCCGTGAAGTTGCTCGATTCCTCCCCGCGATACGGTATCCATCGGTATCCGGGCCGGAACACTTCGTAGTCGGCGCTCAGGTCAAGTTCCGCATGGAGCTTTTCGCTGAGTACGAGCCCGTGGATGCTGCCTTCGTTCAGTTCATCTGACCACTCGCACCTGAGCTCAGCAGGGTCCAGGAGTGATTCCGGATCCCAGCCGACTTTGGCGGCGACATATCCGTGGAACTGCGCGAGCAGTTCGTAGAGCTGGTGTCCCAGTTCGGTCAGGTCTGCTGCGGTGAGCTCGAATCTGGGGAGGCTGCCGTCCAGGCCACAATGCCAACTGACGGCCACGGGCAGGATCGAGAGCTCGATGTATGAGCCCACCTTCGCCAGCAGCGGCCGGTGGAGAGGGACGCGGTGGGCGCCCGCGCGAAGCACCCATGGCTTGGGGGCGATGCGGGCGGCAGCCTGTGCCGCCTCGGCGTCGTCGCCGAAGTTCACCACGAGCTCGAAACAGACAGCCACGGTTCTCCTGCCTCCCCAGCCCCACGGCCTCACGCGGCCCGTGTTTCGGTACGTTCGACGAGGATGCCATTCTCGAACCTGGCGCCCGCGCGAACCAGGGGCACCAGGTGGGATCCGGTGATCGCCCGCCAGCGGACCTGGGCGGACTCGACGAGCTTGAACACCATCGCGAGGGCTGCGGCCGGGCTTCCGGCGCCGCGGGTGACCTTGGTGCGGAGCTTGACCGTGGAGAAGGTCGACTCAATCGGGTTCGTGGTCCGCAGATGGATCCAGTGCTCGGCCGGGAAGTCGTAGAACGCCAGCAGTTCATCGGCGTCGTCGGTGATCTTCCCGACGGCCTTGGGGAACTTGGCGCCGTACGTCTTCGCGAACGCCTCGATCGCCTTCTCGGCGTGCGCGCGGTCCTCGGCGTTGCAGATCTCCCGCATCGCCGTCGTCGCGCCCGGCTGCGCGGACTTCGGCAGGGCGTTCGTGACATTCCGGGCCTTGTGGACCCAGCACCGCTGGTGCCGGGCAGCCGGGAACACCTCGGCCAGCGCCTTCCACAGCCCCATCGCGCCGTCACCGACGACCAGCTCGGGATCACGCATGCCGCGCCTGCGGCAGTCGCGCAGCAGGTCGGCCCACGACTCGGTCGACTCACGCAGCCCCTCGGCCAGCGCGATCAGCTCCTTGGTGCCGTCCAGACGCACGCCCATCAACACCAGGACGCAGGAGTGCGCCTGCCCGAGCCGGACCTTGGGGTGCACCCCGTCCGCCCACACATACACGTAGTCGGACCCGGCAAGGTCGCGCTGCTGGAAGGCGGCATGGTCGTCGCTCCACTGCTTCGTCAGCCGGGTCACGGTGGCCGGCGACAGACCGGCCGCCGAGCCAAGGAACTGCTCCAGCGCGGGCACGAAGTCCCCCGAGGACAGCCCGTGCAGGTAGAGCAGCGGCAGCACCTCACTGACCTTGGGCGACTTGCGGCACCACGGCGGCAGGATCTTCGAGGAGAACCGCATCCGCTCTCCGGTGGCCGTGTCCACCCGCTTGTCGTTCACACGCGGGGCCGTGACCTCGACCGGTCCGGCCGCAGTGGCCACGGTGCGGGGCCGGTGGTGGCCGTTGCGGACTACCAGGCGACGCCCGGCCTCATCCGTCGCGGCGGCCAACTCGGCTATGTACTGGTTGACTTCGGCCTCCAGCGCGGCGGCCAGCATACGCCGGGCGCCCTCGCGGACGATCTCGTCGATCAGGGAGCCGGACTCGGTGGAACCGTCGGCGTTCACTACGCTGAGCAGTCGGGTAGCCGGGACGCATTGCTGCATCCCGGCCCCCTCAGAACCGGACGTGCGAGTCATCCCCGCATCCGGCTCAAGCTAGCCTGTGGCTGCCTGTTGGGTGTCACGCCTTCGGTCACCAGCGTGAACCTGGCGATGACAGGTCGTGTGGATCAGCTCCAGGTTGCTCGGGTGGTCGCTACCGCCCTTGCTGCGGTAGGTCAGGTGATGCACGTGGATCGCCCGGAGGCTCCCTGTGAACCACTTGACCCAGTCCTGAACGTCGTCCGGGTCGAATCCGGCTCCGTCGATCAGATCCAGTCCGCACCTGGGACACAGCCCCCGCTGGCGGTAGGCGAGGGAGAGGACTTTCCTGGGCTCCCCCACGGCCTGCACCCGCTTGCGTCGACGGTTCCCCCAGTACTCTTCCAGCTCCGGATCATCGGGCGACGCATCGTCCTTGACCAGGGTGTGTCGCTGGATCGGCATCCAGGCGGCTTGTTGCAAGTAGTGCTCGGGAGTGCCGAACACCCACTTGCTGGACCTGCCTGGCTGGAACCTGCCCCAGTACCTCTGCTTGATCCATCCCCAGGGTTTGCGGCGATGCCGCCGCATAGCCCAACGCTTCAGGACCTCGAAGGTGTAGGCGTCCAGTTGGTTGAAGGTCTCCTTCGAACAGACTGTCCGGTAGTACGTGGACCAGCCACGCACGAAGGGTGACAGTGCCCTGACCAGGCTTTCCGTGGGCGAGCCACTGTTCTCCCTGGCCGTGGCACTGATCCTCTTCCGGGCTCTCTGTAGGGCGTCCCGGCTCGGCTTGATGATCAGCTTCTCGCGGAACCTGCCGACGTTGAACCCCAGGAAGTCCACCCCACTGGAGAGGTGCACCACCCTGGTCTTCTCCTCGTTGAAGGAGAGACCCCGAGGTTCGAGCCATGCGGCAAGGTCCTGCTTGGCCTTCATAGCCTCTTCCTCCGTGGTGCAGAGCACCACGAAGTCGTCGGCGTACCGAACCAGCGCCGGCGAGGTCGTCTTCGCGTTCCACGGACGGTTCGCCCCGATGACCTCTCCCATCCCATGGAGAGCGATGTTCATCAACAGCGGGCTGATGACGCCCCCTTGCGGGGTGCCTTCAGCCGTTGAGATGAACCGCCCGTCCTCCATGACTCCAGCTCTCAGCCATCCCCGGATCTGCCGTTGCCCTGGGAACAGGCCGATGGAGTCCAGGAGGTGCTGATGACTGATGTGGTCGAAGGCGGCCGACAGGTCGGCGTCGAGGACCCACAGCCGCTTGGCGGTCTTCCGCCCAGCGACATTGAAGATCATCTCTATGGCGTCCCAAGCTCCCCGTCCTGGCCTGAAGCCGTAGCTCCTGGCCTCGAACCTGGCCTCCCATTCCGGTTCCAGAGCGTTCTTGAACCTCGCCTGGTCGACCCGGTCCCGGATCACCGGGATACCCAGAGGGCGCCTCTTGCCGTTCGCCTTCGGGATGTACACGCGTCTTACGGGTTTAGGGTTGGATAGTGGGTCAGCAAGTATCTGCCGCACCATCTTCCCCCGCTTCTCAGGGGACAGAGCTTTCTGTCCGTCGATTCCCGCTGTCTTCTTTCCCGTGCTGACCTGGCAGACCCGCCTGA
>NZ_JBIBKW010000079.1:0-3494 GCF_042959465.1 Streptomyces sp. NPDC007901 | reverse complement strand
CCGGTCCCGGAGGCTGCGCTGAGCGCGGGTCGGGCTGCGGCGACGCCCGCCGAGGAGGCGTTCTGCGCCCTGTTCGCCGAGGTGTTGGGGCTGGACGAGGTGGGGGTCGGGGACGGGTTCTTCGAGCTGGGCGGCGATTCGATCATGTCGATGCAGCTCGCCTCGCGGGCTCGTCGTTCCGGTTGGGTGGTGACGCCTCGTCAGATCTTTGAGGAGAAGACCCCGGAGCGGCTGGCACTGGTGGCGGCCGAGACCGAGGAAGCGACCACGAAGGTCATGGACACCGGTGTCGGCGAGGTGCCGCTGACCCCGGTGATGCGCGAACTGCTGGACCGGGTCGGTCCGGAGGCTGCACGGCAGATCGTCCAGCCGGCGGTCATGGCGGCGCCGGCGGGACTGGACCTTGAGGTGCTTGTCGCCGCCCTGTACGCGGTGATGAACCATCATGAGATTTTGCGGGCGCGGTTGTTGGCGGAGTCCGGGGTGTTGGTGGTGCCCGGAGTGGATGCGGTGGATGTGTCCGGGCTGGTGGCTCGGGTGGATGTGGTCGGGGTTGATCCGGCCGTTGTGGTGGGGGAGCAGGTCGAGGCGGCGGTGGGGCGGTTGGATCCTGCGGCCGGGGTGATGGTGCAGGTGGTGTGGCTGGATGCCGGGCCGGATGTGGCGGGCCGACTGGTCGTGGTGGCCAACCACCTGGTCGTCGACACCGTTTCGTGGCAGATCCTGCTGCCTGATCTTGAGCGGGCGTGCAAGGCGTTGGCTGAGGGACATCCTGCGGAGTTGGATCCGGTTCCGGTGTCGTTCCGGGCGTGGGCGCGGGAGTTGGCGGCGGAGGCGGTTCGGCCCGAGCGGGTGGCTGAGGTGGCCGCATGGCGGGCGGTGGTGGATGGTCCGCAGGAGTTGCTGACGGATGTTCCGCTGGATCCGCTGGTGGATGTGGGTGCGACGGTTCGCGAGGTGGCGGTGACCGTCCCGGCGGAGGTGACGTCTGCCCTGTTGGCGGCGGTGCCGGCGGCGTTCCATGCCGGGGTGGACGAGGTGCTGTTGGCCGGCCTGGCCGCGGCGGTCGGCGAGTGGGCCGGGTCTGACGGGTTCCTGGTGGATGTCGAGGGGCATGGGCGTGAGCCGTTGCCGGGTATCCCAGATCTGTCGCGGACGGTGGGTTGGTTCACGTCCTCGCGTCCGGTGCGGTTGAGCGCGAGCGTCGGCGCCGGTGTGTCGGTGCTCGGGGTGAAGGAGCAGGTGCGGGCGGTACCCGGGGACGGCCTCGGCTACGGCCTCCTGCGGTACGTCAATCCGGAGACCACCGACGAGTTGGCGGGGTTGCCCTCGGCGCAGGTCGGCTTCAACTACCTCGGGCGCGTAGGGACGGGCGAGGGCTTCCGGGCGGGAGGTGCGCCCGATGCTCCGGTGATGCACGCGGTGGAACTGCTCGGATCGGTACGCGAGCTGGCAGACGGCCCAGTGTTGGAACTGGTGCTGGCCTGGCCGGAACGGTTGATGGAGGCCGACCGGGCACGCGCGCTGCTGGAGGCGTGGGCGGAGGCACTGTCAGCGCTGATGGCGCAGGTCCTCGACGGGGCCGGCGGCCATTCCCCGTCTGACTTCCCGTTGGTTTCCCTGTCTCAGGAGGGTGTGGAGGAGCTGGAGTCGGCGGTGTCCGGTCTGGAGGATGTGTGGCCGCTGTCCCCGCTCCAGGAAGGGCTGCTTTTCCACGCGTCTCTCGACGACGGCGCTGGGGCGGATGTGTATGCCGGTCAGCGTGCGCTCGCTCTGGACGGGCCTTTGGATGTCAGTCGGTTGCGGGCGTCGTGGGATGTGGTGGTGGGGCGGCATGCGATTTTGCGTGCGGGGTTCCATCGACTGGCGTCGGGTGAGGCGGTGCAGGTCGTCGCGCGGGAGGTGGAACTTCCGTGGCGTGAGATCGACTTGAGTGGCCTGTCGGAGGCTGATGCGGAGGCTGAGGCGGCCCGGTTGTCCGGGGAGGAGTTGTCGGCCGGGTTTGAACTCGGGCGGGCTCCGCTGCTGCGGCTGCTGCTGTTCCGCCTGGGCGAACGGCGCCATCGGCTGGTGTTGACGACCCATCACATCGTGCTCGACGGCTGGTCGTTGCCGATCCTGCTGAACGAGCTGCAGACGGTGTACCGGGCGGGCGTCGGTGCCCAGGCGCTGCCTGCGGTCCGGTCGTACCGGGATTACCTGTCGTGGCTCGGCCGTCAGGACCGGGAGGCTGCGCGGGTTGCGTGGCGGGAGGAGTTGGCGGGGGCGGAGGAGCCGACGCTGGTTGCTCCGGTGGATCCGGCTCGGTTGCCGATGCGGCCCGAGGCGGTGCGTGTCGAGTGCGGGGCCGAGCTGACGCGGGCGCTGAACGACGTGGCCCGCCGAGGCGGCGTCACGATGGCGACGGTGGTGCAGGGTGCGTGGGCTCTGGTGCTGGCTCGTCTGTCGGGGCGCCGGGATGTGGTGTTCGGGACGACGGTTGCCGGGCGGCCGGCGGATCTGCCGGGTGCGGAGTCGTTGATCGGGCTGTTCATCAACACCCTGCCGGTGCGGGTTCAGACGGATGGCAGGGAATCCGTACTCGAACTGCTGGACCGACTGCAGCGCCGCCAACTCGGCGTGATGGGCCACCAGCATCTCGGGCTGGCGGAGATCAAGCAGGTTGCCGGGCCGGGCGCGGAGTTCGACACGCTCGTCGTCTACGAGAACTATCCGCAGTCCGCCGCGGCGATGCCGGATGACCCCGACGCTCTTGTCATTCGGCCGGGTGGCCGGACGCGTGATGCCAGTCACTATCCGTTGGGGTTGATCGTCGCGCCGGGTGAGCGGATGGAGTTGCAGCTGGATCACCGGCCGGACCTGTTCGACCGGGCGCAGGCCGATGAGGTGTTGGCCGCGTTGGTGCGGGTGTTGGAACAGTTCGCGGCCCACCCGGAGATGCCTCTCGGCCAACTCGGGTTGTTGGACGTGGCGCGGTGGGAGCGTGTGACGCGGGAGTGGCAGGACGTGTCCTCCGAGGTGCCTTGCGGGACGCTGCCTGAGCTGCTTGCGGAGCAGGTGCGGCGGACGCCGGACGCGTCGGCTCTTGAGTCGGGTGAACACAGGCTGACGTATGAGGAGTTGGAGGCTGAGGCGGGTCGGCTGGCGCGGTACCTGATTGCTGCGGGGGTGGGTCCGGAGCGGCGGGTCGCTGTGGTGGCTGAGCGGTCGGTGGGCACGGTGGTGGCGTTGCTGGCGGTCTCGATGGCGGGCGGGGCGTTCGTCCCGTTGGATCCGGGGCATCCCGCCGAGCGTCTGGCCTTGGTGTTGGAGGACGCGGATCCGGTCGTGGTGCTGTGCATGCAGGCGGGCCGTGCGGTGTTGCCCGAGGCGAACCAGGCCGGGGCGATTGCCTTGGATGATCCGGAGGTGTCCGCTGTCGTGGCCGGCTGTGTGCCGGGTCGGGTGGTGGATGCGGAGCGGATCGTGCCGTTGGGGGTGGCGAATGCGGCGTA
>NZ_JBIBKW010000078.1:0-3510 GCF_042959465.1 Streptomyces sp. NPDC007901 | reverse complement strand
CGCCCGGCCCACACCCAACAACCGCTCCGGGTACGCCAACCGCAGCTCCAGCACCGGACCTTCCGCCGACTCCCGCACCAACCCCAGCAACTCCATCGCGTGCATCACCGGAGCATCGAGCGCGCCACCGGCCCCGAAGCCCTCAGCAGAACCCACGCGACCGAGGTAGTTGAAGCCGACCTGCGCCGACGGCAGAACCGCCAACTCGTCCACGGTCTCCGGGTTCAGCCAGCGGAGCAGCCCGTAGCCGAGCCCGTCCCCGGGTACCGCCCGCACCTGCTCCTTCACCCCGAGCACCGACACACCACCATCGGCACCCGCGCTCAGCCGTACGGGATGCGAGGACGTGAACCAGCCCACCGTCCGCGACAGATCTGGGATACCCGGCAACGGCTCACGCCCGTGCCCCTCGACATCCACCAGGAACCCGTCAGACCCGGCCCACTCACCGACCGCCGCGGCCAGGCCGGCCAACAGCACCTCGTCCACCCCGGCATGGAACGCCGCCGGCACCCCCGCCAACAGCGCAGACGTCACCTCCACCGGAACGGTCACCGCCACCTCGCGAACCGTCGCACCCACATCCACCAGCGGATCCAACGGAACATCCGTCAACAACTCCTGCGGACCATCCACCACCGCCCGCCATGCGGCCACCTCAGCCACCCGCTCGGGCCGAACCGCCTCCGCCGCCAACTCCCGCGCCCACGCCCGGAACGACACCGGAACCGGATCCAACTCCACGGACCGTCCCTCGACGAGCATCGTGAGGGCCCGCTCGAGATCAGGCAGCAGGGTCTGCCACGAGACCGTGTCGACGACCAGGTGGTTGGCCACCACGACCAGTCGGCCCGCCACATCCGGACCCGCGTCCAGCCACACCACCTGCACCATCACCCCGGCCGCAGGATCCAACCGCCCCACCGCCGCCTCGATCTGCTCCCCGACCACAACGGCCGGATCAACCCCGACCACATCCACCCGAGCCACCAGCTCTTCAACCGACACCGCCGGACTCTCCGGCACCACCAACACCCCGGACTCCACCAACAACCGTGCACGCAGGACCTCATGACGGTTCACCACGGCCTGCACGGCATCGACTAGCGCCTCGCGATCCAGCCCCGGGGGCACCGTCAGCACACCCGGCTGGACGATCCGGCCTACCCGCTCCGGTCCGACCCGGTCCAAGAGCTCGCGCATCACCGGGGTCAGCGGCACCTCACCGACGCCGGTGTCCGAGGGCCGTGCGCTCCCCGTGCCGGACGAGGCCACGGCCACCTGTGCCAGCCGCTCGGGCGTCTTCTCCTCGAAGATCTGGCGCGGCGACACGGTCCAGCCCGCGGAACGGGCCCGGGACGCGAGTTGCATCGACATGATCGAGTCGCCGCCCAGCGCGAAGAAGCTGTCCCCGAGCCCGGCCTCGTCCAGCCCCAACACCTCGGCGAACAGGGCGCTGAACACCTCCTCTGCCTCGGTCGACGGGGCGCGCGTATCGGCGGACACGAGGTCGGGGGCAGGCAAGGCATACCGGTCGATCTTCCCGTTGACGGTCAACGGGAACACGTCGAGGACAACGACCACCGACGGGACCATGTACTCCGGCAGACGAGTAGCGGCCAACTCCCGCAGCGCCTCGGCTTCCACGTCACCGAGGACGTACCCGACCAGCCGACCGTCACGGGCCACCACGGCGGCCCGCTCGACCAGCGGATGACCCGCGAGGACGGTCTCGACCTCACCGAGCTCCACGCGGAACCCGCGGATCTTCACCTGCGCATCCGCACGCCCCACGAACTCCAACTGCCCGTCGGCGGTCCAGCGAGCCAGGTCACCCGTCCGATACATTCGCCCGCCGTCATCGAAGGGGCAGGCCACGAACCGCTCGGCCGTCAGGTCGGGCCGGTTGATGTAACCGCGAGCCAGGCCGGATCCGGCAACGTAGAGGTCACCCGTTACGCCGTCGGGGACGGGCCGTAGGAACGCATCCAGCACGTAGGTGCGGACGTTGGGCAGCGGACGGCCGATCGCCGGCGGGGCATCCTCACCCGTGATGCCCTCCTCCAACAGGACCGCAGTGGTGATGACAGTGGCCTCGGTAGGCCCGTACGTGTTCCACACCCGGGCACCCGCACGCCACTTCGCCGCCAGACCGGCCTCCAGCCGCTCCGCACCCAAGACCCAGTTCCCCACCCCTGGAACCGAACCCGGCTCCAGCACCCCCAGCAACGACGGCACCACACTCGCCGTGACCACACCTGCCGCCTCGACCATGGCCGCCAGAGCACCAGCGTCCTGCCGCTCCTCCGCCGAGGCAATCGCCAACGTGCCCCCAGCAGCCAGCGTCACCGCCACATCCAACACCGCCGCATCGAAACTGAACGACGCGAACTGCAACGCCGTCACCCCGGCATCCACACCGAGCACCGGACGCATGGCCGACGCCAGATTCGCCACGGAGGCATGCGCCACCGCCACACCCTTCGGACGCCCCGCCGACCCCGACGTATAGATGACATAGGCCAGTTGGCCCGGATCCACGGCGCTGTCCGGTCCCTCGCCGAACTCGATCTCCAACTCGTCGAGCCGCACCGTGTCGACGCCCTCGGACAGCCGATCCGCCGTCTCGGGTGTCACCAACACCCATTCGGCGCCACTGTCGGCCACCATGAACGCCAGCCGGTCGGACGGGTACTCCGGATCCAACGGGACGTACGCCCCACCCGCCTTCCACACCGCCAGCATGGCCACGACCATCTCGGCCCCACGCGGCAGACACAGCCCCACCCGCGACTCACGCCCCACACCACGGGCAACCAGCCCGCGGGCCAACGCATCCGACCGCGCATCCACCTCCCCATAGGAAAAAGCCTGTTGCCGGAACCACAACGCAGTCGCATCCGGCGTCCGCACCGCCCACCCACGGAACCGCTCCAGCACCGTGCCGGGCTCCGTCGGACGGGCGGTGGCGTTCCACTCCTCCACCACCGCTGCCCGTTCGGACTCGTCCAACAACTCAATGTCGCTGAGACGTAGTTGCCGATCGTCCGCGATCTGCTCCAACACCCGGACCAGGCGGCGGGCCATCCGCAGGGCGCTCCGGCGCCTGAACACGTCGGCCCGGTAGTCGAGACGGATCGCGAGGCCGTCCTCTGGCGTAACCCCCAGCGCCAGCGCGAAGTTGGTCGACTCGCGGAGCTCGGTGGCTGTGACGGTGAGACCGTCGCCGATGGGTTGGACGTCCAGGTCGCCTGGGTAGTTCTCGAAGGCCAGGAGCGTGTCGAAGGTCGCGCCGGGGCCGGCGGTCCGTTGTACTTCGCTCAGCCCGACATGCTGGTGGTCCAGCAACGCCGACTGCCGCGCCTGAAGCGCCCCCAGCACCTCACCCACCGACCGGGCCGCATCCAGAGCGACGCGTACCGGCAGCGTGTTGATGAACAGACCGAGCATCGCCTCCATCCCCGGAAGCTCCGCCGGGCGCCCGGCCACCGTCGCCCCGAACACCACCTC
>NZ_JBIBKW010000077.1:0-3612 GCF_042959465.1 Streptomyces sp. NPDC007901 | reverse complement strand
AGTCGTCACACTCGCCGACAGTGCCGCCACCCGTGACGGAGCGTCACCGGCGCACGGTGGCACATCCCGGCTTCACGGAAATCTTGCCAGGGCCACGTTCAGGTGTACGCCGACAACATGGACCAGGGAAGATGGAGCGGCAGGCACGGGACCTCAATGTGATCAACTGGCGTAGACACCCTGATCATCACCGGTCTCGTGCCTGTGCTGTTGCCACGTCAACTCCCGCTGAGCAGGACGGATTCAACTGATCGTCGCAACACCTTGATCGGGAGGTGGAGCGGTGGGCTCTGTGGAGCGGCACAAGCAGGTTCGTGCGTATCGGGGGTTGATGCCGTCGCCGGGCAGGCCGTCGGTGGCCTGGCGTGAGGACAGGGTCAGGTTCTGGACGGCGATCGCTCGGGGTGCCAAGACCGAGGATGCGTGCAGTGCTGCCGGGGTGTCCGGGCCGGTGGGGTTCCGCTGGTTCCGGCACGCTGGCGGCGTGAATCCGCGTCTAGCTGATGAGGTGTCCGGGCGCTACCTGTCGTTTCCCGAACGGGAGAACATCGCCGTCTGGCATGCCCAGGGCGCCGGCATCCGCGAGATCGCCCGCAGGCTCGGACGGGCGCCGTCGACGGTCTCCCGTGAGCTGCGGCGCAATGCCTCCACCCGGACCTACAAACTCGACTACCGGGCCTCGACCGCACAGTGGCACGCTGAACGCCGGGCCCGGCGCCCGAAGAAGGCCAAGCTCGTCGACAATCCGAGGCTGCGAGCCTATGTCCAGGCCCGTCTGTGCGGGGGACGTCACCGACGCCGGAGGCAACCGTGTGGGCCCGGAGGGCCCGGCCTGGAAGGGGCGCAACAAGCCGCACCGCGGCGACAGAGGCTGGGTGACAGCATGGAGCCCGGAGCAGATCGCGCGACGCCTGCCGGTCGAGTTCCCCGACGATGAGGACATGCGCATCAGTCACGAGGCGATCTACCAGGCGCTCTACGTCGAGGGACGTGGTGCGCTGAAACGCGAGCTGGTGGCCTGCCTGCGCACCGGACGGGCGCTGCGTGTTCCCCGGGCACGCAGCCGGCAGAAGGCGTGGGCTCACGTCACCGACAAGGTCCTCCTCAGCGAGCGTCCCGCCGAGGCCGAGGACCGCGCCGTTCCCGGGCACTGGGAGGGCGACCTCATCATCGGGCTGAAACGCTCGGCGATCGGGACTCTCGTCGAGTGCACCACCAGGTTCACCATGCTGGTCCACCTGCCGCGCGAGGAGGGTTACGGTGTGGTCCCGCGCACGAAGAACGGACCCGCTCTGGCCGGATACGGCGCGATCACGATGAAGAACGCCCTGGCCAGGACGATGACCACACTGCCTGAGCAACTTCGGCGGTCTCTCACCTGGGACCGCGGCAAGGAACTGTCCGCGCACGCCGCATTCACGGTCGAGACCGGCACCCCTGTCTACTTCGCGGACCCCCACAGCCCCTGGCAACGCGGGACCAACGAGAACACCAACGGCCTACTGCGCCAGTACTTCCCCAAGGGCACCGACTTGTCCCGCTGGAACAGCGAAGAGCTCCAGGCCGTCGCGGCGGTCTTCAACAACCGACCCCGGAAAACCCTCGGGTGGCGAACCCCGGCTGAAGCGTTCACCAAGCAGCTACGATCGCTCCCACCAGCCAGCGTTGCAACGACCGATTGAATCCGCCCAGTTCGGGTCCTGGGCGTTCACCCAGCGCGCGAGGGCCTCCGGTCTGCTGCCCTCGATGGGCTCCATCGGGGACTGCGTGGACAACGCGATGATGGAGTCCTTCTGAGCCCGGGTCCAGGTCGAACTACTCAACCGCAGACGGTGGAGGACGCGGCTGGAGCTGTCCACCGCCCTGTTCGAGTACCTGGAAATCTTCCACAACCGACAGCGCAGACACTCCGCCCTGGGCATGCTCAGCCCGGTGGACTACGAACTCCGCACCCCGCCAGTAGCCTGAAACCAAGCAACTCGACTCCACCCAACTCGAGACAGTCCAACCGTTCTTCTTGGCGCGCTTCGCACCGGGGCCGGGATGGGAGAACGTGAGGCCCTTGTTCGAGGCTTTGGCGGCTCTCAGGGGCCCGGATCCGGATGGGTCTCGGACCGTCGCAGTGGTGAAGCCATTGCTCGACTTGGACCTCACGCTGGTTCCGGTCGGCGGCGGGCAGTGCTTGCTGCAGGTGTCCAAGGACTGCTGGCTGCGCATCGAGGGATCCGAGGCTAGTCTTCGTTACTGAGCCTCTTTCATCCTGTGCTGGGGGGTGAATTGGGCTGGTCAGCGGGTGTGGTGACGAGGCAGGGCCCCTCGTCGTTGGCGTGGTGATTCCACTCAGCACACCAGCGACCGAAGGGGCCCTGTTGGTTCCGCATCCTGCCATGCTCGACGTCCCCCATGAGCTCGTTGAGCATGTCGGCTGGCTGCTGCATGAGCACCGGCTGGCCCGCACCACCCGCTGGCGCAAGCCCGGTTGCTTCCAGCAGGCACTGATCACCCTGGTCCACCTACGCAAGAACGAGACATTCGCCCAGCTCGGCGCGGGGTTCGGTATATCCGAGAGCTCTGCATGGCGCTACGTCGACGAGGCCCTGGACGTCTTGTCCTCCTGGGCCCCCGTGTGCCTGACCAGCGAAAACGCCGCCTCAAGTCCGGAAAGACTGTGCTTCTTACGCCACACACCGACAACCCCGATGCGCTCACGCGCTGGATCGCCCAGGTCCGAGCAGCCGCATCTGCCCCACCTACACGCCTTCACCCGAGGCCTGGACCGGGACATCGACGCCGTGATCGCCGCCCTCACGCTTCCCTACAGCAACGGCCCCACCGAGGCGTCAACACCAAGACCAAACGGATCGCACGCCAGATGCACGGCCGAGCAAGCTTCACCCTGCTCCGCCACCGCATCCTCCTCGGATAACAGCACGCTCCGCCACCACCGAATATGAGACAGGGCCGAACGTCTTACAGTCCCGAACCCTAGGCAGCTGACATCGGCAACTCCAAAATCCCCGACTGTCAAGCTTGCAGTTCCGCTGTCTGCTGGTGAACCACGAGGGGGGTGGGAACGTCGTGAAGGCGAAAGCTGTGATGACCTTTTTGGAGGCCGTGATGCCTGCTGAAGACCAACGTGCAGAGACGGACGAGCAGGGCCGGGAACAGGGGGGTGCGCAGACGGCGCGTCGCCGGAGGCCGCCCAGGCCCGACTCGGTGCTCACCCCGGAGGAACTACGGCGCCGGGAACAGAACAGGGCATCCCGCGCGAGGACCCTTACGCGGAGGGCGGAGGGTGAGGGGGCGGCGCCTCGCCAGAGGGCTGAGGTCAGGCCCGCCTCGGCGCTCACCCCGGAGCAACTACGGATCCGGGAACAGAACAGGGCAGCCCGCGCGAGGACCCTTAAGCGGAGGGCGGAGGGTGAGGCGGCGGCGCCTCGCCGGAAGGCTGAGGCCAGGCCCGCCTCGGAGCTCACCCCGGAGGAACTACGGCACCGGCAAAAGAACAGGGCAGCCGTGGCGAGGCACCGTATGCGGTTGAAGGAGGGGCAGGGGGCGGTGCCTGCGATGGATTCGTCCGGAGCGGCTGGGCTGGTGGAGGCTGATACGGAG
>NZ_JBIBKW010000076.1:0-4009 GCF_042959465.1 Streptomyces sp. NPDC007901 | reverse complement strand
GGGCTCACGCGCCTTCTTACACGGCGAGAAAGATCACTCGTGCGCGCCCACACCATGATGCCCTGGTCGCCATACTTGGGTACGCGGCTCGCGTTCTAAAGGAAATGAGAGGTTTTCAACTTGAAATTGCAGGTCGTGGGCCTGGCGTGGGTCGTGGATGGGGTGCGCGTACCGCTCGGGTGCGTGATCGTCGGCAGGTGATCGTCCAATGCCTCGAAGTTAGGGGCTTGAGGTCGCCGTCAAGGATTCCGGGAGGGTGATCTTGTCGGTGCTGGGGGCGGTGCGGGTCAAGCGGCCGGCGCGGGTCCAGTAACCGAGTTGTGTGTTCAGGCTGTTGATGGGTTTCCGGCCGGTGATGCCGAGTGCGTGAGCGATCTCCTTGGCCTGCCAGGTGCGGTGGGCGGCGGCCATGATCTGCGAGACCTGCGTCCAGCGGTCCTGTTTCCCTGGTGCTCGTGTCCGGCGCGGTGCCAGGGCCGGCGGCTGGACGGACAGGGTGAGGGCGGTGATCGGGGTGCTGGCGAGGGGTCGGCCGTCGTGGTTCCAGGTGTGATAGCGGGAGATGCCGCGCTTGACGATGCGGGCAGAGATCCTGGGGCGGCGGGCCGGCAGGGGATGGTGCAGGACGGTAGCGCCGATGTGTCCGGTCAGGTCCGGCCGGCCGTCGGGGCGGGGGAACGGGATGATGTCAATCCCCTCGCAGCGTGGAGACGATCTATGCGGCCAGTCCCTCGGTGAGGGTGGCTCGGTAGTCACGTTCGTAGTCGATCGGGCTCTTGAACCCGCATACGCTGTGTAGCCGCCTGGCGTTGTAAAAGTCGGTGATCCAGGTTGCGATCCTGATCCGGGCCTCGGTGCGGGTGGCGAAGGTGTGCCGGTGGACGTACTCGACTTTGAGGACGCTGTTGAACGCCTCGCTCACAGCGTTGTCGAAACAAGATCCGACTCTGCCCATGGACTGGGTGATGCCCAGCTTGGGGCAGGCCCGCTGGAACTTCCGGGAGCAGTACTCGCTGCCCCTGCCGGTGCGTGATCACGCCACGGACATCGCCTCCACGGGTGGCCGCGGCCATGTTGAGTGAGGCCACCACCAGCTCGGCGTCGTGCCGCTCTGCCATTGCATAGCCGAGCAGGCGGCGGGAGAACAGGTCGATCACGGTGGATACAGCCAGCCCTCGTCGGTGGGAATGTAGGTGATGGCGCCGACCCTCGTCATCCCCGGCGCACTCGCGGTGAAGTCGCGGCCGAGCACGCCCGGGGCGGGCACCGCCCTTTTCGCCGTCCGGGTCAGACACCCCATGTCGTTTGGTGTCAAGCGGCATGGGGGGTGGGCGTGGTGGGAACAGGCGGTTGCTTCGTCGTAGAGGGTTCGGGTCTTGAGGCAGCCGTGGAGGATGCCGACGAGGCGGTTGCCCAGCTGGCGGAGAGCGGGGTCGTAGCCGATCTCGCGGGCGCGTTGCTTGTCGTAGTAGTGGCGGGCGCCGGGTGAGGCGCGCAGGGCGGAGAACGCCTGGGTCTGCAACGCGTCGGCGAGGCGGTTGGTGCGGACGTGGCGGGCCTGGACGGTGTGGCTCTTGCCGGAGGCCCGGGTGATGGGACTGGTGCCGGCGTAGCTCTTGCGGGCCTTCGCATCGGCGTAGCGGGCGGGGTCGTCTCCGAACTCGGCGAGCACCCGGGCGCCGGTGATCTCCGCGATGCCGGGCATCGAGAGGTAGATCTCAGCGTCCGGGTGCTCCAGAAAATGGACCTTCGCCTGCCCTTTCAGGTCGGCTATCTGCTCGTTGAGGGTGATCAGCAGCCGGGCGTGGGCGGTTGCGGTGGCCGCGTAGGCGGCCGCGACCGGTTCGGGGAGTCTCAGCTGCGGTTCGCGCACCGCGATCTGGATCGTGGCCGCTTTGGCGTCCCGGTGGTGCCGGCGGGCGCGGGCCAGGGCGGCGGTGATCTGGGTGCGGGTCAGCTCCTACCCCGGCTGCCGGGGTAGGAGCTTTGATCAGCAGTTCCACGGCGTCCGTGCTGGTGTCTGCGTACACGTGAAGAGAAGTTTCCGTACGCCGACAAGAGGCCTGACTGGTGCGCGAACGCACCACGCAGCGTACCGATTCCCCCCATGTCCTAGCCGCGGTGCGCGACCTGACCTGCCTGGAGCTGATCACCGAGGCGGTCCGCGTCGCACTCGAAGAAGTCGCCGGCATGTCCCCTCTCTGCTGGACGAACTGGTAGATGAGGACTGGGGGCTCCGCTACGGCCGGCCGGTCCGCCTGGGCAAGAACCCCACCAAGCCCAAGACCAGAATCCTTGCCACCAGAAATGACGCCGTCAGGCTCCTGGAACACCTTTACCGGCATGGAGCGGACCGCACGTCCGGTCCTCGTGTCCAGGCCCTGCGGCAGATCATGGTGCAGAATTGCCCCCGTGACGCCGCAGGGCACTTGCGCTGGCGCACCGCCGAGAAGGAAGGCGGACCCGGGCTGCCGTCCTCGTCCCGGGCGGTCGTCTCGCCCTACGACACCTCGGCCCGCTATGCACGGCACGGACACATCATCAGCTGGAAGGGGTTCTCCGCCCATCTGCGGAGACCTGCGCTCCCGACGGTCCCAACGTGATCACGGACGTGGCCACCACCCACGACAGCCAGGTCCTGCCCGGCATCCACACCCGCCTCGCCCGATGTGGGCTGCTGCCCGCCGAGCACCTCGTCGACGCCGGCTACACCTCCCTGCCCCACCTGGAACAAGGCACCCGCGAACACCCGGTCACCGTCTTCGGACCGCTGAGGACCAACCCCACCCGCCAACACCGCCGAGGCGAGGGCTTCGCCCGGGACGACTTCCACATCGACTACGACAAGCAGCAGGTCACCTGCCCCCAGGGACAGGTCAGCGCGGGCTGGCACGGCCCCTCCTCGCCCACCGCGGCCCCGCTGATCGCAGCTCGGTTTGCCAAGAGCCAGTGCCGCCCCTGCCCTGCCCGCACCCCGTACACCACTACCGCCGATAGCGCCCGCACCGTGGGCTTCCCTCCACGCGAACTCCGCGACCCGTAACTCCGCGTGCACCGAGCAACAGACACCCGAATGGAAGACCCGCTACGCGGTCCGCTCCGGAGTGAGGGCACCGTCAACGAGTTCGCCCACGGACACGGCATGCGACGCAGCCGTTACCGAGGAGAGGGAAAGCCCCACATCCAACACGTCCTGACGGCCATCGCCGTCAACATCGAGCGTCTCAGCGGACTGCCACCCGCCGAGGAAGCCGCCACGCGCCGCCGACCGACTGCCTTCCAGAACTACCTCGACCAGCGTGAGATACCCCGGCCGAAGTCCTGGTGAACCCCGGGCAGCTGACCTCGGCAACTCCAAGATCCCCGACTGTGAGTCAAGCTTACGGTTCCGCTGTCGGCTGCTGGTGAACCACGAGGGGGGTGGGAACGTCGTGATGGCGAAAGCTGTGTTGACCTTTTTTGGAGGCCGTGATGCCTGCTGAAGACCAACGTGCAGAGACGGACGAGCAGGGCCGGGAACAGGGGGGTGCGCAGGCGGCGCCTCGCCGGAGGCCGCCCAGGCCCGACTCGGAGCTCACCCCGGAGCAACTACGGCTCCGGCAACAGCAGAGGGATTCCAAGGCGAGGTCCCGTCTGCGGAAGGAGGCGGGTGAGGAGGCGGCGCCTCGCCGGAGGGCTGCGGCCAGGCCCGACTCGGCGCTCACCCCGGAGCAACTACGGTACCGGGAACAGCAGAGGGATTCCAAAGCGAGGGCCCGTCTGCGGTTGAAGGAGGGTGAGGGGGCGGCGCCTCGCCGGATCGCTGCGGCCAGGCCCGACTGGGAGCTCACCGAGGCGGAACTACGGGACCGGCGAAGGCAGAGGGACTACTCCCGGGCCGCCCGTGTGCGGGCGCGGGGGGGTGGGGCCGAAGGCCTGTCTCGTGCACGAGTTGCTGCGATGGATTCGTCCGGAGCGGCTGGGCTGGTGGAGGCTGATACGGAGCAGGTGCAGTCGGTTGTGCCGCAGG
>NZ_JBIBKW010000075.1:0-4219 GCF_042959465.1 Streptomyces sp. NPDC007901 | reverse complement strand
ACGCCGCCACAGGCTCATGCCGCGTGCAGGACGCGCTTGCGCAGGAGGTCGAAGTTGGCGCGACCGAACATCTGACGCTTGATCATTTTGATCTTTCTGTGGAATCAGCGATGTCAAGCCGTGTGCTTGTGCATCACGTCGAGGTAGTGCCGATCACGGTGCGGCACATGGTTGTCCCGGCCGGGCAGACTGAAGACAGCGCAGACCTCGGCGGGCTCGGTGAGGATGCTCGACTGCTCGCCGAAGGTGAGGACGGGGTTGACCTCGTGGTGGCAGCCTGCGGCGTCGAGGGCCGTGATCAGTTCCTCGCGGAGAACGGTCGCCTCGAACGACTCGGAATCAGGCAGGACGAGCGGTGGGAGACTCGTCGTTGATCCGGGCCAGAGGTTGATCCAGATGCCGCTGACGGCCCTCTGGGTGACGACCAGTCGAAGGCCTCCCCACGCATAGGGATAGCCGTCGATGTCGGGGCCCTTCATGAGGATGGCGGGGTGCGGGCGCCCTTGACCGAGGAGGTCCTCGGCCTCGGTCAGGGGCATTCCGCAGTGAAGCGGGCCGATCCGGCCGGTTCGGGCGAAGTCGACGAGCACGTTCATCAAGGTCACGGCAGTGACTGTGACACTCTCCCGGGCCTGTGCGCACTCCGATATCAGCGCGATGCGGAGCCCGTCCCGCCCTGTCGGACGTTGACGAGCGGCAGGAGGCGGGCCGTCGCTGGCACGTCCAGTTCGCGTGGTGTCGGGCCAGCCGGAGTGGGCGTGTCGGCGAGGCGGTCGAGCAGCCGGTCCAGGGCCGCCTGGCCGTCCTCGACAGCTGCCTGCTCGTCGTCGGTCAGCGGGATGGACACGGCCATCTTCTGCAAGTTGCTTTTGGCTTCCAGGAGTTGGGCCTTCGTGGAGTCCTTCGGCGTGTAGAAGTCGCAGCGTGCGCAAGCCATGCGGTGCTGGCACTGCTCGAAGAAGGTGTAGCTGCAGTAGCCGTGTCCGAGGTCATAGTGCTGCCAGGGTTCGCCGGCCGCGGCGGCGCCGGAGGCGACGGCGTCACGGTCGACCAGGACCTCGATGGTGCGCACGTTGCGCTCGAAGTAGCCGGCTTCGGAGTAGGCCTTGGACAAGGTGTTGGGCGTGATCTTCGCGTAGTACTGGGTGGACTGCGGAGAGCGGTGTCCGAGCCAGGCCTGCAGCTCGAACAGGGTCATCGGTTCTTTGGCGTTGTAGAGCTGGCTGGCGATGGTGGACCGGGCGCGGTGGCTGGTGATGTTGCCGCGGATGTCGGCGGCCGGGACTCCGGCCTTGCGGCAGAGCATGGGGATGATCGTGTTGTTGATGTAGCTGGTGGAGACGCGGCGGGCCCGGACGGCGAACAGCAGGTCGACCAGCTCGCCGGTGCGGCGGTCGGTGAACTTCGGCTGGTCGGGACGGGCAGCCTGCCAGGCGTCGACAGCCTGGCCGAGGATCGGGTCGACCGGCTTGGTGAAAGCGGTGCCGGTCTTGTGGGTGGGGACGTCGAGCAGGCAGACCGCGTCGCGGGCCAGGACCTGCTGCGAGTCGCCAGCGATCGGTGCCCCGTCGTGCTGCCAGCGGATGCAGCCCACCCTCAGCCGGGCGATCTCGTTGCTGCGTTGTCCGGAGAACAGCCAGGTCAGTGTGACAGCGCGGACCAGTTCGAAAGGGTAGAAGTGCCCGGAGCGGGTCTGGGGCAGGTCGGCGGGCTCCAGATTCAGGCCCGCCCACAACAGCTTCGCCCAGACCTCGTCAGCGATCACCCTGGGGTCGGGTCCGAGGAGGGCGGTGATGCTGCGGGGGATCGCCAACGCGCGAAGGGGGTCGAAGCGGCGGGGCAGCCACTCCCATTCCTGGCAGTCGCGGAAGAACGTCCGCAGCGCGGTGATCTGTGCGGCCTTGCTGGGCGCTTCCAGCGGCTTGCCGAGACGGTCGCCCAGCCCGGTCGTGCGCTGGACGTAGTCGCCGACCTTCATCCGGTCCAGTGCGGCAATCCACGAAGCGCAGGTCTGCCGGGTCCAGTCGGCCGGATCGGCGGCGTCGGGCTGTTCGGCGGCGATCCACCGGCCGACCTTGAGCAGGTTCGAGCGGACGCCGCCGCGAACACGCGGGGTCAGCGTCGAGGTGGCGTGCCAGCGGTCGGCCCACTGTTCCCAGATCGGCGCGCCGCCACTGGCTCGGGCCGAGTGACGGCCGGTGCCGGGACGGGGAGGATCACAGAATCCGAGCTCGGCGACCGCCCGCTGCATCGCGTGCAGGGTGTTCAGCCGGCTGCCCTCCAGCAGCCCGTCGCGGCGGATCCGGCCGAACAGTGCGGTGTCCAGATCCTCAAGGTGCGGGCTGCGGTTCAGCAGGAACAGCTGGCAGGCCACCATCGGCAGCAGGGTGTCCTCGTCCCGGCCGAGCCGGTAGCCCCAGGCGCCCAGGACCGTACGAAGTCGTGCGACCTCGCCGTTGACGCGGTCGCGTCCGAAGATCCGCCAGGCCAGGGTGAGCCGCTGGAAGCTGCCGAGCCGGTGGAACTCGTTGAAGCCGCCGAGCAGGTAGGCGTGCGCCGCGAGGTAGGGGCGGACCTCGTCACCGGCCCAGGCGGGCGCGTGCTGGCGGAACTCGGCCTGAGTGCGGCCGAGCAGGTGGACCCATTCCTCCTCGGTCCAACCCCAGAAGGTCCTGCCGGTCTCCACGCACCGCGTCAGCAGCACCGCGACCACATCCAGCATGGCTCGTCGGCGGTGCGGGGTGGGCGGGGAGTCCAGTGCGGCGTTGACCGCCTCCAGCGGAGCCAGCAGCCGCGCGATAGCGCGCCAGCCCGGCGCGGACGGGTCGTGGTACTGCAGTCGCCGCAGATTGTGCACGCCCAGGTCGGCCACGGCCCTGGCCTCGGCAGGCCGCACTGCCAGTGCGGCGCTGTCGCGGGGCGGAGAGGTCGGCCAGGACCAGCGTCCGGCCCCATCCTCGGCGGCGATGGCCGGCAGTGGTGCGGTCACCTCGACGCCTCCGCCGCCGTGCCGTCCGCGGAGGTGAGCATCTGTATTCGCCAGGCATAGATGTGCTCCATGCCGCGGGCCAGCTTTTCGGCCAGGTCCCGGCCGGACAGGTGGATGTACTGGAGCGTGGAATCGGTGTTGCGGTGGCCGGCGAAGGTCGCGATCGCGTGCAACTCCCAGCCCATTCGGGCCAGATCGGTCAGACACAGGTGACGGGTGGTGTGGGTCGAGAACCGCGGGACACCGGCCTCCAGGGCGATCCGGCGGACCACCTTCGACCAGGTCCACAGGGTCAGCGGCTGCCCGTGGTTGCGCCGGGACTCCGACAGGAACAGCGGCCCCCTGGCCCTGCTGATCGTGGCCCGGTGGGCGAGGTAGGCCGACATCAGCACGCCGGTCGACGCCGAGTACGGCACCACCCGCTCCAGCCGGTTCTTCGTCGTCTCCGCCCGCACCCTCAGCGTCCGATGGGCCGGATCGAGGTCGTCGGTCCGCAGCGAGCACAGCTCCTCCCGCCGCAGCGCGGCATCGTAGGCCAGAGCCAGCATCACCCGGTTGCGGACCGGCTCCGCCCGCGCGACCTGCAGGATCCCCAGCCACTGCTGTTCGCTGGGGATCCACGGCAGCTTCGTGAGCCGCGGTACCAGTCCGCGCTGCCGCCCGCCCCGCTGTCGCCCGGGGGTGTAGCGGCCCCGGCCCACCGGGTTCGACTCCCGCAGACCCTCCTCCATGAGGAAGTCGTAGAACAAGCGGACCGGCACCAGGCGCTGCTGGATCGTGGCGTTCGCCAGCCCGGCGCCCGAGTCGATCGCCACCACGTTCGCACCCCGACGGTGCGGCCGCGACGTCAACTCACGTACGAACAGGGCGACGTGGGCGCGGTTCGCGGTGACCGGGTCTACGTCCTCCCGCTCGCACATCACCAGGTACTCGGCCAGCCCGCGGGCATAGGCATCGATCGTGCGGGGCGCACGTCCGAGATCCGTCCAGATCGTCAGCCAGGTCGCCGCCTGCTCATGTCTGCCGAGCACCGGCCACTTCTCCATCAGCACCGTCGTGCCGCTCAACACATCTCCCAAGTCCGTGGTTGCACCGGAGAGACATGATCACCCCGGCAGATTCCACGTAACTTTTATGTTGTTGTGGCCCTCGACTGCGCCGGAGCTGTAGCGCAGGGTCAGCCCGGCGACGACGGCGTCGAGGTCTTGCAGGAGGCCGGTGGCGAAGGTC
>NZ_JBIBKW010000074.1:1728-4601 GCF_042959465.1 Streptomyces sp. NPDC007901 | reverse complement strand
GTCCTACTCTCCCACAGGGTCCCCCCTGCAGTACCATCGGCGCTGTAAGGCTTAGCTTCCGGGTTCGGAATGTAACCGGGCGTTTCCCTCACGCTATGACCACCGAAACACTATGAAACTGTCCAGCCGCACCACACCGTGACCTTGGCATGGGGCTGTTCGTGGTTTCAGAACCAACACAGTGGACGCGAGCAACTGAGGACAAGCCCTCGGCCTATTAGTACCGGTCACCTCCACCAGTTACCTGGCTTCCAGATCCGGCCTATCAACCCAGTCGTCTACTGGGAGCCTTACCCTCTTATAGAGGTGGGAGTCCTCATCTCGAAGCAGGCTTCCCGCTTAGATGCTTTCAGCGGTTATCCCTCCCGAACGTAGCCAACCAGCCATGCCCTTGGCAGAACAACTGGCACACCAGAGGTTCGTCCGTCCCGGTCCTCTCGTACTAGGGACAGCCCTTCTCAAGACTCCTACGCGCACAGCGGATAGGGACCGAACTGTCTCACGACGTTCTAAACCCAGCTCGCGTACCGCTTTAATGGGCGAACAGCCCAACCCTTGGGACCGACTCCAGCCCCAGGATGCGACGAGCCGACATCGAGGTGCCAAACCATCCCGTCGATATGGACTCTTGGGGAAGATCAGCCTGTTATCCCCGGGGTACCTTTTATCCGTTGAGCGACGGCGCTTCCACAAGCCACCGCCGGATCACTAGTCCCGACTTTCGTCCCTGCTCGACCCGTCGGTCTCACAGTCAAGCTCCCTTGTGCACTTACACTCAACACCTGATTGCCAACCAGGCTGAGGGAACCTTTGGGCGCCTCCGTTACTCTTTAGGAGGCAACCGCCCCAGTTAAACTACCCATCAGACACTGTCCCTGATCCGGATCACGGACCCAGGTTAGACATCCAGCACGACCAGACTGGTATTTCAACGACGACTCACCGCGAACTGGCGTCCGCGTTTCAAAGTCTCCCAGCTATCCTACACAAGCCGAACCGAACACCAATATCAAACTGTAGTAAAGGTCCCGGGGTCTTTCCGTCCTGCTGCGCGAAACGAGCATCTTTACTCGTAGTGCAATTTCACCGGGCCTATGGTTGAGACAGTCGAGAAGTCGTTACGCCATTCGTGCAGGTCGGAACTTACCCGACAAGGAATTTCGCTACCTTAGGATGGTTATAGTTACCACCGCCGTTTACTGGCGCTTAAGTTCTCAGCTTCGCCCCACCGAAATGGAGCTAACCGGTCCCCTTAACGTTCCAGCACCGGGCAGGCGTCAGTCCGTATACATCGCCTTACGGCTTCGCACGGACCTGTGTTTTTAGTAAACAGTCGCTTCTCGCTGGTCTCTGCGGCCACCCCCAGCTCGAACAGCAAGTGTTCTCACCGGGTGTGGCCCCCCTTCTCCCGAAGTTACGGGGGCATTTTGCCGAGTTCCTTAACCATAGTTCACCCGAACGCCTCGGTATTCTCTACCTGACCACCTGAGTCGGTTTAGGGTACGGGCCGCCATGAAACTCGCTAGAGGCTTTTCTCGACAGCATAGGATCATCCACTTCGCCACAATCGGCTCGGCATCAGGTCTCAGCCTTAATGTGCGACGGATTTACCTACCGCACGGCCTACACCCTTACCCCGGGACAACCACCGCCCGGGATGGACTACCTTCCTGCGTCACCCCATCACTCACCTACTAACCGCTTGGGCCGGCGGCTCCACCACTCCCCTCAACTCCGAAGAGATCAGGGCGGCTTCACGGCCTTAGCATCACGATGCTCGATGTTTGACGCTTCACAGCGGGTACCGGAATATCAACCGGTTATCCATCGACTACGCCTGTCGGCCTCGCCTTAGGTCCCGACTTACCCTGGGCAGATCAGCTTGACCCAGGAACCCTTAGTCAATCGGCGCACACGTTTCCCACGTGTGAATCGCTACTCATGCCTGCATTCTCACTCGTGAACCGTCCACAACTACCTTCCGGTGCTGCTTCACCCGGCACACGACGCTCCCCTACCCATCCCAGAAGGCGTTGGCCCTATACTCTGGAATGACACGACTTCGGCGGTACGCTTGAGCCCCGCTACATTGTCGGCGCGGAATCACTAGACCAGTGAGCTATTACGCACTCTTTCAAGGGTGGCTGCTTCTAAGCCAACCTCCTGGTTGTCTGTGCGACTCCACATCCTTTCCCACTTAGCGTACGCTTAGGGGCCTTAGTCGATGCTCTGGGCTGTTTCCCTCTCGACCATGGAGCTTATCCCCCACAGTCTCACTGCCGCGCTCTCACTTACCGGCATTCGGAGTTTGGCTAAGGTCAGTAACCCGGTAGGGCCCATCGCCTATCCAGTGCTCTACCTCCGGCAAGAAACACACGACGCTGCACCTAAATGCATTTCGGGGAGAACCAGCTATCACGGAGTTTGATTGGCCTTTCACCCCTAACCACAGGTCATCCCCCAGGTTTTCAACCCTGGTGGGTTCGGTCCTCCACGAAGTCTTACCTCCGCTTCAACCTGCCCATGGCTAGATCACTCCGCTTCGGGTCTTGAGCGTGCTACTCCACCGCCCTATTCGGACTCGCTTTCGCTACGGCTACCCCACACGGGTTAACCTCGCAACACACCGCAAACTCGCAGGCTCATTCTTCAAAAGGCACGCAGTCACACCACAAGGATGCTCCCACGGCTTGTAGGCACACGGTTTCAGGTACTATTTCACTCCCCTCCCGGGGTACTTTTCACCATTCCCTCACGGTACTATCCGCTATCGGTCACCAGGGAATATTTAGGCTTAGCGGGTGGTCCCGCCAGATTCACACGGGATTTCTCGGGCCCCGTGCTACTTGGGTGTCTCTCAAACGAGCCGCTGA
>NZ_JBIBKW010000073.1:0-4938 GCF_042959465.1 Streptomyces sp. NPDC007901 | reverse complement strand
GTGACGGTGTTCATGGTGCTGCATGCGGCGGTGGCGGTGTGGTTGTCGCGGCTGGGTGCGGGCGAGGATCTGCCGATCGGTACGGCGGTGGCGGGCCGGACGGACGAGGCGCTCAACGATCTCGTCGGGTTCTTCGTCAACACGTTGGTGCTGCGGACGGATGTCTCGGGTGATCCGACATTCGTGGAGTTGCTGGATCGGGTGCGGGAGACGAACCTGGCGGCGCTGGCGCACCAGGATGTGCCGTTCGAGCGGTTGGTGGAGGTGTTGTCGCCGGCCCGTTCGCTGGCGCGGCATCCTCTGTTCCAGGTCATGCTGACGTTGGAGAACACGGACACGGCCGCTCTGGAGCTGCCCGAGCTGACCGCCGCCGGGCTCAGCACCGCACCGGCCGCCGCCAAGTTCGACATCGAGCTGTCGTTCAGGGAGGAGACGGACTCCGAGGGCGCACCCGCGGGCATCCGGTTGGGTGTCGTCGTATCGGCGGATCTCTTCGACTCGGAGTCGGCGCGGACCCTGGCGCAGCGGTTGTCCCGGGTCCTGGAGACGGTCACGGCGGATCCCGCCGTACCGGTGAACGCGGTCGAGATGCTGGACGAATCCGAACGGATCCGCCTTCTCCAGGGCTGGAACGACACGGACCGGCCGGTCGCCGACACGACCCTGGCGGAACTCTTCGAGCGGCAGGCCGCAGCCTCCGCCGACGCGGTGGCGGTCTCGTTCGAGGGCACCGAATGGACGTACGCGGAGCTCAACGCGCGGGCGAACCGGCTGGCTCGGTATCTGGTGGGCCTGGGCGTCGGCCCGGAGACGGTCGTCGGTGTGGCGATGCAGCGCTCCCTCGACCTGGTCACCGCGCTTCTGGCGATCCTCAAAGCCGGTGGCGCCTACCTTCCGGTCGACCCGGAGTATCCGTCCGACCGGATCGCGTTCATGCTCGCCGACGCCCGGCCGGTGTGCGTGCTCGCGGACGCGTCGCTGACGGAGGAACCGCGGACCGACCTCACCGTGCCCGTCGTCGAGCCGGCCGAACCGGCTGTGGCGGCACGGGCGGCGACCCTGGACTCCTCGGACCTGAGCGACGACGAACGTACCGCGCCTCTGCTGCCCGCCCACCCCGCGTACATGATCTACACCTCCGGGTCCACCGGCGTCCCCAAGGGCGTGCAGGTCCCGCACCGCGGGATCGTCAATCGTCTCGCGTGGATGCAGGGCGATCACCGGCTCCGGCCCACCGACCGGGTGTTGCAGAAGACCCCGTTCGGCTTCGACGTATCGGTGTGGGAGTTCTTCTGGCCGTTGGTGGAGGGCGCCGTCCTGGTGGTGGCCCGGCCGGGCGGACACCGTGATCCCGGCTACCTGGCGGGGCTGATCCGTCAGGCAGGGGTCACGATCACGCACTTCGTTCCCTCGATGCTGCAAGGATTCGTACAGGAGCCGGCCGCCGCGTCCTGCGCGAGCCTGCGGTTGGTGTTCTGCAGCGGGGAGGCGCTCTCCCCCGAGCTGCGGGACGAGTTCGCGCGTCTCCTCCCCGTCCCCCTGCACAATCTCTACGGCCCCACCGAGGCCGCCATCGAGGTCACCGCCGCCCCCTGCGAACCGGGTCCCGTGGTGCCCATCGGGCGCCCGGTCTGGAACACCCGTGTCTACGTCCTCGACGCGGGGCTGCGCCCGGTGCCTACCGGGGTGGTGGGCGAGCTGTATCTGGCCGGCGTGCAACTCGCCCGCGGATACGCCCACCGATCGGGGCTCACAGCGGAACGGTTCGTGGCCTGCCCGTTCGAACCGGGCGGGCGGATGTACCGCACGGGGGACCTGGTCCGCTGGACCGCCGACGGCCAGCTGGTCTACCTGGGCCGTGCCGACGACCAGGTGAAGATCCGCGGGTTCCGGATCGAACCCGGCGAGGTACGGGCGGCGGTCGCGGAGCACCCGGACGTGGCGCAGGCAGCGCTGATCGTCCGCGAGGACCGTCCCGGTGATCTGCGGCTGGTGGCCTATGTCGTGCCCGGGAAGGAGGCCGAGGAGGAACTCGTCTCCTCGGTACGCGCGTTCGCCGAGGCCCGGTTGCCGGAGTACATGGTGCCGTCCGCGGTGGTGGTGCTGGACGAGCTGCCGGTGACGGTGAACGGCAAGCTGGACCGGGCCGCCCTGCCGGCTCCCGACTACGCGAGCCTCGCCACGTTCCGCGGCCCTTCCACGCTGGTGGAGGAGGTGCTGTGCGCCGCCTTCGCCGAGGTGTTGGGTGTGGAGCGGGTCGGGGTCGACGACAACTTCTTCGCGCTCGGTGGACACTCACTGCTCGCCGTGTCGCTCGTGGAGAACCTCCGGGCCCGTGGGGTGGCGGTGAGCGTCCGGGCACTGTTCACCACGCCGACGCCCGCCGGTATCGCCGCCGCGTCCCCGGGCTCGCTGTTCGAGGTCCCGCCGAACCTGATCCCCGAGGACGCCACGGAGATCCGGCCGGAGATGTTGCCGCTGGTCGAGCTCGACCAGGACGAGATCGACCGCATCTGCGCCCGCGTCCCGGGTGGTGCCCGCAACATCGCGGACATCTATCCGCTGACGCCCCTGCAGGAGGGGATGTTCTTCCATCACCTCATGGCCGAGGACGGCGACGACGTCTACCTCCTCCCGACCGTGGTCGGCTTCGACTCCCGCGAACGCCTCGACGCGGTGCTGGCCGCCCTGCAGCAGGCCGTCGACCGGCACGACATCTACCGGACCGCGATCATCTGGGAGGGCCTGCGTGAACCCGTCCAGGTGGTGCTGCGGGACGTGCGGGTCCCCGTCACCGAGGTCGTGGGGGAGAACGGGGCGGACGGGGTCGACGCGCTCCTCGGCGCTGCCGACCCCCGGATGGATCTGGGGCGGGCACCGCTCGTCCGGGTCCACATCGGCCGCGAGCCGGCGACCGGCCGGTGGCTCGCCCTGCTCCAGGTGCACCACATCGTCCTCGACCACACCGGCTGGGAGACGCTGCTGACCGAGGTCACGGCCATCCTCCGGGACGAGGCCGACCTGCTGCCGGAACCGCTGCCGTTCCGGGACTTCGTGGCCACGGCTCGCATGGGCGTGTCCCGCGCGGAGCACGAGGAGCACTTCACCCGGCTGCTCTCCGACGTGACCACGACGACCGCGCCGTTCGGCCTGCTGGACGTGCACCGCGACGGCGCGGATCTCGGGCGTGCCACGATGTTCGTCGAGGCCGGCCTTGCCGCACGGGTGCGGGAGCAGGCGCGCCTGCTCGGTGTCTCCCCGGGCACGCTGTTCCACGTCGCCTGGGGGCGGGTCCTCGCGACCGCCTCCGGAACCGAGGACGTGGTCTTCGGCACCGTGCTGTTCGGCCGGATGAGCGGCGGCACCGACGTGGAACGCGTACTGGGGCCCTTCATGAACACCCTGCCGGTCCGCCTGCGGGCAGGATCGGCGGACGTGGCCGAGGCCGTCACGGCCATGCAGGCCCAACTGGCCGAGCTCCTGGTCCACGAACACGCCCCGCTGCCGCTGGCCCAGAGCGCCAGCGGCGTTCCCGCCCCCGCACCCCTGTTCACCTCGATCTTCAACTACCGTCACACCCGCTCGAAGGCCGAGCGGGCGACCCGGGACCCGCGGTCCGGGCAGGACCGGGACGCCTCCCTCGACGGCATCCGGACCGTGTACGACCTGGACCGGACGAACTACCCCCTCGACGTCGCGGTGGACGACCTGGGCTCAGGGTTCGGGATCACCGTGGGTGTGGTCTCGCCGCTCGATCCGCACCGGGTGTGCCAACTGTTCCACACGGCGACGGCCGGCCTGGTCGAGGCGCTGGAGCAGGGCGGTGGCAGGCCGCTGCGCGACGTGGAGATCCTCGACGGCACGGGACGCCGAGAGCTGCTGGAGGCCTGGAACGACACGGCCACCCCCGTGCCCCAGCCGTCCGTCCTGGAGATGATCGCCGGACACGTGGCCCGCACTCCGGACGCGGTGGCGGTGGCCTACGGCGACACCGAACTGTCCTACGTGGAGCTGAGCGAGCGGGCGAACCGGCTCGCCAACCATCTGAGCACGCTCGGGGTCGGCCGCGAGTCGGTGGTCGGACTCTGCCTGCCGCGAGGCATCGAACTGGTCGTGGCGATCCTGGCGGTGTGGCGGGCCGGCGGCGCCTACCTGCCGATTGACGCCGGACTTCCGGTGGAACGCTCCGCGTTCATGCTCGCCGACTCCAACGCGGCGGTGGTCATCGGCACCGAGGACACACTGGGTGACCTGCCCGCGGGCCGGGTCGGCCTGGTGGCTCTGGACGATCCGATGGTGGCCGCCCAGGTCGACATGGCACCGGCGACGGACCCGGCCGTACCCGTCCTGCCCGACCAGATGGCCTACGTCATCTACACCTCCGGATCGACCGGCACCCCCAAGGGCGTGCACGTCGGGCACAGTGGACTGACGAACCTCGCGCTCGCACAGATCGAGCACTTCCGTGTGACGCCCGAGTCGAGAGTTCTGCTGTTCGCCTCCCCGAGCTTCGACGCCTCCGTCTCCGAGCTCGCGATGGCTCTCGGCGCGGGCGCGACGGCCGTGGCGGGCGACGCGGACGAGATGCTCCCGAGCGGTGGCCTCGGCGGTCTCGGCGGCCTCGTGGAGCGCCACCAGGTGACCCATCTGACGCTTCCCCCTGTCGTCCTCGGCGCGCTCGACGACGGCGAGCTGACCTCGGTCACCACACTGGTGACCGCCGGCGAGGCTCTGGGCCGCGAGACCGCTGCCCGCTGGGCCCGCGGCCGCCGCTTGGTGAACGCGTACGGTCCGACGGAGACCACCGTGTGCGCGACCATGTCGAAGCCCTTGACACCTGACACCGAGGTGCGGATCGGTTCGCCGGTGGCGAATGCGCGGGTGTATGTGCTGGACGAGTGGTTGCGGCCGGTGCCGGTGGGTGTGGCGGGTGAGTTG
>NZ_JBIBKW010000072.1:0-5266 GCF_042959465.1 Streptomyces sp. NPDC007901 | reverse complement strand
GCCCAAACAACTCCACAACCGAACCACACCCAAAGTCCTCCACCACCCCCTGCCCCAACCCCGCCAACCGACCCCGCTCCCCACCCGCAAGAATCCGCACATCGCGGAGCGGTGTCTCTGTGTCCTGCTCCAGAGCGGTGACCAGGTGTTCCGTGGCGGCGCACAGCATGTCGCACACGCGCTCGGGATGGACCGGTGCAACCGCGTCCACGGTCACGGCGAAACCGGTGCCGATGTCGTCGACTGCCACGACCAGGGGGTAGCTGGTGCGGTTGCGGGAGTAGACCGTGCTGATGCCTTCGGCCGACGCCTCGCCGTCCTGGGCGGGACGCCTGCTGTGCCTGAAGTTGAAGATTGATGTGAACAGCGGGGCCGGCGCCGTCACTGCGCTCATTTGCTGGGCCAGGGCCAGCACCGCGTGCTCGTGCGCCATGAGGTCCGCCAGTTGGGAGTGCATCCCGGTGACGGCGGCCGCCACGCCGGTCGCGGAGACGTCGACGCGCACGGGCAGCGTGTTGATGAAGGGTCCTGGTACGCGATCGGCGGCGGAGTTCATGCGTCCCAGCAGGACCGTACCGAACACCACGTCGCCACGGCCCGCCGCCGTCGCCAGTACTCGGGCCCACGCCACGTGGAACAGCGTTGCGGCGGACACGCCGAGCACGCGCGCCCGCTCCCGTACCCGGGCGGCCAGGGCGTCGTCGAGCGTCAGCCGTCCCTGACTGACTTCCGCGGCGTCGCCGAGGACGTCCGTCAGCCCGAACGGGGCGGTCGTCTCGGTGACGTCTCCCAACAGAGCCCTGAAGTAGTCCTCGTGCTCCTCGCGGGAGGTACCCAGCTGGGCCGCGGCCACGAAGTTCCGGAACGGGAGCGGCTCCGGCAGGCGGTCGGTTTCGCCGCGCAGGATGGCCGAGATGTCGTCGAGGACGACTTCCCAGCCGGTGTGGTCCTGGAGCATGTGGTGCATCTGGAAGAGCGCCAGCCAACGACCGGTTCGCGGCTCCTCGGCCACGTACGTCCGCATGAGCGGCGCTCGGGACAGGTCGATACGCGCGGGGGCCTGAGCCAGGAGCCCGGACATCGCGTCTTCGCCACCGTCCAGGGTCACTTCCACCACGGGGATCTCGACTCGCCGGCACACCACCTGAACCGGTGCGCGAAGGCCCTCCGAGACGATCGCGGTGCGGTAGATGTCGTGCCGGTCCACCACCTGCCGGAGTGCGTCGAGTACCGCGTCCAGACGCTCTCGCGAGTCGAAGGCGACCATGCTCGGTTCCAGGTAGACGTCGTCACCGCCGTCGGCCAGCAGGTAGTGGAAGTGCATGCCTTCCTGGAGGGGGGCCAGCGGGTAGATGTCCGCCACGTTCGCGGCACCGCCCGGAACACGGGCGCAGATCAGATCGATCTCGTCCTGACCGAGATCGACCAGCGGCAGCATCTCCGGACGGATCTCGGTGGCACCCGCGGGAATCAGGTTCGGGGGGACCGCGACGCGCTCGGCACCGACGGCGGCCGCCATGGCAGCGGGAGTCGGGGTGGTGAAGAGGGTGCGGGCGGGCAGTTCGGTGTCGAGGAGGGTACGGACGCGGTTGAGCAGCCGGGTCGCGAGCAGGGAGTGACCGCCGAGTTCGAAGAAGTTGTCGTCGACGCCCACCCGGTCGAGGCCCAGGACCTCGGCGAAGGCGGCGCAGAGGATCTCCTCGGCCGGTGTGGAGGGCTGACGGTGAGACGTGCTGACGGAGGTCGGAGCGGGCAGGGCGGCGCGGTCGAGCTTGCCGTTCACCGTCAACGGCAACTCATCCAGCACCACCACCGCCGACGGCACCATGTAGTCGGGAAGGCGGGTGGCAACCAACTCCCGCACCGCCCCTGACAGATCGCCAACGGCATCCGGCCCAGGCACCACATACGCCACCAGACGCCGATCACCAGGGGTGTCCTCACGGGCGACGACGGCGGCCCGGGCCACGCCGGGGTGCGCGGCCACCACGGCCTGCACCTCACCCGGCTCGATCCGGAACCCACGGATCTTCACCTGATCATCCACACGCCCCACGAACTGCAACTGCCCCTGCACGGTCCACCGCACGACGTCTCCCGTGCGATACAACCGGCTGCCGTCCGTCTCGAAGGGATCGGCTACGAACCGCTCCGCCGTCAACCCCGCCCGCCCCACATACCCCCGCGCCACCTGCACCCCACCGATGTACAACTCACCCGCCACACCCACCGGCACCGGCTGCAGGAACTCATCCAGCACCACCAGACGCGTATTCGCCACCGGCGCACCCATCGCCGGCACACCACCATCCACCGTCACCTCGCCCGAGGTGACCATCACCGTCGCCTCCGTCGGCCCGTACGTGTTCACCAACCGCCGCCCCGCACCCCACACCTCGGCCGCCCGAGCCGACAGCACCTCACCACCCACCACCAGACGCGACACCCCGGACCACGCACCCGCATCCACCACCCCCAACAGCGACGGCACCACCGACGCCGCCTCCACCCCCGCCCGCCGCACCAACCCCGACAACAGCTCCATATCGGCGCGCTCGTCCGCCGAGGCGACCACCAGCGTCCCGCCCCCGCACAACGTCACCACCAGGTCGAACACCGACGCGTCAAAACCCACCGCCGCGAACTGCAACACCCGCGCACCCTCACCCACAACAGGCCCGAACACAGACGCCAGATTCACCAGCCCCCCATGCGTGACCTGCACACCCTTCGGCACACCCGTCGACCCCGACGTGAACATCACATACGCCAACTGACCCGGCACCACAGACACCTCCACCGGCGGCACCCCCTCCACCACCACCGGACCATCCACCTCCACCACACGCACCCCGCCCACCGACAGCCCATCCGCCACCGGCCCGGCGCCGATCACCACCGACGCCCCCGCGTCCGCCGCCATGAACCGCAACCGCTCCACCGGAAGCTCCACATCCAACGGCAGATACACACCACCCGCCTTCCACACCCCCAGCACCGCCACCACCCACTCCACACCCCGCGGAACACACACCCCCACCACCGACTCCGCCCCCACACCCAAACTCCTCAGATGCCGCGCCAGCCGATCCGCCCGCACCTCCAACTCCCCATACGACAGCTCGACATCCCCACACATCACAGCCACCGCGTGCGCGTTGCCGGCCGCACGCGCAGTGATCAGCTCGTGCACTCCGGTGAACCTCGGTCGGCCGGCCAGTGCCTGACCGCGGCCGGCCGTGCCCATGATCTCGACGCGTCGAAGCTGGGTGTCAGGGGCCTGTTCGAGTGCGGTGATCAGGTTGGCCGTGGTGTTGTGCAGCAGTTCGCACAGCTGGCGGGGATCCGCCGGCGACACGGCTTCGACGGTGATGGTGAGGCCGGTGCCGAGATCGTCGACGGCGACGTCCACCGGGAAGTTGGTGCGCTGCCGGGTGTATATCCGCTCGGCGCCCTGGATCCGCGCAGCGCCGTTGCGCTCGTCGGCGCGGCTGCTGTGCCGGAAGTTGAACATGGACGTGAACAGGGGGGCGGTGGCCGGGACACCGCTCGCCTTCTGGGCCAGCGCGAGCGGCGCGTGCTCGTGTACCAGCAGCTCGGCTAGCTGGGCCTGCATCGCCGCGACGGCGTCGCCCACGCTCGCCCCGCTCACGCGAACGCGTACGGGAAGCGTGTTCATGAACGGGCCGGGAGTGCGGTCGGCTCCGGCACCGGCATTCATCCGTCCGAAGATCACGGTGCCGAACACCACGTCGCTACGGCCCGCCACCGTCGCCAGTACCCGCGCCCATGCCACATGGAACAACGTCGCCGGGGACACGCCGTGCGCCCGAGCCTGCTCGCGTACCCGCCGGACCAGGCCGTCATCGACCGCCATCCGGAACTGGCCGGCTTCCTGACCGTCGCCGAGAACGTCGGTGAGGCCGAACGGCGCTGTCGTCTCGGTGACGTCGCCGAGCAGGGTCCTGAAGTACTCCTCGTGCTCGTCACGGGAGGTGCCGAGGCGAGCGGTGGCCACGAAGTTCCGGAACGGCTGAGCGGTCGGCAACCGGTCGCCCTCGCCACGGAGGATCGCCGCGATCTCGTCCAGGGCCAGATCCCAGCCCAGGTGGTCCTGGAGCATGTGGTGCATCTGGAACAGCGCCAGCCAGCGGCCGTTTCCGGGTTCCTCGGCGACGAAGACCCGAAGCAGCGGTCCCCGTTCCAGGTCGATCCGCGCACCCGCCGAGGCCAGGAGTTCGACGATGGGGTCGGCTCCGCCGGACAGCGTGACGTGCGTCGTCGGTATCGCCGCCGTACGCTGCACCACTTGCACCGGGTCGCTCAGACCCTGCCAGACGATCGCGGTGCGGTAGATGTCGTGCCGGTCCACCACCTGCTGCAGTGCGTCGAGCACCGCGTCGAGGCGGTCGCGGGAATCGAAGGCGATGACCGTGGGGCGAAGGAAGACGTCACCGCTCTCGTCGGTGGACATCAGGTAGTGGAAGAACATGCCTTCCTGGAGGGGGGCCAGCGGGTAGATGTCCGCCACGTTCGCGGCACCGCCCGGAACACGGGCGCAGATCAAGTCGATCTCGTCCTGGCGGAGTTCGACCAGCGGCAGCATCTCCGGACGGATCTCGGCGGCGTCCTCGGGGATCAGCTTCTGCGGCACTTCCACCCTCGTTCCGTCGGCGGCCGCCGCAATGCCGGCGGGGGTCGGGGTCGTGAAGAGTGCCCGGACGCTCGCCGGTACGCCGCGCTCCCGCAGGCGCTCGACCAGCGAGACGGCGAGGAGCGAGTGTCCGCCGAGCTGGAAGAAGTCGTCGTCCGCGCCTACGTGTTCAAGTCCGAGCACGTCGGCGAAGACGGCACACAGCAGTTCCTCGCGCGGGTTGGAGGGGGCACGGCCGGACGTCGAGGCCGTCATGTCCGGGGCGGGCAGGGCGGCTCGGTCCAGCTTGCCGTTCGGCGACAACGGCAACGTCTCAAGGCTCACGACGGCGGACGGAACCATGTGTTCCGGCAACCGCCGCGCGACGAACTCCCGCACCAGTCCGGACAGTTCCGCATCAGCGTCCGGTCCCGGTACGACATAGGCGACCAAGCGGCTTCCGCCGGGGCCGTCCTCGCGGGCGATGACGGCGGCCTGGGCGACACCGGGGTGCCCGGCCACCACGGCCTGCACCTCACCCGGCTCGACCCGGAACCCACGGATCTTCACCTGATCATCCACACGCCCCACAAACTGCAACAAACCATCCCCACGCCACCGCACCACATCCCC
>NZ_JBIBKW010000071.1:0-5273 GCF_042959465.1 Streptomyces sp. NPDC007901 | reverse complement strand
AGTGAGATCACCACACCAACGACGAGGGGCTTCGCCACGTCACCCCACCTGACCAGCCTGTTTCACTCCTCAGCCCCCGGGATGAAAGGGGTTCACTGAACCAGGACAGGCGGTCACGCGTTGTGTCCTACGAATCGATCCGAACTCGGTGACACAAAGGGGCTACCTTTCTGCCGTTCGAACCAATAGAGGCAAAGTCTGACGCAGAAGTAGTGCGACCTTAACGGGGTACAGAGAGGGAGAATATCGTGTCATTGCTTCACTTTTCCTCCGGAGTGAAGTCCACAGTGCTGACGAATGGCGAAATGCTCCTTGCGGTTTCCGGGAAGAGACTCCTGTGCCCTCCCGAGGCCACTGCCATGTGGATCGCTCTACGAAGGCACGATGGAGACACTCTCATTGCCGCAACTAAACTCGCGGAGGTCTGGGAAGAGAGCCCGTCCAGAGTGCACGTCGAGCTTATGGGTTGGGCGGGAAAGTGGGCCATGATGGGCGCCCTATCATATTGATCCTTTCACAACCTGGCTGATATTGATCCGAAACGCTTTGGGTTCAGGCTCGTTGGCGGCGTGTGAGTGATCTGGCGGGGGATGCGCGGACCTGGTCGCCGGTCGCGCCGGAGGCTGCGCGGCTGCTGGCGGTGTCCGCGCTGTTGGAGGGCCGGGACCGGGCGGAGGTCGCTGCTTTGTTCAAGGTGTCGGTCAGGGCCGTGGACAACTGGTGGGCGAGGTGGCAGGCGGGTGGCCGGGACGCGCTGCTGTCCCGGCCGCGGGGCCGCCGCGCAGGCGAGCACCAGGTTCTGTCCGAGGTCGAGCAGGCCGCCGTCCGGCAGGCCGTCCTCGATCACATCCCTTGCGACCTGGGACTTTCCGGTCAGCTGTGGGCGCGTGGGCTGATAGGCGAGCTGATCTTCAGGCTGCACCGGGTCCGCTTCACCGAGCCGGGGTTGGGCAAGTACCTGAAGCGGTGGGGGCTGACGTTCCAGCGTCCGGACAAGCGGGCGGTCGAGCAGGACGCGGAAGCGGTCCGCGTCTGGCACGAGGAGACCTGGCCGGCGATCCGGGCCAAAGCGAACGCGGAGAAGGGCGAAGTCCTCGCTGACCAGGTCGGGATCTGCTCGGACCAGGTCACCGGCCGTACCTGGGGCGCCAAAGGCACGACACCGGTCGTCCGCCGCACCGGGAACCGGTTCTCCGTGAACGCGATGTCCGCGATCAGCACGAAGGGGCGGATGCACTTCATGGTCTTCACGGAGTCGTTCGACGCGAAGGTCATGTGCCGCTTCCTCGCCCGGCTCGTCGGGAGCTTCGACCACAAGGTCCACCTGATCGTCGATCGGCACTCGGCCCACCGTTCCAAGGTGGTCCGGGCCTGGCTCTCCCGTCACAAGGACCAGGTCGAACTGCACTTCCTGCCCTCGTACTCACCCGAGCTGAACCCGGACGAGCTGGTCAACGCCGACCTCAAACGCAGTCTGCCCCACACCCACCGGGCCAGGAACCAGCCCGAACTCGCCGCTGAGACCCGCCGGTTCTTCCGCCGCCGCCAACGCCAACCTCACATCGTGCGCGGATACTTCGGCGGCCGGCACGTCCGCTACGTCATCGACGAGTGAACCCCATAAGTTTCTGATCAATACTGGTCGGGGACCCCCGCTTACTCGGCGATATTGAGGCCCATGACCGGCGGTCGCACTCAATGACGGCCCTTGCGATGCCGTGATCCCACGAGCACCGCCCTGGTGCCCAGGGCTCCGTCAAGTTCCCTGTAGGTGCGTAGAGTTGGCGATCGCGCCTGGTGAGGGCGGGTAGCAGTACAGGCACGGGAGTTCGTGATCATTGTGGTGACTAAGCCAGATGATCACGAGGACGTCCCGTGCCTGCCGTTGCATCTTCCCCTATCCCCGCCGTGCTGGCGAAGCTGGGTCCGCTGGACGCGGACCGGATCGCTGACCTGCGCCCCTATCTGGAGTCGGTGCCCGATCCGCGCTCACGCCGGGGTCGCTGGTACTCGTTGACGGCGATCTTGCTGGTGTGTGCCTGCGCGGTCCTCGGTGGCGCGAAGAGCATCGAGGAGATCGCCGAGGCCGGCGACCGGGCGTCCATCGCGCTGTTGACGGCTCTCGGGATCCGCCGTCATCTACTCGGCTGGCGGCGTAGTCCGAAGCCGGTCACCATCGGACGCGTTCTTGAGGCGCTGGACGGCGATGCCCTGGACCAGGCGGTCGGCGCCTACCTCGCCGACCAGCACCGCAAGGCCCCATCGGCGGACATGCCCTCGGCCCACGTCCGGCGGGTCGTCGCCGTGGACGGTAAAGCGCTCAAGGGCTCGGCCCGCCTGGACGCCCCGCGCCGGCACCTGCTCTCGGCGGTCACGCACGCACCCGTCGCCACCCTCGCCCAAGGTCGAGGTCGGGGCCAAGACGAACGAGACGCGGCACTTCAAGCCGCTGCTGGCACCGCTCGACCTCACGGACACGGTGGTCACCTTCGATGCCCTGCACCCGGTGAAGGCCAACATCACCTGGCTGGTCGAGACGAAGAAGGCCCACTACATCGCGGTCATCAAGACCAACCAGCCCGTCGCGTACGCCCAGCTCGACGCCCTGCCCTGGACATCGATCGCCATCCAGCACACCGCCTCCCGCACCGCCCACGGACGGCGCGAGTCCCGGTCGATCAAGACCTGTTCCCTCGCCGAAAGCCTCGGCGGGATCGCCTTCCCCCACGCCGTCCTGGCCATCCGCGTCCACCGCCGCCGCAAGCCCACCGGCAAGCCCGAGACCCGTGAAAGCGTCTACGCCGTCACCAGCCTCGACTCCCACCATGCCACCCCCGCCGACCTCGCCGCCGCCATTCAAGGACATTGGGGAATTGAAAATTCCTCCCACCACATCCGAGATGTCACCTTCGCCGAGGACGCCTCCACCGTTCATGCCGGGAACGCGCCCCGCGCCATGGCCAGCTTCCGCAACCTCGCCATCGGCGCCCTGAAACTTCTCGGAGCCGACAACGTAGCCAAGACCACCCGCGCCATCCGCCACGAAACCGAACACGCACTCGCGATCCTGGGCATCACCAACAAGCCCCACCCTTAGGAAACTTGACGGAGCCCTGGATGAGATGCGGCCTTCGTGCGCTACTCGGCAGGGATGCGTTGTCCGGCTGCCATGCCGCCGTCTGCCTGCCGCGTCACAAGGATGGATAGTCGATGAGACCTTCGCCGGTGTTGCTGTAGAGCGTCTCCCGATTCAGGGGGTTGAGCGGTGCCCTGGCTCCGTAGCGGGCAGGCAGGTCGGGGTTGGCGAGGAACGGCCGGCCGTAGACGACCGCGTCGGCCAGTCCTTTGGCGATGGCCTGCTCGCCTTGCTCGCGGTCGAAACCGCCCGCCGCGAGCAAGGTGCCGGCCCAGTGCTCCCGCAGCCACTCGAGCGTGATGCTCGCGTCGGCGCCTACACGCAGGTCCTCCTCGGTGGCCCGGTTGACATGCAGGTAGGCCAGGTCGAACTCGGCGAGCCGCCCCAGCAGATAGGCGAATGATTCCCGGCCGGTCGGGTCGGGGCGCCCGTCCACGTGCCAGACCGGGCTGATCTTCAGGCCGGTGCGGTCGCCACCGATCTCTGCGGCGATGGCGGCGAGCGACTCGAACAGCACTCGCACGCGGTCGGCGGCCGAGCCGCCGTAGTCGTCGGCGCGTCGATTGCTGGTGGAACGCAGGAATCGGTCCATCAGGTTGCCGGTACCGGCGTGCAGTTCCACAGCGTCGAATCCGAGTTCACGGGCGCGACGTGCTGCCGCGCCGAAGTCTCGGGGAATGGCTCGCACCTCGTCCTCTGTGAGGTGTTCGGGACGGAGTTCCTCGGTGATGACCCAGTTGCGGCCTTTGTCGAGGCCGTCCTGCTCGGTGCGCGCCCGTCCGACGTGCCAAAGCTGGAGGGCGATGCGGCCGCTCTCGGCGTGGACGGCGTCCACGATCTTGCGCCACGCCGGCTCCTGGCGCTCGTCGAAGAATCCGACCAGAGAGCCGTACCCGGCGCCGAACGGGATCGCTGCTGCCGACTCGGTGATGATCAGTCCGGCCGACGCGCGCTGGGCGTAGTACTGCGCCATGACGGGCTGGGGAACGCCGTCCTCGTTGGCGCGCTTGCGGGTCATGGGCGCCATCACGAGGCGGTTGGGCAGCTCCAGGGCGCCGACCCGCACGGGGGTGAGCAGGTTGTCGGTCGTGGCAGGGCTTTGGCCCTGTGAAGTAATATGCATGTCTGAAACTTACGCATGACTCCGGGTAATCGCAAGTGTCAAACTTGCATATCCGCCGGGAAGGGTGGGCTCGCGTGTTCGACCTGAGGTTCCCCACGACGCTGATCATGATGATGCTGATCGCCGACGCCGCCGAGTCGGGAAGGCCGACGGTCAGCTCGACCGAGCTGGCATCCAAGCTGGACAACAACCCGAGCTTCGTACGCGCACTGGCCGTGCCGCTCGTGCATGACGGACTGGTGACCTCCGTCCGCGGCCGCACCGGCGGGCTCGGTCTAGGGCGGTCGGCATCGGAGATCACGCTGAGCGAGATCTACCGCTCAGCTGTCGCAGGCAAGCTGATCTGGGATCAGCGTGACGAGGTGCCGCATGTCTGCGAGGTCACGACCAAGGCGTGCCGCTATTTCAGAGGGCTCACGGACGAAATCGAGGACGTCGTCGTCGCTATGCTGGGGAGCAAGACGCTGGCCGACAGCCTGGCTGATCTAAGGAAGCTCCCAGCGGAGGCCGCCTGAGGATCGCCAGGCCGGTCGCTGCCGCATCCGGGTCCGGCCCTTCGGCGCGCTCGCCGCCACCCTGCGTCGAGCTTTGGGCCTCCACCGAAGGAGAGCGCGCCGAGACCGACCGGCTGCACGCCTGGGCTTGCTCCCAGCACTGGCCGTCAGGCTGAGACTCGCCGTAGCGCGGTCAGCTGCTCAGCGGGGCGACGCCGGCCAGCCGCAGTGGCCGGTAGCCGTCGGTGTCGAGCTGGGCGAGTTCTCCGTCGATGTCGACGGAGTGGGTGCCGTAGAAGTGCACGTTCTCGTAGTGGGTCCGCCCTGCAGTGGCGGGACATCGCCGTCCAGCACACCGCCTCCGACACCGGCCACGGCAGATGCGAGTCCCGCTCGCTCAAGACCTGTCGGCGTACGGACTTCTCTGGCCCTGGCAAGATTTCCGTGAAGCCGGGATGTGCCACCGTGCGCCGGTGACGCTCCGTCACGGGTGGCGGCACTGTCGGCGAGTGTGACGACT
>NZ_JBIBKW010000070.1:0-5376 GCF_042959465.1 Streptomyces sp. NPDC007901 | reverse complement strand
ATCCGTGGGTTCCGGATCGAGCCGGGTGAGGTGCAGGCCGTGGTGGCCGCGCACCCCGGCGTGGCCCGGGCCGCCGTCGTCGCCCGTGAGGACACGCCCGGGGGCCGCCAGTTGGTGGCCTATGTGGTGCCCGAGCCGGAAGCTGCTGGGAAACTGCCGTTGTCGGTACGGGAGTTCGTGGCGGAGCGGTTGCCGGAGTACATGGTGCCGTCGGCGGTGGTGGTGCTGGAGGAGCTGCCGCTGACGGTGAACGGCAAGCTCGACCGCGCCGCCCTGCCCGCACCCGACTACACAGCCGCCTCCACTCTGCGCGGCCCCTCGTCGGCGCTTGAGGAGATCGTGTGTGCCGCCTTCGCCGAGGTCCTGGGCCTCGACCGGGTGGGCGTCGACGACAACTTCTTCGAACTCGGCGGTCACTCCCTGCTGGCCGTGTCCCTGGTGGAGCGGCTCCGGGAGCGGGGAGTCGCCGTGGGTGTACGGGCGTTGTTCCTGACGCCCACGCCGGCGGGGGTCGCCGCGGGAGTCGTGGCCGGTGGTGCGGTGACGGTGCCGCCGAACCTGATCCCTGAGGGTGCCGCCGAGATCCGTCCGGAGATGCTGCCGCTGGTCGATCTCGGTCAGGACGAGATCGATCTGATCTGCGCTCGTGTTCCGGGCGGTGCCGCGAACGTGGCGGACATCTACCCGCTGGCCCCCCTCCAGGAAGGCATGTTCTTCCACTACCTGCTGGCCGAGGGGGAGGGGAGCGAGGACGTCTACCTCGAGCCGACGGTCGTGGAGTGCGACTCGCGTGAGCGGGTGGAGGCGGCGCTGGCCGCGTTGCAGCAGGTGGTGGACCGGCACGACATCTACCGCACCGCGATCGTCTCGGACGGCCTCCGCGAACCCGTTCAGGTCGTGTGCCGGCGGGCCCGGATGGCGGTGGCGGAAGTCGTCCTGCACGGCTCGGGAGACGTGACGAGCGAACTGCTCGCCCATGCCGAGGACCGTATCGACCTGTCGGTGGCACCGCTGCTGCGGGCGCATGTGGCCCGTAGGCCCGGGTCGGAGCGTTGGCTGGTGCTGCTCCAGATGCACCACATGTTGCAGGACCACACGGGCGCCGGGGTCGTACTCGACGAGGTGGCGGCGATCCTGCGGGGCGAGGGCGACCGGCTGCCGCAGCCGCTGCCGTTCCGTGACTTCGTGGCCACCGCCCGGTTGGGGATGTCCCGGGAGGAACACGAGGACTACTTCAGGACGGTCCTGGGCGACGTCACCGAGACGACGGCACCGTTCGGCTTCACGGACGTGCACGGCGACGGGGCGGGAGTGTCACGCGTCCGGCTGGCGGTCGACGACGGCCTGGCCGAGCGGCTCCGTGAGCGGGCCCGACGGCTGGGCACGTCCCCGGCGACCCTGTTCCACCTCGCGTGGGCACGGGTGCTGGCCTCGCTGGCGGGCCGTGACGATGTGGTGTTCGGTACGGTCCTGTTCGGCCGGATGAACGCGGGTGCCGGCGCGGACCGGGTCCCGGGGCCGTTCATGAACACGCTGCCGGTACGGGTCAAGACGGGCTCCGTGGACGTGGCGCAGGCCCTCGCCGACATGCAGAGGCAACTCGCCGGGCTGCTCGTTCACGAGCACGCCCCACTGGCGTCGGCCCAGCAGGCGAGCGGCGTCAGCGCCCCGGCCCCGCTGTTCACCTCCATCTTCAACTACCGCCACGCAGCCGCCTCCGACGCCGAGGGCGCGGACGAGGGTCAGGGAGGCGTGGACGGTGTTCGCACGCTGTACGCCAAGGACCGTACGAACTTCCCGCTGGACGTGGCGGTCGACGACCTCGGGTCCGGCTTCGGCCTTGTCGTCGGCGCGCTGAGGCCGGCCGATCCGCAGCGCATCGCGGCCATGCTGCACACCGCGGCCGCACACCTGGTGGACGCGCTGGACGACGGCGGTCGCCTGCCGCTCGCCGCGCTGGAGATCCTGGACGAGGCCGCCCTGCGGGAGGCCGTGCGCACCTGGAACGACACCGCGGCCGAGGTGGGCCCGGAGTCGGTGCCGGAACTGGTGGCCGCCCAGGCCCGCCACACCGCGGACGCCGTAGCCCTGGTGTGCGACGGCACCGAGGCCACGTACGCCGAGGTGTCGGAACGGGCGAACCGGCTGGCCCACCACCTGATCGGCCTCGGCGTGGGTGCCGAGTCGGTTGTCGGGATCTGCCTGCCCCGCGGCATCGATGCGGTGACCGCGATGCTGGCCGTCTGGCGAGCCGGGGGTGCCTACCTGCCCATCGACCCCGACTACCCGGTCGAGCGCATCGCCTTCATGCTCACCGACGCCCGGGTCGCCATGCTCATCGGCAACGACGCCACGCTCGAGGACATGCCCGCGGGCCGCACTCCGCAGATCGACCTCAGCGACCCGTTCGTGGAACTTCAGCTGCAAGCGTCTCCGACGACCGACCCCGAACGACCGCCGCTGCCCGATCAGCTCGCCTACCTGATCTACACCTCCGGTTCGACCGGCACGCCGAAGGGCGTCCAGATCACGCACCGTGGCCTGGCCAACTACGTCACCTGGGCGGCCGGCCGCTACCCCCTCACGGCCGGCTCGCCGGCGGCACGGGCGGCCGACGGGATGCCGCTGTTCTCCTCACTGGCGTTCGACCTCACGGTCACCTCGTTGTGGCTGCCGTTGGCATCCGGGTCCACGGTCTGGATCAGCCCGGACGGCGGCACGGAGGGGTTCACGGAGCTCATGGGCACGCGGGGCTTCGACGCGGTCAAGCTCACGCCCGCCCATCTGGGCCTGCTCAACGACCTCGCCGCGGACACCCCGGCCGCAGACGAATCGGCCGACGCGTCACGGGACACCGGCGCGGTGCGCTCACTGGTGGTCGGCGGCGAGGCCCTGAACACGGCGGCCGTGCGGGCATGGCTGGCCCGTCACCCCGAGTCGACGGTCGTCAACGAGTACGGCCCGACCGAGACCGTCGTCGGGTGCTCGGTGTTCTCCGTGACCGCCGAGGGCCTCGCCGGTGCGGAGCCGGGCGACGCCGAAGGGGTACCGATCGGCCACCCCGTCGCGAACACCCGGCTGCTGGTGCTGGACGAGCGGCTGCGGCCCGTGCCGGTCGGAGTCGCCGGCGAACTGTACATCGGCGGCGCCCAGGTGGGCCGCGGATACGCGGGGCGCGCGGGGCTGACAGCGTCCCGTTTCGTGGCGGATCCGTTCGCCGGAGACGGCTCGCGGCTCTACCGGTCCGGGGACCTCGTACGACGGCGGGCCGACGGGTGCCTGGTGTTTCTGGGGCGGGTCGACGACCAGCTGAAGATCAGGGGCTTCCGGGTGGAGCCCGGTGAGGTCGAGGCGGCCCTGTCGGCGGAGCCGGGCGTGGCGCGGGCGGCCGTGGTGGCCGAGGACGCGCCCGGCGGCCTGCGGTTGGTGGCCTACGTGGCTTCCGACGACGCCGAGGCCGGGATCGACCCCGAGGCATTGCGGGCCGGGCTGGCACGACGGCTGCCCGAGTGGATGCTGCCGTCCCTCTTCGTGGTTCTGGAGGCACTGCCGCTGACGATGAACGGCAAGGTCGACCGGGCCGCACTCCCGGCGCCCGACCGCGGCCCGCTCGACGGGTCGGGCCCGCGGGAGCCGGAGACGGCGGAGGAGCGCGCGCTGTGCGGACTGTTCGCCGAGGTCCTGGGGCTGGCGACGGTCGGACCGGAGGACGACTTCTTCGCGCTCGGCGGACACTCGCTGTTGGCCACCCGGCTGGTCGGGCGGGTCCGCTCCGCCCTGGGAACAGAACTGCGGATCCGGGACCTGTTCGATGCCCCGACCCCCGCGCGCCTGGCGCGACGACTGGCCACCGCCATACCTCCGCGCCCCGGACTGACCTCACAGGAACGCCCGGAGCGGGTACCGCTGTCGATGGCTCAGCAGCGCCTGTGGTTCCTGGGCCGACTGGACGGCCCGAGCCCGCTGTACAACACCTCGTTCGCGGTCCGGCTAACCGGCGAGACGAACGTCCGGGCGCTGGAGGAGGCGCTGCGCGATGTGCTGGCCCGGCACGAAGTCCTGCGCACCGTCTTCCCACAGGACGGCGGACAACCCCGCCAACACGTAGTCGGCATGGCCGAACTGCGCGACTGGCGCCTACCGGTCATCGAGACCACCGCCGACGAACTGACGGCGGCCGTCGCCGCCACGGCCGATCTTCCCTTCGACGTGAGCACCGAAATCCCGATCCGAGCCGCCCTGTACACCACTGGCCAGGACGAGCGCGTACTGGCGGTCGTGATCCACCACATCGCGACCGACGGCTGGTCCCTCCAGCCCCTGGCCCGCGATCTGTCCGACGCCTACGCCGCCCGTCGCCGCGGCCAGGCTCCCGAATGGGCGCCCCTGCCGGTCCAGTACGCCGACTACGCCCTCTGGCAGCGTGATCTGCTCGGCGACCCCGACGACCCGAGCAGCCTGCTCACCCGGCAACTCGCCTACTGGCGCCAGGCGTTGGCCGGAGCACCGGAAGAACTGACCCTCCCCACCGACCGGCCTCGCCCGGCGAGCGCGTCGCATCGCGGGCACGCGACGCCGTTCCGCATCTCTCCTGAGCTGCACCGGCGTGTGGTGGAGGTGGCGCGGGAGCGCGGGGTGACGGTGTTCATGGTGCTGCATGCGGCGGTGGCGGTGTGGTTGTCGCGGCTGGGTGCGGGCGAGGATCTGCCGATCGGTACGGCGGTGGCGGGTCGGACGGACGAGGCGCTCAACGATCTCGTCGGTTTCTTCGTCAACACGTTGGTGCTGCGGACCGATGTCTCGGGTGATCCGACATTCGTGGAGTTGCTGGATCGGGTGCGGGAGACGAATCTGGGGGCGCTGGCGCACCAGGATGTGCCGTTCGAGCGGCTGGTGGAGGTGTTGTCGCCCACCCGGTCGCTGTCCCGGCACCCTCTGTTCCAGGTCATGCTCACCCTTCAGAACACCGGCCCGGCCACCCTCGACCTCCCCGGCCTGACCGCCAAGGGGCTTCCCCAGACATCCGCTACCTCCAAGTACGACCTCGACATCACCGTGAGCGAGGTGCTGCACGACGGCGCACCCGCAGGAGTGCGGGGGACGCTGACCCTGTCGGCGGACCTGTTCGACCCCGAGTCCTCGAAGGTCTTCGCGGAGCGGTTCGTCCGCGTCCTGGAAGCGGTGGCAGGAAACCCGGACACGCGACTGAGCGCCACCGACCTCATGGACGAGACCGAGCGCCGCCAGGTGCTCAGCGACTGGCAGGGGCCGGCGACGGATCTTGGGTGTGGTTCGGTTGTGGAGTTGTTTGGGCGTCGGGTGGTGGGTGATGCGGGTGCGGTGGCTGTGGTGTGTGGGGATGTGGCGTTGTCGTAT
>NZ_JBIBKW010000069.1:0-5624 GCF_042959465.1 Streptomyces sp. NPDC007901 | reverse complement strand
GTGGGTCACGACCGCTCATGATCGCGGAGGTGGTGACCCTCCGTTGCTCCGGCACCAAAAGTGATCCAGAACCACTTTTCAGCCGTCGCCGACAGGGGTTCTCGGGCTGCGGAAGAAGTACGGCGACACGCGCCTGGAGGCCGCCTGCGCGAGAGCGATCACGGTCGGTGACCCGTCCTATCGCACCATCAAGGCATCCTCGTCGCCGGCACCGAGACCGATCCCGAGCCCGAGACCAGCGGAGATGCAGGGGCCGCGGCCTTCCTCCACGGCCCGCAAGGGCTCTTCGGCTCCGTCACGCCCCCGGACACCCCGGAGGACAACCGCGACGACCAGGTCCACGGCGAAGACGAGGTGGCGGCACGATGAGCGTGATGGACAGCGCCCTGCGCGAGCCACTGAAGTCTCTGAGGCTGTCGGGGATGCTGGAGACCCTCGATGCCCGTCTGGCCCAGGCCCACGGCGGCGAACTCGGCCACCTCGATTTCCTCCAGGTCCTCTGCCAGGACGAGATCACCCGCCGCGAGACCGTCGCCTTCCAACGCAGGCTGCAGCGGGCGAAGTTCGAGCAGCAGGTCACTCTGGAGGAATTCGACTTCACCGCCTCCTCGAAGCTGCCGGCGGCCCAGATCCGGGACCTGGGTGCCCTGCGCTGGCTGCATGCGGGTGAGTCCGTTATTCTGTTCGGCCCGGTCGGGGTGGGCAAGACGCATATCGCTCAGGCGCTGGGCCACCTCGCTGTCCGGCAGGGCGCCCACGTCCGCTTTGCCAAGACCAGCCGGATCCTCGCCGAACTCGCCGACGGCCACGCAGACCGCACCTGGGAGAAACGGGTCCGCGAACTGGTACGGCCCGACGTGCTCATCCTCGACGACTTCGCCATGCGCCAGCTCTCCGCGGCCCACGCCGACGACCTCTACGAACTGGTCAGCGAGCGGCAGGGACGGTCCCTGATCATCACCAGCAACCGGGCGCCCAGCGACTGGTATCCCCTCTTCCCCAACCCCGTCGTCGCCGAGTCCCTCCTCGACCGGCTCATCAACACCAGCCACCAGGTCATCATGAACGGCCCCAGCTACCGACCGAACAAGCGCCCCAGGAACCCCACTGACAAGCCCACCAAACCGTCGGTCAAGTAGCCGCCACCCGCACCCGGGGCTGGGGAATTACGTGAACTCAGCCCCGGGGAAATACGTGAACGTCCACACATCAGGTCTTCAACCGGAACGTCCTCTGACGAGGAGTGGAAGCGGGAACGGCTATCGCCAGTCCTCCTCCCGCCTGCCCCCTACGCCCGGTAGCTCTGCGGACACGTTGACGTCGAAGAACCCGGGCCGCTTCTCGTCGAAGTGGGAGGAGAGCCCCACCATCAACGCGCGGAACTCCAGCAGCGCAGCCGGGGAGAGCGGCTCCGCCAACTCGATCACCGATGTCGGACCAGACATGCAGGAAGCCTAGTTTGCACACCCACACACCTACGTACTGACCACTACCTGACAGACTCGGGCCGCCCTGCTGCCGCACGCCCGCGGTCACAGGGATTCAGAGGTTCAGGGGAACGAGTAGAAAAGCCCTTGCGGGTCGTAGGTAGCCCGGAGGCTTTGCAGCTTCTGCCAGTGCGCGGGCGCGAACGATCGGACGCTGCGGGACGGATCGCCCACCAGGTCCGCCTCACCTACGTAGTGGCCGTGTGTGAACGGTTTGAGGCCGCTGGTGAGGTCGCTGAGCCACTGTCGGTTCTGGTCGTCGGCGGTCCTGTCCTCCCAAGCCGCGTACGGAAGCACCAGGGTCTTGCCCGTCACGGAGAAGGCGGCGTCGGGCATGTGGCTCTGCAGAGTGGGTGGTGAGGGGCAGACGAGGATCACCGAGTGCTCTGACGGCGCGTCGGCCGCTGCCAGGGCGACTGATTCCAGCAAGGTTCCCAAAGTAGCGTCGGACCATAGGGCATCGCCGCTGTATCGTCGGCCTTCCGGCAGGAGCGGTGAGCTGGCCTCAAGCAGGCCGCTCAGCGTTTCCGTCGCGTGGATGGCTCCCACGACTTCGCTCCCCGCCGGCTGGCGGTCGAAGAGCAGCCGCAGCGAGTCGTCCGCCTCGCTGGCCGAGTCGCAGAACACGGCGGCCCAGACCTCCAGGCTGCCGGGCCTGCTGGGTGAGCTCGGGCTAACCACGACGCGTAGCTCCAGCGATGGTGGCAGGTCCGGTGCGGCCTCTTCCAGCCAGACTCCCACCGCCGCGGCGTCTGATAGCGGGAAGCTCTTGGAGCGGGAGCGGATGGCTTCCGGCTCGGGGTACAGCCGTACTGTGAAGCTGGTCACCACTCCGAAGAATCCGGTTCCGGCACCGCGAACCGCCCAGAAGAGCTCGGCATTGTGGTGGGCATCGGCCGAGACCAACTCGCCCTGTGCGGTGACGAGCCGCACCGACTCAAGGCTCGAGCAGGCGGGGCCCCACGTGCCGAGGTTCCATCCGAGCCCGCCAGCGAGGAGATACCCGCTCAGGGCTACCGTGGGGCAGTGCCCTACGGGAAAGGCCAGCCTGTGCTCGGCCAGGGCCTGGATCAGATCCAGCCCAGTGACTCCGGGTCCCACGGTAGCCGTCGAATGTCGCAGGTCGATCGATAGGTCACGCATCCGGGAGATGTCGATGAGCACCCCGGACTCCCGGAGCGCCGAGCCCCAGAGACTGTGGCCCCCCGCGCGGAGGGCGACTCTCATGCCTCGGTCGCGAGCATGGTCCACAGCGACGATGATGTCCCGCTCGGACATGGCCAGGACGATGGTGTCCGGCCAGCGTCCGGGCTTTCGTGCGTTCCACACGGCATCGCAGCGCGCGGCCTCGTAACCGACCTCTCCGCGCCGCAGTTCCCGGCCGCGGCTACCTGGGGGAACGAACATGTCGGTCATGACGCGCGAAGTCTCCTCAAGCCATCAGGCACCGGCCGTCTCCTGCTCCGCGAAGGCAGCCCTGCCCTCGTCCCGGAGGAAGTCGCCGACGACTTCGATACCCGCCGCGGCGAGGGCTTCCAGGTGCTGAGGGGCGTTGGCCAGTTGGCGGATGCCCCCGGCTTCGGCGTCGGCTACGCGTGCCGAGTAGACGATCCGGGAGACGCCTGCCCAGAAGCACGCTGCCAGGCACATCGGGCACGGTTCGCACGACGTGAAGACCGTAGCGCCGACCAGATCGATGCGGCCGAGTGCCCGGCAGGCTTGTCGGAGGGCGTTAACCTCGGCGTGCCGTGTGACGTCCAGATCGGTGGACACTGTGTTGTGTTCGGCCGAGACGAGTTTCCCGTCCACGACGACGCAGGCTCCGAAGGGCATCTGTCCGGCTCGTGCGCCGACGCGCACCTGGGCAAGCGCCACGCGCATGAAGCGCGCGTCCTCAGCGATTTTGAACATCGCTGCTCCGCTCTCAGATCAGGTTCAGGAATTCGGAGCGACGTATCGGATCGGACTGAAGCAGCCCGCGAAAGGCAGAGGTGTAGGTGGACGACAGCTGCTTCTCCACTCCTCGCATCATCATGCACATATGGGATGCAGTGATGGTGACGCCGACCCCTGCCGGGTCGAGAGCATGATCGATCGCTTCCGCGATCTGTTCGGTGAGGCGCTCCTGTACTTGGAGGCGGTGGGCGAATACGTCAACCAGTCGTGGAATCTTGGAGAGGCCGACGACTCGCCCTGTCGGAATGTAAGCGATGTGTGCATGCCCGAAGAACGGCAGCATATGGTGCTCACACTGCGAATAGAACTCGATGTCGCGAACGACCACCAGATTGTGTACATCCTCGTCGAAGATCGCGTCCCCTATGACGTCGGATATCTTTGTTTCATATCCCTCCGTGAGGAATCGAATCGCCTTTCGGACGCGCTCAGGAGTCTTCCGCAGACCTTCTCGGTCCGGGTTCTCACCTATGAGACCAAGCAGTTCCCGCACGAGTTCATCGATCCGCAGCTCCTCGTTGCCGACAAGGCTCACAGGGCCGCTCACGGCCGGTCCAATGCCTAGCGCCGGGTCGTTGGCCAATGACGTCATACTGCCCTCCTGAGATGAATTCCCTGTCGCATACCGTGTTTCAGCGAATGACACGGTACGAGGCAGCATTAACATGCGTCTCGGAAACCTTGACATGGGAGATGGACGCGCCGTCGGCGTGGGGTATGGATTCCAAGGTCACCTTGGCCACGCGGAAGAGCAGCTCGGCGACGTTCTCGACGGTAGGGGCCTGCAGATCTACCGCGAGCTCCTCGGCGTCGCTTGGATCTCCCTCTGATCCGAAGCGGAAGAGCTTGCACTTCTCATTGGCGAGGGCGTCGACGAGAACATCGGTAGCGCCAAGCATGGTCCCGTGATCGAGCCAGCGGTCGATCCAGGCCCTGATCCCGGCTTTGAAGTCACCAAACTCGACCACGGTGCCACTCTCGGCACGCGGCGCGGTAACCGTGATTTCACACCACCAGGAGTGGCCGTGAAGGTTCTGGCACTTGCCACCGATATGAGGTAGCCGGTGAGCTGTCTCAAAATTGTGGCGGACGGATATCTCATACGCCATCCATGCCTCCATGAGGGGCTGTCATTCGAATTAGTCGGATACACTCCATACGACCCTGGCACCACCCTCATCCACGACCGACACCATGGTCTCTAGAACTGGAACCCCCCTTGCGGAGAGGTGACACCCGAGTTCCCGTGCCACGGCCTCGCACGACGCCGAGCCCAGCTCTCGCTCACCCGGCCCCCACCACTGCCGCAGCTGCTCGGACAGGTCCGCAAATTCGATGTCCCGCTCGTCGTGGCGGACCATGACGTCCACGCGGATACGGAATACGTGCCGATGCCGACTGGCGAGATGGGCACGGGAGGGCGGCGCCTCCGGGTAATTGTGGTAGCCAGGCAGTCGCTCCTCCACCCAGACCGAGGATCTTTCGGCATCAACCGTCAGAGCATGAGTCATCAGAGACTCCCGTCAGCACTTTGGGCTCCGGTCAAGGCAAGTCGGTGTTCCACACTGGGCGTTCCTCCGTTCCAGTGCGGCTCGGCCGCGCTTGAACGGAACGCAGGAGGTGGGTGACCGGCAGGCTCCCCGCGAACACGCCGAGGAGCTCCCAACCAGCGCCAATAGCCCGAAAACGCCATTCCTATAAGGGAGTTGATATCCACCAACCACCAAGCAAGCGGCTGCGTCGCCGCTGGCAGGCCAGCCCAGCAACTCGGCGGTCAGGCGAACACCGGCATCACCGCTCGCCAGGCACTCGTCCAAGAGGCGCATGCCAAGCATGTTTCCCCTCCACGCAGAATATCCAGCAAAATCATCACGCGAGATGTCGCCTGGAGTGCGGCTTCCCGATACCTACCGCCTCACGAACTTCGCCGCTTGCCGACCTGCACCGTTGGAGCCGCCCCGTCCGTCCGTGAGGCACAACGGGAGTCCGTCCTGATCGGTTCAGAAGCCGGGAGGCTGGACCCGGTCAACGACCGGACGGGGCCTCGCCAGAGGTTGAACCGCTGACTGAAAGAGTGTTTTGTCCCGGCGAGGTTGTTTGGTTCGAGGTTCAGGTGTCGCGCCAGTTCGGGGTGGATTCGCTCGTGAGTCGTCGGCTTATGAGGTCGATCATCGCGACGTG
>NZ_JBIBKW010000068.1:0-5739 GCF_042959465.1 Streptomyces sp. NPDC007901 | reverse complement strand
GCCGTCAACATCGAGCGCCTCAGCGGACTGCCACCAGCCATGGAAGCACCCACACCCCGTCAGCCGACTTCCTTCCAGACGTACCTCGACCAACGGGAGACTCCACGCCTGACGTCCTGGCGAACCCTGGGCAGTTGACCTCGACGACTCCAAGATCCCCGACTGTCAAGCTGCGCCAGTACTTCCGACTTGTATGGGGGGTAGCGGTGTTCGTGATCGGGTTGGCCGCCCGTAACGTGCCGCAGGACGCCGGGCAGGCTGACTCGAGTACTTCCTGCCGCCCGTAAGGGCTGGCTCTCTTTGGGTGTGTCGACCTGCCCGGTATCCGTTCGCGGCTTGACTCAACAGAGGCATGAGCACCGGCCACCCCACGTTTCTCGAAGTCGGGATGTCAGCTGCGGATTCCACTGACTCGACACCGAGAAGGAGGGGACCGCTGATGATGCTGATCGGCATCGATCCGCACAAGTCGACCCACACAGCCACGGCCGTCGATCCCGGGACCAACCGTGATCAAGCATCGATCCGCATCGACGTGACGCTCCAGGAGTACCAGCGCATGCTGGACTGGGCCCTCCAGTGGCCCCAGCGGCGATGGGCCGTCGAAAACGCCAAGGGCCTGGGACACCACCTGACTTCATGGCTGCTCGCCAGGGGAGAACAGGTCGTCGACGTCCAACCCAGTGCCACCGCACGTGTTCGCCAGCTCTCCCGCGGCGCAGGCCGCAAGAACGACCGCATCGACGCCGCCGCGGCAGCATGCGTCGCCGCTGTCCAGGGCGACGAGCGACCGGTGCAGCCCGAGAACTCAACGGACGCACTGGCGCTGCTGGACGAACACCGCAGCAACCTCGCCCAGGCCAGAGTCCGCGCGGTCAACCAGCTCCACGCGCTGCTGCGAGCCCTCCTGCCCGGCGGGGCGCCACGCGATCTGTCCGCGGCCAAAGCCGAGTAACTGCTGGGCCCCGTCGAAACCACCCGCCATGCCCTCGCCGCCGACCTGATCGCCGAGGTCCGGACCTGGGACGTGAAGCTGAAGGACAACGCCAAAGCCATGGCCGCACTGGTCGCAGAGTCCGGAAGCCGGATGACCGACACTCCGGGCATCGCAGCCATAACCGCCGCCCGCCTCCTGGGCCGGACCGGAAACCCCAGCCGCTTTCCAACTGCCAGCGCGTTCGCCCAGTACGCCGGCACCGCCCGCATCGAGATAGCCAGTGCCGGCCGCGCACACCACCGCCTGTCCAGGCGCGGCGACCGCCAGCTCAACACGGCACTCCACACTGTGGTCATCACGCAGATCCGCATGCCCGGCACCCGGGGCCACGCCTACTTCAAGGCCAAAATCGCAGAAGGCAAGATACCCAGGGAAGCGCAGCGCTGCCTGAAGCGCCGCCTGGCTGATCACGTCTGGCGCACGATGGTCGGCGACGAACGCCGCCGCACCCGAACGACGGGCCCAGGAGGACAACCGGGGGCGACTACAGCATCCAGCGCGGCTGGCCCAACCCCGACGGCCGACTCTTCGGACAAGTCACTTCCCGGACCCGCCGAAACCGAGCCTACGCCGACACTCCAACCAGCTTGACAGACACAGAGGCACCCAAGGGCGCCGACCTCCGCACGTTCAGCCAGGCCGACCTGGACGCCGTCGATCACGAACTCAACCACCGTCCGCGCAAGACCCACGGCTAGCGCACCCCGGCAGAGGTCTACGCTGACCTACTGAACAGCGGTGATGCGCTGACCGCTTGAGCTCGCCAAGGTTTTTTGACGACCCGGCAGCCGGTGGCACACCGCGCTCATCGCCGGCAGGAGTCAGCGCTCCTGCGGAGGCTGCTTGCTCGCCAGGAGGTCGAGGAGCTGCTTCGAGGGCCTGGGCGCCCGGGGCCACGGTGGCGATCGCACTGGCCGGTCTCGTGCACATCGCCGTTCGCCGGTAGCTCTGCGCCGGTGATCTTGACGAGTCCACGGACAAGCTCAATGGCTCATGCGTACTTGATGGGGAGTGGGTGTTACGAAGCCAGCGATGGATGCCGTGTGACAGGCAGCACCGACTGATCCTCGACGGTTCGCTCCGCCTGGCTAATCTCGGCCCAGACGGCGTCAAGAGACAGGCCGAGGGTGTCGGCGATCGCTGCGATTGTCGGGAAGGCGGGGGTGGCCACCCGGCCGGATTCGATCTTCCGCAGAGTTTCCGGCGAGATGTGCGAAGCGAGCGCCACGTCCAGCATTGAGCGGCAGCCCCGGGCTCGGCGGAGCAGGGCGCCAAGGCGCTGTCCGCGTTCTACCTCGGCGGGGGTGAGCGGCAACCTGACCATGGCCCCATTTTAATACCGGTACAGTTAGACCGGGATAGTTATTGGACGCACATGAGAGGTCCCTCATGATTGAGATCCTGAATTCCGCGCGGCTTGAGCGGGCGAGAGACACCGGCGCCCTGGTCGGAGACATCCTGCACACGCTGAAGCGGCGCAGCACGGTCGGGACGAACCTGCTGGACATCGACCAGTGGGCCAAGGAGATGATCACCGAGGCGGGAGCGCAGTCCTGCTACGTCGACTACGCGCCTTCCTTCGGGTGCGGCCCGTTCGGGCACTACATCTGCACGGCCGTCAACGACGGAGTGCTCCATGGGCGGCCTCACAACTACACGCTGGCAGACGGGGATCTGCTGACTCTCGACCTTGCCGTAGCCAGGGGCGGGGTGGCCACGGACGCCGCGATCAGCTTTCTGGTGGGCAAGGCCAGGCCAGCGGCGAGTGTTGCGATGATCGAGACGACCGAACGTGCACTCGCCGCCGGCATCGCCGCCGCCAAGCCTGGGGCGCGCATCGGCGACCTCTCCCACGCCATCGGCACAGTCCTCAGCAAGGCGGGCTACCCGATCAACACCGAGTTCGGAGGCCACGGCATCGGCTCGACCATGCACCAGGACCCACACGTCCCGAACACCGGACGGCCCGGCCGCGGATACAAGCTGCGCCCCGGACTGCTGCTCGCCCTGGAGCCCTGGGTCATGGCCGACACTGCCACACTCGTCACCGACGCCGACGGCTGGACGCTGCGCAGCGCGACAGGCTGCCGAACCGCGCACAGCGAGCACACCATCGCCATCACCGACAACGGAGCCGAAGTTCTCACCCTGCCCACGCAGGCACGACGATAAGAGGGCGCTGTAACGAGTGGCCCAGCGGGCGGGTGCGCCGCGTCAATCCTCGTCGTCCTCGACAGCCTCCGGGTCCCGGAGGGGGCGCAGGCCCTGACCGGGTCCGCTGGCCTTGATGTTGAATAGATAGCGGCCCAGGAAGTTGATGTGCCGGTCCTTGAGCGGGGAGAGGCGGGCCACGTCCTCATCCTTGATGTCGTGGCCCTCGGCGCGGAGCTGGGCGACGGCGGCATCCAGGTAGCGGGTGTTCCACAGGACGACAGCGTTGAGGGCCAGGCCCAGGCTTGCCAACTGATTTTCTTGGCCCTCGCGGTACGCCTGGCGGATCTGGCCGCGGCCGTCGTGGCAGATCGCGCGGGCCAGGCGGTGGCGGGACTCCTGCACGGTGAGCTGCCGGTTCATCAAGCGGCGGTAGGTGTCGTCGACCGGGTCGACCAGGGTGAGCAGGTGCATGGTTTTGCCGATCCGGCCGTACTCGGCGAACGCGGCGCCGAGCGGGGTCGGGTGGCCCTCGCGGCCGAACATCCGCAGCAGGTCGTAGGCACGGACCTGGTTCGTGATGAGCGACCCGGCGACGCGAAGCATGTCCGGCCAGTGCGCGGCGATCCGCTTGAGGTTCACCTTGCTGCAGGCGACAGTCGGCGAAGTCCTCGTCACACCACAGCCCGTCCAGCCGGTCACGCACCCATATCGCCGTTGTACCACCCGGGTTGCTCGCCCGCGCAACCTGCGCAGTCAGAGACGGGACCTGCTCACCAGAACGAGGACGAAGGGACAACGAGCACCTCGACAGCTCTATCAATCGGCGGAACCACCCGAGCATGCCCGTCGATCCTGCTGCCGCCCCGGGAAACTCCAAGATCCCCGACAGAGTCAAGCTGAAAGAGCGTTTTGTCCCGGCGAGGTTGTTTGGTTCGGGGTTCAGGTGTCGCGCCAGTTCGGAGTGGATTCACTGGTGAGTCGTCGGCTTATGAGGTCGATCATTGCGACGTGGATTATGGCTTCGGACCGGTGGGGGTGGGTCTCGTAGTCGCGTGCGAGACGGCGGTGGTGCATCAGCCAGCCGAAGGTGCGCTCGACCACCCAACGTCGGGGAATCACCTTGAAGCCTCTGGCTCCGACGTCGCGTCGGACGACTTCGACGTCGATTCCGAGGCGGGCGCCATGGTCGATGGCTTTCGTCCGGTAGCCGGTGTCGGCCCACGCCTTGATCACTCTGGGGGTCGTGGCGGAGATCTGGGAGAGCAAGTGCATGCCGCCGACGTTGTCGGAGACACTCGCCGCGGTTACCCAGACGGCCAGCAGCAAGCCAAGGGTGTCGACGCCGATGTGGCGCCTGCGACCTGCGATTTTCTTGCCTGCGTCGATGCCCTGGCCGGCCGCCGGCACGTTGGCGGAGGTCTTGATGCTCTGCGCGTCCAGCATGCAGGCGCTCGGCTCGGCATCCCGGCCTTCGGCCTCACGCACCAGGCGCCGCAGCAGGCCGTTGAGCCGGTCGAAGACACCTTCCTTCTGCCGGGCGGCGAAGTAGCCGTAGACCGTCTCCCACGGCGGGAAGTCGTGCGGCAGGTAGCGCCACGGGATCCCGGTGCGGTCGACGTAGAGGATGGCGTCCATGATGCGGCGCAGGTCGTGCTCGGGTGGGCGGCCGATGTCCAGGCCCTTGCCTCTACGCTCGGCCCGCCAGGCGGTGAGCGTGGGACCGATCAACTCCCAGCGAGCATCGAACAGGTCGCTGGGATACGGGCGCTGTCGCGTCATGTTTCGGTAGTACCGTCAGGCACGACGCATCCCCAGGGCGCAAACAGCGTCAAACGGGGACGCTTGGGGATCAGACGGGAGCGACTCGACTCAAACGGGCAGAGGTATGGAGTCCCCCGCCGCAAAGCCCGCCTTGACCACTCTCGCCTCAACTGTCGCAGACACATTCACCCTTCGAAACGCCATCAAACAACCCCGCCGGGACAAAACGCTCTTTGAGCTTGACTCTGTCGGCAATCTTGATAGTTGAGGTTAACTGCCCAGCGTTCGCCAGGACTTCGACTGAGGGATCCCTTGCTGGTCCAGGAAAGTCTGTAAGGCGGTCGGCGGTCTCGGAGAAGAGGTTTCCGCGGCCACTGCCCGGCCGCTGAGTCGTTCGATGTTCACGGCAATGGCCGTGAGTACGTGTTGCAGGTGGGCTTTCGGATGTCCTCGGTAGCGGCAGTGGCGCATGCCATGTCCGTGCACGAACTCGTTGATGGTGCCCTCCACTCCGGACAGGGTCCGTTGCGAGATCAAGATCTGTCCGGATTCATCCGGTGAGGCCGAGGGCGGTCAGGGGCCGGTGGCAGTCGCGGGCGGCGTGACGCAGGGCGGCGGCGATGTTGGTCTGTCCGTCCTGGCGATGGACACCGATGGCGAGGTTGCGCAGTCCCGCCATGACCCGGGGCAGGTGGCCCGTGCGGATCTTGGAGTCATCCTCGCGGAAGGTGCGGTCCCGGACGTGGTGCAGAAGATTTTCGATCTTCCAGTGCCCTTTGATCCATGCGGCGAACTGGGCTCCGCTCGCCGCGCCGGGTGGCAGGCTG
>NZ_JBIBKW010000067.1:0-5848 GCF_042959465.1 Streptomyces sp. NPDC007901 | reverse complement strand
TTGCGCAGCAGCGTCCGCAGCCGTACGAGCTGGAAGCGGTGCCGCAGCAGCGCCCGCCGCTGCCGTATCTCCAGCGGCGCGATCCACGCTTCCGGCAGGAGGTCGGCACGCAGGAGCCGGCCCAGGGTGGCCGCGTCGACCTTGTCGTTCTTCGCTGTGTTTCTGATCACCCGCCGGACGCCCCGCCACATGAAAGCGCAAGGTTAGGGGCACCCCCACGACGGGGCGGGCGGGCCCGCGTGCGGGACATGGACGGCGTCCGCTTCTGTCTCGGACCTGGTCCGCACCGGTCGCCGGGCCGGGCCTGTTCCTTCTGGCGGCCTGGCGCTGTGACCCAGGTCTCACGATGTGCGTGCAGCATGCGAGACCAGTTTCCCGTCAGGGAGGGGTGACAGGAAGGGATGGGGATGTGGAGTTGGCAGCCGAGCGCGATGTCCGTGTCGAAATCAGTGAGTCCGCACCGGGGAAGTCGGAGTACGACTTCCACGACTTTGTCGTCGCCCGGTCGGCCGCGCTGTACCGCGGGGCCCTCGTCTTGACGGGGAACCGCGAGACCGCGGAGGACTTGGTCCAGGAGACCCTGGAGCGGGCCTGCCGCAAGTGGCGCGTCATTGCCGCCAAGGACGCTCCGGAGGCCTACGTGCGGCGCATCATGGTGAACCTGGTCAACGACCGGTGGCGGAGGTTCCGCCGCACGGTCGCGCACCAGGACGGCGGCGAACGTGCCGCCCCTGGGGACCAGTACGGGCAGGTGGACACGAGGGACCAACTGGTACGGGCCCTGCAGGGTCTGCCGATTCGCATGCGGACGGTCGTGGTACTGCGGTACTTCCACGACCTGTCGGATGACGAGATCGCGGCCGACCTGAAGATCTCACCGAGCACCGTGCGGTCCCAGCTCGCTCGCGGCATCGACAAGCTCAGAGGCCAGTTCCCCGCACTCTCCAGCCCTTCGCCACAGCAGCCGACGGAAGGAATCTGATGAGATCACACGATTCGCAGCCTTCTGGCTGCACACTCTTCGAGCAGGAGCTGGTGAACGCCATGAACGACTTCGTGAACACCGCCGAGACGCCGCACTTCGACACAGCCGTCATCGAGCGCGGGGCGCGCCGCAAGCGGGCCACCGCCATCGCGGGCATCGCCACCGCGCTGGTCGTGGCCTGCGGCGCAGGCACCGCCCTGGCCGCCGGCGCCGTCGGCAGCGGTTCGCACACCCCGGTGCAGACCTCTGCCGGCAGCACCGACGCCGACAGCACCACCTTGCTTGTCCGCACCAGCGACGGCACGACCGCCAAGGAGCAGCTGGCCGGCGTGAGCGCGGCGAGGGCCAGGACGGCGCTTGTCCACTTCGGCCTCACGCCCACATTCACCCGGGTCCAGAAGTCCGACTGCAAGAAGCAGGAGGACGCGGTGGTCGCGCTTTCTCCGCACGCTCCGACGGTCGTCCACGCGGGTGACACGGTCCTCGTAACCACCTGCTACCGCTGACCTGACGGAGTCGGCCCGACCGGACAGAGGCCGGACAGCGCGTGGTGGCCCCGTCGGAACCGGGGCCACCACCCCTGCATTCCACCACGCGTCTGCCCATGGACGATGTGCGTCCGCGCCGATCTCCCCGACTGACCCGTTGAGCAGGCCCACTCTGCAGCCGGCCGACGCTGACGCTCGTTCAGATACGACAGCCACCGGCCCGGCTTGGAGAGCCAGTCGAGGAAGGTATGGGTGCCGCCGCCGGAGTCCGCGCGGATCAGCGTCTGATGTCCCCGCCGCAGGTGGTTCGGCAGCTGGGCCAGGGCGAGCTGGGCGGTGGTGACGTGATCGGCGCCCGTATTGGAGCCGGCGTTGCCCGACCGCAGCAGCGCGGCCACCGGCTCCCCGGACCCGGCCGGGCCGTGGTCGACGAACGCGACGAGCGGGTGATGGCCGAGGTCTTTCTTCCAGGTGGTGGTGGCATCCTGCTTCACAGAGTGTGCGAGGAGCAGCATCCCCTCGATGTCCACGATCACGCTGCCGCCGGCCGCCGGACTGTCCGCCCCGGCCAACTCCCAGACCCGCGAACGTACTTCGGTTCGCATCGTGCGGATCGCGGTGAGTGCCTCCGACCCGCCTGAGGCGAAGGCATCGATGAGCCGGGAGACCGTCGGGTCTGACGCCACCGGGCCGAACACGCCGGGCCGGGCCCGCAGTATGGCGACATCGGCGAGGCAGTCCCCGCGCAGAGCCGTCGCGAGCGCGACGTCCAGCAGGACCTTGCCGGGGTCGTGCACCGTCCGAGTCTTGCGCTACGGCTTCATTATCACCGATATCGCGGTGTCCGACCCGGACTTGCGGACCGTCTCGGCCAGCAGCACCGCCCCGGCCTGCGAGACCGCCCCGCTGCCACCGCCCTCGACGCGGACACACGAGTGCAACCCGATACGTTCCCGATACGTCTACTCACCTGGAGAGTGCTACTTTCCACGCAGCCAACAAGACCCAAGAAAAGTCCCATCGTTGCAGGTCAGAGACGCTCTCTGTTTATTTGATCAAGGCATGGAGGAGCACACTCATGAAAGCCCGAGGCCAGGGCCGAGAGTGCCGGGTGTGGAGAACGACATGCGCAGCATTGACGAGATGGCCCGCGACAGCGGTCTGGGCGTGAGCGCCGTGCGATTCTACGACCGAGCCGACGTGCTGGTCCCGGCCTGGGTGGACCCGGTGAGCGGTTAGCGCTGGTATGAACCCGAACAGCTCGAAGAGGTCCGGCTGCTGGCCCGCTTGCGCCAGACCCCAAGCATCCGCCCTGTCAACGTGAACGGGTGCGGCTCCCCTGAGGTGAGTTGGCGCTGGGGTTCATGCTCGAGGGTGGATGCGTGCTGGCGGCTGTCGATCGCAGAGCAAGACTGAATTCAGTCTGGACGTAATTCAGTCCGCTCGGTAGCGTGTGCCGCATGGGCATTGAGGTGGAGCTCCAGAACTATCTGGGCGAGAAGCGTGCGCTGGTCGACGCCATCGCACGCGAGTTCCGTGGCGGTACCCCCGCCAAGACCATCGCGTTGAGCGTGGCGCGGGCCTTCAGCCGTGACCAGGTGACGCAGTACCTGAGTGCGGTCGCACTGCATGATTCCGCCCGCAAGGCGCTGCGGGAGGCGGATTTGGCTCATGCGTTCGATGTCTGGGTGACGGGGATCGATGCCCCCAGGGAGGCCCGTATCCAGATTGCGGCTGACCCTGCCGAGACTCCGGACTACGCGGACCTGGCGTCCCGGGTCAGAGCCGCGTTCCGCGACTTCTACCTCACCTTGGACCTCACCTTGGACGTCACGAAGGACTTCCCGCGGGGGGAGGGCCACAGGATCACCGATGCGTTCTTGGACCAGGCGCTGCTCGATGGTGAGCCCGTGCGCCTCGTCAAGGCGACGCCGCGCACCTGATCAGTGCCGCCGGTTGTGTGTTCTACATTTCTGGGCGCACTGCTGGCGGTGTTGCGTCCCGTCTTCTCCGTCGGGTGCAGGTCGTTTCGAGCGCGGTCGCCGATCAGGCGGTGAGGTCGTATTCGCCTTGGCCAGCGGCTTGATAGAGGCGTTCGTGTTCGCGAGCGACGTGGAAGCGCCAGTAGGTGTCGAAGTCGCCGTTGCTGTGTACGGCTCAGAGTTTGAGAACGGCTTCGGCGCCGTCGAGGCCCCAGCGGGCGCCGGAGATGTCGAGCCGGTCGGCAATCAGGTGCCGCCACGCGCCTTCGATCACGCCGGTCGCGATCGGCCAGCCGGCTGCCAGCGCCCGGTCGTAGCGCAAGAACTCGGCCTTCCCTGTCAGGTAGCGGACACACGCATCAACGCCGTGGCGCCGGTCCCCGTTCAGCCCGGCGTTGTCCGCCTGGGCTGTGATCGTCTCGGCGACCTGGTGGGCATGACCGGCGAGGATAGTCAGGGCCTGTATGGCGACCCAGTCCTCGACCGCAGGATCACCGCTGTTGGGAAGCACCATGCTGCGCTCCACACGTATTCCAGGACGTGGACAAGGTCGATGACGATGCTGATCTCGGCGTCGCGGCGAGCGGCTTCCTGCTGGATCAGCTCGAGTTGGTGAACGGCGCCGTCGACGAGGACGACCCACGGCCGCCGATGACCGGCATCGCGGTATTCGGCCTGGTCGAAAGCGCGGCCGATGACGGTGGCGGGATCATCGGCGACCGAGCCGGACAGCCACTTGTTCCTCGCCGTTGGCCCCGGCCGCAGAGTCCGGTTGCCGTGCCGGCCGCCGGGCGGGGCGATCACATCGTGCGGGCGGCGGACGGCCGGTTCGGCGTCGTAGACGCAGGCGAGGGTCGCCATCCGCTTGCGTGCCGGTTTCTCACCGGACGCCAGGCGGGTGCGGAAGCGGCCGGTGCCCCGTGCCGCGGCGGCCTTCTGAGTGGCGGGCCGCAGCGCGTCGGGCCGCATCACGATGCCCTTGCTGTCCACGGACATCACCAGCGTGGTTGAGGCGGTGTACGGGAGAGGTATCTGTGCGCGGTAGAAGGCATCGATGTCGGCGGCGGCCATCACGGCCTGCTCGACCTGCCGTTTGCCGATCACCGGCCCGTACCGGCGGCCGATCGCCGCGGTGGCGGCGTCAAACGAGCCGCGTGCCGCCTCGAGTGCGGCCAGCCGCACCAGTTGGTGACTGTGCCGCAGCCGGGGCAAGGATAACGCCACGTCAGCGGGGTGGAGGTTGGTGGCGCCGGGCGCCCGCCACGCGCACCGGCGCACGATGACCGTGCCGAACAGCGTGGCCAGCAGCCGCCGGTGGCCGTACTCGATGCGCGTGCGCATCACCCCGTCAGGGCCGGTCGGCGGAAGCCGGCGCCTCCGCGCGGTGTCCTCCTCCCGCCGGGCCCGCAGTTCCAGGTGGTCCGACAAGAGCTGCCGCAGGATCTCGCGGCCCCGCAGGTCAAGGAGTTCTTCCAGCTCATCGTGGTGCAGGCCGGCACTCGCCGGGCCAGCGAGATCGGCAACGGGCGTGGTGAACAGATGAGTTGAACGGTCAAAGGGGTCAGCTGTCGTGGGTGTCTCGTACCGTTCCACGGGGCGCTTCTCTCCGGGGACGTTTGGTTGGCACCTTCGAATCTAGAGAGAGGAGCCCTGCTCCCGTTGCCGCCTTGACGATTCCGCTGCGTCCTTCCGACCGGCCGCCGTGAAACGGCTCGGACCTTCCTCGGTCAGCCAGCCCCGGTCCACCAGCCGTTTCAACTTCGTCCGCAGGCCCTCGACCTTCGACTTGTCGGTGCTCAACCCGGCCGCGGCGGCCACCTGGTCAGCCCGCAACGGATGCCCGGCATCGACGAGGACCTCGACAAGGTCCTGATACGCCCTCGGCAGCACCGCCACCGCGATACCCGGCCGCCATGGCGGCACCGTCAGCACTCCGATCGGCGACGCAGGAGCGGACTCCACCGACACCGGCTCCGCGTCCTCGACCCTCACCGGGACCGTGACCGAAGGGGCCTCCATGTGATCCGCGCCTGCCTCGCCGAGGATCTCGGCGACCGTCTCCCGGGTGATCTCCAGCCGGACCAAAAGCTCCTCGGCCTGCGCCAAACGCTCGTTCAACACGTCGATCTCACGGCGAAGACCGGCCGCCTCCTCCCGCACGGCCGCCTCCCGCCGATGCAACTCTTCGATCAGCGAACTCATCCGACAGCCACCTCGCTCCCACTCGAAACGGTAGAAGCCACAGAGCCATCACGGCAGACCAACCCGCAACGATGCAGGTCAACAGGTCACTTCAGGAGAGCCGGGCTCATACAAGATTTTCGTAGCCGTTGATCGGGCCAACTGGTCCGTGGCGTCGACTCGTTGAGAGCACCATCCTGATGGTGTGTGAG
>NZ_JBIBKW010000066.1:0-7003 GCF_042959465.1 Streptomyces sp. NPDC007901 | reverse complement strand
TTCCCTTTCCGGCGGTTCCGACTCTATCAGATCCTTTCGGCGTCTGATTCCCAGTCAGCGGGGGTCGCCTTCCCGGCTGTTGGGCCGTTCCGACGTCTCAAACCTTAGCGGATCCGCTCGGCGATTCCCAATCGGGGCTGCCGGTCCCTATTCGAATTGAATTCGGGCACGCCGAAATCAACCCGGTCGGGAGATCGTACTGATGGTTTGAGGTGCCGCTCGGGGCGGCGGAGTTGCTGCCGAAGAACCGTTCCGGCTCTGCGGCAACCCGGAGAACTTTACGGATCGGCCAGGGGCGTGTCAAGTGCCCCTTGTCAAGATCTTTTAGTCCAGGTCGGTGAGCCGGCCGCCGGCGTCCGGCTGGGCGTGCTCCACGCGGCGCAGGAGGCGGGTGAGGACCTCGCCGAGCACCGAGCGTTCGGCCTGGGTGAGGTCCTGGAGGAGGTCCTCCTCGAAGCCGGAGGCGAGGCGCATGGCCTCCAGCCACTTCTCGCGGCCCTCGGGAGTCAGCTCGACGATCACCCGGACGCGGTTGGACTCGTCCCGCTCCCGGGTGACCAGACCCTCGGCGACCATCCGGTCGATGCGGTGGGTCATCGCGGCCGGGGTGAGCCCGAGACGCTTGGCCAGTTCACTGGGGCCCATGCGATAGGGGACGCCGGAGAGGACGAGGGCCTTGAGGACCTCCCACTCCGCGTTGCTGATGCCGAGGGCGGAGGTCTGGCGGCCGTAGGCGACGTTCATCCGGCGGTTGAGCCGGGACAGCGCCGAGACGATCTTCTCGATCTGGGGGTCGAGGTCCTGGAACTCGCGCTGGTAGGCGGCGATCTGTTCGTCGAGGGTCGGCTCGCCGGCGCCGGTGGTGTCGGCCATGGGCCGAAGTATCGCACGAACGAGCTTGGCGTCGAAGTCCTTCGAGATGTACTCTTTAGGTTCGAACTTTAGGTTCTAAGTCTTCAGACTTCAGCAGTCCGCTGAGTCAACTACCTGAGAGAGGTGAACGTGACCAGGGCGATGGGCGCAGCGATGCGCCGGATCCACGTGGGCAACGCACTCAGTGCCTTCGGGCTCGGCTTCACCGTCCCCTACCTGTACGTCTATGTGGCGCAGGTGCGGGGGCTCGGTGCCATGACGGCGGGGATCGTGCTCGCCGTCTTCGCCGTGGCCGCGCTGATCGTGCTGCCGTTCGCCGGCCGGGCGATCGTGCGGCGCGGCCCACTCCCGGTCCTGCTCACCGCCCTGGTCCTGGCCGCGATGGGTGCGCTGAGCCTGGGGCTGGCGGGGAGCGCGCCGACCGTGCTGACCGCGGCCGCGCTGCTCGGGGCCGGGCAGGCAGTGATGCAGCCGGCGCTGGCGACGATGATCGTGGACTGCTCGTCGGCGGAGACGCGCTCGCGGGCCTTCGCGACGCAGTTCTTCCTGCAGAACCTCGGGCTGGGTGTCGGTGGCCTCATCGGCGGTCACCTCGTCGACACGACCCGGGTCTCCTCCTTCACGGTCCTCTTCGCGATCGAGGCGGCGATGTTCCTGCTGCTGGCCGTCGTGATGTCGACGGTACGGATGCCGCATGCACCGCGGATCGCCGGTGCGCCGGCCGCGTCCGCCAAGGGCGGCTGGAAGCAGTTGCTCGGCAACCGCGCGATGGTGCAGCTGTCCGTCCTGGGCTTCGTGCTGTTCTTCGCCTGCTACGGGCAGTTCGAGTCCGGGCTGAGCGCGTACGGCGTGGAGGCGGCGGGGATATCGACGTCCGCGCTCGGCACGGCGCTGGCCGCGAACACGCTGATGATCGTGGTCGCCCAGTTCGCCGTGCTGAGGTTCGTCGAACGTCGGCGGCGGTCGCGGGTGATCGCGGGCGTCGGGCTGATCTGGTCCGTGGCCTGGGTCGTGGCGGGGTACGCGGGGCTGGGGCACGGCAGCCAGGAGATGGCGACGGCCGCCTTCGTGTCGACGTACGCGCTGTTCGGCCTGGGTGAGGCGATGCTCTCGCCGACGGTCGCCCCGCTGGTGGCCGACCTCGCCCCGACGGGCATGGCCGGGCAGTACAACTCGGCGTTCGCCCTGGTGAAGCAGCTGGCACTGGCGGTCGGCCCGGCCGTGGGCGGCCCGCTGGCCGCGTCGCTGCCGGCGCCGTACGTCGTGACCTTCCTGCTGTTCTCGCTGGGCATCAGCGTGCTGGCCATACGACTGGGCAAGCGACTGACCGAGGTGCAGGACCGGCCTTGGATCGCCACGAGGAGCGTGGTCGTGGCACGGGGCGGTGCGCCTGCGGAGTCCGTGAGCGCCTAGCGCCCCGCAGGGGCGCGGGGAACTGCGCGAACAACCTCCACGCACCCGCACTCGCGCGACGGCCGCACCCCCCTACCCCTTAGGCAGCACGAACTCGCACCACACCGCCTTCCCACCCCCGGGTGTCCGCCGCGACCCCCACCCCGAAGCGATCGTCGCCACGATGGCGATCCCCCGCCCCGACTCGTCCCCCGGTTCCGCGCGCCGCCGCCGCGGCAGGTGGTCGTCGCCGTCCGTGACCTCGATGATCAGTCGGCGGTCGGTGCGGCGGAGCCGCAGCCGCATGGGCGGGGTGCCGTGCTGGAGGGAGTTGGCGACCAGTTCGCTGGTGGCGAGGACGCCCAGGTCATGGAGGTCGACCGGGAAGCGCCAGCTGGTGAGGACGCCGGAGGCGAACGCGCGGGCGCGGGGCGCCGCCTCGATGCCGCCGAGGAGTTCCAGCGCGGCGTTGCGGAACAGGTCGCCGTCCGGACCCGTACGGGCCGGATGCTGGAGGACCAGGACGGCGACGTCGTCGTCGTGGTCGGCGGTGACGCCGGCCGAGCGGACCAGGCGGTCGCAGACCACCTGGGGGGTGCCGGTGGCTCCGGCCAGCGCGCGTTCCAGGGCGGCGATGCCCTCGTCCAGGTCCTCGTCGCGGCGCTCCACCAGGCCGTCGGTGTAGAGGACGGCCGTGGAGCCGGGGCCGAGCGGTACCGAGCCGGAGGCGTGGATCCAGCCGCCGGTGCCCAGCGGCGGGCCCGTCGGTTCGTCGGCGCGGAGCACCGTGCCGTTCTCGTCGCGGACCAGGATCGGCAGGTGGCCGGCGGAGGCGTACACCAGCCGGCCCTCGTTCGGGTCGTGGACGGCGTAGACGCAGGTGGCGATCTGGTTGGGGTCGATCTCGGCGGCCAGGACGTCGAGGAGCTGGAGGACCTCGTGCGGGGGGAGGTCCAGGCGGGCGTAGGCGCGGACCGCGGTGCGGAGCTGGCCCATGACGGCCGCCGCGCGGACGCCGCGGCCCATCACGTCGCCGATGACCAGGGCCGTACGGCCGCCGCCGAGGGTGATGACGTCGTACCAGTCGCCGCCGACCGCGGCCTCGGTGCCGCCGGGCTGGTAGGTGGCGGCGATGCGCAGGTCGTCCGGCTGTTCGAGTTCCTGGGGGAGGAGGCTGCGCTGGAGGGTCACCGCGGTCTCGCGCTGGCGGCGTTCGCTGGCGCGGAGGCGTTCGGCGGCTTCGGCGTGGTCGGTGACGTCGGTGGCGAAGAGGAGGACGCCGCCGTCGCGGTCGCCGTTGTCGGCGACGGGGGTGCAGGTGAACGTGTAGGTGCGGCCGTCGAGGGCCTTGCGGGACTTGAGGGTGCGGGGCTTGCCACTGCGCAGGACCTGGTCGAGGAGGGGGAGCAGACCGAGTTCGGCGAGTTCGGGGAGTGCCTCGCGGGCGAGGGCGCCCGGGGGCCGTACGCCGAAGGCCGTCGTGTAGGCGTCGTTGACGTAGGCGATGCGGTGGTCGAGGCCGTGGACGAGGGCGACCAGGGCCGGGACGCGGTCGAGGACGTCGCGGGCGGGCAGTTCGTCGACGGCGGGAACGCAGGGCGGGCCGTCGGTCAGCTGTTCGGCGCGGGCAGCGGGCACGGAGCCTTCTCCCCGTCGGTCCGGGGGGATCGCGTGCTCGGTCCGCGCTGCGGCGCGGCGCTGCGTTCCGGGGAGCCGGGCGCTCCAGCGCGTGAAGTTCACGAAACCTTGCCTCGTGTCGTCGTCTCCGGCCGGCTACGGGAGCGGCCGGGGGTCCCGGGGGATGTCCCCGGGGCAGTTCTGGGGAGAAGCCTTGTGCTCGGTCGGAGGGCAGTCTGGCAGGGTGGCCGTCGGCGACGACATTCGTCAGACGCCGGGGCGGGCCGTGGAGTTCCTGAGTTCCGTCAGGACGACCCGTTCGAGTCGTCGGAGGGACTGTGAGGATGCTTTCCACCGGCCGCGAGTTCGAACTCCGCCCGGGGATGTTCGAGTGATCCGAGCGAGACGATCTCCCGTTTGAAGAGCCCGGAGAGGGTCCATTCGGCGAGGACACGGGCCTTGCGGTTGAAGGTGGGCACCCTGCTCAGGTGGTAGACGCGGTGCATGAACCAGGCAGGGTAGCCCTTGAGCCTGCGCCCGTAGACCTGGGCGACGCCCTTGTGCAGGCCCAGGGACGCGACCGAGCCGACGTACTTGTGGGCGTAGGTGTCGAGGGGTTCGCCGCGCAGGGCGTGGACGATGTTGTCGCCGAGGACCCTGGCCTGGCGGACCGCGTGCTGGGCGTTCGGGGCGGTCTCGGTGCCGGGTTCGGGGGCGGTGACGTCGGGAACGGCGGCGGCGTCGCCCGCGGCCCACGCGTGGTCGACGCCGTCGACGCTGAGTTCAGCGGTGCATTTCAGCCGCCCGCGCGGGGTGAGCGGAAGGTCGGTGGCGGCGAGCACGGGGTGCGGTCTGACGCCGGCCGTCCAGACCAGGGTGCGGGTGGGGAAGCGCTGGCCGTCGCTGAGGACGGCGATCCGGTCCGCGCAGGACTCCAGGCGGGTCTCCAGCAGCACCTGGATGTTGCGGCGGCGCAGTTCGGTGACGGTGTAGCGGCCCATCTCGGGGCCGACCTCGGGGAGGATCCGGTCGGTGGCCTCGACGAGGACCCACTTCATGTCCTCGGGTTGGACGTTGTGGTAGTACCGCGTGGTGTAGCGGGCCATGTCCTCGAGTTCGCCGAGGGCCTCCACGCCCGCGTAGCCGCCGCCGACGAAGACGAAGGTGAGGGCCGCGTCGCGGATCGCGGGGTCTCGGGTGGAGGAGGCGATGTCCATCTGCTCGATGACGTGGTTGCGCAGGCCGATGGCCTCCTCGACGGTCTTGAAGCCGATGCCGTGCTCGGCGAGCCCGGGGATGGGCAGCGTGCGCGCGATCGAGCCGGGGGCGAGGACCAGTTCGTCGTACTCCAGAAAAGTGGCGCCTTTTCGCTCCTCGGCGGTGGCGAGGGTGCTGACGGCCGCGGTGCGTTTGCTGTGCTCGACGGAGGTCACCTCGCCGATGACGACATGGCACCGGTCCAGGACGCGCCGCAGGGGTACGACGACATGACGAGGGGAAATCGAACCCGCGGCCGCTTCGGGAAGGAACGGCTGGTACGTCATATAGGGATCAGGGGTGACGACAGTGATGTCGACCTCACCACGGCTGAGCTCCCGCTTCAGGTTCCGTTGCAGCCGCAGGGCCGTGTACATCCCGACGTAGCCGCCGCCGACAACGAGAATGCGCGCACGTTCCTTCACCATCCCATGACGCACCCGTGACTGTTGTTTGTCCACAGCCCCGGCAATTTGTGTGACCGGCGGTCGTCTGTGCGGGGTGTCGGACGCGTGGTCGAGGCCGGAGGAAAGGGGCCAGGTCGGCGGGGGCGGACGCGGGGGCGTGAAAGCAACTAATCGGGACGTAAACGACCCGTACTCCGATCGGGGGGCGCTCCGTGCGGAACGTCCCCCTTCTGAATTGACAGCCTCTCAACTATGTTCGTGTGTCGACGGGGTGTAGGGGATGTGGTCGAACGGTCCGCGACGGGCGGTCCGGCCGGCCCGTGGTCCATGGTTCGGTCATGGACCTGTTGTCGACCGGTCGTCGGTCGGCGCCAGTTCCGCTCGCTCCGGCTAATCAGTGCGGGGAGAGTCTCCGGGGGGAGACGTCATTAACCGGGGGAACACAGATGCATATTCAGGACACACATTGGTCATCGGCCTCCGCTCTCGCGGCGGGTGGCGCAACGGCGAGCGCGGCGGCGGGCAACGGGCGCGGTGACGGGCCGCGTACGGCGCCGCTGCGGGTGGACGCACAGCGCAATCTGGAGCACGTGCTGCGTGCGGCGCGCGAGGTCTTCGGCGAGCTGGGGTACGGCGCGCCGATGGAGGACGTGGCGCGGCGGGCGCGGGTCGGGGTCGGCACGGTGTACCGGCGCTTCCCGAGCAAGGACGTGCTGGTGCGGCGGATAGCCGAGGAGGAGACCTCCCGGCTGACCGACCAGGCACGGGCCGCGCTCGGGCAGGAGGACGAGCCGTGGTCGGCGCTGTCGCGCTTCCTGCGGACGTCGGTGGCGTCGGGGGCCGGGCGGCTGCTGCCGCCGCAGGTGCTCCGCGTCGGCGTGCCGGAGGAGGTCGGCGGCAGTGGTGCCGGGGCCGAGGAGGCCCGGGTGCCGCAGCAGCGGACGCAGCCGGCGGCCGGGGAGTTGCGGCTGGTGCCGGAGGAGCGGGAGCCGGTGGCCGGCGCCGAGGACGACGCGGGGGCGGCCGCGCTGCTCGAAGTCGTCGGGCGGCTGGTGGACCGGGCGCGGGCGGCGGGCGAGTTGCGGCCCGACGTGTCCGTCTCCGACGTGCTGCTGGTGATCGCCACGGCGGCGCCGTCACTGCCGGATGCGGCGCAGCAGGCGGCGGCCTCGTCGCGGTTGCTGGACATCCTGCTGGAAGGGTTGCGTTCTCGGCCGTAGCGGTGCCCTGGGCTTGGCCGAGCAGTACCGCACCGCGCCAGCGTGTACCGGGCAGTGTTCGTGAGCGGGTGCGGGTGGGCTGTGGCTGGTCGCGCGCGCGGGGCGGTAGCCGCATATCGGCTACCGCCCCGCGCCCCCGTGGGGGGCGGCACCGGTAGGGGCCGGGCCGGGGGGTTTACCCATTCGGGTGGTTTTTGGATATGGGGGTTTTCAACTTCGCGCGGTCGAGTGTGTTGT
>NZ_JBIBKW010000065.1:0-7590 GCF_042959465.1 Streptomyces sp. NPDC007901 | reverse complement strand
CTCCCACAGTTCGTCAGGAACCAGCCGCTGCGACAGATCGACACCCACGACCGACATCATGCCGCACGGACATCAGACCACGTGAGACAACGTCTTACTGTTGCCCCTGGTGGGTTTGCCTAAAAGCACCAGGAGTCTCGCCGGCGTGGCGGGTGAAGAACTTGCCGAAGTTGGTGGGTTCGGGAAAGCCCAGGCGGCGGGCGATGGTCGCCACCGGTTCGTCGGTGTGGGCGAGCAGTCGCTGCCCTTCCAGGGCGACGCGGCCGTCGATGACGTGTTTGACGGGCTGCCCGGTGGCGGCCATGCAGGCGCGGGTCAGGGTCTTGACTGTGTAGCCGAGGCGGTGGGCGTAGTCGGCGGCCCGGCGCGTGGTGGCGTAGGAGCGTTCCAGCTCGGCGCGGAAGCGGGCGTACACCTCGCCGCCGGCACGCGGGTCTCCCCCGCCGTCGGGGTGGGGCAGCCGGTCGATCTGCAACAGCACGGTGGCCAGCAGGAGTTGGAGGATCTCCGCCGAGACGGTGGGTTCCGGGCGGACGTACTCGGCCCGCAGTTGGCCCAGCAGGGTCGATAGCCCCGCGTACGCGGGGCTCGCGCCGAGCTGCCAGCATGCTGACCCGTACCACTCGTTCACCAGCCGGTCGGCGCTGCTGGAGTGCGGGGGAAAGGCCGGCGTGAACAGCAGATGCGTGCCGTTCGCGGTGCCGGGCCGGACGAAGCGCTGGACCTGGCCCGGCCGGACCCACAACAGGGTGCCGGGACGGACGGGGTAGGTCACGAAGTCGATCGCATGCTCCCCGCTGCCCTCCGTGATCAGGGTGAGGGTGTGGAAGTCCACCCGGTGCACCAGGTCGGGCCGTCTCCCCCGCCGCCGCCGTCGCTCGTGCAGGGTGGCGAGATCGATGATCTCGAAACCAGGGACCCGTTCCTCGGGCGGGTTGAAGTCGAGGCGAAGGATGGCCCCGTCCGGAGCAGGGTCGGCGCCGCCAGGATCCCCGTAAAGCACCACGACCTCCAAATGTCCTCGATTTACCATGCCGCGTCTTCAGCGTATCTCGCCTGCCTGCGCTTTCGCGACGAAAGTAGAGGTCGTCAAGGCGGCGCAGGGCCGCCTCCACCTCCAGGAGTCCCTCATGAACGGCACGGTCACGGTCCTCGACAAGGGCGCGGTGCGCATCCACAGCTACATGTCCCCGGCGGACACCTTCCACACCACCACCCAGCTGGTCGAGACCACGGCCCGCGTCATCGCGATCGACGCCCAGCTGCTGCCCGCCTACGCCGACGAGGCCATCGCCTACGCCAAGGGGCTCGGCAAGCCGATCGACCGGCTCATCGTCACCCACGCCCATCCGGACCACTACAACGGTGCCGCCCGCTTCGGTGTCCCCGTCCACGCGCTGGCCCAGGTGCGCGAGCAGATCATCGCCCGCGGCGACAGCAACCTGCCCACCGGACAGGTCATCCCCCTCAGCGAGTTCACCCCGTCTGTGGCCATCATCCCGGGCACCGAGGTCATCGACGGCGTCACCTTCGTCTTCGAGGCCGTCTCCGGTGGCGAGGCCGCCGACGAACTGCTCATCAAGCTGCCCGAGCAGGGCGTCCTGATCGCCCAGGACCTCGTCTACAACGACGTCCACCTCTACCTGGGCAACAACGACATCACCGGCTGGCAGCAGGCCGTCGACGCCCTGGCCGCCGAGTCCGGCTACGACACGATCCTCGCCGGCCACGGCGCCCCCACCGGCCCGGAGGTCTACCAGGACATCCGCCGCTACCTCGACGACGCGCGCGAGCTGCTCGGCGACGACGGCGACGCGTACAAGAAGGCGATCGTCGACAAGTACCCGGCCCACGTCGGCCCGTTCATCATCGACATCGCCAACCGCTCCCTCTTCCCGGCCGGCAACTGAGCGCCGCCGGCGTGTACCGCCCACGCCGCGCGGATCCGGGGCACTCCGCGCGGACCGCGTCCTCTGCGCTCATTGCCCCACATTGTTGATCACCCCCTTGGTCTGCTCACTTACTCACGCCCGGAGATCCGTCATGTCCCACAACCGCCTCTTCCGTCCCCGCGCCGCCGCCGTAGCCGTGGCCTCCCTCCTCGTCCTGGGTGGTACCGCCCCGGCTCTGGCCGCTTCCGGCGGCGATGCGCCCCACGCCGCCGCCTGGCATCACCGGGAACCGCTGCCCGCCAGCTACTCCATCCCCGGCGACAAGACCTACCCCGAGGGCATCGCACGCCAGCAGGGCACGCCCTTCTTCTACGTCGGCAGCACCAGCGACGGCACCATCTACCGCGGTGACGTCCACCAGAGCGCGACCAAGGTGTTCCTGCCGGGCGGAAAGGACGGACGCACCTCCGTCGCGGGCATGAAAACCGACCGCGCGGGACGGCTCATCGTCGCCGGCGGCGCCACCGGCAAGGTCTTCGTCTACGACACCCGCACCCGCGCCCTGCTGCACGTGTTCGACACCGGCCGTACCGACACCTTCCTCAACGACGTGGCCCTCGCCCCCAACGGCGACGCCTACATCTCCGACTCGATCCACCCCGCGCTGTGGCACATCACCGCCGCCGAGCTGAAGAGCAAGCAGGTCCAGCAACCACTGCACGTGGGCGTGGACCTCACCAACTCCCCGATGGTCTACGACGACGGTTTCAACGGCAACGGCCTGGTGGTCACCGACAACGGCCGCTACGTCCTACTCGCCGACTACAACGACTACGCCTTCTACCGCGTCGACCTGCGCACCCACCAGGTCGTCCCGGTCGACCTCGGCGGCGCCAAGGGCGTCTCCGGCGACGGTCTCCTGCTGAGGGGCAACACCCTGACCGCCGTCACCGAACTCGACCACCCCGAGGGCCAGATCAGCGTCCTGAAGCTGAGCCACGACTACACCAAGGCCGAACTCGTGCGCACGGTCCACGGCCACGGCATGCACAGCCCCTCCACGGCCGCCGTCGACGGCCGCGACCTGCTGATCGTCAACTTCCAGTTCCAGATCGCCGACCCCAAGCTCCCGTTCAACGTGGTGCGGGTCCACGTCTAACAGCAACCAGGCACAGGACGGGACAAGAGCGCAGCGCAGTACAGGAGGAAGGACACCACTCTCATGAAGATCACCATCGTCGGTGCCGGCAACATGGCCCGAGGCATCGCCACCCGGGCTCTGGCGGGCGGACACACGGTCACCGTCACCGCCAAGGACCCCGGCAAGGCCGTACGGCTCGTCGACGAACTGCGCGGGCAGGCGACCGGCGAAGGCCGGATCGCCGCCGCCGACGCATCTGCCGTGGACACCGCGGACATCGTGGTCCTCGCGGTCCCCTTCGAAGCCGCCAAGCAGGTCGCCGCCGCCTACGGAGAGCAGCTGAGCGGCAAGGTGCTGGTCGACATCAGCAACCCCGTCGACGCCTCCCTCGACGCACTCGTCGTCGCCCCGGGCACCTCGGCCGCCGAAGAGATCGCCGAGGCCGCCGGACCGGACGTACGCGTCGTGAAAGCGTTCAACACCACGTTCGCCACGACCCTGATCGCCGGCGAGGTGAACGGCACTGTGCTCGACCTCTTCATCGCCGGTGACGACGAGGCCGCCCGTAAGCAGGTCGCCGACCTGGTCACCTCCGGCGGGCTGAACCCGGTCGACGTCGGCGCGCTCAGGCACGCCCGCGAGCTGGAGGGCTTCCAGCTGCTGCACATGGCCCTGCAGATCCGCGAGGCGGGCCACGGCTGGGCGAGCACGATCAAGATCGTCGCCCCCTGAGCCGTAGCAGTACCACCCCATCGAGCCCCACTGCCGGCCCGCGACCCCCACGGGCCGGCAGTGGACCGTCAGCAGAAGCCCACCAGGAGAACCACCCCATGCGCGTCCGTACCTCCCTGACCACCCTCGCCGCGACCGCGGTCCTGCTGGCCTCCGCGGCCACCGCAACGGCAACCGCAGCGGCCCAGCCCCTCTCGGCGCCGCACATCACCAACCACTTCCAGCTGGCGGCCTCGCAGCAGCCCGAGAACATCACCGTCGATCGCACCGGGGCTGCGTACCTGACCTTCTCCTTCGCCCGGCAGATCGTCCGCGTCACTCCGGGCAGCCGGCCGCACGTCCTGGCCACACTGCCCGCCCCCGCCAAGGCGAACACCCCCAACCTGGGCAAGGCGTTCGTCGGGGGCATCGCCCGCGCCGACGACGGCACCCTGTACGTCACCTACGCCACCGGTACCGCGGACCTCACCGGCGTCTGGCTCGTACGTCCCGGTGGCCGCCCGTACCGTATCGCCGCCCTGCCCGCCGACGGGTTGCCCAACGGCCTCGCCCTCGACCAGCACACCAACAAGCTCTACGTCACGGACTCCGTGCACGGCGTCATCTACCGCCTCCCCGCGTGCGGCGGAAAGGCCACCGTCTGGGCCAAGGGCACGCAGCTGGAGCCCACCACGTTCGCCGGCGCCAACGGCCTGAAGCTGCACAACGGTTCCGTCTGGGCCACCAACCTCGACCGGGGCACCGTCCTGCGTATCCCGGTCACCGCCAAGGGCACCGCCGGAAAGATCCAGGTCCGGGCCACAGGCATGCCGTCCATCGACGACTTCGCGTTCACCGGCCACGGCGACACCCTGCTCGCCGCCCGCGACGACAACCAGGTCGACCTCGTCCGCCCCGACGGCACCCACACCACCGTCCTCACCCCGGCCGACGGTCTTCAGACACCCACATCCATCGCGGTCCACGGCAGCAAGGTGTATGTCCCCAGCGCCGCCTACATGACCGGCAAGGACCCCAACCTGCTCATCGCCCGCCTCGGCCGCTGACGCGGCCGGCAGGACGCGTCCCACCGGCGCCGGTGCCGCGCCGACCGCGCGGCACCGGCCCGTGCAGAACCGGCAGCACAGTGGTCCGCACGGTCCGCTCTCCCCGACAGCCCTGGAACCGACATGTCCGAACCCTCCCCAACCAGCAGCGCCGGGACAGCAGACACCCTCCACGCGCCGTCCCCGGACCGCCATCCGCGCCATCTGCCCCTCGTCCTGATCCTGGGCTCCCTGACCGCGCTCGGCCCGCTCACCATCGACCTCTATCTCCCTGCCCTCCCTCAGGTCAGCGGAGATCTCCACGTCTCACAGGCCGTCACCCAGCTCACCCTCACCGCCTTCATGACCGGGATCGCCCTGGGCCAGCTGGTCATCGGGCCCCTCAGCGACACCCTCGGCAGGCGCCGTCCCCTCCTGACCGGCCTGACCGTGTACGTCGCGGCGAGCCTCCTGTGCGCCGTCGCCCCCAATCCCACGGTCCTCATCGGCATGCGCCTGGTCCAGGGCCTGGCGGGCGCCGCCGGGATCGTCATCGCCCGGGCCGTCGTCCGTGACCTGTACGACGGACTCGGCGCCGCCCGCCTGCTCTCGTCGCTGATGCTCGTCTCCGGCACCGCGCCGATCCTCGCCCCCGTGCTCGGCGCCCAACTGCTGCGCCTGACCTCCTGGCGCGGCGTGTTCGTCACCCTCACCGTGCTGGGCCTGGTCATCCTCGCCGCCACCGCGACCCTGCTGACCGAGACCCTGCCGACCCACCAGCGCCGGCGCGGCGGGCTCCCCGACACCCTGCGCACCATGCGCGACCTCGTCAAAGACGGCCGATTCTCGGGCTATCTGCTCACCGGAAGCCTCGGCTTCGCCGCCCTGTTCGCCTACATCGCCGGCTCCTCCTTCACCCTGCAAGAGGTCTACGGCGCCTCCCCGCAGACCTACAGCCTGCTCTTCGCCCTCAACTCGGTCGGCATGGTCACCACCGGGCAGCTCAACGGCAAACTGCTCCTGGGCCGTTTCCCCTCGCATCGCATCCTGGGGGCGGGCCTGGCCGTACTCGCCACCGCGGGCACCGCCCTGGTCGTCCTGGCCACCCTCACGCACGTGGGCCTGCCCTGGATCGCCAGCGCGCTGTTCTTCACGGCCTGCCCGGTCGGCATGATCCTGCCCACCACCACCGCCCTTTCCCTACAGCGCGCCCCGCACGCGGCGGGCAGCGCCTCAGCGCTCCTGGGCACCACACAGTTCCTCATGGGAGCCCTCGCGCCCGCCCTCGCCGGTCTCGGCGACCAGGGCACCGCCCTGCCCATGGCCCTGTCGGTGCTCTGCCTCGCGCTGGCCGCGACGGTCTGCTTCCTGGCCCTGTGCCGCCCAAGGCGTCCCACTTCGGACCCGCTGGCCCAGTAAGCCCGCGAACCAGGCCAATGCCGTCGCACTCGTTCGCGCATACGGACACCTTAAGGAAACGAGCCTGCCCCCATGCAAGAAATCCCCACCGCGACGGACATCCGAGCCTACGAAACGGTCGCACTGTTCGGCCGCCTGCGAGACGACACCGCCACCTTCAACTGCCTATTCCTCCCCCTACCCCTGATGCAACCACCGGCTGACGGCCAAGACGCATGGCTGGACCATATCGATCCGCACTGGACCACCGTGACCGGCGACAGTCAGTAGTCAGAACCCGCCCCATCACCTGAATACGCGACAGGTCAACATGCGGGCTTACCAGTCCCGAGGCCGAACCCGTACACAGGGGGCCTAGAATCCGGTAGTCACGTACGAGTTCCTGCGGCTTGCCGGCCGGGAATCCTGGAACCCGCCCGCGTTCGGGTGCGGGCGGACAAAGCGTACGCCTCCCGCAATAACCGCGCTTACCTGCGCCGCCGCGGGATCCGCTGCACCATCCCGGTCAAGGCCGACCAGGCCCGCAACCGCCGAAAGCTCGGCTCCGGTGGCGGCCGACCGCCACGCTTCGACCCGGCCGACTACCGCGAACGCCACGCGGTCGAGTGCGGGATCAACCGCCTCAAGAGACACCGCGCAGTCGCCACACGCTACGACAAGCTCGCCGTCCGCTACGAGGCGACCGTTCTCGTCGCGGCCATCAACGAGTGGCTTTGACCCTCGGTCCTCACGCGGTGGGATCCACGTTCCACGACTCCGGCAGATCGTTGCCGCAGAAGACGCAGACGAAGTCGTCCTCGCGCACGATGTTGCGTTCCTGGCAGCCCAGGCACCGTCGGAACACCACCTCGTGGGTGAAGCCGGAGGGCCGCCCGAGACCTATGTCGTCCAGTGCACGGGCGACTTCCGACCAAGAGGTGACGTCTGGGCAATACCCGGTGGACTGGTTGCTGACCTCGCTCACGGCCCACCGGTCTGCCTCGCGCACGAAGCTGATCTCGCCGGCACACAGAACCATGTCTCCACCAGCACAGGCCACGTGCTCGCTTCGCCGCGGCGCCAGCCGGAGCACACCGTCCACGCCGACTACAAAGGTGAACGGTTCGGTCAGCTCCGCCACCGATCGCTTAGCGATCCAGGCGTCGAACTCAGCCGCCGAGCTGATCGGGCACCCGCCGCTGTCAGGCCGGACCGCAGCCTTCAACTCGACCGGCCCGACATATCGATAACTCCGCCCCCACCCACTCACGTCAGCCAACCTAGAGCACTTCCGACACACGCCCTAGCTTGATCTTTAACGTCCGGTGTCGAATGGTGTGTCGAACTTGATCACTCGGTCCGGTAACTGCCGTACGCGGAAGCGGCCTTCGTCTGAACATGT
>NZ_JBIBKW010000064.1:0-8136 GCF_042959465.1 Streptomyces sp. NPDC007901 | reverse complement strand
CGGTTCGTCTCCAAGGCCGCCTTCGCCCGGTTCAACGGCACCGCCCCAATCCCCGTCTGGTCAGGCAACAAAGTCCGCGTTCGACTCAACCGAGGTGGCAACCGCACCGTCAACCATGCTCTCCACATGATCGCCGTGACCCAGGTGCGAGGCGACGGCGAAGGCGCCACCTACTTCACCAAGCAACTCACCGCCGGCAAGACCAAAACGGAGGCCCTGCGACTGCTGCGGCGTCGCATCTCCGACCGCGTCTACCGAGCCTTGCTTGCCGACCAAACCGACCTCGGCCAACCCCCCAGCCCCCTACCCTCAACGCCCATGAGACTGGCTGCTTGACATAGGAGCATCGCCGAGCTCGACCGGCCACAGGCGCGCTCGTAAGGTTCATCGACGAGCACCGGGACCGCTTCGGCGGCGTCGAGCCGATCTGCAGGACACTCACCGAGCACGACTGCCAGATCGCCCCTTCCACGTACTACGCCCACAAGAAACGCCTCGAAACTCCCTCTGCCCGTTCGGTGCGCGACGAGGAGCTCAAAGAGCGGATCCAGGAGGTCTACACGTCCAACTACCGTGTCTACGGAGCCCGGAAGATCTGGCGCGAGCTGAACCGGCAGGGACATGTGGTGGCCCGCTGCACCGTCGAGCGCCTGATGCGCGAGCTCGGTATCCAGGGCGCGGTGCGCGGCAGACGCGTCATCACCACGATCCCCGGCGGCCAGGCCCAGCGGGCCCCGGACCTTGTCGACCGCGACTTCGTGGCCGGCGCCCCGAACCGCTGTTGGGTGGCCGACTTCACGCACGTGAAGACCTTCGCCGGCGTCGTCTATGTCGCGTTCGTCGTGGACACCTTCTCGCGCCGGATCGTGGGCTGGTCGGCCGCCACGGTGAAGGAGACGGTGTTCGTGCTGGACGCCCTGGAGATGGCGATCTGGCAGCGCGACCGCGACCAACACCCTGTCCAGCCGGGCGAGTTGATACATCATTCGGACGCCGGGTCGCAGTACACGAGCTTCCGCCTCGCCGAGCACCTGGACGCGGCCGGCATCGCGGCGAGCATCGGATCCGTCGGTGACGCGTACGACAACGCCCTGATGGAGTCCACGATCGGCCTGTTCAAGACCGAGCTGATCAAGCCCCAGAGGCCCTGGAAGACGCTCTCCCAGGTCGAGCTGGCCACCGCCGAGTGGATCGACTGGTACAACCACCGCCGACTCCACGGTGAGATAGGGCACATCCCGCCCGTCGAATACGAAGCCAACTACTACACCGAACTCACGAAATCCCAGGTCATCACCACAATCTGAGATCTCTACCGAACCCGGGGCGGTTCAGTGTTGTGCTGCACCCACCTTCTGTAACGTCGCTAACTGGCGGCGGTGAATATGCCTCTACTGATCCGGGCGAGTCCGCAGCCACCAGGGCCCTTCGTTGCCGCGGAGGGCCCCTTTACGGGGAGATGGCCCATCCATTCGACGCACCAGAACAGACAAAATACCCGATTGTGCGCCTTGTGTGGTGCGCCCGCCGAACTGGACTCCCTGCTCATGGGGCTCTGGCCACGGCCTCGGCGACGGCTACCGGTGCCGTCTCAGACGGTCGACTCCAGGCCTGTGCCGCAGCAATTCAACGTCCTCGCCACTGAGGACGCCACCCTGAGCAGTTGCTGGCGAGTCAGCCACAGCGGGGCCACCTCTACTTTCTCCCAGAACCCCACGGCGCGCGGGCTGTTCCTTGCCCGCCCTTCGCCGAGCGCGCCCTTGGGCGCTCATGGGGCAGCCGTTCGAGGGTTCGCCGTGGCGTTCAGGTAGTGGGTGAACTGCTCCTCGCTCAGGCGCTGTCCCGACCAGCCGCTGCAGAACGAGCACATGGGCCCGTTCCATTGCCAGAAGCCCGCCAGGTCCAGCAGTTGCGCGAGGGAGATCCGTGCCAGACCCGGGCCCAGGGACCTCGCATGCTTGCAGGCGTCGCCCACTCCGTGGGAACGGCCCGTGTACCGGCCGTACAGGTTCGACCCGTACACCCACACTCCGGCCAGCGGCCCCAGTCGGCCGGGGTCCTCCCGGAAGGGGCGGACGTCGAAGGATCCGGCGGAGAAGGTGACCGCGTCTGCAAAGGCCTTGCGCAGCCCGAAGTGGACGTCTCGGAGCTGTGCGCCCAGCTCCCTCAGATCCGCTTCGCTTGTCACGTCGGCGGCCAAGGCCAGTGCTGTTCGCTTGTCGCGGCTGTCCCATCCGGCCTGCCGGCAGCGGCCCTGCAGATAGAGCAGGGAGTCCCGGGCGCGCACGCTCCCGATGGTCTCCAGCCAGCCCTCCCGAGCGTGCAGCTGCTGGTCCGACACGTCCGCTCCCCGCGCTGCCGCGGGCTCCTGCTCCTCCTCACGAACGATCGTGAGCGAGGCGGCTCGTGAACGGTAGGCCCGCGAGAGCTCAAGCAGTTCCTCGCGCCGCTGGGCCAGCAGGTCGCCCGGTTGCCGCAAGGCGGGGTCCAGCAGGTAGACGCCGTCCTGGAAGTGGGTGAATCCGATGCTCTCCCACAACGTGGCGATCTTGCGGCGGGCCTGTTGCCGATAGGACTCGGACGCCTCCTCCCGGTTGTCGAGCCATTCGGCCATGCCGGGTTCGGCTGCCACCGCGCAGCAACCGCCAGACAGGCGCCGGATCGCCTCCGCGGCAAGGACGGGACCGAGTCCGAAGCCGCGCCACGACCTGTCCAGGAAGACCCGGTCGAGGATCAGCAGGTCACCGACCGGGCATTCGATGGCCTCGTCAAAGGCGTCGGTGTATTGCCCGGTCCGGGGGTCGAGGACGGTGGAGGCGATGGATTCCAGATCTCCCGACTCCGCGTCGGCGGCCTCCCATCGGTTGTCCGTGGTGTAGCCACGCAGCCGGCACAGGAGCAGGTAGCCGATCTCCGTACCCTCCTCGATGGACCGCTCGCAGGACTCGCTGCACCCCTGGGGGCACTCCCCTTCCTCGCCGTGGAAGAGGCGCACCGAGACGTGCCACTGCTCCAGGGTGTCCTCGAAGTCGTAGGGCTCGAGGGGATGGTCGTGGGTGTAGACCAGGCGCAACCGGGCCGGGTCGCCGGGCAGTTCGCGGGCCGGACGGCGAGATGCAGTCATGTCTGGGGAGGGTAGTGGGCAGGTCTGACAGCCGCCGCAGATACGACCCAGGATGAAAGACCTGCGCCCGTCCCACGCGCACGTGACGCAGGCACCCTGCAGGTGCTGTCCTGGCCTGACGGGACAATGATGCCGAAAAGCCCTACACGAACGGGCCGACCGGCTATGGTCGTTCGCAGACCCGGGTTGTCGATCGCATCGACAGCACCAGTCACTTTTCGATTCTTGCGCTGTCCGGAGATGCGGCTGTACCGCGCCTACCAGCAGCTTTCCCTGTCGTGTGCGGTTGGCCCGTGGCCGGCCGCGGTCGTTGGAGTGCTCCTGTGACAGCCCCACCGGTTCCGGCCGTGCCCCGCAGCTTTCTCTGCGAGCACGCGAGCAGCAAAAGCCGTGTCCTTGTCCTGCTGGCCCATGCGAACGGACCCGCCTGCGCGCAGGCCGTGTTCACCTGCCGGGACGCCCACGTGGCCCAGCACGCGGCCCGGCTGCTGTCGTCCGCCGCCCTCAACGGGGCCCTCACCAAGCAGCAGGAAATCACCGCGCACAAGATTGCCACGGCGCTGCCGGACGCCCCGGCCGCGTCCTTCCGTCAGGCCCTGGAACGCGCTCGGACCGGCGTGTGGCCCAGCGCCGCCCCCGCATTGTTTTCCTGGCCTGCCGACGACCCCTTGGAGGGGCCGGCACAGGACGAGCCCGAACTTCCCGTCTCGGCCACTCGATCACCGAAGGACGCCCGACTGGCCGACCTGCCGGGCCCGGTGGTCCGGGTGGTGCAGTTGCGTGAGTTCCACGTCTACGACCAGGCCAAGCTGGTAGCTGCCGCGACGGCCGGCGGCTGGGAGCCGATGCCGGACGAGGAACTGGGCGAGGACGATCCGCACGACCTCGTGGGCGCGGTCATGTTCGCTGCGGAGAGCACGGGAGAGCTGCCCGGCATGGACTGGCTGACCGATGCGCAGGAAGGCCACCTGCTGCTCCCCACACGGGGAGACGAGGTCGCAGACTGGTCGACCGAACCCGTCCGTATCAACTTCGGTACCGGCTGGCGGCTCCAACACGCCGCCGGCCCCTATGCCGCTTCCCCACGCACCGACGCCACTCCGCCTGCGGCCGAGGAACTGCAACCGGACTTCGCCTCGCTCTTCGCCTTGCCTGCGGCGTGCGACTGCGAGGAGGAAGACTGCCAGAAGTGCCACTGGACGTTCACGCCACGCACGGCCGATCTACTGTTCAGCGCGCTGGACGAGCTTGCTGAGGCGGCCTACGACGACGCCGCCGAGTTGGGTGAGCGTCCCATCACCCAGGACGATGACGGTGCGTGGGGCTTCTTCTCCCGTCTGCCGCAGGTGACATGGCGCCAGAACCTGCGGTGGCGCCGCAACCTGGCCCGGGCCTGCGACGATCTGGCGGGCGACCTCCAGCGCGGCAGCTGGCCCCGGCCCACCTGTGCGGCCGAGGAGATGGTCTTGCACCTCGCTCTCGGCGATGCGCCCGCCCATCTAGAAGCCGGCGACGGCGCGCATGCGGCGCTGCCCAAGCACCGTGACGACTACGACTTCGACGCCTGCTCGGACTTCTTCTTCCAGGACGACGACGTGCTGTGGCTGTACGACAGCAAGTACAGCTCCGATAAAGCGGATGGTGCCGGGTCCTCCCCTGTCCCGCCCGCCTTGGATCCGGACAACTGGTTCGAGGACTTCCTCAACGTCCCCGCGCGCCCTGCCGAGCGCGGGCACCGCCGCTGAGCCGTCGTATCGCCGGGCGGCGTGAGCCGCGATCCCCAACTCATCGTGTTCGCCTGCCTCATCTGCCCAACCGCCGCGGGCCGTCACCCAGATCTGCAACAGAGAGCAACCGGTATGAACGTGAGCACGAAGCCCGTGTGGGTTGAAGAGAGATTCGAGCGCAACAAGGTCCACCAGCTCCTCGTCCCGGCCGGCACGTTGGAGGTCACGGACGAGGATGGGCTGCTGCGTGTCTCCAACGTCTATGGCAGCTGGCCCGCCGTACGTACCGCAGCGGAAGCAGCCGACGAGCTGACGGCCGTGCTGCCCAGCCAGTCCGGTCGCGAGGTGGGCTGGCAGGGCAGTCTCGTCTGTACGCCGCAGACGGTGGTGGAGTCGTATCGGAAGGCCATCGGCTTTCGCCCGTACGGTGAGCCGCGCAGCCTGCGCCGTCCTCAGATCGGCGCCCTGCACGCGGTGATGGGGCACTGGGCCTCGGGTCTTGCCGACCCGGGCATCGTGGTCATGCCCACCGGCACCGGTAAGACCGAGACCATGCTGGCCCTGCTGGTGGCCGCGCGGATGCAACGACTGCTGGTGCTGGTACCCAGTGCGGCGCTGCGGGACCAGATCGCTGGGAAGTTCGAGACGCTCGGCATCCTCCAACAGGAGGAGATCGTGACGCCCGCCGCCTTGCGGCCGCGGGTGGGCCGGCTTGAGCACGGGTTCAAGGATCCCGAGGAAGCGGCCCGGTTTGTTGCGGCATGCAATGTCGTCGTCGCCACCCCGCAGATCCTCAACAAGAGCGTGGGACAGGTGCGGGCGGCGCTGTTGTCATCGTTCTCCCATCTGATCGTGGACGAGGCGCATCACTCCCCCGCGGATACATGGGCGCGGGTGATCGACGACTTCTCCGACCGTCCGGTGCTGTTGTTCACCGCTACCCCGTTTCGGGAGGACGGCCGTCGGCTGCCCGGCCGTACCGTGTTCCGTTTCCCGCTGCGGGAAGCCCAGCGGCTGGAGTACTTCAGACGCATCAACTACCGGGCCGTCTTCGGTGTCGAGGACGTCGACCGAGAGCTGGCCGAGCTGGCCGTGGGCCAGTTGCGTGCCGACCGGGCAGCTGGGCACGACCACTTGCTGATGGCGCGGGCCGCGAACATCCCGAAGGCCGAAGAACTCGGCTTGCTCTACGAGGAGTTGGCGTCCGAGTTCAGTCCCACCGTGGTCCACCAGAACGTGGGTGTCACACGCCGCAAAGCGGCAGTGGAGGCGCTGCGAACACGCGAGTGCCGCATCATCATCTGCGTCGACATGCTCGGTGAGGGGTTCGACGAGCCTGCCCTGAAGATCGCGGCCATGCACGCGGCCCGCAAGAGCCTGAGCCCGATGATCCAGTTCGTCGGCCGGTTCACGCGGGCCGCGAGCGGACTGGGTAAGGCCACTGTGTTCGTCGCGCAGGAGCCGGGTGCCGGCGCCTCGCCGCTGCGCCGCCTGTTGCGCGAGGACGCCGACTGGAATCATCTGCTGCGCGACCTCACCGACCGCGCCACGCTGGCGGCGGAGGAGACCAGCGCTTTCGACATCACGTTCACCGGTGCGCCCGAGGACGTGGCGGTCAGCGTACTGGAGCCGAAGATGAGCGCGGTCGCCTACCGGGCGGCCACCGCGGAGTGGACGCCCGAGACCGCCCTCACGCTCTGCAAGGACAACGAGCGCATCCTGGACAACGCCATGGCCCTGGGCGGCGAGGACTCCCCGGTTGCCTGGTATGTCATCGAGCGGCGCACCCCCGTGCGCTGGGGTGCGCCGCAGGAGTTGGAGCAGGTCGTCTACGAGCTGATCGTGCTCTACTTCGACACCACCAGGCGACTGCTGTACATCCACGGCTCGGAGAAGTCGAGCACCTATAAGGACCTGGCCGAGGCGGTTCTGGGCGAAGGCTGCGAACTGATCAACGGCAAGCGCACCTTCCGGGTGCTGGCCCGCCTGGACCGGCTGGTACCGACCAACGTGGGCCTGAAGGACGCCCGTGACTACTTCACGCGGTTCTCCCTCCACGTCGGCAGTGACGTCTCGCAGGGCTTCACCACCGACCAAGAGCACAAGAGCCAGACCCACATCGCCGCGTCCGGTTTCGACGACGGCGACAGCGTCTCGATCAGTGCGGCACATTCGGGCCGGTTCTGGTCCCCCACTACCGCGTCGAGCCTGAAGGCCTGGACCGACTGGTGCGACCAGCAGGGCACCAAACTGCTGGACAGCACCATCGACCTGGAGCAGGTCTTCGACGGGTTCATCATCCCCGAGGACATCACCGCACGGCCTTCGTACGTGCTGCTGGGCGTGGGGTGGCCCTGGCAGATCTACCTCGGCTCCCGCGACCGGTACACCCTCACCTACGGTAACCGCAGCTACTCGCTCACCGACGTGGACTTCGAGGTCGACGACTACTCCCCCGCCGGCCCGTTCCTGTTCTCCCTGGTCACCCCCGCCTGGCGCGTCGCCTACCAGGCCGACTACGACACCAGAGGCCTGGTCTACCGGGCGCGCGAGCAGGACGCCGTCATCGTGGGCAGCGGCCCGACTGCCGAGCCGCAACCGCTGGAGGAATGGCTCAACACGCACAGGCCCGATCTCTTCCTGGAGGGCGATCGCCTCATCGACGACGAGGGCAAGCTCATCGCCCCGCGCTATGAGCGTCGCCCCTACGACCCGTCCCTGCTCACGCCGCTGGATTGGCAGGGCGTGGATCTCAGCAAGGAGTCACAGAGGCCGGAGCGCCGGACCGACTCCATCCAGTACTACATGTCGGCCCACCTGCAGGCCACCAGCTCCTTCGACGTCCTTCTCGACGACGACGGCACGGGCGAGGCAGCCGACCTCGTCGGCCTCAGGGGCGACGGCCGCTACCTGGATATCACGCTCGTGCACTGCAAGTACTCTCACAAGCCCACCCCGGGCACGCGAGTCGAGGACCTCTACGAGGTGTGCGGCCAGGCCATGCGCAGTGCCAAGTGGCGACGCCAGAACGCGCTGCCCCTGCTGGAGCATCTGCACGACCGGGCCGTCCAGTACGCCCGCCGCACCGGCGGCGTCTCGCCCTACGAAGTCGGCGGCCCCAAGGAGCTGTTCGATATCCATGAGAAGGCCCGTCTGCTGCGGCCCCGATTCCACACGGTCATCGCCCAGCCGATGGTGTCCCTCGTCGTGGTGTAGGCGATCAGCTGGCGGGCTTGTTCGGGGTGTTGGGTAGTGCGGGGGCGCTTTCGAGGCGTTCGCGGTAGA
>NZ_JBIBKW010000063.1:0-8745 GCF_042959465.1 Streptomyces sp. NPDC007901 | reverse complement strand
GCGACTGCCGGGCCACCAGCCTGCTCACCACCCGCTCTGGAAACTGAAAGAGCCCGCCGACTCCGTCGGCGGACCCTCATGAAAGATCGAGGCTAATAGTGAAGCGGCCCCTGTAGGGCCCCGGAATTCCGTTCAGTGCCCGTCAAATAACTGGTCCTGCGTTCATCAGCGAGGACACCGGACACCGAAGCGTGCGGGCACGCCGCGGCGCTCGACCGGGCGGACTCGGCCATCGAAACGTACGGCCAGCGCTACGCCGAAAGCCTGCTGCTTCTGCCCCGGGCACGGGTGCTGCGGGCACGCGGCGAGCCGGGCGCCCCCTCCGGGCCGTCGCCGAGCGGGCGCACGCACTGTCCGTCGAGCGCGACGCCCACCTGATCGCCCGCCGTGCCGAGGAACTGATGGCCGAGCACTGGGCAGCGACGATCCGCAACGCCGCAATCGCCGGCAGCCACCTCGTCGGCGTCACGGCTGGGCAGTTGACGGTTCCCGACCGGGGACCGGCACGTCGAAGCAGTTCAGCACCATCGCGATGAGGCAGTAGCTGCCGATGAGGAACACGAGCTCGCCGACCCCATCAGGGCCCAGCAACTGCGTGGCCCGGTCGTATGTGGAGTCCGGCAGTATGCGCCCCGAGGTCAACGCCTTCGCGACGTCGTGGGCGACGGCCTGCTCGTCACTCAGCCCGGAGGGCCGCCCGCCCGCCGCCAGCGTCGCGATCTGCGCCGCCGCAAGACCGACCTCGTCTGCGGTCTGCTCGTGCGCGTACAGCAGGTACCGGGCGCCGTAAGCCGCGCCGACGGTGAGGATCGCCACCTCGCGGACGACGGGGTCGAGGTGCGCCTCGGCCGCGACCGCCCGCTGCAGAAACAGCGCCGGAACCCCGAACGCGGGGAAGTGCAGCATCGCCGCGAACGGCCCGACGAGCGCGCCGTCGTCGTCGAGGATGACGACGCGGCCCTGCTCCTCGGTGACGAGGCCGGCGATGCCGTCATGCACCTCGCGGAGTGGGGGGTCGAGCTCATCGGGTGGGATGGGGCGAATACGCATACGATGCTCCTCCTTCTCAGAGTCCGTCGGTGTACTGGCCGTCGATGAGTACGAAGGCGACCCGGCAGTTCGCGGCCGACCGGTTTGCCCATGCGTGGTTGGTGCCGCGCTGGATCACGATGTCCCCGGTGCGGACGATGGTCTCGCCCTCGTCGAGGATCAGCGTGAGCTCGCCCTCGACGACGATCCCGTAGTCGATCGTCTGCGTGCGATGCATCAAGGGATGCGGGGCGCCGGCGTCGGACCGTGCGGCGTCGGCACCGCCCATCTCCCCGAACTTCTCGGCCGCCTCCGCCCCCGTCAGGTTCCGGATCCGGTCGTCCTCCGGAGGGAAGTCGATCACCCGGATACGAGTGCCACGCTCGGGAGGTCCGAGCACCAGACCGTTCTCCGCCGGCTCACCCGACTGCCGGTCGATGACGGCCGGCGTCTGGCGTGTGTTCCACACCTCGTAGAAAGTCGGGCCACGGGGCCCGCCGATCTCCACCACGCGAGTCGGCGGCGCGTCCTGCGTGATCACCGCATGGCCGGACGCGTCATGGCCGGTCACGATTCTTCGGAACGGTAGTACGGAGCTCATGGGGTAAGTCCTGCTCATCTCAGCCGATGTGGGCATTCGAGGTCATCGCGTCAGCGGGGTAAGCGGCCCGGTGGGCATGGACGCCGCCGCGCACCGAAAGACTGGCGCCCGCCAGTTGACGTGGAGTTGACCGTCCGTGGACGGCGCCCCGATGTCCGTAAAGTTCGCTTTGGTGCGCGTATCGGGCGAGCAGGTCCCGTTGGGAGGGGTCCGCCGCGATTGCGGCTGTCACTCTGGTCGATTCTGGTTGCTTGCTTTGTGTTTCCAGTCGGAAATCATTGGTAATCGCTTTGCCTGCCGCGGGACTTGGGCGACCGCGGACGGCGGATGGCGGCGAAGGCCGGCCAAGGCTGGGAACGGGAAAGAGAGTGGCTTCCTCCGCTGCGTCTCTGCGGCTGCTGGTTCTCGGTCTGTTGCGGCTGGCGCGACGGTGTCGAGCTGGATCCCGGTCCTCGGCAGCAGTCGTATCTGCTCGCGATCCTGCTCGCGCGCGCGGGCAAGTCGATCAGTACGAGCGAGCTGATCGACCTGATCTGGGGCGACCGCGCCCCCTCCAGTGCCTTGAACATTCTTCAGAAGTACGTCTGCGCGTTGCGACGGCTGCTCGATCCGCCGCAATGGGGCATCGCCTACCACTGGGCGCTGCTCGCCGAGATGTGGCTGGCAGCCGGATCGCACGACCGGGCCGAAGCCGCTCTCGACCGAGCCGTCCAGACCATGCGGGACTACGGCCTGCGCTACGCCGAGCCGCCGCCGAACGACTCCTCCCAGGACCGGGGGCCATGCCTGACCGCAGGCCCTGAGGGGCAGAGCGGCCCAGGAATGAGAAGCGGGGACGCAACTTAATTTCGCCGGCGGGTATTCCGCCGACGTGAATTCCGGCTTTGCGCGAAGGCATGCTTGACAACAACGGAATCGGTGCCCGGATTTCTGTTCAGTGCTCGTCAAGTGGGCGGCTTTACGCTGACCGCGATCACCACCGAGAACACCGGATACCGAAGGGTATACAACCATGACGACAACTCGCCGGGGGCTGTTGGCCGGATCCGCCGCGGTCGTGGTGGGCGCCGCACTCGACGCGCCCACCGCGCAGGCGCACACCGGAAGCGGCAGTGGCAGCGGCCAGAAGCCCACCGTGGTACTCGTGCACGGCGCGTTCGCCGACGCATCCGGCTGGAACGGGGTCGCCTCCCGGCTCATCCGCGACGGCTATCCGGTCATCGCACCGCCCAACCCACTGCGCAGCGTGTCCTCCGACTCCGCCTATCTGGCCGGAATCCTCGCGACCCTCAGCGGCCCGATCGTCCTCGTCGCGCACTCCTACGGCGGGATCGTCGTCACCAACGCCGCGACCGGCAACCCGAACGTGAAGGCCCTGGTCTATGTTGCCGCGTTCGTCCCCGACCAGGGGGAGACGCTGCTGGGCCTGCAGACGAAGTACCCCGGAAGCAGACTCAGCGAGGAGGCGCTGGACTTCCGTCCCTACGGTGAGGGACTCGTCGACGGCTACATCAAGAAGGAGCTCTTCCACGACGTGTTCGCCGGGGACCTGCCGAAGGCGACCGCCGAGCTGATGTGGGCCGGCCAGCGGCCGGCGGACGTGCGCACCCTCGGGGAGCCGTCCGGCGCCCCGGCCTGGAAGACCATTCCGTCCTGGTATCTCGTGGGCCGCGACGACCAGGTGCTGCCACCTGCGGCGCAGCGGTTCATGGCGCGCCGGGCCGGCGCACACACCTTCGAGGCCGACACCTCGCATGTCGCGATGATCGCGCAGCCCGCGGCGACGGCCGCCCTCGTCAAGCGCGCCGCGCGCTGACACCACCGAGCCGACGAGGCCGGCAGGGGACGGCGATGTTCGAGGGGCTGGGGCGGACGGTGGGTGATCGGCCCGGCCGCGGCCTTCCTGGCGCTCGGCGGCATTGATCCCCCCCCGTCCGCCCCGGCCCGTACGCCGTCCAACCGACCCTCCTGCCGAGGACGAGACGATGCATCAGCACGCATACGACAGTCAGTGCACCGCCGAGGAGAAGCGGCACACCACCGCGAAGTCGCCCATCAGGAATCCGAAGCTGACGTTGTTCGCACTGGCGTTGGGCACCTTCGCGATCGGCGCCGGCGAGTTCGGCAGCAACGGCATCATCCAGCTGTTCGCGTCCGATCTGGACGTGTCCGTTCCGGTCGCAACCTACGCGATCACCGCCTATGCCTTCGGGGTGATGATCGGCTCTCCGGCGATCACCCTGCTCGCCGCCCGAGCCAACCGGCGCACCCTGCTGCTCGGCTTGATCGCGCTGTTCCTGGTCGGCAACGGGCTCTCCGCCCTGGCGCCGGACATCGTGCTGTTCGTCGTCTTCCGGTTCGTCACCGGCAGCGTGCAGGGAGCGTTCTTCGGCGCCGGGGCCGTCGTCGCCGCTTACGTGTACGGGCCGGGCAAGGGCGGCAAGGCGTTCGCCACCGTGATGGGAGGACTCACCGTCGCCACCATCGCCGGGTCGCCGCTCGGCACCTTCATCGGCCAGCACGCCGGCTGGCGCGCCATGTACGGGACCGTGGTCGCCGTCGGCCTAGTCGCCGGAGCGGCCCTGGTGGCCTGGCTGCCGCGCACCGACGACCTGCGCGGCAGCTCCCTCACGGGCGAACTGGGTGCCCTCCGGCGGCGGGACGTCTGGCTGATGGTCACCGTCGCGGCGCTCGGCATCTCCAGCATCTTCGCCGTCTACACGTTCATCGGCCCGTTCGTCACTGACGCGGCGCTGCGGGACGCCTCGCTCATCCCGATCGCGCTCGCCGTCTTCGGCCTGGGCATGGCGGTCGGCAACCAGGTCGGCGGACGTGTCGCCGACCGGTACGAGAACCGCGGTCTGGTCTTGGGCTACGGCGGTGCTCTGGTGTTCCTCGTACTGATCGGTGTGTCAGGCAGCAACCTGGTGGTTCTGCTGCCCTGCCTGTTCGGCGTCGGCGCGACCATGATGTTCGCCATCCCCACCATCCAGGTCCGGCTGACCAGCTTCGCACCGGACGCCCCGACCCTGATGGGAACGCTCAACCTGGCCGCCCTCAACCTGGCCAACTGTCTCGGCGCGATCGGCGGCGCCGTCGCCCTCGGCGCCGGCTGGGGGACCCTGTCCACCGTGTGGGCCGGCTTCGTCCTCACCACCGCGGGTCTGCTCCTGTACGTCATGACCGTCGCCCGGGTGAAGCCGACGCCCGTTCCAGTTCGCGCCTGAAACAGCCCTACTCGGAGGAATCACGTGAACGACGCTGCGGCAGAGCGCGGGCCGGTCCTGGACGACGAACAGTTCCGCCGGCTCGCCGAGTACGGTGAGGTGGAGTACGCCGAGCCCGGCCGGGATCTGTACACCTCCGGCGACGACACCTACGACTTGTTCCTGCTCCGGTCGGCGACCGTGGACATCGTCCGGGATGCGACGGCGATCGAGCCGGAGCGGCTGATCTACCGGGGAGGCCCCGGAGACTTCCTGGGCGAGCTCAACCTGCTGACCGGTCAGCACGTCTACCTGACCGCCCGGGTGGTGATCGCCGGGACGGTCGTTCGGATCCGGGCGGCGATGCTGCGCCGGGCCCTCGCCGAGCAGGTCGACATCGCCGACACACTGATCGAGGCGTTCAGGGAACGGCGCGAGGTGATCCGCGGGGCGGCAGGCAACGCCCTGGAGCTCGTCGGCCGGCCGTACGCCGCGGAGACACTGGACCTGCGCAGCTACGCGACGCAGATGCTCCTGCCGCATTCCTGGCTCGATGCGGCCTCGCACCCCGGACGCTCGCTGATGGGCTGGCGGGGCTCGGCGAGGACGACCTCCCGGCCGCGGTGGTCAACGGTTCGCTGCTGAGGCGCGCGACGCCCAGAACTCTGGCCGAGGTGCTCGGTCTCACCTATCGAGCCGACGGGCGCCCGGTCGATCTCGTTGTGGTGGGCGCAGGCCCGGCGGGTCTGGCCGCCGCTGTGTACGGGGCGTCCGAGGGTCTCGTCACCGTACTGCTGGACCGCGCCGGGCTCGGCGGCCAGGCCGCCAAGAGCGCCCGCATCGAGAACTACCTGGGCTTCCCGCACGGAGTCAGCGGCGAAAGCCTGACCCGTCTGGCCATGGTCCAGGCGCTCAAGTTCGGCGTACGCATCCACGCGCCCTGCGCGGTGGCCGGCCTGGACCTCTCCGAGGAGCGACGGCCGGCCGTGCTGCTGGAGGACGGCACACGCATCCAGTGCCGCGCGGTGATCGCCGCGACCGGGGCCCACTACCGGCGCCTCGACCTGCCGCAATGGACGACCTTCGAGAAGACCGGTTGCGTCCGCTACGCCGCGACCGAGCTGGACGTCCGAGGCTATGAGGACCAGCCGGTGACGGTCGTCGGCGGCGCCAACTCGGCCGGGCAAGCGGCCCTGTCCCTCGCCGCCCGCGGCGCGAGCGTGGATCTGATCGTCCGCGGCGCCGACCTCGGAGCCCGGATGTCCTCCTACCTGACCGACCGGATCCGAGCACATGCGCGGATCCAGGTCCACACCGGCAGCACGATCCGCGAACTGGCCGGCGACGACACCCTCGCGTCGATCGTTGCCGAAAGACCCGACGGGCGACGGGACCGGCTCGCTTCCCGCGCCCTGTTCTGCTTCATCGGCGCCGACCCGGTGTCGGGCTGGCTGGACGGCGTGGCCAAGGACCCCAACGGCTTCGTCCTCACGGACAGCCGGTCCGGTACGGCCCTGCCGTTCCAGACGAGCGCACCCCGGGTCTTCGCGGTCGGTGACCTGCGCGCGGGCTCGACGAAAAGAGTGGCCACCGCGGTCGGTGACGGTGCCGGCGCCGTCTCCTCCGTCCACGCGGCTCTCGCCGACGACTGACGCATCATTGACCGTGTTCCGGCACACCGTGAAACGTATGTGGGACCCGAGGTCCGGCTGGAAGGAGAAGTCGTACTCGTCGAGCGTTTTGTGGTGCGGCAGCTTCGACAGCCGCAGGCCCTGCTGGAACGTGAGATTCCGTCGTGTGTCCGCAGAGTGGAGCGGATGCGGCAAAAGGTCACTTGGGCAGTTCTCCGCCCGCTGGTCGACGTCCTGGTGAAGAAGGTGAAAGCGGTGCGCCGGGCAGCCGATGCCGTCCGGCTACACGGCCCGGCCGTCATCCCGCACAAGGACATGGGGATAGGACCCGATAGGCTGCTTCACCTGGAAAGTGCCTCCGACAGGGGCGGGAACAAGGACCTCAGCAATCCTCATTCTCGCTAGTCAGAGGCACTTTCTACTTCCCTGACCGCCTGCCGGACAGCCCGCTTCATGAAAGCGCGAGGCTAGTACTGCGCCAGGCACTTCAGCGGTCTTCGCGGGTCGCGGTGACGAGGTTCGCGTGGAGCGGCCGGGAGCGGCTGGGGCTGCTGCGGGTTAGGGATGACGTGATCGTCCTCAATTATGCGTAGCTGGACGGTGACCACTGCTTTGGCCAGTCGTTGCTCCTCATGTGGGAGTGCAGTGGCGGCTGGGGGTGACGACGCGGTATCGCCCCATGCCAAGTGAGCCTCGTTCCTTGCTTGTTGAGCTGGTTTCGGCGGTCGACATGGAGGTGGCTTGATGCTCAGGGCATTCCGGACGGGACGCCGTTCCTGATCAGCCCGGCCGGTGAGTACGACATGGGGCTGAACGGATACGGCAGATCACCGGCCCTGATAGGCGGTCCGGTGAACACGCAGTTGGCGTTCGCCCGTGACATGAAAGGGTTTCTGAACTTCCTCTGGCACCACCGACCGGGCGTCGTCGAGCACACCGGGTCGGGGCTGATGTCGCGACCGCGGTCGTGGAAAGACGCGACGGTTGGGGATCGACAGGTCTACGAGGCCTGGCGCAACCGTGATCCGGCCGGGCCACGGGTGAAGGGGGCGACGTGGAACCGTGAGGTCGCCACGGTGGACGGCTTCTACAAGTGGGCCGTGCGCAAGGGACTCGTGGCCTCCAGCCCGATCGAGCAGGCCGGCCTGAACCCGGTCGCCGAATTGCGGCCCCCCCGACGGACTACAGCGGGCCCGGTCCGGTCGTCATGGCCAAACGCCCCGGCTGACGATCAGGCGTCGAAGTGGCGCAGGGTCTTCGGCCGGGATCCATGACCTGACGCCTATCGCTATTTTCCGTTCGGATACTCCTACCAACGCCCCCTGGCCGCGAGGTTGGGGAGTCGGCCGGGCTCCGGGTAACTCACGGGATGTCGCACACACGGGCAGTACACACTACGACGCTCAAGTCCCTGTGATCTGGCGGAATTCGGGGTCTCGGCGCAGCGTGCTGAAGTAGTCGTCCAAGTGCCCGTGAACGACATTGATGCCTCCGCGGTCGCGTAGCGTTCGTAGTTCAGTAAGTGCTTCGTCGCGGCGGCCAGCCATGGCATAGACCGAGGCCAGGTTGTAAGCAATATCGGTAATCTCGTAGTTGGTTGTAGCGTGTCGCCTGGCCAGTTGCAGATCCGCCTCCGCTTGGTCGTACCGGCCGAGGCGTTTTGCCATCGCCCCTCGATAGGTGAACAGCCGAGCAGTGCTATTCGGATCAGCATCATCTGGCAGCAGAGCAATCGCATCGTTGTACGCCCGCCACGCAGATAGGTCGGACGGCGGCCCTCCCCGGGTATTCGCATGCGCCACACCCCTTACGTAATGAACCTCCCAGTCCGCGTCGACTTGGCTTACGTACCTGTCGAAGTGCTCCGCCGCCTCTGCCCACCGCCGCTCAGCCATCAGTGCCCTGGCCAGGTTCAGTTCGACGTCAGGTGGCACAGCGCCTTCTGCAGCACGATCCCTCAGGATGCTCATCACAGCTTCCAGCTGTTCCAGGGCTGTGCGCACCTGCTGGTCCGCGGTGGCAGTTCCGGTCACCAGGCCCTCGGTGTCGACTCCCGCCTGAGCGAGTGACTCATCGAGGGCACGGCTTGCGTGAGGAACCTGCAATACCGCCCGCTCATAGACCGCGTCGCTGGTGATTTGCTGCCGGTGCTTGGTCAAGAGCCGGTAGACGAAGACCAAAGCTAGCCTCGATCTTTCATGAGGGTCCGCCGACGGAGTCGGCGGGCTCTTTCAGTTTCCAGAGCGGGTGGTGAGCAGGCTGGTGGCCCGGCAGTCGC
>NZ_JBIBKW010000062.1:0-8943 GCF_042959465.1 Streptomyces sp. NPDC007901 | reverse complement strand
TCAGGGAGCGGAACTCACCCGTGGAAGTGCGCCCCGGGCAGACGCCCGCGCACTCCCAGCCGCTGATCCCGTACACCACGACGAGGGACGCCATCCGGCACGCCGGCGGCCCGGCCGTGTTCGATGGCCTTCAGCTGTCCGGCGTCGGCCTCTTCGCGCAGGTACTGCCACATCTTCGCGCGCAGTACGGCGGCCTCGCCGGCCACGTTGACCGGGATGTTCCCAGGTTGCTTCAGCTCGGCTGCCCACCGCTGCGCATGCCCGAGCACGAGGAACAGTTCGTCCGCGGCCGGGAACTGCTCGAACGCTGGGTCGCTGCCCAGTTCGTGCAGTTCCCGCAGGCGCTTGACGACCTGGCCTGTGTCGATCTCGCCGAGCCGGATCGGGGGACGTGTCGGACGGGACTTGCGACCGGACTTCGTGTCCCGTCTCGTTGAAGGTGAACCATGTCGAGGCCGTGACCAGCGATGGGTCATCTTGAGTGAGACGCGGTGCGGTCTGGCGTCTCAGTCAAACTGAGAAGCGTGTGCCCTGCGCTGCTTCGCACTCGGCAGTGAACTCGTCGAGGAGCTCGAACAGGACCTTGATCGCGTGCTGTTCGTCCTCAGGCGGAAGGTTCCAGACGTCGTCCCAGCCGTTCGGGAGGGCGATGTGGAGGACCTGGCCGGGCCAGGCGTGGTTGCAGTTGCGTCCGCGGCGTGCGGCGAGCCAGTCGTGCCAGCCGGTGAGGCCGTGACCACCATGCCGGAGAGCATGCTGGTCATAGCCGGTCAGGAACGCGGTCAGCATGTGGAACGAGGGCTTGCCGACGAACATGCCAGGACGTTGGCCGACGCAGGCGAAGTACTCGCGTTCAGTCATCTCCGAGAGGGGCTTCACGCGTCCGCACCCTTCTCGTCACTGGCGCTGTCGTCCAGGGCTGGACGAAGCCTGCTGCGGGCCGCTTCCAGACGTTCGGCTTAGTCCGCCGCAAAGATCCCCGACAGCGACTTGTCGAGCGTTCCAGCAATGCGGTGAAGGGGGCCCAGACCGCCGCATCGCCGACGAGACGACTGAGGTCCGTCATCTGCACCTGCTCCACCAGCCAGTCCGACAGGACCAGCGCCTCATCCGGGGTGAGCTTGATGATGATCTCCGGATTCTCCACCACTCGAACATAGTCCGTCGATCATGCGTTGTCAGAGGTGCCTGGCACAGTGCCGCTGTGGACATTGATTCCTTCTGGGAACTCATCGAGGAGTGCCGGCGTCAGGGGCGGGGCCGGGACGGACGGCTCGCGTGGCTGCGTGACGAATTGTCGCGACGGTCGCTTGCTGAGGTCGTGCAGTTCCAGGTGCGCTTGGACGAGGTGACGCACGAAGCGTTCACGTGGGATCTGTGGGCAGCTGCGGACCGGATCTTCGGTGGCTGGTGTTCGGATGACGGGTTCTGTTACTTCGGCCTGTGGATGGTAGGACTCGGCCGGGAAGCCTTCACTCAGGCGGTGGCTGATCCCGATGCCCTGGCCGCCACCCCGGAGGTCCAAGGCTTGGTGGGCCGTCCGCGGGAGGCATGGAACGACGACTGGCCCGGGTGGGAGTCGCTCGACTACGTCGCCATGGAGGCGTACGGGATCTTGGCTGGTGTGGACGACGAGTGCGGCGAAGCCTTCTACGAAGCCGTTGACGCCCAGCAGTGCGACGGAGGCGACAGCACCGGACCGCTCGGCGAGCATTGGGACGTCCGAAGCGAGGACGAGGCAGCACGCAGGCTGCCGAGACTGAGCGCGATGTTTCCCCTGTCATAGTGGCCCGGTGGCGCGAGCGGGCGTAGACCGTTGCATCAAGTTTCAGAGCCTGGATGACTGGGACGCGAGGGCTTCCAACTGTGTTCTCAGCGTCCGTAAGACGGGGTGTGCCGCAGAAGTCTGTGCATGATGAGCGGAGGCCACCACTCTGGGGTGCCTGATGCGGCGGACGCGACCCGCATCAGTTGACGTTCCTGTTCGTCCATCCGTTCATTGACTCTCTCCGCGACCAGCGTGGCTTCGCGTTTGAACCATGGGATGGCGGTCGTCCTCAGTTGTCGTTCCGGAGGCAACCGCCTCTCGAACTCTCGGTGAAAGAGCTGAACATCGAGTAATTGTCAATACCTGTGGATCTGAGCTGCGTTCAAGCCGATGTGGGCTTGCGGGCGAGGATCTGGATCCCCGTCGACTCGTGGCCGTTCATGGTGGACACTGTGATGGTCCGGGTCTCGATGGTCTGGAACCCGGCGAGCAGGGTGGAGAACCACTCGCGGGGGTGGTGGCGGCAGACCGCACCGTCGACGGTTTCGAACACGCCGTAGCTGCCGTAGTGATCAGCATGGCGGCCGTAACGGCTGCGGTTGCGTTCGTCGTCCTGCAGCAGAAGATCGCTGATGTAGAGGATTCCGCCGGGCTTGAGGATGCGGTCCAGCTCGGCGATCAACCCGTGCTGGGCTTCATCGCCGGGAATGCAGGTCAGCACGGCGAAGAGCAGAACGGCGTCGAAGCCTGCGTCTGGACAGGGCGAGGCCGGCGGTGCGTCCAGGGCGGCAAAGCGCATGCTGGGGTGCAGACGGCGTGCCCGACTGATCATTGCCGGTGAAGCGTCGACGCCCGTGAGGTCGCCGAAGCCGTGCTGTTCGAGTTCCTTCATGATGCGGCCGTAGCCGCATCCATAGTCGAGGATCGCGGCTTGCCTGCTGATCCCATCGAGCCAGGGCAAATGGAGCGGGTGGGTGAACGTCTTCGTGGCCGCGGCGGCATCCCAGTAAGGAACCTGGCTGTCGAGGTCGGACATGGCAGATGCCTCTCCGGGCGCTTGTGAGCTTCCCCTCGTAGCGTAGAGACCGTGACTTGAGGGGAAGTTGGGAGTCATGGCTGAAGCCGGTCATGCTGCCAGGGCGGCAGGGCGCTCAACGAGCACCGCTGCTGGGCGGACTCGATGAGCTTGAAGACCATGGCCAGGGCGGCGGTGCGGGAGCCGGCGCCGCGGGTGACCTTGGTCCGCAGCCGGACGGTCGCGAAGGTCGACTCGATGGGGTTGGTACCAGGTATGAAAGTTCGTGGGTGCCGCTGTCCGTGTCCTGGTGACCAGGCTTCACCCCGGCTGTACGGTGCGGCCGTCAGGACAAGGGGTGCCCGGGGAATCAGCATGGGCGGGCCGATCTTGAACGATGGGCTGCGAGCCCGCCTTAGTAGATGGCCGCCCCTGCGACTTGCCTGGCTGCGTCGTGAGCGCGATTCCGTAGGTGTCGTTTCGCCCAGCTGACCCCCGCATCAGGTTCATGTCGGCACAGAGAGGCGGACGGTGGGGCGGTTCATCGGTTTGGACATCCACCGTGACTTCGCGCAGCTCGCGGCGGTCGAGGACGGGCTGGTCACGGACTGGGGCCGGGTGGATTGCCGACCGCAGGCGCTGCGGGAGTTCGCCGCCGGGCTGCGCCCGGACGACCAGGTGGCGCTGGAGGCCACCGGCAACGCGAGCGCGGTGGCGGTGCTGCTGGAGCCGCACGTGGCCCGGGTGGTGATCTCCAATCCGGTCAAGACCCGGGCGATCGCCGAGGCGAAGGTCAAGACCGACAAGGTCGACGCCCGCATCCTGGCCCAGCTGCCGGCCGCTGACTTCCTGCCGGGCACCTGGCTGCCGGACGAGCGGATCAGGATGCTGCGGCGCCTGTCGGCGCATCGGGCGCAGCTGGTGCGCGGCCGGATCCGGGTGAAGAACCAGGTCCAGGCGGTGCTGCACCGCAACATGCTGCCGCGGCCGCCGGTGAGCGATCTCTTCGGCACCCGCGGCCGGGCCTGGCTGGAGCATCAGACGCTGCCGGCCGACGAGCGGCAGACCGTGGGCGCCCTGTTGCGCCAGCTCGACTTCTACGGTGCCGAACTCGCCGAGGTGGAACGGCGGCTGGCCGCCGAGGCGCTGGACGACCCGGCCGTGCGGCGCCTGATGACCATCCCCGGGGTGGACGCGATGACCGCGGTCACCGTGCTGGCCGCGGTCGGGGACTTCCACCGCTTCGACAGCGCGGACAAGCTCGTGTCCTACCTCGGCCTGAACCCGCGGGTGCGCCAGTCCGGCGGGACACCCGCCCACCACGGCCGGATCACGAAGGCCGGCTGCGGCAAGGCCCGCGGGATGCTGGTGCAGGCCGCGTTCGCCGCACTGCGCTCCCCGGGCCCGCTGCGGGCCCTGCACCAGCGGATCGCGGCCCGGCGCGGGATGCAGATCGCGATCGTCGCGGTCGCCCGGAAGATCACGGTCATCGCCTGGCACCTGGTCACCAAGGAGCAGGACTACGCCTTCGCCCGCCCCAGCCTGGTCGCCTTCAAACGCCGCAAGCTCGAGCTGACCGCCGGCGCCGAACGCCGGATCGCCCGCCGAGGCGCGGGCTACGACTACAACAACAAGCAACTGCGCCGCCACGAACGCGCGATCGCCGAACAGGCCGAACGCGCCTACGCTCTGCTGGCCGCCCAATGGCAGCCCACACGCCCGACCGGCAGACCCCGCCTGCCCGCCATCCCCGGCGCCAGCCCGTGACCTGCCCTCCTTGACGATTACATCCGCGGTCCGCAGGTGGACCCAGTGCTCGGCGGGGAAGTCGTAGAACGCCAGCAGCCCATCCTCGTCATCGACGATCTTCTTGACGGCCTTGGGGAACTTCGCGCCGTAGAGCTGGGCGAATGTCTTGATAGCCGCCTCGGCGTGGTCGCGGTCCTCGGCGTTGTAGATGTCCTGGATGGCCTTCTTCGCGCCGGGCTGCGCGGACTTCGGTATGGAGTCCAGCACATTTGCGGTCTTGTGAACCCAGCACCTCTGCTCGCGGGTTTCGGGGAACACCTCGGCCAGGGCCTTCCAGAAGCCCAGGGCGCCGTCCCCGACCGCAAGCACCGGGGCGCGCATGCCCCGGCGGGCGCAGTCACGCAGCAGGTCCGCCCAGGACTCACCCGACTCCCGATAGCCGTCCTTGAGCGCGACCAGCCCCTTGGAGCCGTCGGCGCGCACCCCGGACAAGGAGCGGATCGAGGGGACCGACTTCTACGACGAGAAGCAGTTCCGCGACTTCTACAGGTGGTTCCAGCAGGACAAGCAGGACAAGGTCCTCAAGGCCGACCCCGAACTGCACGAGCTCGACGCCGAAGAGGTCGCCTCCATCAACAGGCCGCCGAACTGCTGGGCTTCAAGGGAGCCTCGGCGATCCGCAAGTACCTCGTCTCGAATCCCGGCTACTTCCCGGACTCCGTCGGCGAGGTCGAGGGGACCACCGGACGCTTGATCCCGGCCTTCCGCGTCGGCGACCTGCAGGACTTCGACACCAAGCGCACCGGGGACAAGCTCGGCAAGGCCGGCCGCCGGCCCGGGGCACAGGCCGAGACGCCCGTCGGACGGCCCTCCGCCCTCGAAGAAGCGCTCGCGGCCGAGCTGAGCGCCCGCACCGGCGAGGAGCCGCTGACCGCCACGCAGCCCGCCGCCCAGTACGCCGCCGAGGCGATCGAGCGCGACGGCTACCACCCGGGGCTGGCCGCGGAGCTCAGCGTGCAGTACGGCGGACCGCAGCGGTCCTGGGATTACGTCGTGCGCACCGCCGCACCGCCGCACCGCCCGCGCACAGCACGCCGCGGCCGCGCCGGCGCCCCCGGATGCCGAACGGCGCGCAGACATCGCCCTGGCGGCCCTGCGCGAGCGCGGCGACGTCCGCGGGCTCGCCGCCTCCCTCGCCCGCAAGCACGGCGGCAGCCCCGACGTCTGGTCGCGCGCAGTGAGCGACGCACGCCCGAAACTCACCGGCCCCACCCCGTGACCACCCCATCAGCTGAGGAACGAGCCCCGATGTATCAGGTACGCGACACCCTCACCCACCAGCTCCTCGCCCAGGACCTGGCCGACTACACCGCGGCCGAAGCCGCCCTGGACCACCTCGACGAAAACCTGGAACGCGACCTCTCGGCCAACGGCGAAGGAGCCGGACGCGTCCGGCTCCGCCTCGACATCGAGCAGGTCACCGGCGACACCGTCCGGACCGTCGGACACCACGTACTCCTCCTCGGCGTCGACGACCCCACCGGGACCCTGCCCGCGCTGTAGTTGCCCCTGCTTGAGAGCGACCTCTCTCAGGCAGGCCTGAAGATCGTCGGTTGCGGGGCGGGGCTCGTGTCGGTCCGCTCTCCTGCCTCGTTCGGTCGAGGCGGTCGGCCAGTCGCTCGGCGAGCAGCGGGACGAGCACTATGGCCGGCAGAGCGACTTCGACGCGGATATTGCGGCTCATGGCGTTCAAGCCGGTAAGGCGGCTGATGAGTGCGAAGGTGTCACTGCACGCTCCGGGTGCCCAGATACCCGAGTAGTCCGGTGTCGTTGTGGCTCATGGTCGCTTTCTACACCTCCTGCTGCACGGCAGGATGAGCCTCATGAGACTTCTGGTCATGGGCGGGACATGGTTTCTGGGCAAGCACGTCGTGGAGGGCGCGCTGGCTAGGGGCTGGGAGGTCACCACCTTTAACCGCGGGCGCTCCGCCCGCGATGCGGACGGCGTGGAGGCAATTCACGGAGACCGTACGAACCTCACAGACCTGGAGCGCCTTGCCGGGCACGGGACTTGGGATGCCGTGATCGACACATCGAGCTCCGAACTGCCCCCTCGCGACGTCCTAGCAGCCGCGACCACTCTGCGCTCAGCCGCCCGCCGGTGGGTGCACATCTCCACCGTGTCTGTGTACGTGGGTTGGCCTCACCAGCCACTCACCGACGCCTCACCGCTGCTCGACTGCCCGGCAGACGCCGATGGGTCCTACGGCTATACCGGTCCGGACGGCTCCCCCACCCAATACGGGTTCCAAAAGGCCGGTGGGGAACGCGCCGTGACCGAAGCATTCGGCAGCGCTGCGGTGTTGCTGCGCCCCGGTGTGATTCTGGGCCCGGGTGAGTACGTTGGCCGACTGCCCTGGTGGCTGGAGCGAGCCAAACGCGGCGGCCGCATCCTCGCACCCGCCCCAGCAGAGCAGCGCATCCAACCGGTGGACGTTCGAGACGTGGCGCGGTTCGCTCTCGACAGGGCGGCGAGCTCCGAGGGAGGCGGCTTCAACATCACCCACCCCGAAGGCATCACCTTCCGCGGCTTCGTCGAAGCGTGCCTTGCCGAGACGGGCGGCGCCGGGGCACCCGTGTGGGTCGACCCCTCGGTGCTGATCGAGCAGGGTGTGAAGCAGTGGACGGAGCTGCCCCTGTGGCGCACTCACGCGGGCGTGTGGGCCGTTGACTCCAGCCGCGCCGTGGCTGCCGGGCTTCAGTGCCGGCCGCTTGCCGACACCATCCGGGACACGTGGCGGTGGCGGACCGGGGACGGACGTCCCGTGGAGCACCCACGGTGGGCGGAACACGGGATCGTCCCGGAGAAAGAGTCGAAGATCCTCGCTTCTCTGTAGATCAGCTCTCGATCGCGAGCAGTCCGACGTGCGGGCCTAGCCGGTGCGGCGGAGAGACGCGGTTGAAGTCCTCGATCCGCTCCCGCAGTTCCGTGGGGACCGGAGCGCCGTGGAACTCAGGCTTGTTCAGATGCCGTCCGATGCGGGCTGTGCGGACGACAATGCCCGTCTGCCGGTGCTCTTCGGGAACCTCCCACACTGGGTGTAGAGCCTCGGCTGCGCCGTCCACGTCGCCCGCGATGAGGCGAGCGTAGGCGAGGTCGGCGGCCGCGCCCGCCCTCACGTGGGCTGACTGCTCCTCAGCCGGTCGCTGCGCGATGAGGTCCAAGGCGCGTCGCGCGTCGGCTTCGGCCTGCGCGGCGTCGCCGATGACCAGGGCCGTTGTGCTGGCGGACATGGCCAGGCGTTCCAGGGAGAAGGCGAACTCACCACCCACTCCGTCGTGCAGATCGTCCCGGCGACCCGAGCCGTCCTCCGAGGACAGCAAGATCGCCTGCCGGGCTGAGGTGACATCGCCAAGGTGTGCGTGAGCCCGAGCCTTGATCGCCTGGTGCCGTCGGCGCGCCATGTCCCCAAGACCTGCGTAGGACAGTGCGCGGGTGGCCTTCGCTACCGCTTCGGTGGCGTTGCCGGTGTGGTAGGCGATGTAGGCGAGCGTGCCGTCAGCGAAGGCTTGCAGCGGCGTGAAGCGGGTTGTCTCACCGAACACGGCGGCTGTACGCGCAAGGGCTCGGGCGCTCGGGAAGTACCCGAGGTCGAACGCGGCGACCGCGAGCAGGGCGGCGGCCTGCCCGTTCAGGATCATGAGCTGTTGCTGCTGAACGGGAATCTGCGTTCGGTCCCGCTGTCGCTCGATCGCCAAGCGCAGCCGGTCGACGGCCTCGTAGGCCTCAGCGGGTGGCACCAGGTGGTACCTGCGGGCCACGGTCTCCACCTGGTCGCGTAGTTCCTCGATGGTGTTGTCGGAGATGGACGCCGAAGCAGTCGCGTCGGCGCCCTCAAGGGCTTCTTCTGCGGTCATTCGAACTCGCTCTTCCAGGTCTTTCGCGGGTGCCTGGGGATCTACCTTCGGCGGCGGCTCGAACAACTGCTCAGCCGTGTAGCCAGGCCACATTGCCTCAAGAATCTGGCAGGCCTCGGTGACGGGCAGCCCCTGTAACTGGCCGCCTGTCCACCGCCGGAATTGAGTCTCACCACATGTGGGACTGGCGCTGCTGTTCCCGAAGAGCCGCACACCAAGCGCGGTGAAGTCCTTCGCGAACCGGCGGTAGGTGACCTTGTCCCGGGCGCACAGCCATGCGAGCAGCGTCCTCGGCTCAGTCCTCATTTCGCCCCCAGTCAGCGAGACGCAGGCAGTCGGCCCGCGCATCGATCCCCTTCTCGGGAAGGGGATACCGCTATTGCCGCACGAGGCAACCTGATGGTGTCCCTCGTCGTGGTGTAGGCGATCAGCTGGCGGGCTTGTTCGGGGTGTTGGGTAGTGCGGGGGCGCTTTCGAGGCGTTCGCGGTAGAG
>NZ_JBIBKW010000061.1:0-9436 GCF_042959465.1 Streptomyces sp. NPDC007901 | reverse complement strand
TCCTGGAGCGGGTCGTGGGTCACGACCGCTCATGATCGCGGAGGTGGTGACCCTCCGTTGCTCCGGCACCAAAAGTGATCCAGAACCACGATTCAGGCGTCGCCGACAAACCCCCTGGGCGGCGCGGAGGCGGTAGAGCGCGTTGACCTCCAGCAGCTGGTCGACGACCTCGCGGCAGGCGTCACCGATCTCGGACGCCTGGGTGCGGCACCAGATGGGCGTCTTCATCTGGAAGGCGATTTTCTCCGGCGGGTAGTCGCTCTTGTCGGTGCGTTTTCCCTGCTCAAGTGCCGCGTGGGTCTTGACTAGGTCGCCGTCGAGGAAGACCTGCAGCATGGTCGCGGTGGAGCGGACGTCCACTTTGCGGCCGATCAGCTTCCAGGGCACGGAGTAGAGGGTGCGGCCGACCTTGATGTGGATGTCCGGGCCGACGGTGGCCGTCGACCAGCGGGCCAGGGCGAACGGGGTGGACGGCAGCGGCAGCAGGGCGGCCGCCTCGATGGCGCCGAACACGGCCATCGGCGATGCCCCGCCCAGCGGCCGACACTTCCGTTGCCCGGCGACCTGCTGGCTCCAGGTGACGGCCTCGGCCTGCATGTGCTCGATCGAGGTGAACTCCCGCCCGCGCCAGAACGAGTCGCGGACGTAGGGCATGGGCCGCTCCACCCTGGGCTTGTCCATTGGCTTCGAGGCTCTCGCCGGGTCCACCAACGCGCCATAGTGGGCGGCGAGTTCGGCATACGCCTTGTTGATTTTCGGGTCGTAGAGGTCGGGCTTGTCGACCCCGGTCTTCAGGTTGTCCGGCACGAGACGGCGCGGGATGCCGTCGAAGTAGCGGAAGGCCGCGACGTGCGCTTCGGTCCACGCGTGCTGGTCCAGGTGCAGCACCGGACGGACGAACATGTGCCGTGAGCAGGGAAGCACCATCACGAACGCCCAGACCCGGTGCCGCTTGCCGGTGCGCGGGTTGGTCCACTGCCCCAGGAACCCGTAGTCGATCTGGGCCTCCTCACCCGGCTCGATCTCGTCGCGCAGGACGGTGACCTGCGAGCGGCTCACCTCGTCAGGCAGCGTGGCGTGGACCCACCGGCGGAACGAGGAGATCGACACCTTCAGTTTGTGCTCGTCCCGCAGTCGCTGGTGGATCGTGGAGACCGTCACCGTTCCCAGCAAGTCCAGGATGTAGTCGCGGCGTTGGTCGATGTCGGACCAGGTGACCTGCCGCAGTCTCCTGTCGACGAGGCCGGGGAACCACCCCTCGATCAGCCCGGCCCAGTCAGTCTCGGTCATCGGCGGTCCGCCCGGGGTGATCCCGGACGCCTCCGCCGGAGCCAGGTACTTCCTGACCGTCTTGCGGTCCACCCCCAGTGACGCGGCCAGCGCGCTCTTCGAGCGGCCTGCGTACCAGTGGACGTAGATCTCGGTGATGTCGACCACGTCGAACGTTCTCCTCGCCATCCGGGCTGCCCATCGGCCTGCCGAACCACGGAAGGAGGAACACGGACAGCTCCGCGACGACCAGGTCCCTCGATCCCGGACTCCGCGCTACCCATGGCCAAATAGGAGGAACTGTCACAGAGAGTCACATGACGCTCAAACCGCTCTGCATAGTGAAAATGTCGTGTCTCGGCGATCTCCGGGCAGTCTCAAAGATCTCCGGGCATCCCTACGTCCCGCTCAAGTCCGGACACTCGGGTACCGGCTTACTCATCCCATGCCTTTCCCGGGTCTGGCGGTGGCGGCTGGTCCGCCGGACGATGACTGGATGGGCAAGCGAGAGACGCCGGAGGAAGCGGTCCGCCGACTCGGGCGGGAGGTTTTCGGGTTCCTGGCGGAGGCGGGATTTACCGGACCTAACGACGTCGATGGTGGTTTCGATTATGCCGGTCACGACCTGCGGATCACCATCTACCACTACTTCTGGAAGAACGAAGCTGAAGTGGTCGCAGATGTCGGCATCCTGGGGGACTCTGGCCCCAAGAGCCACGCAAGCATTGCCCAGCTCTACGCCGAGTGCAGCCTCGGGGCCATCAATCATCTGCCAGGCAGCGCCAGCAGCACCAGGCTGGCTGAACTTCGCGTCCGAGCCTTCGCCTCCGCCCTGAGAGCCTTGCTGCCATACCTCCTCACCCCCAATCGCACCGCGCTCGTCCGCCAGGCATCTGCCCGGCCATGACGCTCGATGCCCGGGTGCCGGGCAACGTTGATGTTCCAGTACGGCTCTGCGGCGGGCTGACGCATCAGATCGTAGAGCCGGTCATGGTCTGCCGAGTGCACAGCGACGGATTCGCCGTCCCCAGGGGAAGCCGTGGTCGCCAGGATGGGGAATTATGTGAAGCTGATCATGCAGATCGTGGGGAATTACCTGATCGTCGACAGATAGTTCATGGGTTGTGCCAAGTTATGGGCTTTTCGCCCGTTGCTCGTTTCGCGAGGTTGGAGATCATCGCGAGGCGGATCATGCTTTCGGAGTGGGCGGGTTTGGTCTCGTAGTCGCGGGCGAGGCGGCGGTGCATCATGATCCATCCGAAACTCCGCTCCACTACCCAGCGCCGTGGGATCACGGAGAAGCCTTTGACCTGCTCGTTTCGCGGGACGACGTCGACATCGATGCCGAGAGTGGCACCGTGTTCGATCGCCTTCTTCTTGTAGCCGGTGTCGACCCATGCCTTGCGGATGGTGGGGTGGTCGGCGGCGACGCGGGTGAGGAGCTGGACGCCGGCCTCGTTGTCCGAGACGCTGGCGGCGGTCACCATGACCAGCAGTAACAGGCCGAGAGTGTCGACGACGATGCTGCGTTTGCGGCCGACGATCTTCTTGCCAGCGTCGGCGCCCTGGGTGTCGGTGGGCACGCTGGTAGCGGTCTTGACGCTCTGGGCGTCGATGACGCAGGCGGTGGGCTCGGCGGTGCGTCCTACCCGCTCACGGGCCATTCGTTGCAGGTGGAGGCCGAGTTTCTCGATGGTGCCGTCCGCGGTCCAGGCGCTGAAGTAGCCGAACACGGTGGTGTGTGGCGGGAAGTCGTGGGGCAGGTAGCGCCAGGGAACGCCGGTCCGGTTGAGGAAGAGGATCGCGTTCATGACTTCTCGCAGGTCAGTGATCTTTCCGCCGAGGTTGAGGGAGATCTTTTGCCGCTCGGCCCGCCAGGCCGTCAAGGTTGGTTCCATCAACGCCCAGCGGGCATCGGAGAGATCGCTCAGGTAGGGCTCGCGCTGCTGTGAAGAGGTCATGGAACCACTCATGGACGAGGTCCCCAACCGGGCATATCGCTCGATCGAGCGAGGCAAAAGCCAACTTCAGGGATGTATGCGAACCAGACAGGTGCTATCGGGAGCAATCGGGGTGAAATACGAGTCCCGGTATGGTTCAGCCGAAGAGACATATCGCCTGTTCTGCCTGTACAAGGCGAATCCTGGCGCGGCCTAACTATCGCAAACCGGCGCATAAATGACGCGAACGTCCCCTCAAAGAGCGTTTTGTTCCGGAGAGGTTATTTGGTGGCGCTTCGGGAGGCGAGTGGGTCTGTAACTGCTGAGGTGAGAGTGGTCAAGGCGGGCTTTGCGGCAGGGGACTCCATACCTCTGCCCGTTTGAGTCGAGTTGTTCCTGTCTGATCCCCAAGCGTCCCCGTTTGATGCTGTTTGCGCCCTGGGGATGCGCCGTGCCCGACGGTACTACTGAGTTTTTCGTTAGTTCTGTGGTGTTTGGGGATGGATTGTTAGGCTGGTGTGGGTGAGGAAGGACCATGGGAGTTGCTCGCTGGAGCAGACTCGGTGGATGCCGCGTTCGGCTGCGTCGGCGACGTCGGCGAGGTGGTCTTCGGCAAGGTTGGCCAACTCGCGTGCTTTGATGGCCGACCACAGCAGTTCCACGGGGTTGAGTTCGGGTGCATAGGCCGGAAGCCGTTCCAGCTCAAGCCAGTCCTGTTCGCCCACCCAGGCCCGCATGCCCCGGCTCCAGTGGGCGGACAGTCCGTCCCAGACCAGCACCACCGGCTCGCCGGCGTAGAAGGTCTTGATCTGTTCCAGCACTTCGATCAGGGAAGTGGTGTCGTAGCTGCCCGGCTTGAGGTGGAAGCACAGCCGCGGTCCTCGTTCCCTGTCGGTGGCGTGGTAGCCCAGCGCGGCGGCCATCCCGGCTCGTCTCCAGTTCAGCCGGTGCCGCAGGGTGGGAGTGCGGCCGAGGGGCGCGTAGGTGCGGCGTATCTGGGGCAGCAGGGACACACCCGATTCGTCGAAGAAGACGATCCAGGCACGTTTCTTCACCGCCCCTTTTTGATGCGGGGCCACTCGTGGGCGATCCACCGGGCGATCTCGGTGTCGTCCCGCTCGACGGCCCGGCGCTGGGGGCGCTGCAGGCTCCAGCCCAGCCGCCCGGTCAGCAGCCGCCACACCGACGCCCGTGCCAGCTGTACCCCGGTCAGCCGCTCCACCAGCACACCCACCCGTTCCAGAGTCCATAGATCGGCCTCGAACCCGTGCGCTTGGGCGCCCTGCACCAACGCCGCTTCCACGGCCGCGACTTGAGCGTCATCAAGTTTGGGCGGCCGGCCGCCGGCAGGGCGCCGTCGCAGCGCCTGCGTTCCGCCCTGCCCCCACACGCGTCTCCAACGCCGGACGCTCTCCAGGCAGAGCCCCACCGCCCGCGCGACCTCGGCCTGGGCACACCCCCGCTCGAACATCTCGGCCGCGCGCATGCGACGGGCCTCGGCCAACTGCGGCCGCGTCAAAGGAGGAACAGATACTCCACAGGCATCAGACTCAGCGCGGGAAGACACCACCGGATACTCACACCACTGAAGCCTCCGCACCCACAGAGCTAACGAAAAACTCAGTAGCAGAACTACAGTTCTGTTTGTGGTGGGTGCATGTCATACGAACAGGCCCGGTCATGACGACCGGGCCTGCTAGCGATGGGTTTGTCAGACGGACCGCAGCTGGTCGTTGCGTGTCGGCTCGGAACTTTCCGGATCCCGTTCCGCGGCGGCGCCCCGCTCCGCCTGTTGCCTGGCCGTCGGCGTTGACTCAGGGCAGGCCACATCTGCGCATCCTGCCCACTGGCAGCCCGACTCGCACAAAACGGTCCGGCCCGGAGGCGTAGGTGTGACTCCGGGCCGGACCGCTGTTCGCCAGTACAGACCTGCGGCTACCCGTGCTCGCCGTCGTCCGTCTCGTCGTCGCTGTGCGGGTCGCGTAGCTGCCGCAGTCCCGGAGCCGGCGGCCGGGTGAAGGCGTAGCGGCCCAGGAAGTTGATGTCGTCGTACTGGAGCGGGGAGAGGCGGGCGAGCAGCTCGTCGGTGACCGGGAAGCCGTCGGAGGCCAGTTGCTTGACGGCGGCGTCGATGTAGACACCGCCACCAACCCGGCGTCCCGCTGGCAATTCCCCAGCCCTTGAGCGGGCCAGCCCTCCCGCCCCGACCACCTGTTCGCCCTCCTCAGCGAGATCGGGATCCCAGCAGCTGCTGCCCGCGGCTCTTCCATCCGCCAGCAGCTACTCGAACTGCCAGCCCCCGTCGTCGCGGACGCTCTCGGCTACCACGACAAGACCACCACCTGGCTACGCAACGAGTCCGGCGGGACCTGGAGCCGATACGCCCCGGGGGATCACTCACGGTTCACCGGGTTGGTCGTATCGGCGGTTGGACGTGCGGTGGCGTCGGATCCGACGGTTGAGGGTGTGGCGGCTTAGCTTTTCGTCGGCCGCCGATGCATCGGGCACAGAGCCGAACAGTGCGCTCTTGTTCGCTTGATGCCAACGGATCGCCCTGGGTTCGGTGGCAAGGTGCGCGATCGGCGCCCGGCACGTCGGCCCGGCCTCGGCTGCTGCGTTGAGCAGCCCGATGGCAGCCTCGATGGTGCGCTTACGGGGGTGCGTCTCTGTACCCCGACCCGACTCCCTGTCCGCGGCGTGTCGGTGTGCCTGTCGGTGCGCTGTCGACGCCAACAACGAGGGGCCCTGCCTCGTCACGACACCCGCTGACCAGCCCATTTCACCCTCCAGCACAGGATGAAAGAGGTTCACTGCTTTGACTATCCATAAGCGCAGTGTGCTTGGGCGATGGAAGGCTCCCACGCCTGGATCATGCACGCCCGTCGCCACGCCCGCGACTACGAACGGCTCATCCGGCACTCGGAATCGCTCATCACCTGGGCCGCGATCACCATCATGACCAGGCGCATCACCCGTCGAAACTCCCGCAGGGCGGGGCAGCCGGCCTCCCGCGAAGCCCACCGCGACTGATCGTCTCGGCACTGACGGTCAGCTCTCACCCGGGAAGTCCTCTTTCCCTCGCAGCGATGGTTCCGACTCCAAGCATTCCGATCTTCATCAGGCCACCCCCTGCCCGGGGTTGGCTGCCTGCGGTGTGGTGAGCAGGACGGTCCCGGTCTTGGCCGGGCGGCGGGCGTGTTCAATGGCCGCCTTGAAGTCGGCGAGGTCGTAGCTGGCCGCGACTTCGAGCAGGTCCGGCGTGTTCCGTGCCAAGTCCAGGGCGAAGGCGACGTCCTGGGCCCGCTCCTTCGGGGGGCGGCTCATCCACTGCAACACGGTCACGCCCTGCACGGTCAGCGACCGTTGGATAAGTGGCAGCCTCTCCAGCGGGGTGGTGCCGGAGCCCAGTTGCCCGTAGGAGATGAGGGTGCCGCCGTCGGCGAGCAGCTCGGCGAGGTTCCGGGTCATGGCACCGCCGACGCAGTCGAGGACGACCCGAATGCCCTGCTCGCCGGCTTCGTGGCGGACCTGCTCCCACCAGTCGTCGTCGCAAGTCGCGATCACGGGTAGCGTGGGGTATAGCGTTCGCATCTTTCGGGCACCGGATGCGCTGCGTACGAGGTTGATCAGGGGCAGGTCGTGCCGGACTGCGGCCGCGCTGACCAGACGGCCGACGGAGGAACCGGCGGCCGTCTGGAGGACGGAGCCCTGCTGGCCGCGCAGGGCACTGTCCAGCGCCCGGTACAGCATGCGCAGCGTCAGAGGATTGACCAGCATCAGGGCCGCGGTCTCGTCGCTGACCTCATCCGGCACCGCCACGGCCCGGTCGGCCGCGACCACGACGTACTCGGCCCACGTCCCCGGCGCCGGGAAGACCGCCACGCGCTGACCGGGACCGAATGTGTGCACGTCCGGCCCGACGCTCTCGATGACCCCCATCCCCTCCACTCCGGGAGTTCGGGCACCCGACTGCTGTTCCGGGAGTTCCGACAGTCCCTCCACACCGGCCAGGTCGCCCAGATGGACGGGCCGGACCCGTATGCGAACCAGAACCTGCCCGACGCCGGGACGCGGTCGCTCGGACTCCTCCCTCAGCGTGAGTACCTGTGCGGGTTCTCCCTGCCGGGTGTGCACCACGGTGCGCATGGCTCCTCCACTCACCTATTAATGATGGACAACATTAAAATAATGATGAGGGGTAACCTTGAAAAGGTCAAATACATTCGAGGCGGGAGGGCGGACATGCCACGGATCACCAAGGAAGACAAGGCCAGGAATCGGGAGAACATCGTCGAGGCGGCCGGGCGCTTGTTCCGCGCGCAGGGCATCGACTCCGTCGGGATCGCGGACCTGATGAAGGAAGCGGGCCTGACCCACGGCGGCTTCTACAACCACTTCGCATCCAAGGACGACCTAGCCGCCGAGGTGTGCAACGCCTCGTTCGCGTCGTCTTTGGGCGTCCTAGAGCAGGCCGTCGAGGAAGGGGACGATCCCGCCGGCCCACCGCTGAGGCGAGTGGTGGACGACTATCTCTCGGTCGCCCACCGTGACGCACCGGACGGCGGCTGCCCCTCCGCCTCCCTGGTCACCGACGCCGGGCGGCACAACGACACGATCCAGCGCTCGTACGCAGCCGGCGTGGAAGGGTACCTCGCGGGCTTCGCCGCAGAACTCGCCCGTGAGCAGGATGGGGAGATCACCCCGCAGCAGGCGCGGGACCGGGCGGTGCTGCTACTCAGCAGGCTGGTCGGGGCGATGGTGCTCGCCCGAGCGGTCCGCCACGTCCGGCCCGAACTGTCCGACGAGATTCTGCGGACCTGCCGCGCCCACGCTCTCGACTGATCAGCTTGGGTGGCACGGCCACGGCGGCGCGCCGAAAGGACGCTTTCCTGACCACTGAGGCTGCGCCATTCTCGTTTCCGCAGTTCAGCGGGGCTGGTGTGATACGCCGGTGAGGTCCTCACGCTGACAGGCGAGGTGATCATTAGCACGAGATCGTCCGGCGCGGGCGTTCTCGCGGGTTCTGGCGTGATGTTCGGGGGGTGCTGCGTAGGTTCCGCGTCGGGAGGGATGTTCATGACAGACGTACTGACGTGGACGATCGAGCAGCGGCTTGAGCTGGCGAAACGTACTGAGCTGCTGCGCAAGGAGCTGGGCGAACTCGAGCTGGAAGTGGCCCGGTTGGAGGCCACCGGCGGTGGACGGCGACCGCCGGGCATCGTGTCGCCGGAGCCGGAGCCGGAGCCGGAGCCGGAGCCGGAGCCGGAGCCGGAGCCGGAGCCGGAGCCGGAGCCGGAGCCGGAGCCGGAGCCGGTTGCTGTGACGGTGGGCCCGGGTGCGGGCGGGATGCGGGTGGTGCCCGATCGTGCCGAGGGGATGGGGCTTCAGGCCCTGGCCTCGGAGTACCGCCGGATCATGGAGATCGTGGCGGGGGTGGACGGTCCGGTGATGGCCAAGGACGTCGCCCTCGGACTGGGCCGGGAGACGACCCCGGCGAAGGTCGAGCCGGTCCTGGGCCAGCTGCGCGAACTCTCCGACCGTGGCTGGCTCGTCCGCACCGCATCGGGCCGCTACCGACCACGCTGACCAGTGACGCCGCTGACCGGACGGTCCGATTCCTGCCGTAACGCGAGGGCCCCCGGCGGGAGTTGGTTGATGTGTGACGAAAAACCAGCCCGCCGAGGACGCTCAGGAAGTTGTCTGCCAGGTCCGCCTCCCGCTGTCGAAGCGGACCATCAGCCTCGTCGCCAGCCTGATACGCCGGCGCCGGAACCGGGTGCGCTCTGTCTGGCGCAAGGCCGAACCCGGTAAGCAGGCTGTCATCGTGCTCGCCGTCCTGCGTCACGACCAGCGCCTGGGCGACATGGCCGGCGGCAACGGTGTCGGGCAGTCCACCGTCCGCCGCTGGGTGAAGGAAGTCGTCAAGCTGCTGGCCGCCCGCGCCCCGCGCCTGGACCGGGCGCTGAAGAAGATCACCCGCAGCGGCGGGGTCGTGGTCCTCCTCGACGGCACCCTGATCCGCACCCGCCGCCGCACCGGGAAGGACGACCGGAAGAACTACTCAGGCAAGCACAAGGTCCATGGCAACGCGAGCCGCGTACCCAAGTATGGCGACCAGGGCATCATGGTGTGGGCGCGCACGAGTGATCTTTCTCGCCGTGCAAGAACGTGCGTGAGCCCTGGCCCTCCGTGTGTGGGCTGGACTGTCACCTACCGGGTCCGCGCCC
>NZ_JBIBKW010000060.1:0-11329 GCF_042959465.1 Streptomyces sp. NPDC007901 | reverse complement strand
ATCTAGGTTCCTGACTGTTCAGTCCATAACCATCCTGAGCTCGCCGGACAGGCTTGGTCCGGGCTTGCAGGACCGGTGCGAACGTGTCGACCTGAGCACAGGCGACCCCACACAGGGCACGACGAAGTCATGTCCACAACCGAAGGAACCACCATGCAGACAGCTTCCCCAGTGGCCCTTGTGACGGGTGCCTCCTCCGGGATCGGGCGGGCGGCTGCGCTCGCCCTCGTGGGCGCCGGCTTCGCGGTGGTCGGCACGAGCCGCAACGCGGCGAACGCCAAGCCGATCGCCGGGGTGACGTTCCTCGATCTCGACGTGGCCAGCGACGAGTCGGTCCGCGCCCTGGTCGGCGAGGTGATCGATCGGTTCGGACGGATCGACGTCCTGGTCAACAACGCAGGCGTGGGTGCGGTCGGCGCCGGCGAGGAGAGCTCGATCGACCAGGCCAAGGAGGTCTTCGACATCAACGTCTTCGGCCTGATGCGGATGGCAAACGCAGTGCTGCCCCAGATGCGCGCCCAGCGCAGTGGCCGCGTGGTCAACGTCTCCTCGGTACTCGGTCTGATCCCAGCCCCCTTCATGGCCGTCTACGCCGCCACCAAGCATGCGGTCGAGGGCTACTCCGAATCCGTCGACCACGAGCTTCGCGAGCACGGCGTGCGGATGCTGCTGGTCGAGCCGGCCTACACAAACACGGGTTTCGAGGCGAGCAGCATGGCACCCGACTCGCCCCTGCCGGTCTACGCCGCACAGCGGGAGGTCTCCCGAGACGTGCTGGCCACGGCCGTGCGCAACGCCGACGCCCCGGCTGTTGTCGCGAAGGTGATCGTCGCGGCCGCCACCGATTCCAAGCCCAAGCTCCGGTACACCGCCGGCTCGATGGCCAAACGCGTCAGCCTCCTGCGCCGGATCGTGCCCTCGCGCGCCTTCGACCAACAAATCCGCAAGCTCAACCGACTGGCCAGCTGACCCCGCACTACACCCGGCGCCCGAAAAGACGCACATGTCCAAAACCAGAGACACTGAAGCCGGCATCAGCCTCTCTCGTCCGACCGCTCCTGGAAATGGCTGACACCCATGGAATTCGAACACGTCACCTACGACCTGCCACACGGCACCTTTCACGCGCTGCAGGGTGGTGACCCCGATGGTCAGCCGACGGTCGTCCTGCACGGCTTCCCGGACCACCCGCCGACCGCGAAGCCCTTCCTCGCCGAGCTCGCCCGCCAGGGACGTCACGTCATCGCACCCTGGCTTCGCGGTTACGCGCCGTCCCCGACCGCGGGACCGTTCGACTTCGCATCCCTCACCGGCGACGTGCTCGCGCTGATCGACCGCTGGTCTCCGGGGCGAGCCGTGGAGTTGGTCGGCCACGACTGGGGCGCCCTGATCACCTACGACGCCGTCGTCACCGCGCCGGAGCGGATCGAACGCGCGGTCACGCTCGCAGTCCCCCACCCCGTCACGTTCCTGAGCCGGCCGCGCCTGGCTCAGCTACGCCGGATCTGGTACATGGGGCTCTTTCAACTGCCGGGAAGCGGCTGGATGGCCAGCGCCCGCGATCTCGCCTTCATCGACCGCCTTTGGCGTCAGTGGTCGCCCGGCCTCTCGCTCGATCCAACTCTGCAGGCGGAGCTGCACGAGCACCTGCGGGCGAGCATGCCCGCGCCTCTGAAGTACTACCGGGCGATGCTGCGCCCCAGCATGATTGGGGCGACGCGCCGCCTGTCTCATCCGATCGCGGTGCCCCTGCTGCAGCTTTACGGTGCCGACGACGGCTGCTTCCTCCCCCCGAAGGTCGACGACCGGCATCGGTTCGCCGCCCCGCACGCGATGGAGGTCGTCCCCGACGTCGGTCACTTCCTGCACATCGAGGCCCCCGAGGCGATCGCGGAACGGATCGCGGCATGGGCCAAGTAGCGGATCACATCACTCGGGGTGGGGGACGTATGGCACAGACCGCGGACGCTGCGCGGACCGTCATCCTGACCGTGGACGACGACCCCGGGGTGTCCCGGGCGGTCGCCCGTGACCTGCGGCGGCGCTACGGCCAGTCGTACCGGATCGTGCGCGCGGAGTCCGGCCAGTCCGCGCTGGCGGCGCTGCGGGAGCTGAAGCTGCGCGGCGACCTTGTGGCGGTGATCCTGGCCGACTACCGCATGCCGCAGATGAACGGAATCGAGTTCCTGGAACAGGCCATGGACGTCTACCCGGGTGCCCGGCGCGTGCTGCTGACCGCGTACGCGGACTCGGATGCGGCGATCGACGCGATCAACGTCGTCGACCTCGACCACTACCTCCTCAAGCCGTGGGACCCGCCGGAGGAGAAGCTCTACCCGGTGCTCGACGACCTGCTGGAGGCATGGCGGTGCAGTGACTTCCGGCCGGTGCCGAGCACCAAGGTCGTCGGTCACCGGTGGTCGGCGCGCTCGTCGGACGTACGGGAGTTTTTGGCCCGCAACCAGGTGCCCTACCGCTGGTACTCCACGGAGGAGCCCGAGGGGCAGCGGCTGCTGACCGCCGCGGGGCAGGACGGGCAGCGGCTGCCGGTGGTGATCACGGCGGACGGTACGGCGCTCGTCGAGCCGGAGGTGCCCGAACTGGCCGCGCACGTGGGGCTGGCGACGACGCCGACCGCTGACTTCTACGACCTGGTCGTCATCGGCGGCGGCCCGGCAGGGCTCGGCGCGGCCGTGTACGGGGCCTCGGAGGGCCTGCGTACGGTGCTCGTGGAGCGGTCGGCGACCGGCGGGCAGGCCGGGCAGAGTTCGCGGATCGAGAACTATCTGGGCTTCCCGGACGGGGTGTCCGGCGGCCAGCTCACCGACCGGGCGCGACGCCAGGCCACGAAGTTCGGCGCCGAGATCCTCTCCGCGCGGGAGGTGACCGGTCTGGAGAGCAGCGGGGCGGCGCGGCTCGTCCGGTTCGCGGACGGGTCGCAGATCGCGGCGCACAGCGTGATCCTGGCGACCGGTGTGTCGTACCGGCGGCTGGAGGCGCCGGGTGCCGACGAGTTGTCGGGCCGCGGGGTGTTCTACGGGTCCGCGCTCACCGAGGCCGCCGCCTGCCAGGGCCACGACGTGTACATCGTCGGCGGCGCCAACTCGGCCGGGCAGGCGGCGATGTACCTGTCCAGGGGCGCCAAGTCGGTGACCCTGCTGGTGCGCGGAGCGGACCTCACCGCGTCGATGTCGCACTATCTGATCCAGCAGATCGCCCAGTCGCCGAACATCTTCGTACGGACCCACGCGGTCGTCGAGGCCGCGCACGGCGACGGCCACCTGGAACAGCTGACGTTGCGCGACACGACGAGCGGTCAGACCGAACTCGTCGACGCGCAGTGGATGTTCGTGTTCATCGGCGCGGCCCCGCTGACCGACTGGCTGGAGGGCACCGTGCTGCGGGACGAGCGCGGGTTCATCCTCGCCGGGCCCGATCTGACCGCCGACGGGCGGCTACCGGCCAACTGGGAGCTGGACCGGCCGCCGTACCACCTGGAGACCAACATCCCCGGCGTGTTCGTCGCCGGGGACGCCCGCGCGGAGTCCGCGAAGCGGGTCGCGTCCGCCGTCGGAGAGGGAGCCATGGCCGTGATGCTCGTACACCGGTATCGGGAGCAGTCGTGAGCGGGCGGGTGATGCCGTGCAGCGCGGCGGAGATCAGTTCGCTGTTCCTGTTCGAGAAGCTGAACTCCGAGCAGCTCGGCAGGCTGTGCAGCGAGGGACGGGTCGAACTGTTCGACCCCGGGCCGGTGTTCACCGAAGGTGACCCGGCGACCGACTTCTACGTGATGATCGAGGGCACGGTCGTCATGTCGCGCCGGGTGGGCAGCGACGACATCGAGGTGAGCCGCACGTCCCAGCCAGGGGTGTACGCGGGGGCCCTGCGGGCCTACGTCGGGGACGGAAAACCGCAGCGGTACATCAACTCGCTGCGGGTGACCGAGCCGACGCGGTTCTTCGTGCTGCCCGCCGAATCGTTCGCGAACGTCATGCACGAGTGGTTTCCGATGGCGATCCATCTCCTGGAAGGGCTCTTCCTCGGTTCGCAGACCTTTCAGCGGGCCGTCGGGCAGCGCGAACGGCTGCTGGCGCTGGGCTCGTTGTCCGCGGGTCTCACCCATGAGCTCAACAACCCGGCCGCGGCCGCCGTACGGGCCACCTCCTCGCTCAGGGACCGGGTCGCGCACATGCGCCACAAGCTCGGCGCCATCGCCTCGGGCCCCTACGACGGCGATGCCCTGAAGGTCCTGGTCGACCTCCAGGAGCGTACGGCCGAGCGGGTCTCCAAGACGCCGGCACTGAGCCCGCTCGAAGCGTCCGACCGGGAGGACGAACTGGCCGACTGGCTGGACGACCACGGTGTCCCAAACGGCTGGCAGATCGCGCCGACCTTCGTGCAGGGCGATCTCGACGTCGACTGGCTGGAGCAGATCGCGGCGGCCGTCGATGAGCAGGAAATCTTGCCGAGTGCCATCGAGTGGCTCACCTACACGGTCGAGGCCGAGCTGTTGATGTCCGAGATCGAGGAATCCACCAACCGTATCTCGCACCTCGTCGACGCCGCCAAGCAGTACTCGCAGCTGGACCGCGCCCCCTATCAGGTCGCCGACGTCCACGAACTCCTCGACAGCACGCTGCTGATGCTGTCGGGCAAGATCGGTCCCCAGATCGAGGTCGTGAAGGAGTACGACCGTTCAGCGCCGAGGATTCCGGCCTACCCGGCCGAACTGAACCAGGTGTGGACCAACCTGATCGACAACGCCGTCTTCTCCATCAAGAGCGCGGGCGGCGAAGGGACATTGACCGTACGCACCGCTGTGGTGCACGACCGGCTGCTCGTGGAGTTCCGCGACACGGGCCCGGGAGTGCCGACCGAGATCCGCGGCCGGATCTTCGACCCGTTCTTCACCACCAAACCGGTGGGCGAGGGCACCGGGCTGGGACTCGACATCTCCTGGCGGATCGTCGTCAACAAGCACCACGGCGACCTGAAAGTCGAGTCCGTACCCGGCGACACCCGATTCCAGGTGCTGCTCCCCCTCACCGCCACCGCCACCGCCACCGAGCCCGATACCGTCCCTGACCCGGCCCAGGAGCCCTCATGACCAAGGACACCGGAATCGACCCCGGGGCCGGGACGACGAGCTGACCCGTCTCACCGGTGTGCTGGGCTGGCCCCGTGTCCGCGAGGCCCGTGCCATGCTCATCGCGGGGGACGCCGGGGTGTGCGCGGCGGGCCTGGACATCCCCGGCGACGTCGGCATGAAACCCACGCACTACGCCGTCCACGTCGGCCCGGGTACACGGTCACCGCGAAGGACATGGTGTTCCACGTCAGCGATCACGCCTCCTACAGGGACCCCGCACGAGGACGACGCTTGCGAGCTCCTGGCGACCCTCCTCGAAGACGTGAGCGCCGTGGTGGGGACAGCCCTGTACGAGATCGAGACCAGCGACGCCGACTGCCGCCATTTGGGTTGCTGGTCGAGTCGAGGGGCGGGCATGGGTTCCTCGGGTCGCGGAAGAGCAGGGACAGCGCTGCGGTCAGGTGGCTGGCCGGGGCAGGGCTGCGAGGCGGGCGAATGCGCTGGTCAGCTCGTGTCGCCAACGCCAGGTAGCGGAGATACGGAGGCAGAGTCGTCGGCCTCCGCGGGCGATGCGGGCGGCGGCGCGCAGCAGCCGGTAGCGGAGCTCCTTCGGCTCGGCGGTGGCCAACTCGCCGTCCAACAGTAGGGCCTGGGTCCAGACGGGCAGGCGGATGCGCTTCTCCACGCGGGCATGCGCGCGGGAGCGGGCCTCCAGGCGTTGCGCGGTTCCCCCACCCGTGACCGGGGTGTCGGTGAGAAAGGCCAGGTGCGCATGCCTTCGTCGAAGTCGAACAGGGACAGTCGGGCACCGGGATGCGGACGCTCACGCCGCACGATGACGCGGCCGTCGGGGTAGCCGGTGAGGTCGATCATGCCGGTCAGCTCGGCGGCCTCTGCTCCGTCGCGCAGGGATCCGTCCTGTTCCAGGGCCGGGTGCCAGACCCGGTCGGGCAGGGCCCGGATGTGGTGCAGGAAGCACAGCAGCGGGTGGTAGCCGAAGCCGCGCTTGTAGGCGGCGGCTGCCTGCTCCTTCTCGGAGTGGCTGGTGACCAGGGGGCGTCGAGGTCCGGGACCAGGCAGGGCAGGTCGCGCCCGCCCGCGCGGGACGCTGGTATGCCGTCGCGGGTGTCGGCGGCTTGCGGCCAGGCGATGTCGCGTGCGGTGGCCCGGGCTTCTCGCAGGGCGGCCAGTGCGGGAGGACCGATGTCGGCGAGAAGACGCCGGGCGGTGGGTGTGGCGGCGACCGGGCCGAACACCTCGCGCTGGTCACGCAGGACAGTGAGGTCAGTGATGGTCTCGCCGCCGTCGGCGAGCATCACGGCCAGGTTGACCGCCACCCTGCCGGGGGCGTGCCCCGTGCCGCGCGGCCGCAGCCGACGCAACGCGCTGGTGAAGGCGCTGGTCAGCCCGGTGATTTTGGCTGGATCGGCCGACAGACGGGAGTCGGCATGGCTGACCACCCCGCGACCGTCGGCCGAGACGACGAGTCGGGGACGTGACCCGGTGGTGTGCACGCGGAAAGTGCCTTCCCCCGCGAGACGACAGAAACCTTGGGCAAGCCCTGTCGTCCCAGGTCAGAAGGCACTTTCGCTATGCAGCTCATGATCCGGACACGACCCCGAGTGGAACGCGCGGGCTAGAGCGTGTGCCCGTGCCCGTTGCCTCGCCGCCGGGCTCAGAACCCGGGGAAAATCCTGCGCAGGTCGTCAAGGGTGACGGTGTCGCCGGTGAGGGTCACGGAGGGCGGGGTGTGGGCGGGGGCGTGCCGACCGGCGACGAGTCGCAGCCACCACTCGGCGGGAGCCGTCAGCACGGCGTCGGCGTTCTCGGGTTCGCCGGTGAGCGCGACCGTCTCGCCGACCGAGAGACCGAAGGCGCGCTCGGGTGCGGTGGTGTGCACCGCGACGGCGACGGGGCGGTTCTCCAGGGCGTCCGCCTTTCCGAAGAAGCCCAGCATCATGCCGGCCTGGTCGAGGAGCGGCCCGGTCGCGGCGGACGCCAGGGGCGTCGACGGGTCGAAGGCCACCTCGACGTCCCACGAGTGGTGGGCGAGCTCACTGAGCCGGAGCCCCGCCGCTGTCGCGACGTCCACCGGCGCGGGCAGGAAGCCGAGGTCGATCCGGAGGTCGCTGCGGGCCCCCGCGTCGAGGCCCTCGTAGCGTTCGACCAGCGCCTGGTTGGCGGTGACGAAGCCTTCAGCGCGCTCGGCCGGGGTCATCGCGTCCCAGCGGGCCCACACCGATTTGTTGAAGTCGCCGTCGGGGGCACCCGTACCGCCTGTCGCGCCCTCCAGTGCGGCCAGGCCAATTTCGGCGCCGCTGCCCAGATGGCTGAGCACCTGGGAGACGTCCCACTCCGACGCGCCGGACGGGCGGGTGAGATCGGCGGCGGTGAGTCTGTGCACCACGGCGGCGAGGTGGTCGTGCCCGCTGCGCAGGGCGTCGATGATTCGGTCTGTGGCTTCGGTCATGGTCGTTTCCTCAATGAAGGTGATCTGATTCGGTGTTGTCGTCACACGGCTGTCGGTGTCACACGGCGGTCTGGAACGAGCGCTTGGAGAAGCCGATCGTGCACCCCTCGACGGTGGTCCGCACCGGCCGGTCGGGGTGCGCGGCGACGCCCAGGGTGATGAACAGTGGGATGTAGTGATCGACGGTCGGATGGGCGTACGGCGTACCGGGCGCCCTCGTCCGGAACGCGGCGAGTTCGTCCCCGGCGCCGCGCGCGAGGGCGTCGGCGGCCCAGGCGTCGAAGTCGGCGGACCAGCCCGGGACTTGGCCTTCGAGCATCGCACGGGTGATGAACGGCAGCCCGTGCGTCATAAAGCCGGCGCCGTTCACTAGCGCACCCTCCTCGGCCGGCGTGCTGGTGGACCGGTTCGCCGTCCGGCATGGTTCCGGCGACCCGGCGCGCGAGCGCGGTCGCGTCGGGGGTGTCGTACCGCATCGTGTAGTAGCGCGGGTGGAAGCTCCCGAAGGTGTAGACGAGCGGGGTGTGCGCGGCCGGTCCGGACAGGGACAGCGACCAGGCAGTCACGTGACGCGGGCTGGAGAGGTCACACGAGCCTGACCGGTCCGGCGTCGATCGGCAGGCGGACCAGGAGATAGGGCTTGCGGCGCAGATCCTCGCCCTCGTGGAAGAGCGACATCCGGTTGAGTTGGTTGGCGGTGGCGTACAAGTGCCGGTCCGAGGCGACCGACAGGGTGTCGACCCAGATGAGGTCGGTGCCCTGGGCGAGGGTGCGGTAGGTGCCGTCCGGATTCCTGCGCCAGATGGAGTTGTGTTCCAGGTCGCCGCCGTAGAGCCGTCCCTTGTCGTCGCTCTCCAGGCCGTCGGCCATCGGCTTGAACCCGTGGTCCTCGACCGTCGCCGCCACCTCGGCGTCGGTGGCGTCGGGGTTGGCGAGGGCGTCGGTGGCCACGCTGTGCAGTCGGCGGCTGGACAGGGGGGAGTAGTAGAGGCGCTTGCCGTCGGCGCTGAGGGCGATGCCGTCGGAGCCGGTCTCGTAGTGCATGGGTTCGCTTCCCGCGGGGCGGATCATGAGAGGTTCGCCCTCGATGATGGGAAGGAACTGCTCGTCGGGGAGCACTGAGGGCTGCCCGGTCAGTCGCCGCCAGGAGCGGCCTGTGGCGAGGTCGACCACGATCACGCCGTTCGAGCCGCCCGAGTCGGTGATGAACGCCATGCCCTCGGTGCCGCGCCGCAGGTCGAAGTGCACGTCGTTGGGGTAGCTGTTCGACGGCACCACGTCTGGCGGGAAGAGGATCTTCCGTACGATCCGGTTGGTGCGCAGGTCGACCGCCACGAGCTTCGGGCCGCCGTAGGAGGACCCGGCGAACAGCGGGTTTCCGGTGTCGAGGATCCACAGCCGGTCGGCCGGGTCGACGACGACGCTCTGCACCGACTGGAGGTGCCCGGCCAGGTCTGAGGCGTCCTGGCGGTTCACCTCGGCGTTGGGGTAGGCCACCGGCTTCCCGCCGCGCAGTTCGGCGACGGTGAACGGGACGTCGTCGCCCCAGCGGGGGAAGTTGACGAAGATACGGCCGTAGCGTGAGACGGTGACACCCGTCGGCATCGAGCCCCAGAAGCGGGCGACGACCGTGTACTGACCGGCGGTTGGTCCGGCGGTTGAACTGGTGGCGTAGGCGGGCCCGGCGAGTTGGGTGGCGGCCAGCGATGCGGTGGTCGCGCCGAGGAATGTACGTCGTTTCATGCGAGTGCCTCCTGCTGGGTCTGGTTGCACCATGGACTTCGCCGTGGACAGCAGTTCTCTGGTGCGCGGGTGGCGGGTGGTGAGGTCCATCGCGGAGAAGGCCCTGTCATGGATTCGCGGGGCGAGACGGTCACGGTGGAACCCTGGAGATGCCCTGCTTTCCTGTGCTGGATCGTGTCCTGAGAACAACAGTCATCGCAGGTGGCAGGGCATCTGTGGGGTGGATCCAGGCTCAGTGGGCCATCACGGGCTCGCCCTCGGACGGCGCCAGAGCCCGATTCGGGATCAGGAACGCGGCGATCACCGCACCGACCACGAAGAACCCGGAGCCCCACGCCAGGGTGGCCGTGTAGCCCTCGACCCCGGCCTGCGCCGCGGCCAATGCGCCGGGCTTGTGCGAAGTCAGGTAGTCGGTCGCGGCTGACGAGGCAATGGTGGTCAGTAGCGCCGTGCTGATGGAGCCGCCGATTTGCTGACCGGTGTTGATCAACGCCGAGGCGACACCCGCGTCCTCGTGGTGAATGCCTGAGGTCGCCCCCTGGATCGCGGTGCTCATCACGGCGCCGATGCCGAGACCCAGCAGGATCAGGCCGGGCATGATGTGGGCGGCGTAGGTGCTGTCCAGCTCGAGCCGGGTCAGCAAGGCCATACCGGCCGCGGCGACCAGGAAGCCGGCGCTGACGACGATCTTCGGGCCGACCCTGGGCAGCACCAGCGAAGGCATCGTGGTCGAAGACGCGACGACGCCCGCGACCATCGGCAGGAACGCCAGACCGGTCTTGATCGGCGAGTAGCCGAGGCTGGCCGCGAAGTAGTAGGTCAGGAACAGGAAGATCGAGAACATCCCCATGCCCAGGACGAACACCGCCACGAACGAACCACCGCGGGTCCGGTCCAGCACGACTCGCAGCGGCAGCAGCGGATGCGCGACCCTGGACTCCAGCCAGACGAACACCACGAGCAGCACCGCGCCGACGATCATAGAGCCGAGGGCGACCGGGTCGGTCCAGCTGGTGGACTCGACGTGCGCGAACCCGTAGACGACGGCGAACAGCGCGGCGCTCACCACCACGATGCCCGGAATATCGAGTTTGGGCTTCTTGGTGATCACGGGCTTGGCCAGCAGCAGCAAGGCACCGATCAGAGCGGGGACCGCGAAGGCGACGTTCACGTACATCACCCAGCGCCACGACGCCCATTCGGTGAGCATGCCGCCGACCAGCAGCCCGACCGCGCCGCCCGCACCACCCAGCGCACTGAAGATACCGAAGGCCTTCGCCCTTTCGGACGGTTCGGTGAAGGTCACACTGAGCAGTGAGAGTGCCGCGGGCGCGAGCACCGCGGCGAAGAGGCCCTGGGCCACCCGTGCCGCGACGAGGATCTCGAAGCTGCCGGCCGAGCCGCCGACGACGGACGCGGCCCCGAAACCTGCCAAGCCGATCACGAAGAGGGTACGTCGGCCCAACAGGTCACCGAGTCGGCCGCCGAGCAGCAGCAGGCTGCCAAAGGCCAGGGCGTAACCCGTGATGACCCACTGCCGGCTGCCGTCGCTGAAGCCGAGGTCGTGCTGCGCCTCGGGCAGCGCGATGTTCACGACGGTGGCATCGAGCATGACCATGAGCTGTGCCATGCCTATGACGACCAGCACCCACCAGCGCACGGCATGTGAGCCGCGAAGGCCCGAGTCTGTCTTTCCGGAGGCGGGCGCCCCGTGGTCGATGCTGGTACTCACTTTTTTCCCCTTGCTTGCTGGGCATGGCTGAAGGCCGTTTGGCCGTTTGGAAACTGATTGGTTTCCTCACCGAAGTAGGTGAGGCGGGCGGATGGCGGGGTGGGATCTCAGCGCTTCAGGATCATCGTGTGGCCGCTTCTGGGCTTCCCTCGGCGATCCTCTGGAGGCTGTGCCGGCGTCCGCGGTGGCCGGCATCCTGTTGATGTCGGCGCCGGCCAGTCATCGCGCCAGGCGTGCACGCACCCTGTCCATTGAGCTCAGGGCGGTTGTGGACTGAACGGTAAGGAACCTAGGC
>NZ_JBIBKW010000059.1:0-12841 GCF_042959465.1 Streptomyces sp. NPDC007901 | reverse complement strand
ACCCGCCCCGACGACGCCCCTCACACCGGACAGGCCGCAGTGTCTTGCGGAGTCCGTGCCCGCACCACGACTCGCTCGCCCTCGTCGACCACATCCTCGATGACCAGCGGGGACAGCCCTGAAAACACCGTCTGTACACGCTCGTTGACGTCCTTCACATGAATACCAACGACACCTCACCACTGTGCGTTACCACCGAATGTGAGACAGGGCCGTTAAATTGACACTCCCTCAAGATCGGAACGACAACAGCTACTCAGCAGCCCGTTGACGCTTCTATGTCAAGCAGCGACTTGATGCTGGGTGATGTGGTGCTGCCAGGAAGCTCGGTCTTGGGCCATCGCGCGGTGGATGACGTCGATCAGATGGCGTTTGACAAGTGTTGCGCTTCTCCCTGATCTGTGACCTTCGGTTACTCAGGCGATCCCGTGTATCACTACGTAGGAGCAACGGCGCGTTTCAACGCCAGCTGCTGATCGACTGGCACGTGGGTGGCGAGCCTGGTGAACCGCGCGACGCCGGGACACGTAGATCGTTCCGTGGTGCAGCGACAGGCGAAGGGATCATTATGGATGAGGGACCGCTGGAGTCGTGGCCTGATGCCGATGAGCTGCCTTCGGCTGATGTGGCTTCCCCTCAAGACCTTGCTCGCGCCATTCAGGTTCTCGAAGCTGTGGCTTCAGGAGTGGAGGGAGAGGGTTGCCCCGAAGAGTTCAGGGTCGAGCAGTATCGGCGGATCCGGCGCGTCGCCGACTGGATCTGTGCCGCCAGCACCACTCTCACGGCCTCGGCCGGTGACTTTCCTGATGCTCTGGATGCCTGGGGCGGTCTAGAGCCAGGGGAGTTAAGTCATGCCATGCTCATCGCCACGCTGATGAGCATGGGCGGGTCCCATATCATGCCGTCTTCCGTCATAACGCCGGACGCGCTGGCGGGGCGTGACGGAGCACTGCATGCTGCAGCCTTGGAACAGCTGCCCAACGGACTCATCCGCATCTCTGTCTGCCCACGGCCCGACACTGATGGCGCAGGTACGGACTTCGATGCCACGTAACCTGGTGTGCGTTCCTCGTGTCCGCCTCGGCTGACGAGCAGTGCAAGTCGAAGGGGCGGGCTGTGCTGAGGCTAGGGCTACGTTGTGAACTTGCTGGTCATCGGGGTGCGGGGGGGCGAGTCGGACGGTCCGGGGGCGCAGTGACGGCGGCCGTGACAAAGTCCAGGTGTGCGGCCAGTTGAGTCCAGGCTGATGGCCACCGGAATTCCCGGTGTATGGCCGTCTGGCCTGCGGTGTTCCTGATCGCTTCCTTGTCCGAAGGAGACCCCTCCGTCCGGTTTGCTGGTTGTTGCGAGCATCAGCTACCGGCCGGAGAGGTCCTGTGACGAAGTCTGACAGAGAGATCATGGAAATCCTTGAGGCGTACGACTTGACCGGAACGGTCTGGTCGGCGGCGGCTTTGGCAGGACACGACCCGAAGACGGTCAAGCGGTATGTCGAGGCCCGCGCCGGCGGGCGGAATCCTTATGCGCGAGAGCCGCGGCCGAAGATGATCGACGCGTTCCTGGAGAAGGTCGAGGAGTGGGTCGAGCAGTCGAAGGCGACGATCCGCGCCGATGTGGTCCACGAGAAGCTGGTGAAGATGGGCTACCGGGGCAGCGCGCGCTCGACGAGGCGGGCGGTGAACGCGGCGAAGACGGCGTGGAAGGCAGGCAAGCGCCGCACGTACCGGCCCTGGATTCCCGAGCCGGGCCGGTGGCTGCAGTTCGACTGGGGCGAGGGTCCGCGCATCGGCGGGCGTCGGACCTGGCTGTTCTGCGCGTGGCTGTCCTGGTCGCGGTTCCGGGTGGTGATCCCGGTCTTGGACTGCACGTTGGGCACGTTGGTGGCCTGCCTGGACACCACATTGCGTCGGATCGGCGGGGCACCGACCTACGTACTGACCGACAACGCGAAAACGGTCACCGTCGAGCACATCGCCGGGATACCGGTGCGGCACCCGCAGATGGTCGCCGCGGGCCGGCACTACGGCTGCCAGGTCGTCAGTTGCGTGCCCTACGACCCCGAATCGAAGGGCGGCGCGGAGGCCACGGTCCGCATCGCGAAGGCCGACCTGGTGCCCACCAGCGCGAACCTGCTGCCCGTCTACGACTCCTTCGCCGAGCTCGCCGACGCCTGCCGCACCTGGTGCGAGCAGGTGAACTCCCGCCGTCATCGGGCGACCGGGCAGATACCCGCCGACCGCCTGGACATCGAACGCACCACGCTGCACGCTCTGCCCGTCGAGCCGCTCGCGCCCGCGCTGGGCGAGGAACGCCTCGTCGGCTCGGACAGCACCATCAGCTTCAACTCGGTGCGCTACTCGACCCCGCCGGGCTATACCGACGCGAGAGTGTGGTGCCGGGTGATCGGCGAGGAACTGTCCATCACCGCCCGCACCAACTCCGGTGACCTGTCGGAGATCTGGCGCCATCAGCTCTCCATCCCGGGGGTTCCTCAGATCATCGACGCGCACTACCCCGACCACCCCGACGGCCGCAGCGTCCACCAGCCAAGGCTGCAACCGCGCTCGGCAGCGGAGATCGCGTTCGTGGGCATCGGCCCCGGAACCGGGCGCTGGCTCAAGGAAGCCGGACCCGCTGGCGCCACCCGCATCCGAGCCAAGATGGCCCGCGCGGTCGAACTGGCCACCGTCCTGGGCAACGACAAAATCGACCAGGCCCAGGGACTTGCCGCCACGGCCGGGCGCTTCGCCGACGGCGACCTGCTCTCGATCCTGGGACACATCGCGGACAGCAAGCCCGTCGGCGAGGTCGTCCGCGCGGACGAGGCCCACTCCGTCCAGAACGGAACCATCGGCTGGCAGGCCCTGGGCCAGTAGGCAACGGCTCCAGGAAAGTTGACGCACGACCCTGCGGTCAGTCGCCGACAAACCACAGATACCGGTGTGACCCCTGCTCGACAACCTGGCACAGCTCGCGGGCCTGCCCAACCCAGTCACCGCCGCAAGCGGCCGGAAGCCGGTCGAGTTCCGCCAGCAGCAGCGACACCTGCCGATGGTTGAAGACCGCATCCCCGTACGGAATCAGGCCCCAGAGCATCGGGAACCGCCCCGGATCCAAATCACCGAAAGCGGAAGTCCACTGCACCCCGCCCTTGGCCCGGGCCACGACGTCACCGCTGTCACCACGCACCTGCATATTGATCACCCGCCGAGCCTATCGGCGCCCCCTCAGACCGACGAAGGAATTTACAACCATGACGTTTCCCCAGGCCCCGGCACTACCCGAGGAACTCGACAAGCTCATGCGCCGCATGCGCCTGCCCTATATGCGCAAAGCGGCCCCCGACGTCCTGGCCACCGCCCGTGCCCAACGCTGGGACCCCTCCGAGGTCCTGCGGCTGTTGATAGCCGAGGAGGTCACCGGCCGTGACGCCGCCACCCGGCGTCTGCGACGGCACTCGGCGAACTTCCCCACCGGCAAGACCCTGGGCTCCTGGCGGGCCGAGGACTCCACCATCCCCGAACCCACCCAGAACTCCCTGATCACCCTGGAATGGATCGGCCGCGCCGAGAACCTGGTGATCGCCGGCCCGTCCGGCACAGGGAAGAGTCACTTCACCGAGGGCCTCGCCCAGGCTGCGATCGAGAAGGACATGCGGGTGGCCTGGTTCACCCTGGAGACGCTCAGCGCCGCGATCGGCAAGTCGAAGGTCGACGGCTCCACCGCCCGCACCGTCGCCCGGATCTGCCGCGCGGACCTCATCGTCATCGACGACATCGGCCTCCTGCCCGTGGGCGAAGACGCCGCCGAAGCGTTCTACCGCATCATCGACGCCGCCCACGAACGACGCTCCATCACGGTGACCAGCAACATCCACCCCTCGGGCTTCGACACGATCATGCCCAAGACCCTCGCCGGCGCCAGCACCGACCGACTCATGCACCACGCTCACCTCGTGACCACCACCGGCGGCTCGCACCGTCTCGCCGAGGCCCTCGCAGGCAAGGGAGTGGTCCCCTTGAACTGACCCCCACCCCCAGGAACACCACTGGCCACGCACCTGGGTTTCTGATGGCCACCAGTCTGGACGCCCAACGGCCACCCACCTGGGCATCTCAATGGCCGTTGACACGCAGGCGGATTTGCAGGCGCGTTGCGGGTGGGGGCGGTGGGGGTTTGGGTTCGCACCAGTCGGCCACAGGTTTCGTGAGCCGGCGTGTTATCAGCGTCATGACAGTCCAGGCCAGATGTGCCTCGGAGTGCTGGGGAAGTTTCTCGTAGTCCCGGCAGTTGCGGCGGGCCCTCATGATCCACGAAATACTCCGCTCTCCCACCCACCTCTTCGGCAGCAGGACAAAGCCCTTGGTCTTCGGCCGGTTGACGGTCTTGAGGGTGAGACGAAGGCGATCCTTGGCCCAGGTGACGAGCTCACCGCCATAGGCGGAATCGGCCCACACGAGGGTGATTTCGCAGTGGGCCAGGCGGAGCCGGAAGAGGAAGTCGCGGGCGGCGTGCGCGTCGTGGATGTTGGCGGGGGTGACCGTCATCATCACCGGCAGGCCTCGCGTGTCCACGGCGAGGTGGCGCTTGCGCCCGTTAACTTGAGCCCGCGCGAGCGGGTTCTTCATGTGCGTGAAGCACTCTGCAAGTCCCCCAACTCCCGTGGTGGATGCGGTTATCTGCCGCCGTCCATTACGGATGAGCTGCAGGCGCGATGCGCGTACAGCGGGTGCTGGCGCCAGGGTCGACGACGAAGTCGTGGACGCTGCTGGGGGATGATCTGCGGCCGGTCGATCCGGTGGAGTCGTTCCTCGCCTACCTGTCGGCGATCGAGCGGTCGCCGAACACCGTCAAGGCGTACGCCCACGACCTGAAGGACTGGTGGACCTACCTTCACGGCCGGGTCTGGACTGGAAGTGGGTCGTCCTGGAGGCAGTGGCCGCCTTCGTGGCTTGGCTGCAGCTGCCGCCGCTGGCTCGGAACGGGGCGGTGGCGGTGCTGCCGACGGTCGAGCACCACTGCACGGCCTCCAGCGTGAACCGCAAGCTCGCCGCGGTCAGCACGTTCTACGAGTTCCACGCCCGCAGCGGCATCGAGGTCGCCGACCTGCTGGTGACGATACGCCCGGCCGGACGGCACCGATCGGCTGCCACCTCCTACAAGCCGTTCTTGCAGCACAACGCCTCCGGCAAGCTTGAGCGGATCCGGACGATCAAGCTCAGGAACGGCCGGAAGCACCCCCGCGTCCTGACCGCCGCCCAGGTCCAGAAGATCTTGAACGCCTGCGAACACCTGCGGGACCGGCTGCTGTTCGCCCTGCTTCTGGACACCGGAGTCCGCATCGGCGAGGCCCTGGGCCTGCGGCACGACGACATCGCGATCGCCGAGAAGCAGGTGACCGTGGTGCCACGGCAGAACGACAACCGGGCCCGCGCGAAGGCCGGCCGCACGCGCACCATCCCGGCGAGTGCGGAGCTGATGCGTCTGTACTCCGACTACCTGCACCGCGAGTACGGCGCCCTGGACTCCGACTACGTCTTCGTGAACCTCTTCGCCGAACCTCACGGCCGCCCCTGGTGCTACCCGGCTGCCTACGACCTGGTCAGACGGCTACGGAAGACCACGGGTATCGCTTTTGAACCCCATCAATACCGCCACACCTACGCCACCTGGCTGCTGCGCCGCGGGGCCGGGATAGAGACGGTGAAGGAGTGCCTCGGACACGCATCGATCACCACCACGATCGACACATATGGTCACCTCACCGTCGAGGACGCCCGCCGCACTCTGGAAGCCGCGGGCTGGTTCACCGGCCGGGAGGTCCGGCTGTGACCTTCTCCGCCGAGAGGACACTGGGACGACCGCGGCTGCTTAAGCAGCTGATGGCCCTCGTCCGGCCTGAATTCCGCACCGAGATCTACGTCCCCGCTCCAGACGACCCCGTCTTCATCGCCGACGAGTGCACAGTCGCGGACTGCGACCGGACAGCAGCATCGGCCCAGCGCGGACTCTGCAACGCCCACGACATCCGCTTCCGCAAGCGCGGCTGCCCGCCGATGGCGGACTTCCTCGCCGATCCGGGCCCACCGGTCCGAGGCCGCAGATCGCTGGCTGCCTGCGTCATCGACGGCTGCCGCTACGGACGCGGCGCCAAGAACGACCTGTGCTCAAAGCACCGCGACCGGTGGAGCCGGGCCGGCAAGCCTGACCTGGCCACCTGGAACGCCCCTGACCTGGCCCCGAGCGACACCGCGACGCCCCAGTGCCGCCTGCCGTTCTGCAACCTCTGGGTCGCCAACCCCACCAAGCTCTTCTGCACCGGACACGACAAGCGGTGGCACCGTCACGGCCGCCTCCGACCCCGACCGCTTCATCGCCGACTGCGAACTGGTCGGAACCGCCCGCATCGACCTGCGAGACCTGCTTCCGCAGCTGAAACTGGAGATCCAGTACGCGCGGCAGTGCCGCCACGACGCCCGCTCCCGCACCGCCGCCCCTCGCCTGGTCATGCCCGCCGTCCGACGCATCACGGCACTCGGGGTCACCTCGCTGCTGGACCTGTCGGAACAGCAGTGGCGCCGGGAATCCGGGGCCCAGGCCGACGAGTCGGCCCTCTTCCACCTTGATGCCCGTGACGCGCTGGAGGCCCTGCGCGACGGGACCGGCTGGGAGATCGAGTACCCCAGGGATGTGTGGCGGCTCCACAAGCTGCCCGGAATCACCACCCCGGCCGGGCGTCCCTGCCCGCGCGCCCGGCTGCGGTTCGACCGCATCCCCCAGCCCTGGCTCCGTGAGCTGGGCAAACGATGGACCAAACTGCGGCTGACATCCGGGCTAGGGCTAACGGCGTTGTCGGCTATTGAAGGTCGGGGCCGGAACCGTGTGGCTGAGAATCCGGGCTGCTGACTGGGGATGGTGGTTCGGCTGCTGGTGAACGCCAATCTCCGGCGAGCCCCCTTCCGCATATCCTCCGGACATGGTTGATCAACGCTCGGTCGACGTTGGCGAGGTCCGGCTGGCTTATCAGCTGTCGGGTCCTGCGGATGGTCCGCCGCTCGTTCTGTTGCACGCGCTGGGCGAGGATGCCACCGACTGGGAGGCGGTTGTGCCCGCCCTCGCCCGGAGTCGAAGGGTGTATGCCCTCGATCTTCGCGGTCACGGCCGAAGCGACTGGCCGGGGGACTACTCACTCGAACTCATGCAGGCCGATGTGCTCCGGTTCTTGGACGCACTGGGAATTGGACCAGTGGATCTGATCGGGCACTCCATGGGCGGGCTCGTGGCCTATCTGCTCGCGGAGGACCATCCGCAACGGGTGAGCCGGCTTGTCCTGGAGGATGTGTCGGTTCCCCGTCCCCGGGAGCCGGGCACTCCGGCCAGACCGGACGGTGCCCTGACCTTCGACTGGGAGATGGTGTTGGCTGTCAGACGGCAGATCGACCAGCCCGATCCCAGGTGGCTGGAGCGACTCGACCGGATCACCGCCGGGACCCTCGTGATCGCCGGCGGCCCACAAAGTCATGTTCCCCAGGCCGGAGTCGCTGAGCTCGCTCGCTGCATCCCTGGCGGGCGAATGGTCACCATCCCGGTGGGACACCTGATCCACCACGCAGCGCCGGAGGCGTTCACCGAGGCGGTTTCGGCGTTCCTGGAGGAAGACTTCCGTCCTGCTCGCCAAACATGAGCATGGTCACGGGCCGTGACGTGCGGACGGCCGCACGGGTTCTTCGAGTGTGACCAAGAAGTGGGCTCGTGCGGCCATGTCTCATCCTGCCTTCACTGGCATCTCGCGCGCACATCTCGGCAGTCTGATCGAGGAGTTGGCCGGGCCGTGGCAGGCCCGGCGTGAATCGGCATTGCAGCAGCGGCGGGGAGGGAAGCGTCACCGTGCCGCCGGGGCCGGCCGCAAGCACGAGCTGGTGTTCACCGGCCGAGTGCTGGTCGCTTTGGTCCACCTGCGCACTCAGCTCCCGCACGCCGCGCTCGCCGAGCTCTACGGGGTCGGCCGTTCCACCGTCACCGAAGCCATCGGCGAGATCCGCCCGCTGCTCGCCGACCGCGGCTTCGCCGTCCCCGGTCGGCCCGGAGTGCGTCTGCGGACGTTGGCCGACGTGTTCGCCTACGCCGATGCGGAGGGCGTGACCTTGCGGATCGACGGGACCGAGACCCAGGTCCGCCGACCGAAGGCCCACTGGCCGGGCCGCTGCGCGTTCGTTTCCGGCAAGAAGAAGCAGAACACCATGAAGACCACCACGATCAGCGACGGCCAGGGCCGCACCCTTTGGTCCGGGGCCGACCGGCCCGGAAGAATGCACGACCAGACCGCGATGCGCACCGAGGGCATCGCCGAGCAGTTCCGTCTCCACCCGGACGTGAGAGCCGAGGTGGATGAGGGCTACCGGGGGCTGGCGAACGAATTCCCCGAACAGGTCAGTGCACCGCCGAAGAAGCCGAAGGAGGACGTCGTTCTCGGAGACCAGTACGCCTGGCGTGAGCACCGGCGCCGCCAGTCCTCGGCGCGGATCTGCGCCGAACACGCCAACGCCGAACACAAGCAATGGCGCCCGCTGCAACGCTTCCTCGGACGCCGCGAGCACTACCCGGCCACACATCGGGCCATCGCCGGCCTGGTCTCCGACCGAGCCGCCCAGCGCCCCACCCGCCCCAAACCGAGCACCGAACTGGTACCCGTTAGCCCGATGAACTGCTAAATCGCCAATTGGGTGAACACTCAACCACCACGCCTCAACATCAATAGCCGACAACCTCGTAAGCATCGGAGCCGCCCGCGCCGGGGTCGACGCACTCATCTGCTTCGGCGACTTCCTCACGTTCGCCCACGCCGATGCGCTCGCGGAGGTCGACCGACCGCTGCTGGAGCGCTACCTCGCCCACGTGATGTCACGCGGGCACGGCATGAAGAAGACGAGGATCGGCGCGCTCAACCTGTTCTTCCAGAACATCCGGCAGTACGGCTGGGAGGACACGCTGCCCGGCACCGCGGCCTTCTACGTCGGCGACGTCCCGCCGGTCCCCGAACAAGTCGACCGCCGCCTCGCCGAGTACGTCATGACTCAGGTCGAGTCGCCCGGCAACCTGGACCGCTGGCCCGACGCGGCAGGCCGACTGATCACGGTCATCCTCACCCGCTGCGGACTGCGCATCTCCAGCGCTCTGGCCCTCGACTTCGACTGCCTCGTCCACGACGGCCAGGGCGCCCCCTACCTGCGCTACTTCAACACCAAGATGAGGCGGGAGGCGGCCGTGCCCATCGACGTGGAACTCGCAGCAGCCGTCCGCGAGCAACAACGCCGCGTGCTCGGCCGCTGGCTGGCGACCTGCGAGATCTGTGACGAACATGGCCGGCCAGTACACCTGACGCCCCATCAATGGCGGCACACCTTCGCCTGCAGACTCATCAACCGGGACGTCCCGCAAGAGGTCGTCCGAGTCCTCCTGGACCACGACTCGCACAAAATGACCTCACACTACGCCAAGATCACCGACCAGACGGTGCGGCGGCACTGGGAGCAGGCCACCAAGGTCAACATCAAAGGCGAGCGAGTCTCCATCGACCCCGATGGACCTCTCGGCCAGGCCCAGTGGGCCAAGACCCGCTACGGCATCGCTACCCAGACCCTGCCCAACGGCTACTGCGGGCTGCCCGTTCAGAAGACCTGCCCGCACGCCAACGCTTGCCTGACCTGCCCGGTCTTCCTCACCGGGCCCGAGTTCCTGCCGGAGCTCCGCGAACAGCGCACCCGCACCCTGCCCCTGATCGACAACGCCAAAAGCTGCGGTCACACCCGCATGACCGAGATGAACCAGCAGGTCGCCGCCAACCTCGACCGCATGATCGGCGAGCTGGACGACGGCCAGGAGGCTGAACATGCCGGCTGACAACTCCCACCTGATCATCGCCGCGGCCCGCCGGAGAGCCACGGCGACCCGTCGACGCGCGGTCGCCGCCCTGCGGCGGATGGACGCCACCGGCACCGCAATCACCTTCAAGACCGTCGCCCGCGAAGCGGGCGTCTCCCGGTCCTGGCTCTACAACCAGCCGGATCTGAGAGCCGAGATTGAGCAACTTCGGGCTCGTCGCCGGTCGATCCCCGCGGCCCGGCCGGTTCCCGACCGGCAACGAACCTCCGACGCCTCCCTTCTACGGCGCTTGGAGGCCGCCACCGAACGCAACCGACAACTGGAATCCGAGAACCGCGAATTGCGCGAGGCCCTCGCCCTCGCGCTCGGGGAACGACGCATCGCCGACCTGCCAGGCCGCCGCGACGACACGCCGAGAAAGAAATCTTCCACCGTCATCGGACCCTGCTGACGAGCACGTCGAGGACACCGTCCTCCACACAACACACCAGGTCAGGAACCTGCAAGATCGGCGGGCTCAAGATAACGCCCGCAAGCGATTCATCATCACAGACACCCCCGGCCTGCTCTTGGCGGTCCACGTTGTCGCCGCGAACATCCAGGACCGCGACGGCGCCCGACGCCCGCTGCTGTGGACCCGCCTCGACCATCCGAGCGTGCGGAACTGGGCCGACCAGGGCTTCGCCGGCCGCCTGGTCGACTGGACCACCCAGGTCCTCAGCCGCGAACTAGAGATCGTGCGTAAAGACCCCGGTCAGCGCGGCTTCCAGGTTCAGCCCAAGCCGTGGGCCGTGGTGCGCACGCTGTCGCGGATCACCGCCCACCGACGCCTGCGGCTGCCAAGCCCAAGCCCATACGCCTGCGGATGCAGCAGCCACAGACGATCCGACTGGCCCAGACCGCCTTGCGCTGATCCCGGCGATCAGCCGTTGGACCTCGCCGACGGCCGACCACTGTCTTGCTCCTCCGTGTCCTCCACGTCACCAACGGGCCCTGCCGGAAATGCAGTCCCTGCAGCATATGGACAGCACGTTGGTCGTCAGCGCGTGGGGCCCCGTCTGGATCCAGCCGATCACCGATTCGGCGCCGTCCTCCATCGGTTGCGCGATTACAGGCACTCGAAATCTTGAACTGTACGGATCAGCAACTCGTTGCATGGACGAAGGGATGATGTCTGTCATGACCGTACCGGTAGAACATGAAATGAATCGAGCGCAACAGGGTTGCGTCCATGGAAGTGGTGTACGGGTTCGACCTGATCCGGGGGTTTGCTCCGGCTTCTGGCTGATGCCCGCATAGAAGAACGGCAACCGGCTGATCTTTCGAGATGTCGAAGTCACGAAGGAGATCAGCACGATGACCGCACCGGACAGTCTGCCGATGCATGCCCTGGCCGAGGAGAACCTCGCTTCGGCGAGTCCCGATCTGCTGCGCGCGATGGTCAAGACGTTCGCCGATGCCCTCATGTCCGCGGAGGCCGATGCCCTCTGCAACGCCGAATACGGGCAGGTCAGCGACGAACGCGTCAACCACCGCCCACGCGAGTGGGACACCCGCGCAGGAACCGTCGAACTCGCCGTCCCCAAACTGAGGCAGGGCAGCTACTTCCCGCACTGGCTCCTCGAACGCCGTCGGCGGGCCGAGCAGGCCCTCATCTCGGTAGTGGCCATTGCCTACCTGCTGGGCGTCAGCACGCGCAGGGTCGAGAAACTCGCCGAGTCCCTCGGTGTCACCCAGCTGTCGAAGTCCCAAATCAGCGCGATGGTCAAGCACCTGGACGAGCAGGTCACCGCGTTCCGCAACCGGCCACTGGACGCCGGGCCGTACACGTTCGTCTGGGTCGACGCGCTGACCCAGAAGGTCCGCGAAGGCGGCCGGATCGTCAACGTCCACGCCCTGGTCGCGGTCGGCGTCAACGCGGACGGGCACCGCGAGATCCTCGGTATCGACGTCGCCACCGCCGAGGACGGCGCCGGCTGGCTGGCCTTCCTGCGCTCGTTGACCGCCTGCGGCCTGTCCGGAGTCCAGCTGGTCGTCTCCGACGCTCACACCGGCCTGGTGAACGCGATCGGCGTGGTCCTGCCGGGTGCCTCGTGGCAGCGATGTCGCACCCGTTACGCCCGAAATCTGCTGAGCCAGGTCCCCAAGTCGGCCCAGCCGTGGGTGGCCACCTTGCTGCGGACCGTCTTCGAACAGCCCGACACCGACGCAGTCCAAGCCCAGATGCGACACGTTCTGGCTGCACTGAAAGCCAAGTTCCCCAAAGCAGCAGCCCACTTGGATGCTGCCCAGCACGACCTCCTTGCGTTCACCGCCTTCCCGCGTGAGATCTGGCGGCAGATCTGGTCGAACAACCCGCAGGAGCGGCTGAACAAGGAGATCCGCCGCCGCACCAACGTGGTCGGCATCTTCCCCGACCGCACGGCCCTGATCCGCCTGGTCGGCGCGGTGCTGGCCGAGCAGAACGACGAATGGACCGAGGCCCGCCGCTACATGGGCCGCGATCTGCTCGCCAAGGCCCGCCTCCACCCGATCGAGTCAGAAACCGACGAGACCGTCCTGCCCACCGAACTCACCGCATAGCCTCAAAACGAGATCACCGAGAGGCCGTCGATACACCACTCCAGCGGACGTGACCCCGCCCTGACCAGTTAGTCAGCCGCCCTGCACAGCGGGGGAACCTCAAGCTTACGGTTCCGCTGTCTGCTGGTGAACCACGAGGGGGGTGGGAACGTCGTGAAGGCGAAAGCTGTGATGACCTTTTTTGGAGGCCGTGATGCCTGCTGAAGACCAACGTGCAGAGACGGACGAACGGGGCCGGGAACAGGGGGGTGCGCAGGCGGCGCCCCGCCGGAGGGCTGAGGCCAGGCCCGACTCGGAGCTCACCCCGGAGCAACTACGGCGCCGGCAACAGAAGAGGGATTCCAAGGCGAGGTCCCGTCTGCGGAAGGCGGAGGGT
>NZ_JBIBKW010000058.1:0-12983 GCF_042959465.1 Streptomyces sp. NPDC007901 | reverse complement strand
GTAAGGGCAGCCACTTCCTCGCCTTCCTCGGCCTCGCCGCAGCCCTGACCTGCTACAAGAAACTCGCAAAATTCGCCACGTGAGACATCCTCTTAGCCGATCCAGATCGCATGCAACGACACGCTCGGGAGCAGCGACAGCTCGGATCATGTGCTCGGGTGGGGCTCCAGATGCGTCGCCATGCGCGCGAGAACCACTCGATCCCATACGATGCAGCAAGTCCTCGGCTCCCAACGCTGTCGCACAAACACAGAGGCACAGCGCCGGGGAGCAGCGGCGCAATCCTCTCACTCCGGTGTGGTCCATACGTTGAGGGCGACAAGTGTCGAGCAGATGGGGGCGTTGAATCGGATCGATCGGAGAGCGGCATTCGACAGGGGTGCTCCTTGGGTCGGGGCCTCCGCGATGAGGCCGAGCTGCGCGAGGTGCCGGACGCCGTCATGACCGACATGCGGGTCGGCCTGGAATCCTTAGTCCCGTCACTGACGTGGTATTTTCCGGGACGTTGTACGTTGACATATTCCCAGAGGAGGTTCCAGTCCTTCGGGGTTATTTCTCGTCTGCCGTGGGCGAATGCCGCGCCATGAGAAGGTCAGCCGGAGAACGCAGGGGGCTCCCCGCCGGAGAAGAAGGGCAGGGCGCGCTCCTCCATCACCTGACTCGGTCGCATCGTGATGTCGATGCGCACGGTGCCAGGGACCAGCCCGGACGAGCGGCCGACAACCTCCGAAAAGGAGGCGACGGAAGTCGCTGGCCATGCTGCAGACACACCAGTGGACGGCGCAGATCACAGGCAATTGGGAAGCAAAGTGAAACTGAAGAGCTACAACACCTGAGACCGCGTTTGAGATCTGCCGTAGCTGCGGGCTGGGACGCTCGTTGAGCTCTGCGTGAGTGGCTCTGGGGGTGGGTATCCGTCGGATCTGACGGACGAACAGTGGGCTCTGGTGGAGCCGTTGCTGCCGCCGATGCGGGTGGGGCCGAAGGGCGGACGTCGGGAGAAGCACCCGCGGCGGCGGATGGTGGATGCGATCTTCTACGTGGTGCGGACCGGGTGCGCCTGGCGGCAGCTGCCGAAGGATTTCCCGCCCTGGCAGACGACGTACTGGTACTTCACCTGGTGGCATGACGACGGCACCGTCGAGCGCGTTCACGACGCTTTGCGCGGACAGGTCCGCCGGGCCGACGGGCGTAACGCCGAGCCGAGCGCCGGGCTGATCGACTCGCAATCCGTCCGCACCGCCGACACCGTCCCAGCGGTAACCAGGGGCTTCGACGCTGGCAAGAAGGTGAAGGGCCGCAAGCGGTTCCTGGTGACTGACACCTTGGGGTTGCTCATTGCGGTCCATGTGGTCGCCGCGAGTGTTCAGGACCGGGACGGCGGCCGCCGCCCGCTGCTGTGGGCCCGGCTCGACCACCCGGGGATCCAGAAGTTCTGGGCGGACCAGGGTTTCGCCGGCCGCCTGGTGGACTGGACCGCCCACATCCTCGGCCGCGAGTTGGACATCGTCCGGAAGGACCCCGAGCAGCGTGGATTCCACGTCCAATCCAAGCGATGGGCGATCGAGCGCACCTTTTCGTGGCTTACCGCCCACCGCCGTCTCGCCCGGAACTACGAGACCAGCCCGGCCCGCTCGGAGACCATAATCCACAGGGCGATGATCGGCATCATGGTCCGCAGACTCACCCGGCGGGGACCAGCAACGCGGTCAGGACCCCGTCCTCTTTGCCGGGCCCTTACTGAATCGGGCCGGCCAGCGTCGTGATGGGCAGCGGAGGACATGTCACCGGCTTCCGGGTGAGGCTGACCAGTTTCTCTGGAGGTTCGTTTCCGTCCCGGACGGCCATGACATAGGCCTTCGCCTGTTGGGGGCCCAACAGCGGGGCCTGCTTCCGCAGGTGGCGTATGGCGGCCATGGTCCCGTCGGACTGCACAAGTGCCCGAACATCCGCGATCAGCGGATCGGGCGGTCGAACACCCTTGACCTGCTGGAGGTAGAGCTCTTCCCAGCGCGCTTGTCTTGGTGATCGCCTCGGCCAGTGCCTGGACGGCGAAGTTCCGGTCCAGGAGAACGATCATGCCCTTGCGCAGGCTGCGGACCAGGCTCGGGGCATAGAACGTCTCCCCGCTCGTGGTCGGTCCGAACACCGCGTCCAAAACGGTACGGGTGCCGCAGGACACCAGAACCAGCAGACGCAGCGAAGGGTATCCCGCCCCGCCGTTGTTGCAGCGGTGCCTGACGAACTCGGCCTGGTTCGCCGGGCTGTCGGGCACCGCCACCAGCGTGCCGTCGACAGCGCAGACGAGCAGACCCCTCCACCACGCTCCCACGGTGCCGATTCCGGCGGCCGGTCCGCGCAGCAGGTCGAACAAGCGGTGCAGCGGCGCGGCCCCGACCCGCCTGCGGGCCTGCGCCAGCGCGCCGGCCGTCGGAGTCGCTGTCGGCAGTCCTTCCAGCCCGGCCGTCAGCCGCTGCCACACCTGCTGCCAGCCGATCCCGGGGAAGAGAGCGCCTGCCAGCAGCAGATACACCACCACGCGTGAAGGAAGGTCACGTATCCGCTGCTGTGTCCTGCCGGACTCGGCCAGCACCTCATCGACCATCTCGAACGGGACGATCCGCGTTAACTCGCCCAGATGGCCAGGCGCGAACGGTCCTGCAGCAACCGCTGCCTCATGAGCTCCCACCGCTGCGGGCTCCCAGTGCGGTTCTGCGCGTGATCGAGGAAGTGACCGTTCGATGATCGTGCAGCATCTCCAGGTCCGTGCCATGCGCACCAGCGACATCGTCACCAAATACCAGAGTTAGGGCCCGGCATCGGCGAGTAATCGGCGATGCACCGTGCGCCCCCGCACAGTTGGATGGGAGCGCAGCAAACCGGTCCCAGAGGGGTCGAGCAAGAAAGATGGCAACAAGGCACGGCCGTGGTCACTGAGCGTAAACAGCTCCGTGATCACGCAGACCCCTGCCCGTGCTGTTGCCTACCCAGCTCTCCAGGGCCTACTGCCGGTCGCTCTTACACCGCTGGTTCCTCGCGTCCACCTTCCCGTCTCGCTTGCCGGACCCGCACCGTCCGGTAGTTCCGGGGCGTCCCGTCGTTGTCGGGGCTGCTCTGCACCAGAGCCGGCCGACTCGCCGGACCCAGCTGCCCCCTGCTTCTGCCGTCCCGCTGCGACGGAACGACGGTGCGGGTCTGACACCCGCACGCGGATCACAACGCCTCGTGGCGCACCCCCTCGTAGCGTAGAGACCATGCATGCAGAGAAGCGTCGGAGGACGGAGCAGACAAGAATGGAAGGGCTTCCACGTACGCGGTGACATGAAGGGGCAAGTGATGAATGAGGTCTCACGGTCGGGACGGCCGACGCTCGACGAGGTGGCCGCGCTCGCCGAGGTCTCCCGCTCCGTCGCGTCCCGGGCACTCAACAACGCTCCGCATGTCAGCCGCGCCAAACGCGAGGCGGTAGAGCGGGCCGTACGGGAACTTGGATACGTGCCGAACCCCAAGGCCCGGGCGCTGGCCACGCGCCAGGCGGGAGCAGCGGCTCTCGTCATCTCGCAGCACGATCCCTCAGTGCTCGCGGACCCCTTCTTCGGACAGGTCATCGCCGGAGTCTCCAGTGTCCTCGAAGAGGCCGACCTGCATCTCATGCTCTGCCTGGCCGCCTCCGACCGGGCCCGAAAGCGGGTCGGGGACCTGCTGCGGTCCCGAGGCGTGGACGGCGTGATGATGATGGCGCTGCACGCCGACGACCCCCTGGCACACCTGGCAGCGGAGACGGAGCTGCCGGTCGTCTTCGGCGGACGCCCCGGAGGCGCCGACCCGCGCTGGTACGTGGACATAGACAACGTCGCCGGCGCACGGCGCGCTACCGAGCATCTGCTCGCCGGCGGACGCACCGACATCGCCACCATCTGCGGGCCTCTGGACACGGAGGTGGGCCGTGCACGCTACCAGGGGTACCGGGAAGCGCTGCTGCTCGCCGGGAGGAGGCCGCACGCCCCCGAGACCGGGGACTTCAACGAGCCCAGCGGGGCCTTGGCCATGGCCAGGCTGCTCGAGAGACATCCCGCCGTGGACGGAGTGTTCGCGGCGAACGACAACATGGCGGCGGGGGCCCTGCGTGCACTGCGCGCAGGCGGCCGCTCGGTTCCGCACGACGTCGCGGTCGTGGGCTTCGACGATCTCCCTGTGGCGCAGATCGCACACCCGCCGCTGACCACCGTTCACCAGCCGATCCGTGCCCTGGGACGGGAGATGGCCCGCATGCTGGTCGGTGTCATCGAGGGCGCAGACCCCACTCCCCTGCTGCTGCCGTCTCATCTGGTGGTGCGTTCCAGCGCCTGACCGTGCGGACCACCCTCGCGGGATCCCGCACGGGCGGCGGCCATCCCGGAGGATGGCCGCCGGTCAGGTCACGGGTAGTACGGCGTGTACGTGATCGAGGAGACCTTCAGGTAGCGGGCGCCGTCCGCCGTTGCCCAGGTCGAGTTGTCCGGATTGCCTGGCCAGTCGCCTCCCACCGCCGTGTCGACGATGAAGTGCATGCCGGTCCCGGCGGGCGTGGTGTAGGGCTTCGAGCCCGTGATGGTGCCGTCCACCGCGAAGTCGACGTGGTCGGGCCACCACGTGAACGAATACGTGTGGAACGCGTTCGTCCACCCCGAGGAGTTGTTCTTCGAGTACTGAGTCTGCCCGTTGTTCTGGTCGTGAAGTGTCTGGTACACGGTGTGGTTGTTCTGGCCGACGATCTCGGCGGCGTCGAACTCGGGCAGCCACGGGTTCAGGTAGGCCGCCCACACCGCCGGGAGCAGCCCGCGTCCGTCGGGCATGTTCGCGGTGAAGCTGTAGGTGCCGTAGCCGTAGAGCGCCTTCGACTCCACGCGACCCGAGTAGTACGTCCCGTCGGCGGCCTTGTATGTCTTGATCATCAGGGTGCCGCCGTCGTACCAGACGCAGTTCGGCGTGTACGTCTCCAGCTCGTTGTTGGCGGTCCACCTCCCGTTGATGACATTCCACGAGTTGACGGTCTGGGGACTCCCCCAGGAACTGGCATGCGCCGGGTGAGCGGAGAAGGGCAGCAGCAGGCACGCCGTCACCAACGTGACCGCGCTGCGAACCGACGTGAAGAGACCAGCTGGCATGGTGAGCTCCATTGCTCGGCCGTGGATGCATTTTGGAAGCGCTTCCAGCAAAGGTGGCACTTCGCTCCGATGACGGTGAACATGACAGCGCCGTAACTTCCTGTCAATAGCTTCGACTTCAACTGTTGAACGAGAACGGGTCGATCGCTTCGTTGAGCGAGCTCGATTGAACTGAAGGCAGTGCCGAGCCGGACGTTGCGGGTCACCGAGTTCAGCGCGTGAATGCAAAGGTGAGACGACGCGACCGCACGCCTTCGTTCCTCATGCAGCCGTATACATCATCCACTTCAGTCTTGACACGGGCTCTCGTGCGCTCAATCATCACCAACCTGGAAGCGCTCCCAACCGTGCGCCGCATGGCGGAGAGCCGTGAGATTCGAGGCTCCGTCGGTGCAGTCGCCCGGCACACCCACACCTACGTACTGAAAGGGAGACTCCACCCCATGATGAATGGCAGAGCGCTCCGCCGACTGGCCCTCGTGGCCTGTGCGGCGGCTCTCGTGGTGACAGGCCTCACCCCCGGCGCACAAGCCACCCCCGGACCAGCACCGAGCCGAACACTGGGCAGCGGTACACGCTTCTACGTCGATCCACACAGCGAAGCTGCTCACCAGGCCCTCTCCGACCTGCGGGCCGGCCATCTGGCCGACGCGCGCAACATGGCCGAACTCGCCAGCTGGCCCGAGGCGGTCTGGCTGACCGACGGAACCCCCCAGCAAGTCGGCGATCGCGTCCGAGGCATAGTCCAGGCCGCGAAGGCGACCCGCTCCGTCCCACTGCTGGTCCTGTACGACGTTCCTGGCCGGGACTGCGGCTCCTATTCGGCCGGCGGCGCGGCCGACTCGGCCGCCTACGACGCCTGGGTGAAGGCTGTCGCCAGAGCCATCGGCACCTACAAGGCCGTCGTCATCGTCGAACCGGACTCACTCGCGCTGCTCCCCAAGGACTGCGGCCCGGACACCGACCCGACAGGTTCGCTCACCACCGCCCGTATCGCCGAGGTCAGATCGGCCGTCGGCACCCTGGAAGCCGACCCTGCGACCTCCGTCTACCTGGACGCCGGCAACAGCAAGTGGCAGCCCGTCGGTGAGATCACCGGCCGGCTGATCGACGCGGGCCTGCGGCAGGCGCAGGGATTCGCCCTCAACATCTCGAACTACCAGCCGACCGACCAGCTCAACCGCTATGGCACATGGGTGTCCAAATGCGTCTGGTACGCCACGGAATCCCTTGACCCCGCTGGGCGGGCCGACCAGTGTGCCAGCCAGTACTACTCCTCGGCTGCCCCCAACGACGGGCTCCCGGGCGACGCGGTCGAGTTCGACGACCCTTCGACCTGGCACTGGACCGACGCCTGGTACGACAGCAACGTCGGCACACCTCGTACCGACCGGCTCACCCACTACGTCCTGGACACCAGCCGAAACGGACGGGGTGCATGGACCGCCCCGCCCGGCAAGTACACCGACGACGAACCCTGGTGCAACGCCCCGGGCCGCGGAGTCGGCAACCGCCCCACGACGCAAACCGGCGTCCCCTTGGCCGAGGCGTACCTGTACGTGAAGACCATCGGCCAGTCCGACGGCACCTGCCACCGCGGCACGGCCGGACCGGGAGACCCCGAGTACGGCGGCGTCGAGGATCCGCCCGCCGGTGCCTGGTGGCCGGACTTCGCCCACACCCTCGCCGGCAACGCCAACCCTCCGCTGACCTTCAACCACACGCGCTGATCACGCCGCTTGGCACACCAACCCGGCTCCCCCGGTGTCGGCCCCCAATAACCCACCTGCGGTGAGCTGCACCCCGTTTCGTGGAGTCCATGAAGCAGGACGAGCTCCGCGAGCGAACCGTCCGCGAGGTCCGCACCACCAGTCATCCGATCGGGCACGTCGCGAAGGACCTGGGCATCCACAAGGAGTCCCTGCGCGGCTGGGTCCGCCAAGCCGAGGCGGACACCGGTGAACGCGACGACCGGCTGACCACCACCGAGCAGGAAGAACTGAGGCAACTTCGCCGGGTAAACGCGGAGTTGAGGCGGGCGAACGAGGTTCGCCTGCCGGGTGCTGGGGCTGTCGGAGTCGGCGTACTAGGCGCGCAAGAAGCGACCGAAGTCGCTGGACCTGGGCACCGTGGTCCGGGGCCAGTGCGCCCCAGGTGCCGACGGCGGCCACGGTGAATGCAGCGGCTGCCACCGCAGCGATCCGGGTCCGCCGGCCTGGACGGCGCGGGGCTGGAGCGGGCCAGACGGGGTCTTCGACAGCCGGGGGGGGTGCCACTGCTCGGCGATCAGGTTCGGGACTTCGGTAGGCCGGTCGTGGACATCGGCGAGGACCTGGGTCGCCTGCTCGCCGAGCAGTTCGGCACTCTGCTGCGCGACGGCTGCGGATGAGGGCCGGCGGCCAGGTTCCTTGGCCAGGCACGCCGTCACCAGGCTGAGCAGGTCGTCGGGGACGCCGCCGAGGTCCGGGTCGGCGTTCAGGACGCGGAAGGCGACGGCCTCGGCGTTGCCGGTGCCGAAGGGGTGGCGGCCGATGCGGCGATGTACCTGCCCGGCAGGTGCCCTCCGGCCGCGCACCGGTGGGATCTGGTGCAGCGGCGCCGGCCTGCTTACGCGGCTTTCGCCCGGCCGTTGGCCGAGGACGCTGCCCGGCTTCCCGCGCCCTGGCATCGCTGGCTTGCCTTCCTGGGCTTCTTGGAGGCGGTGCTCAACGATGCCTGCACGGCGCGGTGGACGGCCTCCCGCCTCGGCGACCGGGAGGCGGGAGACCGCTGGGAGGCGGCGATCAGCCAGGTCGCCGGCCTGCTCGCGGAGGCCGCCTGGCAGGTGTGGCAACCCGGCGCCGTGTGTGTGCCCGGGTTGTGGGCGTCCCGGGCCGAAGCGGTGGCCGCCGATGCGGGCTTGACGTTGTCTCTGCGGCAGCTCGGCGAGCGCCTGGCGGCCGGGCCCGCCGTCGAGCCGTCGGCGGTGCGGGCCATTGATGGGGATCTCTGAAAACGACCAGGGTCGCTCGTCGCCTCACTCGGTCCGCCGTTCAACTGCGGGGGGAGTTTCAATACTCCTGCGCACCCAGCAGGTCACCAGCTCGCCGGACGAAGTCCTCGATCAATGCGCTGGTCCGATCCCTACAAGCACGCACATCGGCGTGATCACAGGCGTCGACTATCGCTGAAGCCCCGTTGATCACAGCTTCGGCGAGTTGTTTCAGCTCCGGGTCCGCGGTGACCATTCTCAGCCGGTAGTAAGACTCCCAAGCCGCAGATCGGAGGCCATAGAACTCGTCAGCGGCCTCGAACGACTCGTGTCCGTCGGGGCTCTCCTGCCGACGAAACCAGCGGTCGTTCGCCGCACGGCGCAGTCTGGTCGCCACGGCGGCAAACGCGCTGCACGCCTCCAACCGATCCTGCCGGAGGCGGGCTGAGCGGCTGGCTCGTTCCCCGCGCTCGGCCACCCTGAGCTGGAAGAGATGCGTCAGCAGAGCTCCAGCGAGAGTCCCCACAACGGCGACAGCACTTGTGATGATGGCGTCCACAGCCACTCAGGAGACCACGGCCCTGCCCAGGCGGCCTTCCTTTCGGGAAGAGGCGGATGCTGACCTCTAGAAACTGACACTCGGCATTGCGTCGCTCCGCGATGACCTTCGGCCACCCTGGACACTTCACCCATGGGAAATGGCCTTGCACTCGGTACAGCTGCAGCATCTCCCTGGCCTCCACCAGCCCGGCGCCGAGCGCACCCCACAGGCACGCCTGCCACCACGTCATGGAGCAGCACCCCCCGAGAACCCGGCTTCCCGCCACGCCCTTGCACTCGGGGACGGTACCGCAGGGCTCTGCGGCGCATCGCGGGATCCAGGAGAGGAGTCCGAGCGCGCAGCCTGGAGCAGGCAGCCCGACTCGGGAGGACCGCGGGTGCCCGGACCGCCTCAGCTTCACGTCGCAATGCAGGGCGGCGCCGACCGAAGCGCAGGCGCGGCGGGTCGCTAGCTCGCCCGCCGCGCCTGCGCCTGCTCGACTACGCGGGCAGCGCTCTCGACGTCGCCGGCGTTGGCCAGCACCGTCTCCAGCTCCTGTCCCCCGAAAGGGCCTTCGCATCCTGGGGAATGGCCGTCGCGGCGTTCAGCAGGGCGCGAGCGTGCCGCCGCCTTCCGCCAGTCCGGATGTCCCAGGTCAGCTCTGCTTCTTCCGGGCGTCCTTGATCGCCTTGGTGAGGTCGGCGGTCTGCGCGGCCGGCGGCGCCTTCACCGGGGCAGTGGCGCCGAACTTGTCGAAGTCCATGGTCACGGTCGCCTTGCCGAACCGCTCCGTCAGGCGGACCGGCAGGTCCTTGGAGCCGATCCACACGTCCATCGTCACCGAGTCGGCGCCGCCGGTCAGCGCGTTCATGCCGTCACTGCCGTAGGCGTCCTTGTACTTCCCCAGCTGCGCCTGGTCGACGACGGCCCGGTAGTGGGCCGTGCTCTGCCCGTCGACCGTCTCCTTGCCGAGGTCCTTCACGTCGCTCGCGTATTTGAGGTACTTCAGCGTGGCCGCCGGGTTGCCGCCGCTGCTCCCGCTGAAGGCCTGGGCGCCCTTGTCCCCGAAGAGCGCCGACGCGTCGACCTTCATCCACTCCTTGCCCCTGAGCGGGCCAGAGGGCTGGGCGTCGACGTTGTAGTAGTAGGCGCCCTTCACGAACAGGGTCCGGATCGTCGCACTGTGCTGGAGCGCCTGCATGTTCGCGGCCTTGGTGTCCATCCGGACGTCCATGGCCAGGCCGTCTCCCCAGGAGAACGTGCCGTTCATGGTGACCGGGGTGCCTGTGCCGGTGTCGGTGCTCACCCTGACCTGCGCTGAGCCGAGCTTGTCGGTCCGGTCGGTCGCGTGTGAGAGCACCGCCATGATCTTGTCCGCGTTGTCCACGGCCGAGGTGGCCGTCTTCACCCCGCCGGACCCGCACGCGGACACGGCGACAGTTGCCGCCGCCGTGAACCCCACCCAAGCAGCGGTGTACTTCAGCTTCATGAGTCCCCACCCAATTGCTGTGATTCGGTTGTGAGTTCTGCTGTCGATGACTCTAACGGGACACACCCACCTCCCACCTCCCCGGCCGGGGCTGTCGACATCGCGCTCCACACGACCGCGTCAGCGCAGGTTCCTTGCTGTGGGGATGACGCGAACGGCCTGGCTGCCTCGCCCGCGTTACTGGCACCGAGTCCTACCGCCTCGCCCACACCAAAGCCCTGGCCGAACAGACCCACGCCAGCTGCCCGGGCGCCGCACAGGAGGCGCCATCTGGTGCCCGATCGGTAAATGACTAGCGTGTCGTTACGGGTGTCGGAACACTGCCTCGGTGACCCATACTGCACCGTCACAACTGCTGCGCCCTCGCGCCCTGGAGCCCGGAGGCCTCGTCGTCGTCGCGGCACTGTCCGGGCCGCTCCATGCCCAATACGCACCCGACCTCCAACGGGCAGTGGCCGAGCTCGAACAGATGGGATTCCGGGTGCGCCTCGCGCCGCTCCTCGAAGCCGGACGGCACCGCTGGTGGAGCGCGGCGCGGCCGGACGAGATCGCCAAGGAGTTCAACGGTCTGCTACGTGATCCCGAGGTGCGCGCGATCGTCGCGCACGACGGTGGCCAGACGGTGTTCGGATACCTGGACCTGATCGACTTCGACGCGGTCAGGGCCGACCCCAAGCCGATCCTCGGCTACAGCGACATCTCACTGCTGCACCTGGTGCTCTACGCGCGCACCGGTCTGGTCGGCTTCCACGCCGACCTGGCTACGCCCGGCTTCGGAGGGCACTGGCAGAGAGCTTCCGCGGCCCGCCGGGAGGAGCTGGGGAAGCTGTACTCGACGCTGCTGACCGGCACGAAGCCGATCGGTGCGCTGCCCGCCGGTCCGTCGTGGGACTGCTGGCGTCCCGGGCGGGCGGAAGGTCCGCTGATCGGCGGGGTCATCAATCGCATCGTGCTGGCGCAGGCGACGCCTTTCGCGCTGCCGCTCGAATGCTTCGACGGCGCGGTGCTGTTCTGGGAGGAGCTGGGCGGCCAGGCAACGTACGTGTGGAGCTATCTGCAGATACTGCGGCACAGCGGCATTCTCGATCGGATCTCCGGCATGGTCGTGGGCGTTCCGGAGGCGATCGACGGACTCGACTCGCCCGACGGCTCCCCGACCCTGGCCGAGATCGTCCTCGACGTCCTCGGTGACCGCGACATCCCAGTCCTGGGCAACGTCGAGGTCGGACACGCAGGCCCGAATCTGCCGATGCCGGTCGGTATCCGTGCCGCCCTCGATGCAGAGGAGCGGACGTTGTCTCTGCTCGAACCGGCAGTACGGCCGCACGCGATGACGGGACCGGTCGGCTGAACAACGCGCATGAGTAAGCCGACGGCCTCAGGCCAGACGCGGTGGACCGGAGAGCGAGAAGACCGGCTTCTCACATCAAAAGCGACTGAGATCGATCTTGATACTCGCCGCAAAACGACTCCCGAAGTCACGTCGAAACGGCTCCCTCAGAAACCAACACAGCCAGGCCCTACTCCTTCGTGGCCGTGCTGGAGCCGGGGGCCACATCCTGGACCGCGATCCTGGACGCGGTCCGGCTCGGCCCGGCGGACGACGCGACCGCGGTCACTGCCGCCCAGCTGCGGGGTGTCGTCGAACGGCTCATCGCCGCGGGCCAGTGGCAGGCCAAGGACCCGCATATTGTGATCGCCAGTGACGCCGACTACGACGTCACTCGCCTGGCGTGGGTCCTGCGCAACTTGCCCGTCGAGATGGTCGGCCGAGTCCGCTCCGACCGCGTCATGCGTCTGCCGAAATCACCGCGGATGCACGGCGTCAACGGCCGGCCGCCCAAGCACGGCCCGGAATTCCGCTTTAGCATGCCGGAGACCTGGCCAGAGCCCGCGATCACCACCGTCACCGACACCACCAACTACGGCAAGGCCGAGACCCAGGCGTGGGACCGGGTCCACCCATGGCTCACCCACCGCTCGTCCTGGCTCGACCACGACGGTGAACTACCCCTGGTCGAGGGAAGGTTGATCCGGCTGAAGGTCGAGCACCTGTCGAAGGAGCGAGACGCTCCGCCGGTGTGGTTATGGTCCTCGAAGACCGGCGTGACCCCGGACGACGTGGACCGTTCCTGGCAGGCTTTTCTCCGCCGCTTCGATCTGGAGCACACCTTCCGATTCGCGAAGCAGACCCTCGGCTGGACCACACCCAAACTCCGTGCCCCCCAAAGCCGCGGACTGCTGGACCTGGATCCTGATCGTCGCTCACACCCAGCTCCGGCTCGCCCGTCCACTCGCCGAAGATCCCCGCCGCCCTTGGGAGAAAACCGCCGCACCCGACCGGCTCACGCCCGCCCGGGTCCGCCGGGGGTTCAGGAACATCCGCGCTCACCTGCTCTGCCCGGCCCGTGTTCCCCAACCACGTGGAACCGGTCCCGGACGGCCGCCGGGGACCAAGAACCGCCGTCCCGCACCCCGCTACGACGTGAGCAAGACCGTCAAACGCCCTGAGACCCTCAAGGCCATCGGCAGACCCGGTAGATCTTGGTAGATAAAGAACTTCCCAATGACGATGTCAAGCCGCGGCAGTAACGCGTGGTAACGCTTGATAACACTCTCCGTCGCGGAGCATGGCACATAAGGCGTTGGCTCGTCGACGGGCCAGAGCGAGCACGACCTGCTTGTGTCCCTTCCCCTCGTCGCGCTTGCGTCGGTAGTAGGCCTGGGAGGCGGAGCAGGTTCTCAGTGCGTTGTGGCAAAGGGAGTCCCTGTTCGATGAACAGGGACTTCTTCGTGTGCGGGGCGTGATCGCGGAGGTGTAGGGGCAGGCAGCGG
>NZ_JBIBKW010000057.1:0-13516 GCF_042959465.1 Streptomyces sp. NPDC007901 | reverse complement strand
CGCACCTGCCACCCGGCAGTACCGCGGCATCCGCCCAGACGTCAGACACGGGACACCCAGCCCCCGCGCCCTACAGCAAAGGCGCAGACACAAATCGGCGCGGACCCGGTAGGTGACAGTCCAGCCCACACACGGAGGGCCAGGGCTCACGCGCCTTCTTACACGGCGAGAAAGATCACTCGTGCGCGCCTACACCATGATGCCCTGGTCGCCATACTTGGGTACGCGGCTCGCGTTCTAGACGCCATCCGCTTATCTCGCTCATGCCGGCTTCGCTGCGTCCGGGCGGCAGAGGAGCTGGCCCGGCTGCGGGCCGAGAATGCCCGGCTGCTGAAGGCGGAGAAGGAGTGGCAGCTGGAGCGCGAGATCCTGCGCCGGGCAGCCGCCTATTTCGCTCGGGAGGTGAAGTGAGGCCCCGCCGCTGGGACTTCATCTCCGTCAATCGTGCCGACTTCGGCGTGAAGCGGATCTGCCGGGTGCTCGGGGTATCCCGTTCCGGCTACTACCAGCACCTGGCCACCGCGCAGTCCCGCGCCGAGCGTCGGGCGGAGGAACAGCGGACCGTGAGTGAGATCCGTGCCATCCACGCCGAGCACCAGGGCGCCTACGGCGCCCCGCGCGTCCATGCCGAACTACGCGCCAGAGGGCGTCGGATCAACCGCAAGCGCGTGACCCGGCTGATGCGGATCAACCACATCGTCGGCCGGCACCTGCGCAGGAAGAAGCGGACGACGATCGCGGACAGGACCGCTCCGCCCGCGCCGGACCTGGTGATGCGCGACTTCACCGCCACCGCCCTGAACACCAGATGGTGCGGTGACATCACCTACATAACCGTCGGCGCGACCTGGCTCTACCTCGCCACGGTGATCGACATCTGCTCGAGGAAGGTGGTCGGCTGGTCGATCGCCGACCACATGCGCACTTCCCTGGTCACCGACGCGATCGAGATGGCCGTGTCCGCCCGCGGCGGCCAGGTGGACGGCGTCGTCTTCCACACGGACAGGGGCGCCCAGTACAGCGCGGCCGCCTTCGCCGGGGTCTGCCGCCGGCACGGCATCCGCCGCAGCATGGGCCGGGTCGGCTCGAGCTACGACAACGCCCTCGCCGAGTCGTTCTTCCAGGGCCTGAAGCGGGAGCTGCTGCACGGACGCCACTGGGTTTCGAAGGCGCAGACCCGGCTCGAGCTATTCCGCTGGATGTCGTACTACAACCGGCGTCGCCGTCACTCCGACCTCGGCTACCTCACACCAGCCGAGTTCGAACAACAACTGACCGCATCACATACGCTGTCACTCGTCGCATGAAACCCGGTGTCCACTCCCGAGGTTCAGCCTCACCGAACTCGCCTCCCACCTGCGCGGACACTGGACCGTGGAAGCCCAACACCACATCCGCGACCGCACCTTCGCCGAGGATGCCTCCACCGTCCACGCCGGCAACGCACCCCGCGCCATGGCCACCTTCCGCAACCTCGCCCTTGGCACCCTGAAGATCCTCGGAGCCGACAACATCGCCAAGACCACCCGCGCCATCCGCGACGAACCCGAACGAGCCCTCCCCATCCTGGGCATCAACCCCAGGCCCGACCTCAACGGAACTTGATCAAGCCCTGGCAGCCGAGGGCCGTTGGTTGTGTCTGGGGTGAAGTTTTGGTCGGGTACTGGCCGTTCGCGTGGGGCTGGGCTCCCGGGATGCCGTGGTCGGCGTGGTGTTCACATGCACCCATTCGGCGTCTGGCCGGTGTGGTCGGCGCCATGACCGTGGTCCGGGGGCCGGGGCTGCTCAGTCAGGTCATCGAGCGCGGCGGAGGGCCGTCTCATGCAATGGATGCGAGCTCACCCCGGGGTCTGCGGGCGGCCGGTGCGGGAGGGATCTCATCGCGCGGCTCGTTTCCTGCGCTGCGGCTGCGGTTCGGCGGCCTGGAGGAGGTGATAGGCGCGGGTGAGGAACTTGCGGGCGATGGCGGTGGTGGCGATCTTCTTCCCGCGGCGGGCGGTGATGGCCCGGTAGGTGTCGGCGAAGTCAGGGTGGCGCTTGGCGGTCTGTGCGGCCTCGCACAGGATCCACCGCAGCCAGGCGTCTCCCTGCTTGGAGATGTGCCCGTGCCGGACGGTGAGGTCCGAGCCGCGCACGGTCGGGGTGAGCCCGGCCCATGTGGCGAGCTTGCGCGCGGACGGGAAACGGGTGACGTCGCCGACCTCGGCCAGGATCACCAGGGCGGTGAGCGGGCCGACCCCCGGCAGGGCGGTGAGGACCTTGACGCGGGGCTCGCCGCGGGCGTGCGCGGCGAGCTGCACGTCCAGGGCGTCGATCGGGATCTGCAGCGTGTCCATCAGCTGCAGCAGGTCGTCCACCACGCGGCGGGAGGCGTCCGGCAGATCGAGCGAGGCGAGCCAGACCCGGCCCGGCCCGGTGAAGACCGAGCCCGCCCGGTCGTGGCCCAGGTCCGCGAGGACCGCGTGGACCCGGTTGCGCAGCAGCGTCCGCAGCCGTACGAGCTGGAAGCGGTGCCGCAGCAGCGCCCGCCGCTGCCGTATCTCCAGCGGCGCGATCCACGCTTCCGGTAGGAGGTCGGCACGCAGGAGCCGGCCGAGGGTGGCCGCGTCGACCTTGTCGTTTTTGAGCCTGGCGGAGGCGATGGCCTTGCATTGCAGCGGATGGACCAGGTGCGGCTGGTAGCCGTAGTCCTCCAGCAGTTCCACCAGCCAGCCCCAGCCGTAGGCGGCCTCGAAGGCGACCGGGGTGCCGATCGGCAGGTCCCCGATGACGCCCAGGACCTGCGCGACCCCGTTGGGCACGTTCCGATTGATCCGGACCGTGCCCTCGTCGTCGAGGACCGCGATCTGTGACCGCTTGCGATGCACATCGATACCGACGTAGACAGACATTGAGGGCCTCCTTCCCGAGCCCGCTGATACCCGGACGATACGTATCGCCTGGATGAGCACGGAAGGGGGCCCGGCCCTCATAGGGTCAGGTCAGTAGTGCGTGGACGGCTTGGTCGATGGTCCCGATGCGGCGGGTGGAGCAGCGTGCGCGGCGTAACAGTCGCCAGGACTTCAGCTGTGCGAAGGCGCGTTCGCCGGGAGCTCTGAGCCGGGCGTGGTCGCGGTTGAACTGCTGGTAGTGGGCGGGTTGTTCGTGGTGGTGGTAGTAGGGGGTGCGGAAGGTGGCGCCGACGCCCTGGTAGGCGCGGTCGGCGAAAACGAGGATCTGCCGGGTGAGGCAGGCTTGGACGACGCCGTGCGCGCGGGCCACGGTGAGGTCGTGCGTGCGGCCGGGTGTCGCGCGGGAGAACCACAGCGGGGTGCCGTCCGGGCGTGCGACGACGGGGATCGATCTGTCCAGCTCGGCCCTTCGGTACCTGTCCCGCCGGCTGACTGCCCGGCGCCGTGAGCTTGGCACGCGGTGGCGTCGGCTTCCGGCGGACCGGCAGGCCCTGCTGGTGCTGGCCCACCTGCGGTGCGGGCACACCTACGCCCAGCTCGCCGTCGGCTTCGGCGTCGAGACCAGCACGGTGGCCCGGTATGTGGCCGAAGCCGTCGAGGTCCTGGCCGCGCTCGCGCCCGACCTCGCCACCGGTCTTGCAAGCACAACTGAACCACCCCGCTTCCCCCGCCGTTGAGTGCGATGCGGGACACCTGGGCGCTTGCTCGGGGGGTGCTGTGAACGCTGAGGCCCTCGTCGGCAGCCATGTGTGGATCAGAAGGAGAATGGTCGTGAGTAATATGGGAAATCCTTTTGAGGATATGGAAGGTGATTATCTTGTGCTTGTCAATGACGAGGGTCAGTATTCGTTGTGGCCGGTACGTGTTGATGTTCCGGAGGGGTGGCACCTTGTCTTCGGTGAGGCCGGCCGAGATGAATGTCTGGCTTATGTCGAAGAAAACTGGACGGACATGAGGCCGAAGAGGCTTTCAGACGCGTGAACCGTCGTCACATGAGCACCTGTTGAACCTCGCGCAGCGCGGGATGGAGCAGGGCCAGCGCCTTGGTCGGTTTGTGTGAAGTCTGAAGGAATTTGATTCCATGATGCGCGGATGTATGCAGAGCAAAGGTTCGGTATGACTGAGGTTCGAAACGGCCACTGGGATCTTTTGGGCGGGCAGGCGGAGATGTGGTATGCCCAGCAAATTGATCCTGAGAACCCCATATTCAATATCGTTGAGTATCTGGACATTCGGGGTCCGCTGGATGTCGGCGTCTTCGAGATCTCGCTGCGTCACGTTCTGAATGAGATCGACTTCTATCACACGCGCTTCACGCACGACGGTGAGAATCTTCGGCAGCACCTGAGCGGCCGTGATGGATGGCCTCTGCGCTTCATCGACTTGACGCGTCACGAAGATGCGGAATCCGCTGCCCAGGAGTGGATGAGGTCGGACATGCGAAATCCATTCGCCCTGACTGATTCCCCTCTCTTTTTGCAGGCGCTCATCCGGATCGAAGAGGAACGGTACTTCTGGTACCAACGAGTTCATCATGCGATTGTTGACGGATTCAGTGGACCGATCGTCGCTGCCCGGTTCGCCGAGGTCTACGGTTCTCTGGCTGCCGGTGGTATGTACGAGCCGAAAAGATTCCAGCACATCGAAAAGCTGATCTCCGGCGAGTCCGCCTATCGCGGATCGGAAGACTTCGCGAGGGACCGGGAGTACTGGACCAGGACACTCGCCGATCGCCCGGAGACGACGAGTCTGAGTGCGGAGCTGCTTTCGTCCGGCTTGCCCTCCGCCTTCATCCGCCACTTCGAAGGGGTGGCTCCTGAGACGGCCCTTGAACTACGCCGTACTGCCAGGAGGATGCGGACGAGTCTCGCCGGTCTCGTGGTCTCTGCGGCCGTCGCCGCGATCCACAAGGCGACGGGCTCCCAGGATGTCATTGTCGGTCTGTCCGTCTCGGCCCGAATCGGGAAGGAACAGCGCAGCATCCCGGGCATGATGGCCAACATTTTGCCCATTCGTGTCGCAGTGCGTCCTGACATGCCGCTGAGTGAGCTTGTCCGGTTGGCATCGCAGGCCGTCAGGGAAGGCCTGCGGCATCAGCGTTATCGCTATGCGGACATCCGTCGCGACCTTCGAATCCCGAACCAAGGGTCTCTGTTCGGTCTCGTGGTGAATGTCATGTCCTTCGAGGGGGAATTCGAACTCGGCGGCATGGTCAGCACGACCCACACGTTGGCGAACGGCCCGATCGAGGACGTCCTGGTGTCCGTGTACAACCGATCCATGGATGATGACCTCAAAATAGCGTTCAGTGCGAATCCGGAACGCTATAGTGTGGAAACGAACCGGCAGAACGCCGTCCGTTTCGGCCGAATCATCGAGCAATTCGTGAAACTCCCTCCGGGATCATCGATTTCCAGTCTGGAGATCCTGTCGGAGGTTGAGCGTCGTCAGGTGTTGGTCGGGTGGAACGACACGGCGTGGGATGTGCCTCCGGTCGCTGTTCCGTGGTTGTTCGAGTGTCAGGTGGTGCGGTGTCCGGATGCGCTGGCGGTGGTGTTCGAGGATGAGGTTTTGACGTATGGGGAGTTGAATGTCCGTGCCAATCGGTTGGCGCGGTTGCTGATCGAGCGGGGGGTGGGGCCGGAGTCGTTGGTGGCTTTGGCGGTGCCGCGGTCGGCGGATTTCGTCGTGGCGCTTCTCGCGGTGCTCAAGGCGGGCGGGGCGTACGTTCCCGTGGACCTGGGGTATCCGGCCGGACGTATCGCCTACATGCTGGAGGACGCCCGGCCGGCTGTGGTGGTCACCACGACGGCGGCGCGGGACGGTCTGCCGGATGCGGATCTGGCCGAGCGTGTACTGGTGCTGGACGATCCGCTGACGGTCAAGGCGCTGGCCGTGTTCGGCGACTGTGATGTCACCGATGTCGAGCGTCTGGTGCCGCTGCGTGTCGAGCACCCGGCGTACGTGATCTACACCTCGGGTTCCACCGGCAGGCCCAAGGGCGTGGTGGGCACCCATCGGGGCCTCGTGAACCGGCTGACGTGGATGCAGGACGAGTACGGACTGGGCCCGGATGATCGCGTGCTGCACAAGACACCATCCGCGTTCGACGTATCGGTGTGGGAGCTGATCAGCCCTCTGCTGGCGGGCGCCGTGATGGTCGTGGCTCGGCCGGACGGCCACAAGGACCCGGCCTACCTGGCCGGACTGATCCAGACCCAACGGGTCACCACCGCTCACTTCGTACCGTCGATGCTGCAGACCTTTCTCGACGAACCCACGGCCGCCGCCTGCGCCACCCTGCGCCGGGTGATCTGCAGCGGTGAGGTGCTGCCCGGCGCACTGGCGGCTCGCTTCCAGCGCGTGCTGGACGCCCGGCTGGACAATCTCTACGGCCCCACCGAGGCGTCCGTGGACGTCACCTTCGCCGCTGACGCGCCCGCTGCACAGTCCGCCGCCGGAGTGGTGCCGATAGGCCGACCGGTGTGGAACACACAGGTGTTCGTGCTGGACACGGGCTTGCGGCCGGTGCCGGTGGGCGTCGCGGGTGAGCTGTATCTGGCGGGAGACCAACTGGGCCGGGGATACCTGGGACGTGCGGGGCTGACCGCTGAGCGGTTCGTGGCGTGTCCGTTCGGTGTGCGGGGTGGGCGGATGTATCGCACGGGTGATGTGGTGCGTTGGCGTGGGGACGGGCAGTTGGAGTTCGTCGGGCGGGCTGATGACCAGGTCAAGATCCGGGGTTTCCGTGTCGAGCTCGGTGAGGTGGAGAGCGCCTTGCGTGGTCTGCCGTCGGTCGGTCGGGGTGCTGTGGCCGTTCGTGAGGATGGTCCGGGTGGTTCTCGGCAGTTGGTCGGGTATGTCGTGCCGGCCGCCGGGGAGAGCGGGGAGAGAGCGGACGTGGCCGCCGGGGTACGGGCGGGCCTGTCGGCGGTGCTGCCCGACTACATGGTGCCCGCGGCTGTCGTCGTTCTGGACGCGCTGCCGTTGACGCCGAGTGGGAAGCTCGACCGGCGGGCCCTGCCCGCCCCCGACTTCGCCGCGGTCTCCTGTGGCCGGGCGCCGTCCACTCCTCGGGAGGAGGTGCTGTGCGCGTTGTTCGCGGAGGTGCTGGGACTGGAACAGGTCACCGTGGACGACAGCTTCTTCGAACTGGGCGGCCACTCACTGCTCGCCACCCGGCTGATCTCCCGGATCCGCACCGTCCTCGACACCGAGATCAGCATCCGCACCCTGTTCGAACACCCCACCGTCGCAACCCTGTCAGAACGCCTGGCCGGCGCGCACACGCGGCGACGCCCGCCGCTGACGGCCAGGGCACGGCCGGATGTGGTGCCACTGTCGTTCGCACAGCGGCGACTGTGGTTCCTGACCGAGTTGGAAGGACCGAGTGCGGCCTACCACATGCCACTGGCGCTGCGGCTGACAGGCGTACTGGACACGGCAGCACTGAAAGCGGCCCTGGACGACGTCGTACTCCGGCACGAGGCATTGCGGACGGTGTTCCCGGCGGTGGACGACAATCCGCGCCAGGAGGTCCTCGACGGGGAACAGGCCCGCGTGCCGCTTGCGACCACCCAGGTGACCGAGGAAGAGCTCGACGAAGCGCTGCCGGCGGCGGCCATGGAACCGTTCGACCTGGAACGCGATCTGCCCCTGCGCGCCCGCCTGTTCCGCATGGATAACCGCGAGCACGTGCTGCTGGTGGTCGTTCACCACATCGCCGGTGACGGATGGTCGATCGCACCGCTGGCGCGAGACCTGTCGGTGGCCTACGCGGCTCGCTGCGCGGGTGAGCGGCCCAAGTGGGCACCACTGCCGGCGCAGTACGCGGACTACACCCTGTGGCAGCGCGAGCTGCTGGGGGAGGAGGACGACCCCGCCGGCCTCCTGAACGAACAGCTCGGCTTCTGGCGGCAAGCGCTCCGGGACACGCCGCAGGAACTGGCTCTGCCGTACGACCGGTCACGCCCGCCGATGCCCACACACCACGGCGGCACGGTCGAGTTGCGTGTGCCCGGCGAGATCCACCAGGCTCTGGCGGCTCTGGCCGACGAGAGCGGAGCCAGCGTGTTCATGGTGTTGCAGGCAGGTGTGGCGGCTTTGCTGTCCAAGCTGGGCGCCGGCAGCGACGTGCCGATCGGCTCCCCTGTGGCCGGGCGCACCGACGAGGTACTCGACGAACTCGTCGGCTTCTTCCTGAACACCCTGGTACTGCGTACCGATCTGTCGGGAGACCCCGACTTCGCGGAACTGGTCCGCCGAGTCCGAGAGACGGACCTGGCCGCGTTCGCCCACCAGGACGTGCCCTTCGAGCGACTGGTCGAAGACCTCAACCCGGCCCGCTCCATGGCTCGTCACCCTCTCTTCCAGGTCATGCTCACCCTGCAGAACACCGCCAGAGCGGCATATGGGCTTCACGGGCTGGACACCGAACCGCTGCCCCGCCATGGATCGTTGGCGAAGTTCGATCTCGATCTCCAGTTCACCGAGCAGACCGACAGCGCGGGGCGTCCGGCAGGGCTGGACGGGGAGATCACCTACGCGGCCGACCTGTTCGACCGTGGCACCGTCGAACGGCTCGGGCAGCGCTTCCTGCGCCTGCTGGAACAGGTGACGGCCGATCCGCGCATGCCTTTGTCACGTCTCGACATCCTCTCGGAGGTTGAGCGTCGTCAGGTGTTGGTCGGGTGGAACGACACGGCGTGGGATGTGCCTCCGGTCGCTGTTCCGTGGTTGTTCGAGTGTCAGGTGGTGCGGTGTCCGGATGCGCTGGCGGTGGTGTTCGAGGATGAGGTTTTGACGTATGGGGAGTTGAATGTCCGTGCCAATCGGTTGGCGCGGTTGCTGATCGAGCGGGGGGTGGGGCCGGAGTCGTTGGTGGCTTTGGCGGTGCCGCGGTCGGCGGATTTCGTCGTGGCGCTTCTCGCGGTGCTCAAGGCGGGCGGGGCGTACGTTCCCGTGGACCTGGGGTATCCGGCCGGACGTATCGCCTACATGCTGGAGGACGCCCGGCCGGCTGTGGTGGTCACCACGACGGCGGCGCGGGACGGTCTGCCGGATGCGGATCTGGCCGAGCGTGTACTGGTGCTGGACGATCCGCTGACGGTCAAGGCGCTGGCCGTGTTCGGCGACTGTGATGTCACCGATGTCGAGCGTCTGGTGCCGCTGCGTGTCGAGCACCCGGCGTACGTGATCTACACCTCGGGTTCCACCGGCAGGCCCAAGGGCGTGGTGGGCACCCATCGGGGCCTCGTGAACCGGCTGACGTGGATGCAGGACGAGTACGGACTGGGCCCGGATGATCGCGTGCTGCACAAGACACCATCCGCGTTCGACGTATCGGTGTGGGAGCTGATCAGCCCTCTGCTGGCGGGCGCCGTGATGGTCGTGGCTCGGCCGGACGGCCACAAGGACCCGGCCTACCTGGCCGGACTGATCCAGACCCAACGGGTCACCACCGCTCACTTCGTACCGTCGATGCTGCAGACCTTTCTCGACGAACCCACGGCCGCCGCCTGCGCCACCCTGCGCCGGGTGATCTGCAGCGGTGAGGTGCTGCCCGGCGCACTGGCGGCTCGCTTCCAGCGCGTGCTGGACGCCCGGCTGGACAATCTCTACGGCCCCACCGAGGCGTCCGTGGACGTCACCTTCGCCGCTGACGCGCCCGCTGCACAGTCCGCCGCCGGAGTGGTGCCGATAGGCCGACCGGTGTGGAACACACAGGTGTTCGTGCTGGACACGGGCTTGCGGCCGGTGCCGGTGGGCGTCGCGGGTGAGCTGTATCTGGCGGGAGACCAACTGGGCCGGGGATACCTGGGACGTGCGGGGCTGACCGCTGAGCGGTTCGTGGCGTGTCCGTTCGGTGTGCGGGGTGGGCGGATGTATCGCACGGGTGATGTGGTGCGTTGGCGTGGGGACGGGCAGTTGGAGTTCGTCGGGCGGGCTGATGACCAGGTCAAGATCCGGGGTTTCCGTGTAGATCTCGGTGAGGTGGAGAGCGCGTTGCGTGGTCTGCCGTCGGTCGGTCGGGGTGCTGTGGCCGTTCGTGAGGATGGTCCGGGTGGTTCTCGGCAGTTGGTCGGGTATGTCGTGCCGGCCGCCGGGGAGAGCGGGGAGAGAGCGGACGTGGCCGCCGGGGTACGGGCGGGCCTGTCGGCGGTGCTGCCCGACTACATGGTGCCCGCGGCTGTCGTCGTTCTGGACGCGCTGCCGTTGACGCCGAGTGGGAAGCTCGACCGGCGGGCCCTGCCCGCCCCCGACTTCGCCGCGGTCTCCTGTGGCCGGGCGCCGTCCACTCCTCGGGAGGAGGTGCTGTGCGCGTTGTTCGCGGAGGTGCTGGGACTGGAACAGGTCACCGTGGACGACAGCTTCTTCGAACTGGGCGGCCACTCACTGCTCGCCACCCGGCTGATCTCCCGGATCCGCACCGTCCTCGACACCGAGATCAGCATCCGCACCCTGTTCGAACACCCCACCGTCGCAACCCTCGCCCGACAACTCGACTCACCGGTCATCGCGGGTTCCTTCGACGTTCTCCTCCCCATCAGGACCAAGGGGGACAAGGAACCACTTTTCTGTGTCCATCCCGGCGGCGGGATCAGCTGGTCCTATGCCCCTCTCGCCGGTTTCCTCCCCGACGACCGCCCGATCTACGCTCTCCAGGCAAGAGGGCTTGATGGGAAAGAAGACCTTCCCGGCAGCATGCGGGAAATGGTGGACGACTACATCGACCACATTCGTGCGATCCAGCCCAACGGGCCCTACCACCTTCTGGGATGGTCCTTCGGCGGCGTAGTGGCCCACCAGATCGCCGTCGAACTGCAAGGCACCGGGGAGACCGTGGCCATGCTCGCTCTCCTGGACTCGTACCCGGCACGTGGCACGGGCGCCACAGTCGACGACGAGCGCGGAAGCGTATCCGAGCAGGAGATCCTCCACGGCATCAGCGAAGCCCTCGGAGTCGCGGTCGACTCCGGACAAGACGGCGAACTGGTTTCGGACGACCTACTGAATGCTGTCCATAGCGAGTTGGGAATCTTCCATGGCATCACACGCGCGATGATCGGGAATATTCTCACCGTGCTGCAGAGTCATGTCCGCATCCTCGCCGAACATCGCCCCGGACGCTTCGAGGGAGAAGTCCAGTTATTCACCGCCCGGAAGGACCGGAGCGGCGAATCACCGACAGCGGCCGACTGGTCGCCTTATGTAGTAGGAAGCATTCAGGAGTCAGGGATTCTCTGCACCCATCTTGAAATGGGTCGTCCAGAATTCCTGGCCCAGATATCCGACAAGATTTCCCGGCGGCTGCACATGAACAAGTGACAACCGGGAGTGCTGTAGCTGTCTCCGGGCCGGCCGGGGCACCGCCATGATCTGCACGCCGCCCGTGGCGCTGCTGGTCACGGCCGCGAGCGTGCAGGACTCCGTCGCCGGACAGGCCCTCATTGAGGAGGTGGCCGCCGAGCACCCCACGGTCCGCAAGACCTGGGGCGACGGCGGCTATCGTCAACACCTTGTCGAGCACGCCGCGATCCTCGGCACCGACATGCACATCGTCTGCCGCGCCCTGGTCCTGGTGATCGTCAAGCGTAGCAACGACATGCGTGACTTCGTGGTGCCGCCCAAGCGGTGGATCGTCGAACGGTTCTTCGCGCATCGGATGCGCCCCCGCCGCCTGGCCCGCGACTTCGAACGCCGCACCGCCGGCACCGAGGCGGTGATCTACTGGTCGGCGACCCTGCTCATGACCCGCCGTCTGGCCCTATCACGCCCGCAGCCGGCGGGAACCGCCCCGGCTGCGGCTCGGTCGGCCGAGCGCGACCAGGCCTTTCGCCTTTGGCCGCTGCGCTTGCACCTTCACCGGTACCGGCTCCAGGACGAACAGGGCGATCTTTTCCTGGCAGGTGAGGGGCCCTCGGCCGAGACGGTACCGGTCCGTGCGCACCTGCGGGATTGCGCTGGCAGTCCGCCGACAGCACTGGCAAGGCAGTCCCTCACGCCACACGGGCGCCTGCGACGTGGGCTTCGCGGCCGCCCCCGCTGACTACATCTGGTCGGCCCGTCCGCCGGCGGCCGGTGCTGTCCGCCCTCCGGCAGCCTCGCCGTACGCCGGCTTCCGTCGGGTAACGCTCCTCCACCGCCCGGGACGGTCCGGGCATCCCGCCGCCCCACAGACCGATGACCAGCGAAGGCAATCAGACAGCCCAGCCGACCTGAACCACTGAGCCTTTCCCAACCTCAGTTGGAGGCGTTGAGGTGGAGGGTGAGGACGGCTTGGACGATTGCAGTGATGCGGCTGGTGCTGCACCGGAGTTTGCGTAGGAGACGCCAGGTCTTGAGGGTGGCCATGGCCTGCTCACCGAGCGCGCGGATCTTGGCGTGAGAGCGGTTGACGGCCTGCTGACCTGCGGACAGCTTCTCCCAGCGGCCGCGGTCGGGAACCCGCACGGTACCGCCGACTCCCTGATACACCTTGTCCGCCCAGCAGCGGATGTCCGCCTGAGCCAGGGCATCGACGATGCCGTGGGCGCGGGCCGCACTGATGTCGTGGACCGCACCCGGCAGGGCGGCCGAGGCCCGCAACAGACGTCCGGCCGGATCGGCGATGACCTGCACGTTCATCCCGTGCTTCTTATGCTTCCCCGAGTAGTAGGGGCGGTCGGCGGCGATACGGCCGATGGGCAGCAGCGTCCCGTCGAGGATCACGAACGCCTTGCGCGCCGCAGCCCTCACAGCCGTAGCGAGGTCGGGTGCAAGCGCGGCCAGGACCTCGACGGCCTCGGCCACATACCGGGCCACCGTGCTGGTCCCGACGCCGAAGCCGACGGCGAGCTGGGCGTAGGTGTGCCCGCACCGCAGGTGGGCCAGCACCAGCAGGGCCTGCCGGTCCGCCGGAAGCCGACGCCACCGCGTGCCAAGCTCACGGCGCCGGGCAGTCAGCCGGCGGGACAGGTACCGAAGGGCCGAGCTGGACAGATCGATCCCCGATGGGCAGACAAGCACATGAAGCCCCGGGCGGACAGGTTGCTCTTGGTCGACAACCCATCTACCAGGAGCTTCACCTCTTCTCACACCCGGTCCCTGCACCAACTCACGTCGCCGCCAGCCAAGTTGGCAAAGGCTCACTGGCATTGAGCTAGGTGGTGATTGCTGCCGGTCTTGCGGCGGTCGACCGGCGACGGGCCGGTTGCCTCACCCCCTCTTTTTCGCGCGCACATGGGAGGCGTCCACGCACGCGCGAGTCCAGTCGAACAGTCCGGCCGCGTTCAACTCGGCCAGGAGTATGCGGTGCAGGGCCTCCACCACCCCGGCCTCCTGCCAGCGGTCGAGCCGGCGCCAGCAGGTCTGCCCGGAGCCGAAGCCCAGTCCCAGCGGCAACTGCTGCCAGGTGATTCCGGTGTACAGCACGAACAGGATGCCCTGCAAGCACCGCCGGTCGTCCACCGGGCGAGGGCCCGGCGACCACTCCGGCCAGGCCGACAGCAGCGGCTCGATCCGGGCCCACAGCTCGCCGTCCACGGTCCACGGTTTGTTGCTCAGGCCATCACGAACGGACGAAT
>NZ_JBIBKW010000056.1:0-14598 GCF_042959465.1 Streptomyces sp. NPDC007901 | reverse complement strand
GTGACCACGCCCGGCTGCGGGCTCCCGGCGAGCGCGCTTTCGCACAGCTGAAGTCCTGGCGACTGTTACGGCGAGCCCGATGTTCAACCCGGCGCATCGGCACCATCATCCAAGCCATCCACACACTCTTGACCTGCGACTATTCAGGATGAAAGAGGTTCATTGGCGCCACGCTATGAGATGAGCTCAGCCGCGGGCACTCAAAGGCCCACTGCGAACGCGCTAAAGAAGCAGGTCAGACGCTACTAAGCGGCCACTGAAACCCCACTAAGGCCCTTCCTTCTCGCCACTTCTCACCCTCACCAAAAGGCTCTCATTTAAGCAATATTTAGTAGCATTTAGATTCCCCGAGGTAAATCTAATTGTCGGTTTCTTGTCGGTCGTGTGGATTCCTTGAGGCGTCGTTTCTTTCACCTCGTGAAGGAGTCGCCTCACATGACTGACAGGCATCGCTCCCCTGCCGCCGACGCCGTCGGCCAGCCGTCGCCGCTGGATTCGGCACGGAAGTGTTTCACGCTGCTGGTGACCGGGCCGCAGCCGCTGTCCGTGAACGGCCGGGACTTCCCAGGCCTGCCCAACCGCCTCGTCCCGCTGGACGAGTTGAGGGACCGAATGCTGCGCCGCCACTGCCCGCGGCGTACCCGGGACGCAGTTTGGGCGCACCTGGTGCGGCAATCCCGGGAGCACGGTGCCACGTGGACACTGGCGTGCACGGGTATGGCGCTGCCGGCACTGGCCGGCGTGGCCCACTGGCTGACGGCCCGGTTCCCCGGCGACGTGTTCGACGCCCACGCCGAGGTGCTCAGCGGCTTCCTCGGCGCGCTGGCGACGGTGGACGTGGACCGACCGCGGGTGCTGGTGCGGCTGCGCTGGGCCGCCTTCCGGGCCGGCGTCGCAGCACTGTACGAGGCACTGGACGCGCCGGCTCCCGTGGGCAGGGACTTCCGGTCGGCGCCGCCGCGTCCACCGTGGGGCCACCCCGACTTGGTATTGGCGCGCGCGGTCCGGCTGTTGGTCCTGACCCGGACCGAGGCCGACCTGATCGGTGCCACCCGACTGGACGAGACACCGCTCACCGACTGGGCCGACCGCCACGAGACGTCCCACGAGGCGGCCTACAAGGCCCGATGGCGCGCCGAGCGACGCCTGGTCTCCTTCTTGCGCGAACAGGCCGCGACCACCGACCCGGACGACCCGGTCGCCGCCTGTGTCACCGACGAACTGCCCCCCGCCACATTGCGGCCCCGCCCGGCACGGCGCTCACCGTCCGTTACCGATGCGGGGTGCGAAAGCCCGGCACGGCCAGACGGGAAATCCGCGCGGGCGGTGTCCAAACCTGGCGCCGATTCCGGCCTTCTCCGGTGCGGGGGACCTACGCCCGCCCTTCCTGCCGACGCGTCACCGGAGGTGCCCCGATGCGCCTGACACCCCTCCCTCACCGTCCAAGGCGCATCGCTGCCCGCACATGTGCCCGGCTGCACCGGGCCTTCGTCGCTGGCCAGTTGGGTCGCCAGCTGGGCTGGTGGCTGCTGCTGACCGCAGCCGCCCTGCTGGTCGTGTGTCTCCTGGGTGCGTCGACAGCGCAGGCGGCCGACCCCGGACAGACTCTGGCCTTGGCGAAGTCGGTCAACGCTGTCCTGGACAACATCCGCAACTGGATCATGGGCATCCTGGCGGGGCTGGCCACGGTGTTCCTGTCTCTGGGCGGAGTGCGTTACGTCATGGCCGGAGGCGATCCCGGCGAGGTGGAGAAGGCCAAGGCCGCTTTCAAGAGCGCCGGTTGGGGCTACGGACTGGCCGCGCTGGCCCCTCTGGTGGTCCAAATCCTGAAAGGGATCGTGGGGGCGTGATGGCCGCCCAGGCATCCGCTGTCCCGGTACTCCGGCTCCCCGGAGCCGCCGCACCGGGCCTCACCGGGGCCGGTCGCCAGGCAGGACCAGGCGCATCGCGCACTGCCTCCGGTAACCGACGGCGTCACCGTCGTCGCAGCCTGCTGTTCGCCGCCGTGGCTTTGACGGTGCTCGCGTCGGTGTATTCCGCCTACGCCGACCCAAGCCCGAGCCCCGGCCCTGCGCCGACCACCGCGTCCGCCACGCCGACCCCGCCCAGGGCCAAACCCTCAGCAACCACGTCCTCGTGCTCGGGAGCGGACTGTATCCCCCAGCCCCGGCAATCGGGCAGCCCGTCCCCCACAGCGGGAACGCTGCCACGGGCCCAGGTCGACGGTGGCGGAGGCGGCGGGGTGACGGGGTGGATCGCCAAGGGCGTCAGCAACGCGATCACGACCTTCTTCAAGTCAGTGATCAAGTTCGCGCTCAACCCGCTGCTGAACCTGCTCAGCAACACGTTGCTGAGCACGCCCAGTCCCGAGTCCATGCCGCGCGTCGGCGCACTGTGGGCGAATTCCTGGCAGATCGCTCTCGCCTGCTACTCCCTGCTGGTTGCCGTCGCTGGGATCGTGGTGATGGCCCACGAGAGTGTCCAGACCCGCTACTCGGTCAAGGAAGTCGCTCCGCGAATACCCCTGGGGTTCCTCGCCTCCGCCCTGTCCCTGTTCCTCGCGGGCAAGGCCGTCGACCTCGCAAATGCTCTCTCCCAGGCCGCGCTGAGCGGCGGCGTCAACGAGGACACCGCCGGGCCCGCCCTGCGCGATTTCGTGTTGACCACCTTCGATTCCTCCGACGGCAACATCTTCACCGTCCTGCTGTGGGTCGTGGTCATCTGTGTCCTGGTTGCGCTGTTGCTGACCTTCGTCGTCCGCGTGGCCCTGACCGTGATGCTGATCGTCGCGGCGCCCCTGGCACTGATCTGTCACGCCCTGCCGCAGACGGACGGCATCGCCCGATGGTGGTGGAAGGCCTTCGGCGGCGTCCTGGCCGTCCAGGTCGCCCAGTCCCTGGCCCTGATCACGGGTATCCGGGTGTTCTTGACCCCCGGCGGGTTCGGCCCCAACGGACTGTTCGGCGTGACCAAGAACGGTCTGGTCAACGTGCTCATGACGCTGGCCCTGATGTACATCGCCTTCAAGATCCCGTTCTGGATCCTGGGGTCACTCCGCATCAGCAGCGGCCGGTCTTTCGCGGGCAGCGTGGTCCGCGCCTATGCCACGTACAGGACCTTCGGACTGCTACGCGGCGTCAACGCCGCCGGTGCCGCCTCGCGCCGCAGTGGTACGCGCCCCGCCCTGCCCGCAGCAGGCTCAGGTGGGGCGGCGAATTCTCCCCGGCCGCTCGGCCCTGGGCCGACGCCGGGCGGTCCGAGTCCCCGCCGAAACGGCGGTGGCCCCGCTCGGCCCGGACTACCAGGAGGCGGCCCGAGGCGCCCGCCAGGGCCACCGTTCTTCCTCCAGCCGATCCCCATGGTCCCCGAACACGACCAGCCGATCGCCCCGGCCGGCTCTCCGCCCCCACCTCCACAATTCCGGGCTCCGGGCGAGACTCCATCTGGCGGAGCCCTCACCCGCACGGCCCAGCCCTTGCCACGGCCGACCCGCCCGCCTGGCCTGCCTCGATTCCAGGCACCCGCCGGTTCCCAGCCCACCCTCCCAGCCGGAGCAAGGGGCAGGCCGCCGGCACCCGCTCGGCCGCGGTTCCAGCCGCCCACTCCACAGCCTCCCACTCCGCCCCGGCACCCCACCCGGCCACCCGCACCCGCCGCCTTCCGGCCACCGGTGCCCGACCACCGCCTCCCGCCGACGCGGCACCCGCGCACCAGCGCCCCTCCCCCGGCCGTCTTCAGTTCCCCGCCGCCCACCAGCGCCCCGCCCGCCAGGCGCACACTGCCCCCGCGCCCCGGCCGCGGCCCACGCTCCGGAGGTGACTCGTCATGACCCAGCCCGTGCGCATCCCCGCCGATGTGGACCGCGAGGACACCGTCCTGGCCAACCTGACCGCGCGCCAACTGCTGATCCTGGCTATCACCGGAATCCTGCTGTACGGAGCCTGGTCCGTCACCCGCGCGTTCGTCCCCCTACCAGTGTTCCTGGTCCCCGCCGTTCCGGTCGGTGCCACCGCCGCCTTCCTGACACTTGGCCGACGCGACGGGATATCGCTGGACCAGCTACTGCTCGCGGCCCTGCGCCAGCGCATGACACCCCGCCACCAGGTCTCCGCTCCCGAAGGCATCCACCCCGCACCCCTCTGGCTCACCCAACAGGCCACCGAACCCGTGCGACCGACCGGCGGCGTGGCTCCAGTCGCACTGCAGTTGCCCGCCGAAGGCGTGAGCGAGACCGGCGTGATCGACCTCGGCACTGACGGGGTCGCGGTGGTGGCGGTGTGCAGCACCATCAACTTCGCCCTGCGCACCCCGGCCGAACAGGACGCACTGGTGGCTACGTTCGGCCGGTATCTGCACTCGCTCACCGTCCCCGTCCAAGTCCTCATCCGTACCGAACGGCTGGATCTGTCCGCGCAGATCGGCGAGTTGCGCCAGCACGCCTCGTCACTGCCGCACACGGCGCTGGAAGCCGCCGCCCGTGAGCACGCCGACTACCTCGCCCAACTCGCCCAGAGCAATTACCTTTTGTGCCGCCAGGTACTGCTCGTCCTGCGTGAGCCTCTCAGGCCGGGCGCTCTCGCCCAGAACTCGGGCGACGGCTCGCCCCTGGCTGCTTTCGCCCACCGCAGGAAGGCCCCACCCAGCGGCGGGATCGAAACCCACGCCGTCCGGCGCGCCGCCGAAGCCCGCCTGATCCGCCGAATCGGCGAGGCCGTCGAACTCCTGGGTCCCCTCGGTGTCGTCGTCACCCCGCTGGACGCCGGGCAGGCCACCGCCGTGCTGGCCGCCGCCTGCAATCCCGACAGCCTCCTGCCTCCCACCTCGGCGCTCGCCGGCGCCGACGACGTCATCACCACCGCCCCCACGGCGACCGATGAGGACCGGCCCAGCACTCACGACGCCTCCCAGTCTTGGGACCAGTGGGCTGGGAGGGACACACTGTGAACCGCTCCCGCCCGCGCACAGGACACCCTGCATCCGCTCCGCCTGGACACGACGCCGCAGCATTCACCCCGGACTCCCTGACCGTCGCGCCCCGGCATCTGGAGGTCGGGACGGAGTGGGTGGCCTCCTTCGCAATCACCGTTTACCCGCGCGAGGTGCATCCCGGGTGGCTCCAGCCGCTGCTGACCTACCCCGGCCGGGTCGACGTCAGCATGCACATCGAGCCGATCGACCCGGTCACCGCCGCCAACCGGCTCAAGCGGCAACTCGCCAAGCTCGAATCCGGCCGCCGCCACACCCAGGACCATGGCCGGCTCATCGACCCAGAGGTGGAGGCAGCCACCGAGGACGCGTACGACCTGTCCGCCCGGGTCGCCCGCGGCGAGGGCAAGCTCTACCGGCTCGGCCTGTACCTGACGGTCCACGCCACCAGCCACGAGGAGTTGGCCAACGAGGTCGCGGCCGTACGGGCGCTCGCGGCCAGCCTGTTGCTGGACGCCAAGCCCACGACCTACCGCAGCATGCAGGGTTGGGTCACCTGCCTGCCGATGGGCCTGGACCTCATCAGGATGCGCCGCACCTTCGACACCGCCGCCCTGTCCGCTGCGTTCCCGTTCACCAGCCCCGACCTGCCTCCGCCCGATCCCACGTCGGTTGCCGCACCGTCCGGCGTGCTCTACGGCTACAACATCGGCAGCCAAGGCCTCGTCCACTGGGACCGCTTCGCCCTGGACAACCACAACTCTGTCGTCCTGGGCCGCTCCGGGGCGGGCAAGTCCTACCTGGTCAAGCTGGAGCTGCTGCGCTCGCTCTACCGCGGCATCGAAAACTACGTCATCGACCCCGAGGACGAGTACTCCCGCCTCGCCCGCGCGGTCGGCGGCACCTACGTCCATCTCGGCGCCGAGGACGTCCGGCTCAACCCCTTCGACCTGCCCATCCACACTCGGCCCGACGGACGCCGTACAGCGCCCAGGGACGCCGTGATCCGGCGCGCCCTGTTCCTGCACACCGTCCTGGCCGTACTGCTCGGCGCGCAGCTGACGCCGGCGGAGCGGGCGGTGCTGGACCAGGCGATCGCCGCGACATATCAGCAGGCCGGCATCACCGCGGACGCACGTACTTGGACCCGAGCCGCCCCGCTGCTAGGCGACCTCGCCACCACCCTGCACGCCTCGAAGGACCAGAGCGCAACGGATTTGGCGGCGCGGCTGCACCCCTTCACCCGGGGCGCGTTCTCCGGACTGTTCGCCGGGCCCACCACCACCCGGCCTGACGGCCACCTGGTGGTGTTTTCCCTGCGCGACCTGCCGGACGAACTCAAAAGCATCGGGACCTTGCTGACGCTTGACGCCGTCTGGCGCCGGGTGTCCGATCCGGCGCTGCGCCGACCCCGGCTGGTGACCGTGGACGAGGCATGGCTGTTGATGAAGGAACCGGCCGGGGCACAGTTCCTGTTCCGGATGGCCAAGGCATCCCGCAAGCACTGGGCCGGACTGACCGTGGCCACCCAGGACACCGCGGACGTGCTCGGCTCCGACCTGGGCAAGGCCGTCGTGGCCAACGCCGCCACTCAGATCCTGCTGCGTCAGGCCCCGCAGGCCATCGACGAGATCACCCGGACGTTCGATCTGTCCGAGGGCGAGCGGCAGTTCCTGCTGACCGCCGACCGCGGCCAAGGCCTGCTGTCCGCCGGAACACAGCGGGTCGCGTTCGCCTCCCTGGCCTCGCCCACCGAGCACTACCTGGTGACCACGAATCCCGCAGAGCTTGCCGCCTACATGGACAGCGGCACGGCTTCGCCTGCCGAGGGCCCATTCCTGGATCTCGAAGCGGCCGATTCCCCTGACGACGCCTATGACGCCGTTTCCAGCAGCGAGGTCGATCTCGACACCGACTGAACGACCCCTCAGCACCCCTTCTGCGACCAGTGCGCCGGTCCTGCACAGACGGGCCGTCGCGTCTCCCGCCATTCTCCTGAGAGGCCATCCATGCCGTCTCACGCATCGGTGCCCGCTCTCGTCCCCCGGCGGCCCGGGCGACTACTGACCCAGAACCGTGAAATGCGCGCGATCGGCGTCTGGAACTGGACGCTGCCCGCCTGGGCCGGCCGCTTCCCGGACGGGAAAACCTACAACACCTGCCCATCGGCAGGGATTTGCCGTGAGGTTTGCTATGCGCGGCACGGCACGTACACCTGGCCCACGGTGAAGGCCAAGCACCAGGCCAATCTCCGCTTCGTTCTCGACGACCTGTCCGGCTGGGAAGAGGCGATGACCGCCGAGCTCGGGAGGCGGAAATTCCGCGGCACCTGGGTGAGGATTCACGATTCAGGTGACTTCCTTTCCGACGCCTACCTGCTGGCGTGGCTGCGGATCGTCCGCGCCAGGCCGGAGACGAACTTCTACGCCTACACCAAGGAAGTCTCCCGGTTCCGCGCTTTGGTGGAGCCTGACCCACCGGCGAATTTCCTGTGGGTCTACAGCTTCGGCGGAACCCAGGACGCTCTACTGGACGTCGAGCGTGACCGTGTGGCGGATGTCTTCCCCGACGAAGAGTCCATCGCCGCCGCCGGATGGCACTCGCAGGAGGCCAGCGACCTGTTGGCCGTCCTCGGCCCGCGCCTCGTGGGCATTCCCGCCAACCGCATCCCACATTTCCTCAAACGACTGAGCGCCCGAACGTTCCGCTCCTGGCAGGCCGAAGTCGATGCCGAACGCCACGCCCAGCGCCGCCGACGCGGCGGCTTGCGACTCGTGGACGACGACACCCCGCCCAAGCCATCGGCATCGGCATCGGCCGAATCCGGCCAGATATCCGCCGCGAAGCGGCACGGCCGCGCCGCCTGACGACCTCTTCGCGATCTCGCTTTGGAGGCATTGGCATGCTCCTTGGCCACCTCCCGCCGTTCCCAACTCTCTTCGCCGCCTCGGCCAGCGCTCACTCCCCGCTGGTCGCCTATCTTCGTGATCCCGGTGGCACCGTGTGCGCCGTGCTGGCCCACGTGGCGCAGTGGGGCATCGTCTGGGGACCCGCCGCGGGTACAGCCCTGGTGGTCGCTGCCGCCGGTCTCGGCTGGGCACTCTCGTGGTGGCGCCGCCGCTGCCGGCGAATACTCAGTGCCAACGCCCGGATCGTCACCGTGCTGCCGCCTCCTACCGCCGACCCTGCCGGAGCGGAAGCGCTGTGGGCGAACCTACTCGGGCTGCTGCGGCCCGCCTGGCGCCGCCGCCTGACCGGCCAGCCCCACCTGGCGTGGGAGTACGCCTTCGACCGCGAAACCATCCACATCCGCCTGTGGGTCCCCGGCGTCGTTCCGCCCGGCATGGTCGAGCGCGCGGTCGAGGCCGCCTGGCCCGGCGCCCGCACCCGCACCGCACCCGCACCGCCGCTCAATCTCCTGGGCCAGCCGCACGCCGAAGCCGCCGGGGGCGAGTTGCGCCTGGCCCGGCCCGAGGCGCTGCCCATCCGCACCGCCTTCCCCGCCGACCCGATCCGCGCTCTGCTCGGCGCCCCGGTCGGCCTCGGCGCAGGGGAACAGGCGGTGGTCCAGATCCTGGCCCGGCCAGTCACCGGGCGGCGGATCGCCAAAGCCCGCCGAGCGGCGCGGCGGGCGCGCGCCGGACACCCCATCCGCCCCGTCAGCCGTCTGCTCGACGTGCTCACCCCGGGCTACCGCCCTCCGCGTTCCCGCCGCGCCACCCCCGCACTGGACCACCAGACGGCTTTGGAGGCGTCCGCCGAGGACAAGGTGATCGTCGCCAAACAGCGCGGCGCCCAGTATGAGACCCGCATCCGCTACGCGATCACCGCGACCGTTCCCGCCGAGGCGAATTCCGAACGGCACGCCGCGGTCCGCGAGCGGCTGCGCGGCCGAGGCCACGCCATCGCGAGTGCGTTCGCCGCCTTCACCGAGCACAACTACTACCGCCGAGCCAAACTCCGCCGACCTCAGCTCTACATCTCCGAACGCCGTCTGGGCCCAGGGGACTTGCTCTCGGTCCCGGAACTGGCGGTGGTGGCGCACCTGCCCTGGGACGAAGCGATTCCCAGCCTGCAACGCGCCGGCGCCCGCGCGGTGCCGCCCCCGCCCGGCATCGCCACGACCGGCCCCTCCGTCCGGCCCATCGGGCTGACCGACACCGGCCACCCGCGCGCGGTGGGCTTGCGTGTTCCGGATGCCCGCCACCACCTGCACATCCTCGGCGCCACCGGCTCCGGCAAGTCGGAACTCATGGCGCGGATGATCCTTGCTGACGCCGAGACCGGACGCGGCCTGGTGGTCGTCGACCCCAAGGGCGACCTGATCACCGACGTGCTGATACGGCTGCCGGAAGAGCTCGGGCACAAGGTGATCCTTTTCGATGCCGACAGCAAGGCCCGCCCTCCCATCCTCAACCCCCTCGAAGGCGACGACGTCGCCCGGACGGTCGACAACCTGGTGTCGATCTTCTCCCGTGTCTACGCCTCTTCCTGGGGGCCGCGCACCGACGACATCCTGCGCGCCGGGCTGCTCACCCTGCGGACACAGGGCGGCATCCCCGTCCTGACCGACCTGCCCAAACTGCTGGCGGTCCCCTCATTTCGGCAGCGGGCCGTCGCCCAGATCAGCGACGGCGTCCTGCGGGGCTTCTGGTCCTGGTACGACGCCCTGTCCGAACCGGCCCGCGCACAGGTCACCGCGCCCCTGATGAACAAGCTCCGTGGCTTCCTGCTGCGCCCCTTCGTCCGCGCCGCCCTCGCCGGAGGGACCTCCACCGTCGATATGGACGCAGTACTCAATGGGGGAATCTGCCTGGTGCGCATCGCCAAGGACGCCCTGGGCACCGAGACCGCCCACCTGATGGGCTCCATCGTGGTCGCCCGCACCTGGCAGGCCGCCACCCACCGCGCCCGCATCCCCCAGGGCCGGCGCCCAGACGCCGGGCTGTACCTGGACGAGGCACACAACTTCCTCAAGCTGCCTTACCCGCTGGAGGACATGCTCGCCGAGGCTCGCGGCTACCGGCTGTCCATGACGCTCGCGCACCAATACCTACGCCAGCTGCCCAAGGAACTGGAAGAAGGCATCAGCACCAACGCCCGCACCAAGATCTTCTTCAACGCCTCCCCCGAGGACGCCCGCCATTTGGCCCGCCACACCGAGCCCCGGGTGACCGCGCACGATCTGTCGAACCTCGACGCCTTCCACGTCGTCATTCGCCCGGTTCTGCACGGTGCCGAAGCTCCCGCGTTCACCGCCGTCACCGAACCGCTCCCGCCGCCGATCCCGGGCCGCGCCAAGCAGATCCGCGCCGCCGCCCGCCGCAACGCCCGGCCCCACCGGGTCTCGGCCCGCAAGGTGAGCGGCGAGCAGGTGGCGGACCCGCGCCGCCCCACCTGAGCGCCCGGGCTCCCGCCCGCCGCCCACCGCGTGCGGCGGCCACCACCCCACGACCGAATCCCCTCTCAAACTCCGGAGGTGCACCGCCTTGATCACCAATCCCACGCCCCAGCGCTCCCTCCGCGGACACCAACCCCAACGCCCCAGCCAGCGCGCCGCGGTCACCAGCGGCTACGTCGCCCATCTCGCCACCCGCCTGACCGAACGGGATCGGTGGCTGGCCCGCATGCTTTACGAGCACCGGGTCCTGACCACCCACCAGATCGTCGAGATGGCCTGGCCGTCGGTACGGGCCGCCAACATGCGGCTGCTGCGGTTGTACCAGTGGCGCCTGATCGACCGGTTCCAGCCCTTCGTCACTTCCGGCACCGCCCCTATGCACTACGTCCTCGACCTCGCAGGGGCCGCCATGCTCGCCCGAGAGGACGGTCTTGATCTGCGCGACCTGGACTACCGGCACGACCGGGCGACCGGCATCGCCTACTCCCTGCATCTGGCCCACACCGTCGGCACCAACGGCTTCTTCAGCGCCCTCGTCGCACGCTCCCGCCGCACGGACACCACCGGCCGGCTCACCGCCTGGTGGTCCGAGACCCGCTGTGCCAGGCACTTCGGTGACATCGTCCGCCCCGACGCCTACGGCCTCTGGCGCGAGTTCAGCCCCGCACCTGCGGCCCTTGAGTGGTTTCTGGAGTTCGACTTCGGCACCGAACGCCCGGACCGCGTCGGCCGCAAACTCGCCGGCTACGCCAAGCTGGCCACCACCACTGGCATCACCACACCGGTCCTGCTCTGGACGCCAACCACCCGCCGGGAGGCATACGTTCGCCGCGCGATGGCAGCCGCTCTGGCCGACCTCGACGATCCGTCGCTGGTGCCGCTGGCCACTTCCAGCGCGGACTTCCTCGACGGCCAGGACAACGACCCCGCGGCAGCCCGCTGGCAGCCGCTGGATGTCCAGCGTCCCTCCACCTGGCGCCTACACATCGCCGAACTGGCCGATGCCTGGCCGCAGCTGCCGCCTCTGGGCAACTCATCGAGCGACCCCGCACAGGCCAACGGCGACGTGGTCAACGGCCTCCTGCCGCCGTCCCCTCTCCCGCCCGAGCCGTCAGACCGTCGCCCACGGGGGTGATCGGTCATGGGAAAGATCACCGCCGCAGCCCTGGGACTGCTGATGCTGGTCGCCGTCCTCGGCAGCGCCGGGGCCAGCGGCATGTTGTCGGCCTTCGGCGGCAGCGGCAGCACGCAGCCCAGCAGGGCCGCGCTCACCGACATCCCGTCCGACTACCTCGCCCTGTACATGGACGCGGCCACCACCTGCCCGGGACTCGATTGGACGGTCCTCGCAGCAATCGGCAAGACGGAGTCGGATCACGGCCGCTCGACACTGGCCGGCGTCCACAGCGGCGCCAACTACGCCGACGCCCGCGGGCCGATGCAGTTCTTGCTGGCCACCTTCCAGAGCATTGTCGCCAAACACCCGCCGCCAAAGGGCGGGGCGACTCCGCCCTCGCCGTACAACAAGCAGGATGCGATCTACGCCGCCGCCGCATTCCTGTGCGACTCCGGCGCCCGAGGCGGCAAGGACATCCCAGGCGCCCTCAAGACATACAACCCCGACGACTCGTACGTCTCACAAGTCCTCACCCAGGCCCAGACGTACACCAGCGACACAGGCTTCGGCACCGACACCACTCCGACCGCCGCCGCACTGCAGGCGATCAACTACGCCCAGGGCCAGCTCGGACTCCCTTATGAGCGGGGCGGCAACGGCCCCGGCACTGGCGACGCGGGATTCGACTGCTCTGGCCTGACCCGGGCCGCCTACGCCGCCGCCGGAATTACCCTGCCCCGTACCGCTCAGGAGCAATACGATGCTGGGCCCCTCATCCCCGCAGGACTGCAGCTCAAGCCGGGAGACCTGGTCTTCTACGGCAACGCTGCTGGCGGCATCCACCACGTCGGCCTCTACACCGGAGGCGGACAAATGATCGATTCACCCCGGCCGGGAAAGGTCATCAGGATTGAGCCGTACCGGTACCAGGGGGACGACTATGCGGGCGCCACCAGGCCAGTGAACCGTTGATTATGTTAGGGCATCGAGTGCCATAACCGCGGCTGTCCCGCGTCGTGGTGTAGCGGATCAAGCACTCGGCGTTCTAGTGTCGCAGCCCGCGGCGATGGGCGAGGCCGCAGCCCACAGGGCTCCCTGTTGACGCGGAGCGGCCCCTGTCCCCACGCAGCCAGCTCCCTCGACCTGTAGCTGGGCCATGGCCTCCGCCCGCGGTGAGCAGGGGTTCGAGCGGCTAGGTCGTGTTTTGGAACTGAGGTCCGTGTCTCGCTTCGTGCCGTGATGATCTCGATGTGGGGCGAGGGGATCTTTCCGATGATCAGTGGGCGGTGCTGGGTCCGTTGTTGCCGGTCGCGGTGTTGGGAAGGCCGTCGGTATGTCGGCGGCGGTTGATCGACGGGATTCGATGGCGGGTTCGGACCGGTGCCCCGTGGCGGGATCTGCCGACGGAGTACGGTCCCTGGCAGACGGTCTATGGGCTCTTCCGTCGCTGGCAACGCAATGGTGTCTGGTCGGCGGTCCTGACCGGGTTGCAGGCCCGGGCGGACGCAGCCGGGCTGATCACCTGGGACGTAAACGTCGACTCCACGATCTGCCGGGCTCATCAGCACGCGGCCGGTGCCCGGCGCGACGGCCAAGCCCAGAAGGAACCGCCCGGCGGCCGTCAGGACGAACCTGATGATCACGGCCTGGGCCGGTCGCGCGGGGGCTGGACCACGAAGATTCACCTGGCCTGCGAGCAAGGACAGAAGCCGTTATCGCTGCTGGTCACAGCGGGTCAGCGGGGAGACAGCCCTCAGTTCACGGCCGTGTTGGAGGCCATCCGGGTCCCACGCCTTGGTATGGGCCGGCCACGGGTTCGTCCGGTGCGGGTCCGTGGCGACAAGACACCCCATGCGGCTATCCCGTCAAGCGGCTGCCGTGAGTGGGGAACACGTCGGCTGATTGAAGGCGATGGTTTCGTCGAACTTCTGGTGACGTGCCAGGCAGTGATGGAGTTGGCCGAGCATGCGGTTGAACAGGTTGCGGAGGGCTGCGTGGTAGCGATCGCCGTTGCTGCGTCGGCGGTTGTAGTGTGCGTGGGCGCCAGGGGAAGCAGTCAGCGCGGCGAACGCCCAGTGCCGACCGGTCGCGGCCAGACGGCTGTTCTTGATCCGGCGGTGAGTGACATGCCGGCTCTTGCCGGACTCCCGGGTCACCGGTGCACTTCCGGCGTAGGCCTTCAGGTCGCCGGCCTGGGCAAAACGGGTGCGGTCGTCGCCGATCTCGGCAAGTATCCGAGCGCCGGTGAGTGTGGCCAGGCCGGGGAAGCTCGTGATGATCTCGGCATCGGGATGTTGCAGGAACAGCTCCTCCGTCTCGCGCGCAAGGTCGTCGCAGGCATGGCAGGCCGCATCGAACTGAGCAAGGAGAGCAAGCGTCTGCCGTCCCATCGCCCGCTCAACCAGAGGTGGCTGGCGGAGCCAGGTCCGGCGGAACACCTCCAGGATGCGATCGGTCTCAGCCTCGATGCGGCGTTGGCGTCCGGCCTGCCTGACTGCCGTCCTCAGCCGGGCGCGGTCAGCCGGGCGGCCTCAGCTGGAGTGGGCGCGATCGCAAGGATCGCGCGCGCCTCTCGGGCCAGCAGCTGCTGGCGCTTGGTGGCGAAGGCTTCGAGGATCGCGGGGTAGTACTCGCGCAGGTGGGACCGGAGCCGGTTGTGGGCGCGGGTGCGGTCCCAGACTGCGTCTTGCTGAGCCCTGGCAAGGACGGCGATCGCCTTGACCAGGTCGGAGTCTGTGGGCAGAGGCCGGTGCAACGAGGCGTCGGTCCGCAGGATGTTGGCCAGGACGACGGCGTCCTGGTGATCGGACTTCTTCCGGGAGACCGCGTGCCGGTCGCGGTAGCGGGCGACGGCCATCGGGTTGATCGCGTAGACCTGGCGTCCGGAGGCCCGCAGGCAGGCCACCAGCAGTCCCCGCGAGGTCTCGATCGCAACCGGGATCGGATCCTCTGGGCTGTCGCCGTGCTCGGTGAGCAGGCGTAGCAGGTCCTGGAAGCCGGCCGCATCGTCGGTGATCCTGAGCTTCCCGAGCAGTCGGGCCTCGGAGTCGACCACCGCCACGTCGTGGTGGGGTCGGCGCGGAGCGCGGTACTGGGATTGCTCCCAGCCCGTTTCTCCGCGCCGCCCTCCCGAACCGGACGTGCGAGTTGTCCC
>NZ_JBIBKW010000055.1:0-16528 GCF_042959465.1 Streptomyces sp. NPDC007901 | reverse complement strand
TCGGACCGTCCAGGCCGAACCGGGCACCCCAGGACGTGAGGGACACCGCCCCCGCATCCCCGGACCACGGACACGATCCGTCGGCGCCGGACGCGCAGCGAACGCGGTCGACCAGAACGCCCAACACCGTTCGGGGCGTTCGGCTGAGCACGAATCCTGGCAACAGGACTCACTCCCGCTCAGTCTCTAGGAACGGTAGCCCAGCGGTGTGACAGTGACCTCGTGACGTCCACCGAGGAATCCGCACTGCCCGACGCCGCACAGCCGCCCGTGCTGGACGCCCGGCGGCGCAACGTCGTCTTCGTGACGATCATGCTGGGCATCCTGCTCGCGGCCCTGGACCAGACGATCGTGGGCACGGCCCTGCCGACGATCGTGTCGGACCTGGGCGGTGCCGCGCACATGTCGTGGGTGGTCACCGCCTACCTCCTCGCGGAGACCGTGTCGACCGTCCTCGTGGGCAAGTTCGGCGACCTTTTCGGCCGCAAGGCGGTCTTCCAGGTCTCGGCGATCGTGTTCATCACCGGCTCGTTCCTGTGCGGTGTGGCCACCAACATGTCGCTGCTGATCGCCTGGCGGGCGATGCAGGGCATCGGCGCGGGCGGGCTGATGGTGACCGCGATGGCGCTGATCGCGGACGTCATCCCGCTGCGGGAGCGCGGCAAGTACCAGGGCGCGATCGGTGCGGTGTTCGGTGTGGCCACGGTCATCGGGCCGCTGCTCGGCGGGCTGTTCACCGACCATCTGTCGTGGCGCTGGGCGTTCTACGTCAACGTGCCCATCGCGATCCTGGTGGTGGTGGCCGCCGCCCGCACCATCCCGGTGGTGAAGTCGGCGTCCCGGCCGGTGATCGACTATCTGGGCATCGCGCTGGTCGCGGTCGGCGCGAGCGCGCTGATCCTGGCGACGAGTTGGGGCGGCAACGAGTACGCGTGGGGTTCGGGCACCGTCATCGGCCTGTTCGCGGGCGGTGCGGCGGCGCTCGCCGCGTTCTGCTGGGTGGAGACCCGGGCGAAGGAACCGATGCTGCCGATGCGGCTGTTCGGCAACCCGGTCTTCACGGTCTGCTCGATCCTCAGCTTCATCGTCGGCTTCGCGATGCTCGGCGCCATGACGTATCTGCCGAGCTATCTCCAGTACGTCGACGGGAACTCGGCGACGATCTCGGGGGTCCGCACCCTCCCGATGGTGACCGGTCTGCTCATCGCGTCGATCTTCAGCGGCAACGTGGTGAGCAGGACCGGCCGGTACCGGATCTTCCCGATCGTCGGCTCGCTGGTCATGGGCGCCGGCCTGTACCTGATGTCGTTGATGGGGCCGGGCACCGGGGTCTGGCTGGAGTCCCTGTACATGTTCGTGCTGGGCACCGGCATCGGTCTGAGCATGCAGGTGCTGACGATCGCCGTGCAGAACACCGTCGACTACGCCGACCTGGGGACCGCGACCTCCGGCGTCACCTTCTTCCGTACGCTGGGCAGTTCGTTCGGTACGGCCGTCTTCGGCACCATCTACACCAACGCGCTGAAGCCGAACCTCGCGGACGGCATCACCGCCGCCGCCAAGGCGAGCGTCCTGGGCCCGGCGGTCATCGCCAAGGCGGCCACCAGCCCGGAAGGCCTGCACCGGCTGCCCGCGCCCGCCGCCGAGCCGATCATCCAGGCGTACGCCGACACCATCCACACCGTGTTCCTGTGGACGGTGCCGGTCGCGGGCGTCGGGTTCGTGGTCGCCCTGTTCCTCAAGCAGGTCCAGCTCAGGGACAGCGCGCGGCTCGGCTCCACCGACATGGGCGAGGGGTTCGCCTCGCCGCACGGGCCGGACTCGCAGCGGGTGCTGGAGGCGGCCGTGGCGAAGATCATCGGCAGGGCCGACCTGGACACCGCGCGCCGGATCATCCGGGAGTCCGGCACCCGGCTGGACATCGCCGAAGCCTGGGCGGTGATGCAGGTCGAACTGCACACCCGCCTGGTCGGGCACGGCCACCTCGGTCTGATCGCCGCCCGCCGCCGGCTGCCACCGGAGGTGCTGCTGCCGGTCTTCGACCGCGCGGTGGACGAGGGCTACCTGACCCGTACCGGCCCCTACCTGTCCCTCACCGAGGCCGGCGACCACGAGGCCCAGGTCCTCGGTCACGCCTGGGGCAGCTGGCTGAAGGACCGGGTCCAGGAGGACCTCGGCCGTCCGTCGGGCGCCGACCTGCGCGCCGCCGTCGACACCATCGCCAAACGGCTGCTGGTCGAGGACCTGACCGACGGACTGCCCGAACGGGCCGGGGAGTGGGAGCCGGCCGCCAAGGCGGCCTGAGCACCCGGACCTCTCAGCGATGTGATCGATGTGATCAGGCGGGGCCGAGCCCCAGCCGCTCCAGCACACCCGCCACGTCCGGGACCGCGGTGACTCCGTCCGGCAGCGGCGGGCGCCGTACGACGACCACGGGCAGCCCCGACTCGCGGGCGGCCGTGAGCTTGGCGGCCGTCGCCGCTCCCCCGCTGTCCTTGGTGACCAGGACGTCGATCAGGTTCTCGCGGAGCAGCGCGGTCTCGTCGGCGACGGTGAACGGCCCGCGGGCCAGCAGCACTTCGGTGTGCGGCGGCAAGGGAGGCTCGGGGGGCTCCACGGACCGTACGACGAAGTGGCGGTCGGTCAGGTGGGCGAAGGCGGACAGGCCGAGGCGGCCGGTCGTCAGCAGGACCCGGGGGCCGAAGCGCGGCAGCAGGTCCGCCGCCGCGGCCAGCGACCCGACCGGGTGCCAGCGGTCTCCGGGGCCGGGCCGCCACCCGGGACGGCGCAGCACCACGGCCGGGACCCCGGTCTCCGCCGCGGCCCGGGCCGCGTTCGCGGTGATCGTCTCGGCGAAGGGGTGGGTGGCGTCGACGAGGGCGTCCACCTGCCGCTCGCGCAGCCAGCCGGCCAGCCCCGTCGCCCCGCCGAAGCCTCCGACGCGCACCTCGCCCGGCAGCGCGCCGGGCCGGGTGACCCGCCCCGCCAGGGAGGTCGTGACGCGCACACCGGCGTGCGGGGCGAGCGCGGCGGCCAGTTCGCGGGCCTCGGCGGTGCCGCCGAGGATCAGGACGTGCGGGGACATGGGGCGAGCGTACGGGGTGCCGCCCAGAGGCCCGGACGCGGGACGGCCGCCCGGCGGGGTGCCGGGCGGCCGTCGTGGAGCGGGTGCCCCGTCAGCCCTGGCGGGCCTTGAAGCGGGGGTCCTTCTTGTTGATCACGTAGACCACGCCGCGTCGGCGGACCACCTGGGCGCCGGGCTTGGCCTTCAGTGAACGCAGGGACTTGCGTACCTTCATGGTGCTGTTCTCCTCGTGTCGGCCGCGGGGACGGTCAGCCGCGGGCGGCGGCGGTGCGGCCGTAGCGGCGCTCGAAAAGCTCCACCCGGCCGGCGCTGTCCAGGACCCGCGCCCTGCCGGTGTAGAAGGGGTGCGACGCCGACGAGATCTCGACGTCGACCAGGGGGTAGGTGTTGCCGTCCTCCCACACGATCGTCCGGGACGAGTCGGCGGTGGAGCGAGTCAGGAACGTGGCGTCCGCGGCGCGGTCGCGGAAGACCACGAGCCGGGAGTCGGGGTGGATGCGGGGCTTCATGGGGTTTCCTTCCTGGGGCGGTGGTGCACTTCGCTTCGACGCTCCGCGCTCAGAGGCGCTCCGCCTCAGCGCTCTTCGCGGAAGTCGACGTGCGCGCCGGCCACCGGGTCGTACTTGCGCAGGACCAGCCGGTCGGGGTCGTTCCGGCGGTTCTTGCGGGTCACATAGGTGACACCGGTCCCGGCCGTCGACTTCAGCCTGACAACGGGACGCGCGGTGCTGCGTGCCATGAGGTTCTCCCTTCGCCCACACCCGGAATTACTGAGCCGAGCATGTCAATCACGACCGGTCCAACAACGCCCCCCGCCGTCGCATTCCCGGGTCCGCCGGGCCCGTGCGGGCTATGGTCCTGGCATGGCTTCCGTGCGTGGGGTGCTGATCGACATCGACGGGGTGCTCACCGTGTCCTGGCGCCCGCTGCCCGGCGCCCCCGAGGCCCTGCGGGCGATCCGCGAGGCCGGTCTCGGTGTCGCGCTGGTGACCAACACGACGTCCCGGACCCGCGCCTCGATCGCGGACACGCTGGTGGCGGCGGGCTTCCCGGTGACGGCCGAGGACATCCTCACTGCGCCCGCCGCGACGGCCGTCCACCTGGCCGGGGCCCGGTGCGCGCTGCTCAACAGCGGGGACGTACGGGAGGACCTGGCCGGGGTGACTCTCGTGGCCGCGGACGACGACACCGTCGTACCGGATGTCGTGCTGCTCGGGGGTGCCGGGCCGGAGTTCGGGTACGCGGCGCTGAACCGGGCGTTCGGGCAGCTGCAGCGGGGTGCGCGGCTCGTCGCCATGCACCGGAATTTGTACTGGCGCACGGACGCGGGGCTGCAGCTGGACGCGGGCGCGTTCCTGGCGGGGCTGGAGGCCGCCGCCGGGGTCGAGGCCGAGGTCACCGGGAAGCCGGCGCGGGCCTTCTTCGAGGCGGCGCTGGGGCGCCTCGGGGTGGATGCCGCGGAGGCGCTGATGATCGGGGACGACGTCGAGTCGGACGTGCTCGCGGCCCAGCGCCTCGGCATCACCGGTGCGCTGGTCAGGACGGGGAAGTTCCGGCCGGACACCCTGGAGCGGGCGAGCGGCGCCCCGGACCAGGTGCTGGACTCGTTCGCGGAGCTGCCCGCGCTGCTGGACCGGCTAGCGCAGGAGTAGCTGGAGCCCGCCCACGATCGTCGCGGCGATCACCAGCTGCTCGAACAGCCGCTGGTTGATCCGGGTCACCGCCCACTTGCCGAGGAACGCGCCGGGGACGACGAACACCACGAGCGCCGCGTCGAGCAGCAGCGAGTTGCCGTCGATCAGGCCGAGGCCGGCGCTGAAGGGGACCTTGGAGACGTTCACGATGAGGAAGAAGAACGCCGAGGTGCCCAGGAAGCCGAGCTTCCGGAAGCCCGCGGACAGCAGGTACATCGACATCACGGGGCCGCCCGCGTTGGCGACCATCGTGGTGAAGCCGCCCAGGACGCCGTAGGAACCGGCCTTCGCCCGGCCCGCCCGGGTGGTGACCGCGTCCGGGTCGTCGGGGCGCTCGGCCTTGCGCCGCCGCCAGAGCGTGACCCCGGCCATCAGCAGCAGGATCGCGCCGATCGAGGTCCGTACGACCGCGTCGTCGGCCCAGACCAGGAACACCGTGCCGATCACCACTCCGGCCGCGACCGCCGGGAACAGCCGCCACAGCGTGGGCCAGTGGGCGTGCCTGCGGTAGGTCGCGACGGCCAGCACGTCGCCCGCGATGAGCAGCGGGAGCAGGACTCCGGTGGAGGCGCGGGCCGGGAGGATCGCGGCGAAGACCGCAAGGCTGACGGTGTTGGCCCCGCTGACGGCGGTCTTCGAGAAGCCGACGAGCAGCGCGGCGAATGCCAGGGCGGCGAACTCCCAGCCGGATATGTGCCAGAGCGTCATCGTGTTCATGCGGGGACCGATGCTATGTCCGGACAAGCCGAGGCGGTAAGTACCGTCTCGCTGGTTGGCCCTCGCACACCGGACACGCCGGGCGGCCTTTGTGCGCGTTTGCCGGTATTCCTTAAGGGTGGTGGAGCCTCCGGAGCAACTCTCCTTCCCGGAGTGTCACTTGGACTGGTCCGGCGCGTCCGTGGCGAGCGCCGCCGCCCGCAGGGCCGCGGCCACCCGGACGACCGCCTCGGCCGGCGGGTGCGGCAGCCGGGCCAGGAGCTGGCGCCGCTGCTCCTGGGGCCCGCCCCGGACGGGCAGGATCCGGACACCCGGCGGCGCGGCGGCGGCGAGCGCGGCGGGCACGGTGGTCAAGCCGCAGCCGGCGGCGACGAGATGGAGCTTGGCCAGCCAGTCCCGGGCGATGTGCGCGATCTCCGGCCGCTCGTCCAGACCGGGCCACACCCCCATCAGCCGGTCCTCCCCGGAGGCCGAGCCGACGATCCAGCGCTGCCCGCGCAGATCGGCCACGTCCACGAACTCGCCGCGGGCCAGGGGGTGGGCGGCCGGCAGCGCGAGGCACAGGGCGCGTTCGGCGAGGGTCTGCAGCACCAGCGGCGGCGACTCGGCGTCGGGCGGCCGGAAGGGCGGAGCCGAGGCGAGCAGGGCCAGGTCGAGGCTGCCGGCGCGCAGGGCGCGGACCAGTGCGGGGGTGGTGCCCTCGCGGCCGATGACCTGGAGCCCGGGGTCCGTCGTGCGGAGCGCGGTCAGGGCCCGGGGCACCAGGACGGCGCCCGCGGTGGGGAACCAGCCCAGCCGGACCGTGCCGCCCTCCGCCGGCAGCCCGGACAGCTCCCGCGCCGTCGCCTCGATCTCGTCGAGCACGACCGTCGCGCGCCGTATGACCACGCGCCCGGCGGCCGTGAGCCGTACCCCGTCCCGCCGCCGTTCCAGCAGCTCGGCGCCCGCCGCCCGCTCGATCGCGGCGATCTGCCGGGACACCGCCGACTGGGTGTAGCCCAGGGTGGCGGCGGCCGCGGTGAAGGTGCCCTGTTCGGCCACCGCGCGGAAGACCCGCAGCGCGGTGAGGGAGACATCGTTGAAGTCCATGACGTTTCCGCATACTAGCTGTGCCTAACTTTCGTTGGACTCATGGACGCGGGGTTCCTAGCGTTGCCGGCATGAAGACTTCCCGCATCGCCCTCGTGACCGGCGCCAACCAGGGCCTCGGCCGCGCTCTCGTCGAAGGTCTCGCCGCCCGGCTGGACCCGGCCGACCTGGTCCTGCTGACCGGCCGCGACCAGCGGCGGGTGACGGACGCCGCCGTCGAGGTGGCCCGGCTGCCCGGCACCCGTGCCCGGGTCGAGGGCCGCGTCCTGGACGTCACCGACACCGACGCCGTCGCCCGGCTCGCCGACGAGCTCCGCGCCCGGCACGGCGGGGTGGACGTCGTCCTCTCCAACGCGGTCGCCCGGGTGCTGCCCGACGAGTCGCAGTCCGAGCGCGCCGACGAGTTCATCGACGTCTCCAACACCGCCACCCACGCGATCCTGCGCTCCTTCGGCCCCGTGCTGCGCCCCGGCGGCCGTCTCCTGGTCGTGGCCAGCTCGCTCGGCGCCCTCGGCCATCTCGACCCCCGGCTGCACCATCTGTTCGACGGCGCGAGCCTCGACCAGGTCGAGTACGCCGTGGAGTCCTGGCGCAGCGCGATCCACCAGCGCACCGCCGCCGAGGCCGGCTGGCCGGTCTGGCTGAACGTGCCCTCGAAGGTGGCCCAGGTCGCCGCGGTCCGCGCGGTCGCGGCCGAACGCCGGGAACAGGACCTGGCCGCCGGAACCCTGATCGCCTCCGTCTGCCCGGGCATGGTCGACACCGCCACCTCCCGGCCCTGGTTCAGCGACTACAGCCAGGCCCAGTCCCCCGCCGACGCGGCCCGCGCCGTCCTCGACCTGGTCCTCGCCGACGGCGTGGACCCCGCCCTCTACGGCGAACTCGTCCGCTTCGGCAAGCCGCTGCCCTGGCACGACGGCACACCCCCGGTCGAGCAGGACCGGCTGGTCAGGCCCTGAACGCCGTATCACCCGCTCCGGCATCGGCATCCGGCACGAGGAATCAGATGCCGAGCACCCGGGCGACGGTGCGCAGCACCCCGTTGTCGTTGTTGGACGGGGCGAGGTGGCGGGCGCGGGCGATGACGTCCGGGTGGGCGTTGGCCATGGCGAAGGACCAGTCGGCGGCGTCGAGCATCTCCAGGTCGTTGAGGTAGTCGCCGAAGACCATGGTCTGGGCGGGGGTGATGCCCAGCTCGCGCTGGAGGCCGCGCAGGGCGGTGCCCTTGTTGGCGGTGCGGTTCATCACGTCGACCCAGTGCTCGCCGGAGACGACGACCTGGTGGGTGTCGGCGTAGGCGGCCAGCGCCGGGGCGGTGGTGCGGGCGGCGGGGCCGAAGTCGAAGAGGGCGACCTTGATGACGTCGTCGTCGACGGCGGTGAGGTCGTCGACGATGTGGTGTGTGACGTAGTACTGGCGCACCTCCGCCAGGAACGCCTCGTCCCGCCGCTCCACATAGGCCCCCCGCTTCCCGCAGACCACCGCCCCCACGTCCACCCCGTCCGCGACCAGGCTCCGTACGGTCCGGGCAAGGCCGGCGGCGACGGCCGGGTCCAGGACGTCCGAGCTGAGTTCGACGCCGTCGCGCACCACGTAGGTGCCGTTCTCCGCGATGAAGACCATGCCCTCGGCGACCTCGGCGAACTGCCGGGCCAGGGTGGCGTACTGACGGCCGCTGGCAGGGCTGAACAGCACCCCGCGGCGGCGCAGTTCGGCCAGCATCGGCCAGAGTCCCTCGGGGATGCGCTTCTCGTCGTCGAGGAGGGTGCCGTCCATGTCGGTGACGACGAGCCGGATGTCGGCGGGGCCGGAAGGGAGGTCGGGTGCGGTGAGGAGGGACGCGGGCGAGGCGGGCATGTCCTGCTTCCGGTCGGGGACGGCATTCGTACACCAGTGTCGCCCATGCGGCCGAGAGGCCCTGGAACAACCCATGCGAACCCTGCGACAACACGATCATCCGACGGCACAATGTCGGCCACCGGCGTGGGGACCCGAGGAAGGGCGGCGGGCGTGGGGGGGCAGCGGGCCGGCGGAACTGACGGCGTCCGTGGCGCACAACGCGCGGGTGTGGAACTACTGGATCGGCGGCCGTGACAACTACACCGCTGACCAGCGGGTCGGCGAGCAGGTCGCCGGGATGCTGCCGGTGGTCCGGGACGTGGCCCGCGCGGACCGCGCCTTTCTCGGCCGGGCGGTGGAACTGCTCGCGGCCGAGTACGGGATACGGCAGTTTCTGGACATCGGCACCGGACTGCCGACCGTCGAGAACACCCACGAGGTCGCCCAGCGCGTGGCGCCCGAGTCACGGATCGTGTACGTCGACAACGACCCGATGGTGCTGATGTACGCCCGTACCCTGCTCACCAGCACCCCTGAGGGCGTCACCGCGTACGTGGACGCCGATGTGCACGATCCGGGCACCGTGCTCCGGCGGGCCGCCGGGACCCTCGACCTGAGCCGGCCGGTCGCCGTGATGATGCTGGGCACCCTCAACTTCGTCCTCGACACCGGCACGGCCCGCGAGGTGGTGCGGCGGATCATGGCCGCGGTGCCCTCGGGCAGCGTCCTCGCCCTCACCCATCCGACGGCCGACGCGGAGGTGGGCGGCCAGGGCAACATCGCGGCGATGCGGTTCTGGAACGCGCACGCCACCCCGCCGATCACCGCCCGGACCCGCGCCGAGATCGCCGGCTTCTTCGACGGGCTCGACCTGCCGGAGCCGGGGCTGGTGCCGTGCTCGCAGTGGCGCGCCGGGGCCGACTCCCCGGCGCCGGTGCCGCAGTTCGGCGCGGTCGCCGTGAAACGCTGACCGGGACGCGTGCATCCGAGCCCGTCGAGGAGGACGTCGTATGCCACCCCTGGTCGACCCCGTGCCCGGTGGGCGCACCGGCGATCACGCCCGGGCCCATGCCCTCGCCCACGAACTGTCCGCGCAGGGTGTGCGCGGGATCGTGCTGGCCTATGTGGACACCGCCGGGATCTGCCGGGTGAAGACCGTTCCCTGCCAGCGGCTCCAGTCGGCGGTGGCGTGGGGCGTCGGCATGTCCCCCGTGTTCGACACCTTCCTGGCCAACGACGCGATCGTGCGCACCGACGTGCTCGGCTCCCCCGACGGCGATCTGCGCCTCTACCCGGACCTGGACCGGCTGGTGGTGCTGGCCGCGCAGCCCGGCTGGGCGTGGGCGCCGGTCGACCGGATCACCCAGGAGGGCGACCGGCACCCCGGGTGCAGCCGCACCTTCCTGCGCCGGATCGTCGCCGACGCCGAGGCACGGCACGGCCTCACCTTCAAGGCGGGCATCGAGATCGAGTGGTCGCTGGGCCGGGCCGCCGCGCCGGGCGACGAGTTCGCCCCGGCGACCACGGCTCCGGCGTACGGCGCCACCCGGCAGATCGAGCTGAGCGACTACACCGCCGACCTGCTCGCGGCCTTCGAGAAGCAGGAGGTCCCGGTCGCGCAGCTGCACCCCGAGTACGCCCCGGGCCAGTTCGAGCTCTCCACCGGCGCCCTGGACCCGGTGGCGGCGGCCGACCAGAGCGTGCTGGTGCGGCAGACCATCCGCGCGGTCTCGCACAAGTACGGGCTGCGGGCCTCCTTCTCCCCGGCGGTCACCGAGCGGGGCGTCGGCAACGGCGGCCATCTCCACCTCTCCGTCTGGCGCCACGGGGTCAACCTGCACTCCGGGGGCGAGGGCCGGTACGGCATGACGGGCGAGGCCGAGTCGTTCGTGGCCGGGCTGCTGACGCGGCTGCCCGCGCTGACGGCGGTGACCGCGCCGAGCCCGGCCAGCTATCTGCGGCTCAAACCCTCCCAGTGGGCGGGGGTGTTCACGGCCTGGGGCCGGGAGACCCGGGAGACCGCGATCCGGATCGTCACCGGCACCTCCGGGCACCAGAGCCAGGACGCCAATCTGGAGGTCAAGCCGGTCGACCTGGCCGCCAACCCGTATCTGGCCCTGGGCTGCGTCATCGCCGCCGGACTCGACGGGATCGCCTCCGCCACGCCGCTGCCCGAGGAGGTCGTCGACGACCCGGCCCGGCTGATCCCGGACGAGGCGGTGGCCCGGGGCGTACGACGGCTGCCGACCTCGCTCTCCCACGCCGTCGACGCGTTCCGCGAGGACGAGATGCTGCGCGCCGCGCTCGGCCCGGTCCTCGCCGACGCGGTGGTCGCCGTACGCGAGGGCGAGACGGCCTCGGTGGCCGATCTCGACGACGCCGGGGTGGCGACGGCCTACCGCTGGAAGTACTGATGACGGGACCGGTCCTGGACACCCTCGACGCGCTCCCCCTCGTCGACCACCACTGCCACGGCGCGGTCACCGCCGATCTCGACCCGGCGGCGTTCGAGTCGCTGCTGACCGAGGGCGAGGCCTGGCCGGGTGTGTCGCCGTTCGACAGCCCGGTCGGCCTGGCCGTACGACGGCACTGCGCACCCCTGCTCGACCTGCCCCGGCACGCCCCCGCCGCCGACTACCTGGCGCGCCGCGCCGAACTGGGCTGGCAGGAGGTCAACCGCCGGTTCCTGACGGCCGCGCGCACGGAGACGTTCTGCGTGGACACCGGCTACACCCCGCACCCGGTCACCTCCCCCGCCGAACTCGCGGCGGCGGCCGACGCCACCGCGTACGAGGTGGTACGGCTGGAGAGCGTCGCCGAGGCGGTGGCCGCGCGGGGCATCGAGGCGGACGAGTACGCGGGCGCCTTCCGGGCGGCGGCCGAGGAGGCGGTACGGCGGCCGGGGGTGGTCGCGGTCAAGTCGGTGGCCGCCTACCGCACCGGCTTCGACCTGGATCCGGCCCGGCCGACGTACGCCGAGGTGACCCGGGCGGCCGCGCTCTGGGGCGCCCGCGGCGGCCGGCTCACCGACCCGGTGCTGATGCGCCACCTGCTGTGGACCGCCGTCGGCCTCGGGCTGCCGCTCCAACTCCACGCCGGTTTCGGGGACTCGGACCTGCGGCTGCACCGCGCGGACCCGGCCCTGCTCACCGACTGGCTGCGGCTGACCGTCGGCACCATCCCGGTGATCCTGCTGCACTGCTGGCCCTTCCAGCGCCAAGCCGCCTATCTGGCCGCGGTGTTCGAGCATGTGCACCTCGATGTCGGGCTCACCCTGCACCATGTGGGACCGGCCCGGGCGGCCGCCGTCCTGGCGGAAGCGATGGAGATCACCCCGTTCCGCAAACTGCTGTACAGCTCGGACGCCTATGGTGTGGCCGAGTTCCATCATCTCGGCGCGCTGTCCTTCCGGCAGGGGCTGGCCGGTCTGCTCCAGGACCGGGTGGACGCCGACGAGATGAGCCCGACCGACGCCGTGAGGATCGCCGCCTGGACAGGACGCGACAACGCCCGTCGCCTCTACGGACTTCCCGTATCGGACCCCGGCCGCGACTGAGCGCGCGCCCCACCCGGAAAGTATGATCAAGCAATGTCTGACATGACCGAAACCACGCCCGGTTGGCTGTCCTCCGACGAGCTGGAGATGGCTCGCGCCCGTATGCCGATCCTGTACGTGGAGGCCGTGCCCGTGCGCGTCGACGACAGCGGCGAAGTCACCAGCATCGGGCTGTTGCTCCGCATCGGCCCGGACGGCACGGTCAGCCGGACCCTCGTCTCCGGCCGCGTCCTGCACCACGAGCGGGTCCGCGACGCCCTGCTGCGCCACCTGGAGAAGGACCTGGGCCCGGTCGCGCTGCCCCGGGTGCCGGCCTCCCTGCAGCCGTTCACGGTGGCCGAGTACTTCCCGACGCTGGGCGTCACGCCGTACCACGACCCGCGTCAGCACGCGGTGTCGCTGGCCTACATCGTGCCGGTGACCGGAGACTGCCGGCCCCGGCAGGACGCCCTGGACCTGGTGTGGTTCAGCCCCCAGGAGGCGGTGTCCCTGGCCGTGCAGGGCGAGATGCCCGGCGGTCACGGGGTGCTGCTGAAGCAGGCCCTGGCCCATGTGGGGTTCGTGGCCTAGGGAAGCGGTCCCCGGGCCCGGCCGGCGTGCCGCCGACGGCGTTCAGCCGAGCTGTTCGGCGGCCCAGCGGGCCCACTCCCGTTCCATCTCGGCCCGCCGCAGGCCGTATTCGAGGGCGATACGGCCGTTGGCGGAGAGCGGTCCGTCGTCCTCCTCCAGTGCGCGCCCAGCTCCGTGAGGCGCGCGTGGTGGGCCACAGCCCGCTCCTCCCGTTCGGCCAGGACCGCGCGGGCCTGCTCGTCCGAGGCCAGGTCGAAGAAGAACACCTTGAGCAGCAGTTCGCTGCGGCTCGGCTGCCGCTGCTGCGTCTGCGCGACCAGCACTCCCGCAGTTCCCGCAGCCCCTGTTCGGTGACCCGGTACTCCTTGCGCCTGCGCGGCCCCTCGGCGGAGACGTCCCCGGCCAGACGTGGGCCAGCGAGGTGTCGAAGAGCTTCAGCAGGTCGTAGCCACTGGCGGGCCGGTCGGCGAGCAGGCCGAGGAGTCCGTGGTTCAGGGCGGGGCACCGACCCGGTCCCGGGTGCCGTCCGGGATGTCCTGCTCGGTCCAGATGCACTTGGCGTCGCGGAGGTAGCGGGCGCCCCAGCGCCGGGAGAGGGCGGCGACCAGCTGGAGGCCGCGGCCGCCCTCGTCGGTGTAGGTGGCCTGGCGGATGCGCGGGGTACTGAGGCTGCCGTCGTAGACCTCGCAGGTCAGGATGCGGCTGCGCAGTAGCCGGAGCCGCATGGGGCCCTTGGCGTGCCGGATCACGTTGCCGACCAGCTCGCTCACCAGGAGTTCGGTGGTCGTGGAGAGGTCGTCCAGGTCCCAGCGGGAGAGCTGGTCACGGACGAGTTCCCGGGCCTGGCCGGCGGCCCGGGGGTCGTTGGGCAGGCCGAAGGAGGCGATGTCGGCGGCGGGCATGGCCCGGGTGTGGGCGATGAGCAGGGCCGCGTCGTCGGTGGTCTGCCGCCGGTCGGGCAGCAGCTCCGCGACGACCGTGTCGCACAGCTCCTCCAGGCCCCGGACGTCCTCCGCCTGGTCGGTGCCGGTGAAACGGGCCGGGCGCACGGCGGCCCCGGACAGCAGCCGCACCAGCCTGGCCAGCCCCTGGTCGGCGTCCTGGCCCGCGGACTCGATGAGCCCGTCGGTGCACATCACGACCAGGCTCCCGTCGGGCAGCGGCAGTTCGTGCGCCGTGAACGGCGGGGTGGCCGCGCCGAGCGGCGGGTCGGGGCTCAGGACGGGACTGTGCACGGTGCCGTCGGGGAACACGAAGACCGGCGGCGGATGACCGGCCAGGGAGTAGCAGCAGCTGCGCCCGACCGGGTCGTAGACGGCGTAGAGGCAGGTCGCGTAGAAGTCCTCGCCGAGGTCGCTGACCAGGTCGTTGAGGTGGCCCAGCAGTTCGTCCGGGGTCATGTCCAGGTCGGCGAGGGTGCGTACGGCGGTGCGCAGCCGGCCCATGGTGGCCGCCTCGGCGATGCCGTGGCCCATCACGTCGCCGACCACCAGGGCGACCCGGTCGGCGGAGAGCGGGACCACGTCGAACCAGTCGCCGCCCACCTGTTCGCCCCGGCCCGCCGGCAGATAGCGCGCGGCGGCGACGGCGGCGGGCGGCCGGGGCAGGGTCCGGGGCAGCAGGGCGCTCTGCAGTTCCTGGGCGCGGGCGTGCTCCAGGTCGTACAGCCGGGCCCGCTCCAGCGCCTGGCCGACCAGGGCGCTGAGCGTGGTCAGCAGGGTGCGGTCCTCCTCGCTGAAGGCGCGCGGCTGGTTGTACGACAGGATCGAGACGCCGACGGCGCGTCCGGAGGCGACCAGCGGCAGAAACGCCCACGCCATCTTCGGCGAGGTGCCCATCAGGATCTTGTCCGTGACGGCCGGATAGCGTTCATAGATCTGCTCGGGCGACTCCAGGAACTGCGGGCGCCACGTGCGCAGCACATCGGTGACAGGCATGCCCGCGGTCAGCGGGCCCTCGAAGCGCTTGAGGTAGTCCAGTGGGTATCCGACCTCGCCGACCCTGGTCAGCCGGCCGTCCTCGAACACGGAGACGATCAGCCCGTCGGCGCCGAACGGCGACAGGACGTGGTGCGCCACAGCCCGTACGACGTCCTGGACCGTCACCGCCTCGGCGAGGGCCGCGGTCAGCTCCACCGCCTTGGCCGTCCGCACCTGCTCGGGCCCGGGCCCCCGGCGCGGTGGGCGCCCGGCGGGGCACTCCAGGTGCTCGGCGGCCCAGGCCGCCACCGCGTGCAGGAACGACAGCTGTACGTCGTCCGGCTCGCTCCCCTCGGCCAGCAGCACCGAGAGCGTGCCGACCGGCCCCTCGGCACCGATGAGCGGCACCGCCACCGTGCCGGCCGCGCCCGTCCCGAGGTCGTCCCCGGCCGTCCGCACCAGCACACCGCGCCGCAGCGCCCGGGACGGCGGTACGTCCTGCTCCTCCCCCAGCTCCGCCCAGGCCCCTGCGGCCCCGGCGCCGACCCGGTCCACCGCGACCAGGCTCAGCCTGCCCGTGCCGGGATCCCACCGGTGCAGCATCGCGCCCCGGCCCCCGACGCTCACCACCGCCTGCCGAAGCGCCAACCCCGGCGCCCCCGTCCCCGCGGCCGGGGGCGGGTCGGACGCGGCCCCTTCCAGGCGGTTCGGGCACATAACCACAGGTTAACGCCGGAGATCGGGGCGACCACCGGGGAGCTAGGCCGGGTTGCGGCCGATGAAGAACTCGCGGAACGGGTCCATGCTCGGTTCCAGGCCGGCGTCGACGAGGCCCTTGCGCAGGGCGGTCATCTGGGCGTCGTGGATGCGCTGGGTGGGCTGGCGCAGCGGGCCGCCGTTGTAGCCCTGGAGCCAGCCCTGGAACTTCCAGGCCTGCCGGTTGAGGAAGGCGCCACCGTGCAGGGCGGGGGCTAGCCCGGACTTGATCTTGCGGGCGGGGTGCAGCCGCCAGTAGAGGTCGGCCGCGTCGTCGTACTTGCCCTCGCGCAGCAGCTGGAAGGCGCGCGGGATCATCGGACCGTAGTACTCGTGGTCGCTGGTGGCCGAGAACTGGAGCGGCATGATCTGGGAGAGCGGGATCAGCTCGCCCTCGATGGGCATGGAGATGACCACCTCGTCGCCGAAGTGCCGGTGGCACTCGATGACGGACTGGATGCTCGGGAAGCCGCCCTCGGCCTTGATCGCGGCGATGTTTGGGCAGTCGTCGATGAGCCGCCGGAGCAGGCGGACGGGGATGTCGGAGGGGTGGATGCGGGGGCTGAACCCCCACAGGTACATCGGGAAGAGCATGACGGCGAGGTTCGTCGCGTCGCAGACGGCCTTGGTGTAGTCGTGGACGTCCTGCTCGGTCTCCGGGTAGAAGTTCGGCGGGTAGGACAGCAGCACCAGCTCGGCGCCGGCCTCCTCCGCGCCCTTCACCGCCTCGATGTTCTGCTCCAGGGTGCTCCAGCTGGCATGGTGGGTGAGCAGGAACCCGTCCCCCGCCTCGTCCTTGACGATCCGCAGGAAGTCCAGGTACTCGGGGAGCTGGATGGCGACCTCGGAGACCCCGAGGGTGCCCATGAAGCCGTGCTCGATCGCGAGCCGGGTGTCGTGCCGGATCGCCTTCTCGTTGATGTGCCTCAGGTCGCCCGTAAAGGACGGGATGGTGCAGTTGACGACGCCGACGAGGTTCTCGCGCGCCCATTCGCGGGCTTCGGCGCGGGTGTAACGGGCCATGTCCGTGTGGTCCTTTCAGATCTTCGGGGTGCCGGCGCCTTCCCAGGCGAGGTACTTGAGTTCCAGGAATTCCTCGATGCCGTAGACGGAGCCCTCGCGGCCGGTCCCGGACTGCTTGACGCCGCCGAAGGGGGCGACCTCGTCGGAGATGAGTCCGGTGTTGATGCCGACCATGCCCGCCTCCAGAGCAATGCTCAGTACTTGTGGATCGATCTTTGGGACGGGACGCGCAGGGCGTACCTTCCCGAGTGATCTACAAGTCACCGAGTAGAGGCCCGCG
>NZ_JBIBKW010000054.1:0-16911 GCF_042959465.1 Streptomyces sp. NPDC007901 | reverse complement strand
GCCGTCAACATCGAGCGCCTCAGCGGACTGCCACCAGCCATGGAAGCACCCACACCCCGTCAGCCGACTTCCTTCCAGACGTACCTCGACCAACGCGAGCTGCCCCGGCCGAAGTCCTGGCGAACCCTGGGCAGCTGACCTGGACATCTCCAAGATCCCCGACGGAGTCAAGCTAAGAACCCGCATGCCCCAGGCCGCCGCGCGCACGTGCTGAACTGTCACTCTACGTACCACGTCCGCGCCAAGAGCGCTGAGTAGTGTCGGGGGGCCTGGTCGTAGCCTTCGGTGGGCGGCAGGCCTGGGTGTCCGGTACCTGGGCATCTCGTGGTATGCCGCGGTATCGCAGGGTGGTGGAAGGTACGCCCACGCGTTCCTCCCGTGGTCGCCTGCGCGATTGAACGCCGCATCCGCGTCGGCGGCCGCAGGCTCGCGGTCGTGGAGGTGCGCCTGGACGACGACGTCGACGCTCCGTTGCCCGCGTACCGCGTCATACCCGGAGCGCGGTCCGTGGGAAGTGCCCCGCCGGGTGGCAGCCCGTCCGGCGGGGTCGGCCGGGCCCGCTCGGTTCACATGACGCTCTGCTCCGGGTAACCGAGCACGGGGGCGGACACCTCGTCCAGGTGTGCGCGAACATCGTCGGGCAGCACAAGGCCGAGTACGTCGTCGGCCAGCGACTCCCGTAGCTGCTCGACCGTGCGGGCGCCCACCAAGGGGGCGGCCACCAGGGGCCGTTCCCGTACCCAGGCGAGCGACACGGCGAGCGGCGAGGCACCGAGCCGCTCCGCGGCGGAGACGACCTCGGTGACGATGCCGGCACTGCGCTCGTCCAGAAAGCGGCCCACGTAGGCTCGGAAGAAGGGGCTCCTCATGCGCTGTTTCGGGACTCCGTCCTGATACTTGCCGGTCAGCACACCACGGCCCAACGGCGCCCAGGGCAGCAGAGACAGCCCGGCGTCCGCGGCAGCGGGGATGGCCTCCCGTTCTATGCCGCGCTCCAGCAGCGAGTACTCCAGTTGCACGGACACCAGCGGTGCCCGACCGTCGGCCGACTGAAGTACTGCGGCTTTCGCGGTCTGCCAGCCCGAGTAGTTGCAGATTCCGGCATGCCGCACCCGCCCGCTGGCGACCGCCTCGTCGACGGCGCGCAGTGTCTCGTCCAGCGGCGTGCCGGCGTCCCAGGCGTGCAGTTGCCACAGGTCGACGTGGTCGGTGTTCAGCCTTGCCAACGAGCTGTCGAGGGCCTTCAGCAGGTGGGAATAGGACGCGTTCTGCCGACGGGCCGGATCGTTCAGCACCCCGACGGCCTTGGTCGCCAGCACGATCTCCGACCGGGGCACCACCCGCCCCAGCAGTCCGCCGATGATCTCCTCGCTCATCCCGTCGGCGTACACGTCGGCGGTGTCCAGGAGGTTTCCGCCCGCGTCGACGAACGCCCTCAGCTGCCGAGCGGCATCCTCCGGCACCGTCGCCGCACCCCAGGTCGAGGTGCCCAGCCCGATGGACGACACCGGGATTCCGGTCCGGCCGAGTGTGCGACGTTTCATGACCGACATAGTGGGAGACTCCCTTTCGGTAGGAAGGTTTTGCCGCGACACCCGGGTCTGTTCCGGGTGGCGGTGCTCACAGCCCGGGCAGGACCTCGGCACCCAGCAGCCGCACGTGATCGCTGTCCTCGGTGTCGTAGAGGTGGAAGTACACCGTGTCCACGCCGCCCTCCCGGCGCAGCTCGGCCAGCCGCTCCAGCACGTCCTCCGGGCGCCCGACGACGGCCTCGGCGCGCAACGGACCGGCAGGTAGGGCCGCCTCCCTGGCCTTGATCTCGGCGGGCGACGTGCCGCATGCCACCGGGAGGATGACCGACTTGCGCACGGTGGACGGATCACGGCCGGTCTCGTCGCATATCCGGTCGAAATTCTCCCGGCGCTCGCGGATACCGTGGGGAAAGGCGAGATTGAACTCGTCGGCGAACCGCGCGGCGAGGGCAGGGGTCCGGCGCACGCCGGTTCCGCCGATGATGAGGGGCGGGTGCGGGCGCTGCGCGGTACGCGGCAGGACTCCCGGGTTGAACACCTGGTAGTGCTTCCCATCGAAGGAAAACGGCTCGCCGTCGGGGGTGTCCCACAGGCCAGTTATGATGCTGAGTTGTTCTTCCAGGCGGTCGAACCGCTCGCCGGTGCGCGGGAACCCGACGCCGAACGCCAGATGCTCCTCTGGGTACCAGCCTGCGCCGATCCCCAACTCGACACGCCCGCCGCTCATCGCGTCCACCACGGCGACCGTGGTGGCCAGTAGGCCCGGTGCCCGGAAGGTACCGGCTGTGACCAGGGTGCCCAGGCGGATGCGCCGCGTCTCACGGGCGAGCCCGGCCAGCGTGGCCCAGGAGTCGGTGGGCTGGTAGGTCCGGTCCGCAGGGTCGACACCGAGGAGGTGGTCCGACCGGAAGAATCCGTCGAGGCCCGACTCCTCCACCGCCCTGGCCATGGCCAGGATGTTGTCGTAGCTTCCGGCCCGGCACGGCTCCAGCAATGCCCTCAGCTTCATCAGTGATCCTCAACTCTCCTGCCCTTGCGGTGCCTTGATCCTGCTTCCGGTCCTGCTTCCTGCTTCTGGGACGGCGGTCCTCGAAGAGCGTCCCGGAACGACCGGGGGGCGCGGTGCGCTCACACATCGGCCTCGATGCGCTCCCCGATCGTCTCGGCCACATCGGTCCACTGCTCCGCAAGGTAGAAGTGCCCGCCGTGGAACGTGCGCTGGGAGAAGCCGCCCGAGGTGTGCTCGGCCCACGCGGTGACGTCGTCGGGCCCGGTGGTCGGGTCGCTCTCCCCCGTCAGTGCCATCACCGCGCCCTGCACCCGGGGGCTGGGCCGTGGTTGGAACCGATAGCTCTCGACCGCCTGGTAGTCGCTCCGCACGGCGGGCATGACCATCTCCCGGACGTCTCGGTCCTCCAGCACCCGGGCCTGGGCGCCGCCGAGGACCGCCATCTCGTGCAACAGTCGCTCGTCGGAGAACCCCTGCGGCGTCCACCTGGCGCGGCCGCGTGAGGGCGCTCTTCTGGCGGAGGCGAAGAGGACCGGCACCCGGACGCCGAACGTCTCCAGCCGACGCACCACCTCGAAGCCCAGGGTGGCGCCCATGCTGTGTCCGAAGACGGCCGTGGACAGGCTGGTCGGCTGCGCGAGGAGTGCCTGCACCACATGGTCCGCCATGGCGAGCAGATCGGTCACAGCTGCCTCCCTGCGGCGCTCGTGACGGCCCGGGTACTGGACGACGAGCACATCCAGGGAGGATGCGAGGCGGGCGGAGAGCGGATGGTAGAAACTCGCCGAACCCCCCGCGTGGGGAAGGACAAGCAGGCGGCACGCCGCCGCGTCGGCGCTGTGGTACCGACGCAACCACCGCTTCGCTTCGGCTGTCTCCATCACCGATGTCCCCCGGTCCTGCGGGCGGCGCCGGCGGTCACGGCGACTCCGGCGCGGCGGGCCGCTCGCCGCCCAGGACCACCGGCAGGCGGTCCAGACGGCGCATGAAGATGCCCGGCTGCCAGGCCGGCGCGTCCGCCTCCTCGGCCGGCCGCAGTCCTGGCCGGCGGGACAGCAGCAGGGAGAGCCCCGTCTCCACTTCGAGGCGCCCGAGGTGCGCCCCCAAGCAGCGGTGTATGCCGCGGCCGAACCCCAGGTGTCCCCGGGCGTTGCGCTCGATGTCAAAGGTGTCCGGGTCGTCGAAGCGGTGGGGGTCGCGGCCGGCGGCGGCGACCGAGATCAGGATCATCTCGTTGGCCGGGATGGTGGTGGTGCCGACCCGCACCGGTACGCGCGAGTAGCGGGGGGTAAGCATCCGGAACGGGCTCTCGTACCGCAGTGTCTCCTCCACGCAGTTTGGTATGCGCGACAAGTCACCTGTCAGCAGGTCGAGTTGGTCCGGGTGGCGCAGGAGTGAGTGGATGGCGTTCGCGATCCCGTTGAGCGGCTCCATACCGCCGGTCAGCAGGACGTGCACCGATGCGATGGCTTCGTTCCTGGTCAGTTTCTTCGCCAGGACGGCCTCGGACAGCGCGGTCGCGATGTCGGGGCCCGGCTTGTCGGCCTTGCCGTCGACCAGAGCGCCGATGAACTCGACCAGCGATTCGGCGGAAGCCTTGAGGATGCTCCTGTCCGGCGCGGTGAGCAGGTCGTTCACCCATTCCGGGAAGGGTGCCGGATCGTCCGGCGGGATACCGATCATTTTTGATATCACGGTCCGCGCGAGCGGCCGGCAGAAGCGTTCGATGAGATCGACGGGTTGTTCCGCCGGCAGGCCGTCCAGGAGTGCGCCGGCCGTGGCGGCGATCTCCGCCCGCATGCTCTCGACGGTGCTTCCGGTGAAGTGGCCGCTGACGATGCTCCGAAGGCGGGTGTGGTCCGGCTCGTCGCGGTCGAGCATGTGCCGGCGCAGTGCCAGCGGGACTCCGCGGAGCTTCTCCGGCCGCACCACGGAACTGCGCAGGATCGCTTCGCCGTTGGCCACCATGTCCTTGCAGATGTCGGGGTCCGCGAGCAGCCTGCGGGCGTCCTCGTAGCGGGTGACGACCCACATCCGCATGCCGCTGCTGTCGATCGGGACGGCCTCGCCCTGTTCCCTGGCCTCGCGCAGCGCGGGGTAAGGGTCCTGCATGAAGTCACGGGTGACGAGTCTGACCAGCTCAGGGGCGCTTTCCGTGGTCATGCGTACTCATTTCCGACGCCGAGTCCGGACAGCCATTCCTCTACCACCGCGGCGGTCTCCCCGGCGTCCGCGTCCATGACGCTGAAGTGGTCGGCCGGCACGCGTACCTCGGTGTGCGGCAGTTGCCAGCCGCCACTGCGCAGATGCTGTTCGATGGACGTCTCGTCCTCCGGAACCAGATAGAGCGTGGGAAGGCCGCTGGGCTCCGGACGCCACTCGCGGAGCATGCGCAGGTACCAGCCGATGGCGGTCAGGCGGCTCACCCCGAGTTCCGTGCCGAGTTCCCGCTGGCGGTCGACGAGCCGGCGCAGGGTGCGGGGGACGAACTTGGTGACGAACTCCTCACCGGGCCAGAAGGTGTCGATCAGCACCACGCCCACCGGTGGCCTGCCCAGTTCGGCCAGCCGGGCCCCGATGCGATGCGCGATCCAGCCGCCGAATGAGCGTCCGCACAGTGCGATCGGCCCTTCACCGGTGTGGCGGTGGATGGCCTCCGTGTAGGCGGCCACCAGGGCGTCGAGGTCCTGGGGCAGTTCCTCGCCGTCGCTGAAGCCGGGCTCCCTCAGCTGAACGACGTCCCGCATGCCGTTGAACGGAGCGGCGAACTTCTTGTACTCGGCGCGGCCCGCCAGGGCGACCACCGAGGGGATGCACACCAGCGTGGGGTCCTGCCGGCCGGCGGCATGCTGGAAGGCGGCGAGGTCCAGCCCGCCGAGGTCGTCCTTGGCGTGGAACGTGGTGCGGAGCCTGGCCGCGCTGAGGACCATGTCCCAGGCCGCCTCGGACTCCCCCTTCGCCGCGAGGCCGCGGTAGACGGCCTCGAAGCCGGTGGGAAGCGCCCGGTGCTCCTCCGCCGGTGTGTCGGCGTGCGGTTCGACCGCGGCGGCCGGCTCGGGCGGCGCCTCCGCCGTGTGATTGACCTGGAGGTAGTCGAGGAGGTAGTCGGCCAGGCTGAGCGGGCCGTCGTGGTCGAAGACGACGGTGGCCGGCAGGCTCGCCCCGAGCGCCTGGGCGATCAGGTTGCGGACCTCGACCGCGGCCAGGGAGCTGAGACCGAGTGCCTCGAACTCGGCCTCCGCCACCACCAGCGCGGTGGCCGACGTCTCCAGCACGGACGCCACACTGGTACAGACCAGCTCGACCAGTCGAGCGCGGCACTCCTCCGGCGGCAGCCGCAGCAGTACGGACCGCAGCGGCTCGGCGGTCGCGGCTCCGACGGACTCGGCTGTCACGGCCTCGGCAGGGGCGGCCGTCTCCACACCGGAGGGCACGGGGACGTGCCAGAACGTCCGGCGGCGGTACGGGTAGGTCGGCAGGGCGCTCGCGTCCACCGACGGCACGGCGAAGACCTTCCGCCAGTCGACCTCGGCGCCGTGCGCATGGGCCTCGGCGAGAGACCGCAGAAAGCGGCTCAGCCCGGGGTCGTCCTCATGCAGGCTTCCCGTGCACCCCACCGGGATGTCCACCGCCGCGGCGGTCTCCTCCACGGCGGTGCCGAGCACTTGGTGGGGGCTGATCTCCACGAAGCGCCGGTGGCCGCGGCCGATGAGGTCCTCGACGGCGGCGCGGAAGTCGACGCGGTCGCGCATGTTCCGGCGCCAGTGGGCGCCGTCGAGCCGCTCGGTCGGGACCCGCCCGCCCGTCGTCGCGGAGACGAACGGTACCGCGCCGGGCATCGGAGCCAGGTCCGCCAGGCTGCCTTGCAGTTCGTCAAGGAGCGCCTCGGTCTGCGGGCTGTGGAACGCGACGTCCCCGGCAAGCCGGCGCACTCGGATGCCCTCCTGCTCGGCGCGGGCGACCGCCTCCGCCACCGCTGCGGCGGTTCCGCTGATCGCCACGCTGCGGGGGCTGTTGACGACCGCGACGCACACGTCGTCCGCCCAGCGGGCGATCCACCGCTCGGCCTCGTCCGGTCCGAGCCGGAGCGAGGCCATGGCCCCCCGGCCGGCGATCCGGTCCATCAGCCGTCCGCGCAGCGCCACGATCCGCGCCGCGTCCGCCCGAGTCAGCCCGCCGGCCACGTGCGCGGCGGCGATCTCGCCCTGGCTGTGTCCCACGACGACGTCGGGCCGCACACCGTACGAACGCCACAGCTCGGCGAGGGCGACCATGACGGTGAAGGTCACCGGCTGGACGACCTGCGGGCTCTCCAGCGCGGGGGCGTCCGGCTCGGCCCGCAAAACGCCCGCCACCGACCAGGGCAGCAGGGCCCCGAACTCCTCGTCCCACTCCGCCACGGCGCGGGCGAACACCTCCGACTCGGCCATCAGCGCGGTGGCCATGCCGGTCCAGTGGGAGCCGTGCCCAGGGAAGACGAAGACGGTCGGGCCCGGTACCGCGGCGCCGGTCACGATGTCGAAGGAGGCGGTGGCGCCTGCCAGGGCCCGCAGCGCCGGGCGGTGGTCGCCGTGCCGGTCGGGCAGGACCGCGGCGCGGTGGGTGAAGAGAGTCCGGCCGAGTGCGAGCGCGGGTCCGATGTCGTCGCTCCCGGCCCCGTTCAGGTCGGTGAGTACCGAGTCCAGCCGATCGGCCATGACGGGCAGCAGGTCCGGGGCGGGCGCCGACAGCAGCCAGGGGGCCCCGGCCGGTGCGGGTTTCGGTGCCTTGCCGCGGGGTGTCCGGGGCGGCTCCTGGAGGATCAGGTGCGCGTTGGTGCCGCTGATACCGAACGACGAGACGGCCGCCCGCCGGGTCCGCTCCTCGGCGGGCCAGGGTACGGCGCCTGCCGCCAGGCGGATCGCTCCCGAGGGCCAGTCCTCCGCTCGCCTGGGCTCAGCCGCGTGCAGCGTCGCCGGGATGACCTCGTGCTCCAGCGCGAGGAGCATCTTGATGAGGGAGACCAGTCCGGCGGCCGCCTGTGTGTGGCCGAGGTTGGACTTGACCGAGCCGAGCCACAGCGGCCGGTCCGGGGACCGGCCGGCGCCGTAGGTGTTGCGCAGTGCCTGGAGTTCGACGGCGTCGCCGAGCGAGGTGCCGGTGCCGTGCGCCTCGACCACGTCGACGTCGTCGGCCGCCAGGCCCGCCGCCCGCAGCGCCCGGCCGATCGCCTGCTCCTGGGCGTACGGGTTCGGGGCGGTCAGGCCGTTGGAGGCACCGTCCTGGGTGACGGCGCTCCCCCGGACGATCCCCAGCACCTTGTGCCCGTTGCGCTGGGCGTCGGACAACCGCTCCAGCACCAGGGCGCCGGCGCCCTCGGCGAGGCCGACGCCGTCGGCGCCCTCGGCGAACGCCTTGCAGCGGCCGTCGGGTGCCAGCAGGCCCTGGCGGCTGAACTCCACCATGTTGGCGGGGGTCGACATCACCGTGACGCCGCCGACGATCGCCAGTCCGGTGGTGCCTCTGCGTAGTTCCTCGCAGGCCAGGTGGACCGCCACGAGGGAGGAGGAGCAGGCGGTGTCAACGGTGAGCGCGGTGCCGTGGGTTCCCAGGATGTAGGAGATCCGTCCGGACGCCACGCTGCCGGCGACGCCGAGGCCCAGGGTCCCGTCGTAGCTCTCCGGTGACTCGAACCAGCGCGGCGCGTAGTCAGAGGGCATCATGCCGACGAACACACTCGCGTCGCTGCCCCGCAGCGCCCCGGCGGGGATGCCGGCCCGCTCCAGCGCTTCCCAGACCGTCTCCAGCAGTACCCGCTGCTGGGGATCGAGGGATGCGGCTTCACGTTCCTCGACCGAGAAGAATCCCGCGTCGAACTCGCCGATACCGGACAGGAAGCCGCCGTGCCGCGAGACGGTGGTGCCGGCCTTCGCGGGCTCCGGCGAGTGGACCCGCTCCAGCGGCCAGCCCCGGTCCTCGGGGAGTTCCGAACGCACCTCCCGCCCGGTCCGCAGCACTTCCCAGAACTCGTCCGGCGAACTGACGCCCCCCGGCAGGCGGCATCCCACGCCCACGATGGCTATCGGCTCCCCGGGCGGCGCGGGCTCCTGCGGCGTCCGCGGAAGCCCGCTCGTGGCAGGGTCCTGACCGGCCAGGAAGTGCGCCACCCGCAGCGGTGTGGGGTGGTCGAAGAGCAGGCCGACCGGCAGGTCGAGTCCCGTCCGGTCGGCGAGTACGCTCCGCAGCCTCGACCCCATCAGGGAGTCGAATCCCATGTCCTTGAAGGTGCCGTCGGTGTCCACAGCGGACCCCAGGATCTCCGCGGCCGCGTCGCACACCATGGCGAGGGCGGCGGCACGCAGCTCACCCGGCGAGGAGTCGGGTGAGCTGAGCCGCTGCCGCGCCCGGCGCTCGGCGGTCAGCGAGCGGCCCAGTTCGGTGGCCCGGCGCCGGGCCACCTTCCCCGTCGGAGTGCGCGGCAGCTGCTCCACCACGTGCAGCGAGGTGGGGAGTTTGTACGGGGCGACGCCCTTGAGCGCCAGGTGATCGGCCACCTCCTGGAGCGTCGGCCGCCGGTCGCCCCGGACCGTACACAGCAGCACCGGGGTCTCGCCCAGCCGCTCGTCGTCGCACCCGACGAGGACGGCGTCGTGAACGGCGGCGAAGTCCTGGAGGAGCTCCTCGATCTCGGCGGCGTTGACCTTCCGACCGCCCACGTTGATGAGGCCTGCGGAGCGGCCCCGGAAGGCAACCGAGCCGTCGGGGGTCAGGCAGGCCAGGTCGCCGGTCTTCAGCCAGCCGTCGGTCGTCATCGCCTGCCGGGTGAGTTCGGGCTCCCCCAGGTATCCGTGGAACATCGAGGCGCTGCGGAACTGGAGTTCGCCGACCAGGCCTGGCGCGCAAGGCCGGCCGTCCTCGTCCACGACGCGCACATGCGCCCCGTCGGCGGGGCTGCCGATCGTGCGGGCGGCCTGTTCCGGAACGTCGGCCGGCCGGGTGTAGGTGCCCGCCCCGATCTCCGACATACCCCACTGGACGACCACCCGGTCGGTCAGCAGGCGAGTCAGAGAGGTGACCAGTTCCTCCGACACCGGCGCCCCGCCGGTGCGTATCTCCCTCAGCCGCGGCAGCCGGGCGCCGTCCGGTCCGGTGATCTCCGCCAGGATGTCGCGCAGTTGGGTCGGCACGGCGTAAAGGAAGGTCGGCGGCGCCGACTCGACCGCGGCGACCAACTGGCCGGTGTCCCAGCTCCGCAGGATGACCTGGCGGGTGGCACACAGGACGCTCAGGTGAATCGACAGCATGCCGAACAGGAAGCTGAAAGGGCTGGCGCTGAGGATGGCGTCCGACGGCCCGGGGCTATCGCTGTCGGCGATGACGACGCTCAACGCGTTGGTCAGCAGGCTGCGGTGCGAGTGCATGCAGATCTTGGGCCGACGCGAGGTGGTTCCGGAGGAGGGCATCAGGACGAACGGCATGTCCGGCGTCACGTCGACGGGAAGCGGGCAAGCCCCTTCCCAGGAGGCCGCCAGATGCTCCAGGGAACCCGGTCCGTGCTCCGGGCTGCCGCCCGCCGTCAGCACCCGGCGCAGGTCCGGGATCGCCTTCTGCATGGCCCTGCCGAGCGTCTGCCCGTCGCCGTGCTTGGAGGCGTGCGCCAGGATCAGCACCACGGGTCTGGCCCTGCGCAGCAGGGACTCCGTCTCACCTGGCACGCAGTCGGTGTGGACGGGCAGGAGGACCCCACCGACCATGGCGACGGCCACGTGCAGGGCCAGGAAGTCCATGCCGTTCGGCAGTTGGACGGCGACCACGTCGCCACTGGCCACCCCGAGGTCCTGCAAACCGCGTGCCAGCGCACGAGCACGGGCCTGCCAGTCACGCCAGGTGTACCGGTCTGCCCCGTCGCAGACGGCGAGCGCCTCCGGGGCGGTCGCCACCGCCGCCTCGAACAGGGCCGGGAAGTGCACCGGTGACGACCCCTCGTTTCTCGGAGGGTCGAGCAAGTAGTAGTCATCCATCGTCAATGTCATCGCGAGCCCCCATCGGAGCGGTCGGAATCATTCCGCCCGGCGCCTCGGCACGGGCGGGCGGGCGGGCGGGTGTGAGGCTCAGGCCCGGGTCTGGCCGACCACACGAACACGAGCGGCCTGCCGCCCGGTACTTCGGACGGTCCCGGGGCGTGGCCGGGGCGGGACCCCGGCCACCGGTACATGGCACTCGGCGCTACTCAGAGACCCTGCCTGGGACGAGGAGGGAACCGGTCTCTCCCGGAACCACTGACGCGGGCTGTCACCTGTCGCCGCACGGCATCCAGGACAATCCCGCCGCTCACCGCTCGTGCTCGGTCCAGCCGATTCCTGCGCCCCGATAGTCGTTCAGCGCGATGAATCTGCTGGACGCATCGGTGATAGTGCTGGCCTCAGTCTCGTTGCAATTGGCATCAAGGGGTCTTTGTGTCACGTCCCTTTCCCCCGGAGCTCTCAGCATGGCCTCCTCTCGAATCGGCTCTCGCGCAGACACTACGAATGGAGGCTCCCGGCGGTTCACCCTCCGCTCGTCGAGGCCCGCCGGAGGTACACCGTGGAGGTGATGTCCGACGGCGGCGCCGTGCCCCGTGCTCAACAAGTGCACGCGCGCGGGTCCTTGGCAGCGCTTTGGCCACCTCCGCCACCAACTACCGGGCCATGCTGCATCGCCTGGACGACGGCGGCCTCGTCGATCCCACCCGCACTGTCCTGGACACCGCGCACGTCCGCCCCTAACAACGGGGGCGACCACACAGACCCGAGCCCCGTGCGAACTGCAGGACGCTGACCAGAGCCTGCCGGCCGGGCGAGATCCCGGGACGCCCCCTGGCCCCGAAGGCAGCCCTGAAATCCTCATCCGAGAACAGCGGACCGAGGCCGTCCCGGATCCTCATGGCCAGACAGCCCTTGGGGAACGCCGCGCGAGCCACATCCCACGTCAGGGCAGGAACCTCCGCTCCCGAGTCCAAGCGCATCGATACCGCCGCACCCCCAGTTCCCCACGGCCGGACACCCAGCTCGCGCCCTTGAGACCGCCACACAACACGCTCATGGCCCCCGACGCCGCATACCCCGTGATCACGCCGGCTTCACTCGAATTGGGCAACAGGGTCATCGACGGCTTCTACAACCCAAGCCGCCGACATTCGGCGAACGGCCAGCTGAGCCCGGCCGACTTCGAGCGCCGACACGCCGCAGAAACATCAGGTAAGGTCCTCTGCACCGCCGCATAGCTCACAATCCCGCCCATGTCCGTCAGACCGGGGCAACTCCAGAGACACGACCCCGACGCCATGTTCGAGCAAGGAGCCGAGCAGTACCGCGCAAAAACCGTATGCGCCCCCTGCCCCGTCGCGACCGAGTGCCTCGCCTACGCCCTGGACGAGCACATCGAGTTCGGCGTGTGGGGTGGCTCGCCGAAGGTAGCGTCGATTTGGCCGACGGGGCGTTGTGCCGGCTCCCGCACCAACCTGCCCGCCGCATCACCGCAGGCGAGCTGCCCTGGCCTGTCTTACCGTCCGCCCCCCGGCATGCCGATTCGGCCCAGAGCGTCAGGACCGTGGTCGCGGGCAGGCCGTCGCCCGACGAGCGGAGGTCGTACCGCGTCAGGGCCGCGCCCGCGGATCGGCCCGGCAGGTCACGGTGTCGCGCGCACCGGGCCCTGGCCGTGCGAGGTTCGCGCTCCGGTGCGCTCGCCGGTGTCCGCGTCGATCGTGACGGCGCCCCAGAATCCGCGTGGCAGCAACGGGTCGGCGGCGGGGCGAAGGGTGATGGCGTGCCCGGCACTGCGCGCGGCGCTCACGCAGGCCGGCGAAAAGCGGTCGTCAAGGACACGGCTGATGACGTCCGGCCAGCGCCGGGTGACTACCGAAGTCACCGAATCGCCCGTGGCGAGGTCGTGCCCGTGCACGGACGGCTCGCCAACGGCCGCAGCGACGGGCTGCCGCAGCGCGAGGACCCGATGCAGGCCCTGCACAGTGGCCGGGTGCAGCCCGACGCCGATACTGCTGCAGGCGAGCACGGGTCGCCCGCGGCGCAGAGCGACGGCCGGCTCCACGGGCATCGACAGGCGCTCACCGGGGGCGAGTTGTGCAAGAGCCTGCTGCTGGAACGCGGCGGGGTCGGGGATCGGGACGCCGTCGACGACGATGCCGGTCGTGCCCCACATGGCCGTGTTGATGCTGTGGCAGAGGGCGGCGACGTTGCCGTCGGCGTCGACCGCGATCACGTAGTCCGAGTGACTGCCCCCGACGGGGGCTCCGTCGAGCGCCCTGAGCAGACCGACCAAGGCGTCGGGGTCCTGTGACGGTTCGCCGCCCCCTTCCGCTTCCAGCCGTGTGAGGGCGGTGAGCAGGTCGGTGCCGCCGGTGTCGGGCGCGGGCAGGGTGACGATCTCGTGGCCGGCGAAGGACCCGCGCGCGGGAGCGGCGCAGTGCGCACGGTAGCTCTCGAGGTCTTCGGCCTCGGCATGGCCGCCCTCGCGGCGCACCAGGGAGACGAAGCGTTCCGCCCACGGGCCACGGTACATCCAGTCCGGTCCGTGTTCTGCGAGCGCGTCGACGGTTGCCGCGAGGCGCGGCTGGAGGGCGAGTTCGCCTGCGCGGGGCATCCGCCCGTCCGGGGCGAAGGCGGCGCGGCCTTCGTCGGTTCGGGTCAGGGTGGTGGCCCGGGTGGCGAGCAGCCGCGCGAGATGCGCGTTGACCGGGACCCCACGTTGGAGGAGGTGGCGCGCGGGGGACCAGAGCCGGTCCCAGGGCAGCTGGCCCCAGCGCGTGTGGGCCGCGTGGGCACCGGCGATGAAACCCGGGACCAGAGCGGTCCGCCCACTGGGCCGCGGGGCGGCCGGGATCTCCAGCGGTCGGGTCTCCCGGGCAAACGTCCCGAAGCCGGCGGACACGGTGGCTGTGGCTGCATCGGCCGCGTCGTGGTGCACCATCCCGAACAGCCCGGCGTAGCTGACCCACGATCCCAGGGCCAGCGCGATCTGTGTGAACGCCGTGGTCAGCACCGCGTCGGTGGCGCTGGATCCGGCGTCCAGGGCGTGCCGCCCCGCGAGCGTCGCGAACGGTCCGGTGGAACCGACCAGAACCGACGACGTCCCGCTCGCGGCGGCAGGCCGCGGGTCCAGCCGTATGCGCTTCCAGTCCAGTGCCTCCGCGACCTCGGCACGGTCCCAGCCGGCGGGGTCGAGCGGATCCCGGTGCGAGGTGACAATGGTCCGCTCACTGTCGTGCTGTCCCACGGTTGCCTCCTGCTCTCGAATTTGCTGTACTCTCGAAACGAAAGTACGCCCTGTTAGGGAGTTGCCAATGGTCGAGCGGGAATCCGAGGCGGGGCTGCGCGAGGTGGTCCACCAACGGGTACGCCTGGGGGTGCTGGCCGTCCTCGCCCGGCGAGGACCGTGCACCTTTTCGCACCTCCGGGACGCTCTGGGGCAGAGCGACGGCGGGCTGAGCCGTCACCTGGGCGTTCTGGAGCAACACGGGTACATCACCACCGAGAAGGTCTTCGAGAACCGTCGGCCCCGGACCTGGGTCCGCATGACCGAGACCGGGGCCGAGGCCTTCCGGGAGGAACAGGAACTGCTGGCCAAGCTGCTCGCCTCGGCCACGCAGGAGGCCGGGGAAACCGGGACCGGCGACGGCACGGACAACCGCACCGCGGACATGGCAATCGTCTTCGCCGCCCTGCTCGCCGGCGATGACGGCGGGAACGACACGGGAGGCGCTGGAGGCGGGAGCGACACGTCGGCGGACGAAACGGACCGCTCGGGCCTGGTGCCCACCGTCCCGGCCATCGCCGGACGGCCCACGGATCCGATCGCGTCCGGTCCCATCAGTGCCCGCTACGACTTCCCGGCCGACTACGCCGAGTTCGGCTTCGAACAGCGCGAACAGCGACTGATGATGATGAGCCACGGCCTGCGGGGCGGATGGATCAGCACCTGGCGCGTCGGCAGACGCGAGCAGGACGGTGACGTCATGGCGCACGTGATGGTGGTCGAACTCGCAGGCGCGCCGAACTGCGAGGCAATCCTCGCGATGATGAGCGCGCCCACCCTGAGCCTGCCCGGCGCGCCCGGGGCTCTCGGCTACCTGGTGCCCGCCGCCGAAGAGGGGACACCCGCCACGGCCGTCGCCTGGTTCTGCGTCGGACGCCACCTCGCATCGGTTGTGGTCACCGCCGCCGCCGTGGCCGTCCCCGTGCTCGACCACCTCGTGAGCGAGGCATACCGCCTGCTGTCCGCACACCAATCCTGATGCTACACACACCCCCACACACACTCAGGACGCGACCATGCACTCCTTCCCCCCACCCCCGGATGCCGGTCCGAGCGACTCCGCCACGACCCGCAGCGCCTGGCGCTCCACGCTCGCCGCCATAGCCGTCGACGCGGGCCCGCCCCTGCTGATCTTCTTCGTACTCCACGCTTGCGGAGTCGGCGACGTCGTCGCCTACACCGCCGGGTCGGTCGTCCCCCTGGTACGGCTGATCGCAGACCGGTGGCGCGGACGCCCGTTCAACGTGATCTCCGGCCTGGTCGTGGTCTTCCTCGTGGTCTCGGTGGCCCTTGCCGTGGTCACCGATGACGCCCGTGCGGTGATCGCGCGCGGCGGCCTGATCTACCTCGCACTCGCGGTGGCTGCGGCCGTCTCCATACCGACCCGCAGTCCGGCGATGTTGCTGCTCTCGCGCTATGTCGCCGTCCGCGCCCGGCCCGAGACGGCAACTCGGTTCGACGAGACCTTCCGCCGTCCGTCGGCACTGCGGGCCATGCGGATGGTCACGGCCGTCTGGGCGCTCGGCTTCGCGATCTGCGCGCTGGCATGCGTCGTCTGCGCCTACACCCTCCCGGTGACAGAGGCTGCCACCGCGACTTCGCTGGTCGAACCGGTAACCGCGATGATCCTGGCCGGCGGGACCGCACGCTACATGCGTCGCGCACTGGCAGGGTCCCCCCTCACAGAGTCTGCCGCGGACCCGCCGCAGGACCGTGCCGGCTCCCCGGACGCGCCGACCTCTCGGGCAGCGAGGAAGGGATGAACAACCGCACGTGCGCCCCATGCGGCACCGTCAGTCTGACGGAAGGTTTCATCGAGGACGCCGGCCAGAAGGTCATGTCCGCGGGACTGGTGTATCGACGGCCACTCGGTGATCTCGTTTTGAGGCTATGCGCTGAGTTCGGTGGGCAGGGCTGTCTCGTCGGTTTCTGACTCGATCGGGTGGAGGCGGATCTCGGCGAGGAGTTCGCGGCCCATGTAGCGGCGGGCCTCGGTCCATTCGTCGTTCTGCTCGGCCAGGACCGCGCCGACGAGCCGGATCAGGGCGGTACGGTCGGGGAAGATGCCGACCACGTCGGTGCAGCGGCGTCATCGACGCCGATATCCGTCTGGTGGTCGCGATCGGCCGGCCCCTGCCGGGCAACCGCAACGTCTGCAAGGCGTGGGAGCTGTCCGGGGGCAAAGGCCGCCGTCGGCAACACCATGGTGATCGCCGACGGCGGCTACCGCGGTACTAGGCTGGTGATCCCGCACCGTCGCGAACGCGGCCAGGAAGAGCTTCCGGCCTGGAAGGAGGAGCACAACCGCTCACACCGCAAGGTCCGCGCCCGGGTGGAGCACACCTTCGCCAGGATGAAGAGCTGGAAGATCCTTCGCGACTGCCGCTTGAAAGGCGACGGAGTACATCACGCCATGCTTGGCATCGCCCGCCTCCACAACCTCGCCCTCGCGGGCTAGCCAGGCCGAACGTGGACGCCCCAACCCTGACCGCCAAGGCCAGTTGATCATTGCGGGACAGCCTTTAGAAACCGCCGAGCTCGTCGCCTTCCGCGCAGTTCTCGAACTGGCAGTCATAAAAATAGGAGAAGGACTTCTGGGCATCGATGTCCTGAAAGTCCTCGCCCAGTTCCACACCGGAAGGAATAACCAGAGTGCTGCTCATGTGCTCCTCTTTTCTTGTTCGTCGATTCGGTGGATCTGCGTTTCCGCCGTTGGACACCGTGGAGGGTGACGGACCAGGGCTTCGGCATAGTTGCAGGATGTCCGATCCGTTATGTTCTGTCGGCTTGGCGGTGCACCAACAGGACGCGACGGCCAGCGGACCTATCGCTTGCCGACGGTCGCAGTGGCCTGGCAACTGAGCAGTGCGTCTCGGCTTATCCCGAGGATCTGTCCACTGTTGCAGAAACCTGTGTGTACGCCGCCGCCTCGCGACTAGTTCCTGTCTCTTCAACGGACGCTGCACGGGAACGGTTCACTGAACCCCTTTCATCCCGGGGGCTGAGGAGTGAAACAGGCTGGTCAGGTGGGGTGACGTGGCGAAGCCCCTCGTCGTTGGTGTGGTGATCTCACTCAACACG
>NZ_JBIBKW010000053.1:0-18314 GCF_042959465.1 Streptomyces sp. NPDC007901 | reverse complement strand
GAACCTCACACACCATCAGGATGGTGCTCTCAACGAGTCGACGCCACGGACCAGTTGGCCCGATCAACGGCTACGAAAATCTTGTATGAGCCTAGCTCTTCTTGAGTGAGATCGCTGGTCAGGCCAGAAGTTGGGAATTGTGCTGGTCAGGTTGGGGGTAGAGCTGTTCGCGCCGTGGTTTCCGTGGGCGCGGACGGCTTCGGCAAGTCCGGTGATGAGCCGCGCAGACCGCCGAGCGCCAGGACCGTCATCACCACCGCGGCCCCCGCCGCCACACCGAAACCGCCGTGCGCACCGCCAGCGTCCACCACTCGCCCTGCGACCGCCGCGGCGCCCGCTGTTCCTGCCGCGTTTGCGGAGTTGCCCCAGGTGAACGCTTGGGTGAGGACGGCGCGCGGGACCGCTGACTCTATGAGGACGGAGGAGAGGATCAGCAGGACCGGCACGATGAGTCCGGCCACGGCAAGGGTGGAGCCGACCGCGAGGGGCGCAGCGAAGAGAGTCAGCGGGAGGCTCGCGAGGGTGAGGAAGGCGGCGGCTGCGGCCTGGTGGCGCCGGGGTGAGTCGCCGCCACGCCATGTTCCGTAGACCCAACCGCCCACCAGATTCGTGCAGTTGAAGGCGAAATAGAACAGTGCTGCCTTATCCGGTGTGCCGCGTCCGACGGCGTACGCGGTGACGGACACCTGCATCGCCCCGAAGAACACCCCGAGCGCGAGACCGAGCGCGACCTGCCGCAGGAATGCGGAGCTGAGCAGGGTGCGTCCGGCGTGCCGGCGTTCGGCGCGGCCGGTGAGGGGCGGCACGGTGCGGCGCTGGACGGCGAGGGCGAGCCCGCCCCCAACGACGAGGGCGGCGGCGAACAGCACCCCGGCGCCCGGGTGGCCCGCCGCACCGAGGACGCTCACCAGGGCAGGGCCGGCCAGGTAGGACACGCCGTTGGCGAGGGCCTCCAGGGCGAAAGCGGTGGGCAGCGCGGCGGCCCGTTCGCCGGACAGCAGGGCGGACCAGCGAGCGGCGGACAGGGCACTGAGCTGGGGCAGCGTTGCTCCGACGAGCACTCCGGCGACGAGGTCCGGAACGGTGGCGGCGAGCAGCAGGGCCACGGCCCCGGCATGTGCGCCCAGCGCGCAGGGAAGCACCCGTGCCTGTCCGAACCGGTCGACAAGGCGCCCGATCTGGGGCCCGGCGACGGCGTCCGCGACGGCGAATCCGCCGGTGACGAGACCCGCGGCGGCATACGACCCGGTGCGGGCGTGCACCAGCCAGACGATGCCGATCCCCGTCATGGCGATACCCACACGCCCGACAACGGAGGGGAGGAAGAAGGCCGCGGCACCCGGAGCGCCCAGCAGGGCCCGGTAGTTCAAAGACGCCGAGGGCACGACGCATCCCTTTCGCTGCCCGGCGGGACGCACCATGCGGGGTCGTCGGCGTCCGGATGTGCCGACCTGTGGCTGCGCCTGAAGCCGTCCAGTAGTGGCGTGGAGCGGGGACGCGCACCCCACGCCGACTCCGTCACCGGGCAGATGTCATGCGGTAGTTGATGACCTCCTTCGAGCGTAGAGGAACGGCGCGCGGAAGCGAACAGGGTGCGGGTCTTCTGGCGTGAGTTCGCCGGTCAGGCCAGGAGTTCGTAGTTGTGCTGGCCGGGCCGGGGGTAGAGGCGTTCGCGTTCTCTGTGGGTGTGGAAGGTCCAGTACTGCGGGAAGTCGCCGTTGCTGATGAGGACCCGCAGGGCCAGGACCGCTTCGGCTCCGGGGACGGTCCACCGGCTGCCGGTGATGTCGAGACGGTCGGCCACCAGATGACGTGCGCTCCTTCCACAGTACCGCTGGCGATCGGCCATCCGGCCTCCAGGGCCTTGTCGTAGTGGAGATAGGCGGCGTTGTTCTCCAGGTAGCGGCAGGCACGGTCCGCCGCACCCCGTTGATCTGCGGGTAGGCCCAGCCGGTCTGCTTGGCTGCGGATACCGGTGACGGCGCCCGGGGCGTCGCCAGCCAGGATCCGCGCGACCTTGGCCCCGCCCCAGGTCTCGGCGCGGAATCGGTGGCGGTGTGGAAACACCGCGAGGCCGCCCACAACTTCTCGATCACGTGGACGATGTCGAGGACGACATGGATGCTGACGCCTCGGCAGGCCGCTTCCGCGTGGATCAACTCGAGCTGGCGTTCGGCGCCGTCGACCAGGACCACCCAGCACCGGCGGTGCTGCGGATCACGGGCTTGTGCCTCGTCGAACGCGGCGGCGATCACCTGGTCCGCGTCGTGTTCCACCGAGGCGGTCAGCCACTTCTCCCGGGCCTTGGGCCCCTTGCGTGGAGCGCGGCGGGTGGTGCGGCCGCCGGGCGGGGCGATGATGTCGTGCGGCCGGCGCGGAGCCGGATCCGCGTCCTGGACGACGGCCAGGGTGGCCATCCGCTTGCGGCAGGTTTTCTCCCCGGCGGACAACCGGGTGCGGAACGTACGCGTCGCCCGCTCCGCTGCCTTCCGCATCGCCTCCCGCAGATGCCCCGGACGCATCACGATCCCCTTGCCGTCGACGCTGAGCACCATTTGCCGACGCTCACGGACTCGGCCAAGCGGCTGCTCGCCGACCTCGACAGCGTGATGAAGCAGGAGATGTGGTCCACGGTCACCAGAACCAAGACCCGACACACGTTGACCGTCTTGGTGTCCTGGCTCGGCGCCGATACCCCGCTGCTGGAGACCGACATCCGGGCGCTCGTCGACAACCGTCCCCGGAAGTTCAGCGGACGGCGGGTTACACAGTTCCTCGAAACCCGAGGGCTGCTGATCCCGGATGCCGAGTTCCGCCGGGACGCGTATCAGAAGCGACTTGATGCCGAGCTCGCCGCACTGCCTGAAAGAGCGTTTTGTCCCGGCGAGGTTGTTTGGTTCGGGGTTCAGGTGTCGCGCCAGTTCGGAGTGGATTCACCGGTAAGTCGTCGGCTTATGAGGTCGATCATCGCGACGTGGATTATGGCTTCGGATCGGTGGGGGTGGGTCTCGTAGTCACGCGCGAGACGGCGGTGGTGCATCAGCCATCCGAAGGTCCGCTCGACCACCCAACGTCGGGGAATCACCTTGAACCCTTTGGCGACGGGGTCGCGTCGGACGACTTCGACGTCGATTCCGAGGCGGGCGCCATGGTCGATGGCTTTCGTCCGGTGGCCGGTGTCGGCCCACGCCTTGGTCACTCCGGGGGTCGTGGCGGAGATCTGGGAGAGCAGGTGGATGCCGCCGGTGTTGTCGGAGACACTCGCCGCGGTTACCCATACGGCCAGCAGCAGGCCGAGGGTGTCGACGCCGATGGGGCGCTTGCGGCCTGCGATCTTCGTGCCTGCGCCAATGCCCTGGCCGGCCACTGGCACGTTGGCGGAGGTCTTGATGCTCTGCGCGTCCAGCACGCAGGCGCTCGGCTCGGGGTCCCTGCCTTCGGCTTCACGCACCAGGCGTCGCAGCAGCCCGTTGAGCTGGTCGAAGATGCCTTCCTTCTGCCAGGCGGCGAAGTAGCCGTAGACCGTCTCCCACGGTGCGAAGTCGTGCGGCAGATACCGCCAGGGGATCCCGGTGCGGTCGACGTAGAGGATGGCGTCCATGAGGCGGCGCAGGTCGTGCTCGGGCGGGCGGCCGACGTCCAGGCCCTTGCCTCTGCGCTCGGCCCGCCAGGCGGTGAGCGTGGGGCCGATCAACTCCCAGCGGGCATCGGACAGGTCGCCGGGGTACGGGCGCTGTCGCGTCATGTTTCGGTAGTACCGTCGGGCACGACGCGTCCCCAGGGCGCAAACAGCGTCAGCCGGGGGCGCTTTGGGATCAGACAGGAGCAACTCGACTCAAACGGGCGGAGATACGGAGTCTCCTGTCGCACAGGCCCCATTGAGCACTCTCACCCCCAGCAGCCACCACCCTGCCCACCCCTCGAAGCGCCACCAAACAACCTCGCCGGGACAAAACGCTCTTTAAGACAATCGCACAGGAACTCTCGGTCTGGATCAAGGTCGTGCGCGGAGAGGGCAAGTGGGAGCACACCGGCCGCACCTACCGGAGCATCGCCCGCTACTGGTATGTCCTCAACCCGATCCTCCAGGGGTGGCTCGCGGACGGCATCGAGAGTCTGCGCGAGATCACCCGCGACGATGTCAAAAGGGCCATCGCTACCCGCAAGGGGACGCCAGCCCGCTCGATCCACATCGTCCTGCGAAATTTCTTTCGAGCCCTTCGGCAAGAGGGCGTGATCTTCCGCGATCCCACACGTGGCCTCATCTTCGCCGGGATCAACAAGACCCCGCCTTCCGTTCCCTCGGACCGGCTGGCCGGCGTCCTCAGCTATGCGCAGGACGACTTCCAGCGCTTCGTGATGGTGCTGGTCTGCGTCCATGCGCTCAGCGGCACCGAAATCCGTCACCTGCTGCTCACCGACCTCGACCTGTCCCGTGAGCGGCTCGTTGTCCGGCGTCTCGGCAAACGGCACATCATCTACCTGGACGAACTCACCTACCGCTGCGCCTCAGCATGGCTCCGGGAACGTCGCCGCCGTTGGCCGGTAACGACCAACCTCCATCTGCTGATCAACCGATGGACCGCGGTAGACACCACTCACTCGCCCATTGGCACCACGTTCAGCGCCATCTTCCGGCCCACCGGTCTCACGATGCCGACGCTACGGCAGGACCGGATCCGCGACGAGGCGTTCGAGGTCGACGATCCGCTTCACCTGATGCGCCTGTTCGGCATCTCCTCTCAGACCGCAATGCGGTACATCACTGCCGCTCACCCTGAACGCACCGCGAAGCTTCCCCGATGAGGAGAGCGGAAGCCATCAACCAGCAGAGCCAAGATCAACGGCTTTGCGCCAACGGCTGTACCAATGTCGAAACCGCCGCCAATTGCAATCGGGGTGGGGGCGTCGGTTCTTCGAGCCCGTCAGCAGGGCGAGGGGGTGCTAAACGCGGGAACGGCCCTTGTGATGCGGACAGGTGTGTCTCCCCGGGGGCGGGAGTCTGCTGTGGCGGCCCCGACGAGAGTGCATAGGCCCACCCGACGAAACCTACGGAAAACCGTGAGTCGTTGCGCATGGTCGCTCTCTATTGGGCTGGACACCCTCGCGCATGGCACGGCTCAGGCGGCCGCCGACCAGCCTTTCGCGGATTGGCCGACACCACTTCACCGCATGAATGTGAGGGCGTTCTCAATGCCCTGCTCAAGAACCTCATCAGCGAACCTCCGGTCGGAGAGCGCGCGGGAAAGTTGCAACGTCCCCACCATCATGGTGAAAAGGCCGACCGCCTTGCCGCGCGCCGACTGTGGGTCCTCGGGTGTCAGGCGGGCGGCGATCTCCTCCACGATCGCCTTCGCCCCGTCAGGGTAGGCCTGCTTGGTCCCGCCCTCGCAGCGGCCGATCTCGTCGAGCAGGGCGGCGGAGGGAAAGCCGACGCCGGGGTGGTCCCTGTGTTCGGGTGAAAGATGCTCACGAACGAGGTCCTCGAGCCCTTCACGGCCAGGTCGCAGCGTGCGGCACTGCTCCACCTACGTGCGCAGTTGATCTGCTACGACGTTCGCGACGAGGTCGTCCTTGGATGCGAAGTGGGCGTAGAAGGCCCCATTGGTCAGCCCGGCATCCGACATGAGCGTGGAGATCCCGGATCCGTCGATCCCGTCCAGCTTGAACCGCTGGCCGGCCGTCTCGATCATCCGCTGCCGCGTCACCTGCTTGTGCTCCTTGGTGTAGCGCGCCACAGGGCCCCTCCCTCTTTACTCCGCAAGGTCATGGCCGGGCTGCTGTGCTTCCGGCCGGGCCTGCCCGCCCGTCTGTGCTACCGGCTGCGTCGGCATACCGGCAGCAAGGGCGAGCGTCGCTCGCTGGGCGAGACGGACTACATCCGCCTGTTTGATGGCGCCCACCAAATGCTGAAGGCCCCGCTGATCGTGGTGTGGCACCGGCTGAGCCCACGTCTCCAAGGCGGTGAAGGCACTCGTGGCCGAGCGGGACTGGCTGACTGTGGTCCTACTGCCCGGGTATGCGCCCGACCTCAACCCTGTGGAGTGCCTGTGGGCACACCTCAAGCGGAGCCGGGCCAACCCGGCCCAACCTGGCCGCCCGCACCCTCAGCGAGTTGGAGACTCTGCTCCGCAGGCGGCTCAAGGCGCTGCAGTACCGGCATGGCGTCCTTGGAGGGTTCCTCGCCGGGACGGCCCTCGCTCTCGACAGACCGGACGGACCCTACTACGCCGAGGTCAGTAAACTCTCGTCGCCGGTCGGGTCAGCGCTCACCGCGTGAGCGAGCGCGTCGGGGCCCCGTTCGGGCCTTCGTACCGCCGGCCCCACCCGGTGAGAATGGCCGCGACCATGACGAGCGTCAGGCAGAGCGGGTAAAAGGCGGTAGTGAAGATCGACGGTGCGGACACGGACGGGATGCCTGGATAGCCCTGTGTCAGGGTGCTTGCGATCAGCAGAAACGAGCTGGCGACAGGGAAGATGACACCGAGCCCGAGGGTGAAACAGTCCATGATGTTGGCGCGCCGGTAGGGATGGAGCCCGACGTCGGCTCCGATCCGGTCGGCGAACTGACCGAAGAAGATCATTGACGACCCGTTCACGCCGGCGAAGGCGGAGGTGGTCAGCACGGCCCCTGCGGCGATCATGAACTCGGCGCGCACCGGGCTCTTGCCGGGGTTCGAACGAGTCATCAGCGCCACGACGTCGTCGAAGACGCCTGCGGACTGCAGGACTCCGATCATCGCGAAGATGACTACCGCGAGCAGGATGAGCGGCAACATCCCGCTCACCCCCGACACGAGGAAGCCGGTTGGCTTGCCGTCGGTGACCGACAGGACGTCCTTCACCGACATCAGGCCGGCGGCCAGCGCCACCAGCGTGCCCGTGACGAGTCCGATCAGGGCGGTCAGGAATAGATCACGCTTGACGAACGCGACAATCAGCAGCACCAGCACCGGGACAAGCATGACCAGACCACGCGGCGAGGGATCACCCGCAGCGGCCGCCGCCGCGTGCGTGCTGCCTCCGAACAGGTTGCCGGCCCCCATCCCGGCCAGATAGAAGAGCACCGCAGCGACCAACGCGGCACTCAGCGAGTAGGGGGCCCGTGCCCGGACCACGCCACCGACCTCGGCCAGCCCATTACGCCGGCGGTAGCGCCGCGAGGACGCCGAGATCACGGTGGTGTCCGAGATGGGGGCCAGGTTGTCACCGAACAGCGCGCCCGAGAGCAGTGCGCCGGCTAGCAGTACCGGCTGCGCACCGACCGCCACCCCTGCTGGGTAGAGGATCGGGAAGACCGTGAACATGGTGCCGATCGAGGAGCCGGCTGCCATGGCGATGACGCACACGACCGGAACGCGACCGCGACGTACGCTCCGCCGCTCAGGTTCAGCTCGGTGGCCAGCCACACGAATCCGTTCGATATGCCGCTTGCCTTGATCATCGCCGAGACGACGCTGATCGAGAGCAGGAGAAGGAGCAGAGTCGCGGAGTTCTTCGAGGCGACGCCGTCGATGGCCCGTTCCCAGAAGGTCGAGAAGCTCCGGGCGAACACGGATCCCACGAACAACGTCATCAGGCCGACGACCCCGAGAACGGTGAGGTCAAAGGTGCCGTATCCCGTGAAGAAGGCGATCACTCCGCCGATGAAAACGACCGGCGCTATGTAAGCCCCGGCCTTGCCGAACCGGAACGTGAGCGACGGCCTCCCCAGCTCGGGCCCCGCCACTGTGTCTGCGCCCGACGAACTGTCAATGGATCTGGTTTCGGTCATCTCGTCTCCTGCGTAGAGCCCTGCAGACGCCTGGTCTGATGTCCGGCGGAGCGTAACCGCGCTCACATAGGAAAGCGCAAGTGAGATGAAGGGAAAACTTCATCTTTTTAGAAAACTCCCATGTCAACCAGCCCACCTCTGCCTTGTGGATACTTAAGTCAGCCTCTACGCTGCGCTCAGTCGACCCCTCACCGACCGGGTTGATCATCCGAATGGAGCAGGAATGGCCAAGACACGAGCGGGCCGCCCCGGTGGCCTGGTGTGCCCAGTGATCACACCGGTGACGCCGCACAACGAGTTGAACGGCGACGCACTGTCCCGCCACATCGACGCACTGGTTCCGCACGTCGACGGCGTCTTCGTGTTGGGCTCCTCCGGTGAGCACCCGTGGCTCCCCGCGGATGTCGAGCGAGAAGCGGTCGCGGTCGCAGGGAAGCAACTGGACGGGCGAGCCGCGCTGTACGTCGGCGCCGGGCAGTCAAGCGTCGATGCGACCCTGCGTACCTTCGATCAGTACGCCGACTCGGCGGCCGACTACCTGGTGGTCACTCCGCCGACCTTCTTCCCGCTCGCCGACGCCGAGACCATCGACGCGTTCGTGACCCTCGCCGATCATGCCCCCCGGCCCGTCGTCCTCTACAACATCCCCCAGTTCGCCGGGAACGGCATCTCCGCCGAAGTCCTGCGTGAGGTCGCACAGCACCCGCGGATCGTGGGCGTGAAGGACAGCAGCGGGGACCTGTCCTTGGTAGCGGCCTTCCTCAAGGCCCGCCCATCCGACTTCGCCGTGCTGCAGGGCCGCGACCATCTGATCGCGGCCACCCTCCGGCTCGGCGGGGACGGCGCCGTAGCCGCACTGTCCAACATCGCCGCACCGCTCCTGGCCGAGCTGGTCAGCGCCAGGCAGGACATCGCCGGACACACCCGCCTCGACGCTCTGCAGGACGAGGTCGACCACCTCGGCGAGCTGCTCGCTTACGGCCTCGTGGGCGCGCTCAAGGCGAGCCTCGAACTGCTCGGGTTCCCAGTCGGCGCACCCCAGCGCCCCGCACGCACGGTGTCCGCCGCCGAGCGGGACAAGATCGCAAAGATCCTCCACACCTTCGACGGACGCCTGCTCACAGCGTTCTGACAAACCCACCCCACCAGCGGACCCAACAAAGAGGAATCCCAGATGAACGCCCACACGGAACTCGACGCCACCATCGATCACGAGGAGGTGGTCATCCGCCGCGGCGAGCGCACCGGCCAGCCCGTCATCGTCGCCGTCCACAACACCAAGCTCGGACCGGCGCTGGGCGGCGTCCGCCTGACGAAGTATGACTCCCCCGTCTCCGCAGTCGTCGACGCCCTGCGGCTGAGCCGCGCCATGACGTTCAAGGCCGCTGCCTCGAACAACGGCACCGGCGGCGGGAAGTCGGTCGTCCCGCTGCTGCCCGGCGGCCCCCAGCGGGTCGACGGCCAGTTCCGCACCAGCCTGCTGCTTGACGTCGCCGACGTCGTCCACTCGCTGGGTGGCCGCTACATCGTCGCTCCCGACGTGGGCACCGGACCGACCGAGATGCGCACCATGCGCATGCGTACGCCCTACGTCGGCGGCTACACCATCACCCCCGAGGGCATCCCCGCCACCACCCACGGCACCGCCGGTGGCGTGGAGCGGGCCCTGCTGGCCACCGCCCAGCACCTGTGGGGCACCACCAACCTCGACGGACGCACCGTCGCCGTGATCGGGTTCGGTGCCGTCGGCCGCTCCCTCACCGAGAAGCTCATCAAGCGGGGCGCCACGGTCTCGACCACTGACATCGACGAATCCCTGCGTGAGCCGGCCGAGGCCGTCGGCGCCACCTGGATCCCCCTCGACACCGCCCATGAAGCCGAGGTCGACATCCTCGCCCCCTGTGCGCTCGGCGGCACCCTCACCCCCGCGCTCGTCCCGCGACTGCGCTGCAAGGCCATCGTGGGCTCGGCCAACAACCAGCTCAGCACCGACTCCGTCGCCGACTCACTGCGCGAGCGCAACATCATCTGGACCCCGGACTTCATCGCCAACGCCGGCGGCATCCTCTACGCCAGCGGCATCGAGCTCCGGCACCTTACCCCCGAGCAGGCCGATCACCGCCTCGACGAGATCGCGGAGACGACCACCCGGGCCCTGGAGCGCAGCCACCGGGACGGCGTCACCACGCTCGCCGCCGCCTACGACCTCGCGCGCGAGCGGCTCGCCGCCGCCGAGACCATCAGGCCGCAATAAGCGGGTCCCGCTGACGGGGCCCCTGCCTGCCAATGCCGGCGGGACTGGCTGGCGTACCCATGCACAATCATGAACGCCACGCCGGTCCCCCGGCGCACTGGCTACCGGTGCGCTTGCTGGCCTTTGGGCCATCAGAGACACCACAGTTGCCGACCGGCGCCCTCGCGGCCACCGCTGAGTAGCGTTGGCTCTCGGGATCGCCGCCAGAAGTCTTCCGGCACTGGCGCTGGACGAGGAGATCGCCGGCATCGACCTGCAGATCGCTGCCCGCTTCCGCGAACATCGCGACGCGGAAGTGATCGTCAGTATGCCCGGCATGGGCCCATTGCTCGGGGCGGAGTTCATCGCATGCACCGGAGGGGACATGGACGCCTTCGGCAGTACGGGGCGCCTCGCCGGAGTCGCCGGTCTCGCACCGGTCCCCCGGGACTCAGGGCGGATCAACGGCAACATGCGCCGACCACACCGCTACCACCGCCGTCTCCTGCGGGTCTTCTACCTCTCCGCCCAGATCGCCGCCCGCTTCTGCCCCACGTCCAAAGCGTTCTACGACCGGAAAAGGAACGGGGGCAAGAGCCACAAACAGGCCGTCCTCACTCTCGCTCGCCGCCGCCTTGATGTCCTGTGGGCCCTCATCCGTGATCAACGAACCTTCACGGCCCTGCCGGCTGGGCACCACCTCGCTGCGAGCTGATCCTCTGTCGTTAAGCTTGTCTTTTATGGTCTGAGTCGGTTTCGTTCGGTGATGCTCTCAGGCCGTTTCATGGTCTTGCCCACGTCGTAGCGGGTGGCGGGCCGCCGGTTCTTCGAGCCAAGTGGCCTCCCAGGTCCGGGTGTTGAAGGTTTCGGTGCACGGGCCGGGCAGGTGAGGTGGGGGCGGAGGTTTCTGAACCCGCGGCGGACTCGGGCCGGGGTGAGCCGGCCGGGCTCGGCGGGCTTCTCCCACGGCCGCCGCAGGTCGGCGGTTGCCCCGCGCAGGAGGCGGATCTGGGTGTGCGCGGCGATGATCAGCCAGGTCCAGCGCTCGCCGGCCTCGGGGGTTCGCAGCCTCGGACGGGTCCAGCCGAGGGTCTGTTTCATCAGCCTGAAGAGGTGCTCGATGTCGAACCTGCGCAGAAACGCCTGCCAGTGCACGTCGACGTCGTCGCTGTCCAGGCCGGTGGCGGACGACCAGAGCCAGAGCGGGAGCGGGTCGCCTCCGCCGGGCAGGCGGTCGACCTGGAGGCGGATCAACGTGCCTTCGATGATGGGGAGTTCGACGGTGTGATCGATCCAGGCGGAGCGGGTGGTCAGGCGGGGGTGGATGCGGTCCCAGGCCATCGCGTGGGTGGTGCCGTACCGGTCGGTGACCTGCGTCGTGGCCGCGTCCGGCTCACCCCAGGTTTCCGGCTTGGCGAAGCGGAACTCCTTGCCGTGCTTCGGCGGTCGCCCGCCCTGGGGATAGGCCAGGGCGTACTCCTTGAGCGTGGGCGTCGGCCGTCGCATGACGCGGTCGGAGCGCATCCGTCCGAGTACTTCGACCGGGAGGCCGGTCAGGAGGTGGGCCATGCGCGGGGCGTCGTAGCCGGCGTCGAAGACGATGAGGATGTTGCGGTCGCCGGCGTGCCAGCGGCCCATCTCGATCAGGTCCTCGACCACGCGGCGGAGCTGGGCGGCGGTGACCTCGGCGACGTCGTCCTCGGGGCCGAGACGGACGGCGTCCAGGAGCTGGCACCAGGACGTCCGGCCCGATTCGAGGGCGGCGACGAAGGAGTACGGCCAGCCGGGGATGAACTGGTCCGAGGACCGTCCGCTGCGACCGTAGACGTGGCAGAACAGGCGGTCCGCGCTGGTCGGCGCGTCGGGGCGGAGCCAGTTGCTGACGTCGACCGCCAGGACCAGGCGGCCGTCGGCGGCCTGCGGCATCGGCAGGCCGGCCAGCACCTGCCGCAGCCGGGGCACGTCCACGTTCCCGCAGTTCAGCGCCTCGTACATCGCGCCGTGCCCGCGCCGGTGCTCGGCCACCAGCGTCAGGTCCACCGGCGAGGTCACCGGACCGTCCGCACACAGCAACGCGTCAACGAGGTCGAACAGTTCGTCCCCACGCGCGGTCAGGCAGTCGAATAAGTCCTCCCGGAAGCGTGACGCTTGCGCGAACGCTTCCCCGGGACCGGCGTCAGGCAGCAGACTCACCTTCACGGCCTTCGTCTCGATCAGTGCACCTTGGTCGGAGCACATGATCGGACGAAGGCCGTGTTCATGTCCGGCGGATTCCCGCGCGAGTGATCAAGTTCGGGGTGCCGTTCGAGAGCGGCTCACGGAAGCGGGTCAATTCGGAGATTCCGAACTGTCGGATCCGAAAGGCCAGACATCGTCCGCGAAGACCCGCGCGAACCAATGAGGCTGGACGTCCCGCAGCCGCAGCGTGCGCCAGTGGCGCGGGTCGGCAGGTTCCGGGACCGCGACCTCCACGTCAGGACCGTAGGCGAAGAGTCTCTCCTGGCAGACACCGCAGGGCGCCAGGATCCAGTACCCGCGATCGCCGTCGGCGGCGGTCACGCACACCGACGCCACCACACGTCGCCCTCGCTTGAAGGCTTCACAGATGGCACCAGTCTCATGGCACAGGTTCACGGCGCTGTTCGGCACGTCCGGGGCAGTGCTCGTCAGGATTTCGCCGTCGTCGAGGCGCAACGCAGCGGCCCCAGACCAGTCCTGCCCGGGAAAGCGAGTGCGCGTCAACTCGATCGCGGCATTCACCAGTTCTTGATCAACGGACACACACGGAACCGTACCCCCACCGGACCGCAGCCAGAGACGAGCCCGAGCGGGGACTCATCCACGGGCCAATCGGCGGAGGTTAAAGGACAAGTTAAGAAGCTGTGTCTGAGCCTTACATGACAGACCGGCTGGTGCGGTGGGGCAGGTCATGGGCCGACGCGCCGAGTTGCCTACGCGTCTCAACGCCGGGGCGTTCAAAAGGTCCGGAGGCGTTCAGCGTCCTGGCCCCGGTCCTGGTACAGCGGTGGCGTTCCCGCCCGGTGCTGTCGATGGGACGGACGCGCCGGCCTGGGCGTGGCGAAGGAAGGACACCAACTTGGTGACGGCCTGGAGCAGGTTCGCACATGCCAGGGCGGTCCACAGGCCGGGCAACCCGGCTGTGTCGGCGACTGGGACGGACAGCGCGGCCAGGATCCCGAACCACACCGCCGTGGACACCAGACTTGGTCCGGTGCGTTTGAGTCCGACGAGGCCGAAGCCCGCCACTGCTTGCAGGGCGTCGGTGACCACCACTGCCAGGATCAGCGGCAACAGCCGGATCACCTGGTTCTCTAGTGCCGGGGTCTTGGTGAACAGGCCCACCATCGGGCCTCGCAGCATGAGCAGGACGGTCCCAAGTACGGTGACTGCGCACAGCGCCACCAGGATCCCGGCCCACACGCTGCGCCGGATGCGCACGGCGTCCCGTGCCTCGGCGTATTCGGCGATCAGCGGGACCGTGGCCTGACCGACCGCGACCGCCGCGGTGAAGATGACGTTCACCAGCGATTCGGACACGCTGTGCACGGCGGCGCTGTCGGTGCTGATCCGGGCGGCCGCGAAGGTCAGCACTCCAAGCACCGAGAACTTGACGAGTACGGTTCCGCCGAGTGGGAGTCCCACCCGGGCCAGACGCAGTATCTGGCGCGGATCCGGCCGGCCGGGCCGTATCCGCCGGCCAGCCAGCACCGTGCGGCGGCGCAGCGCGTACTGGTTGAGGCTGGTACTGACCAGGCTGGAGGCGAGCATGGCCAGGCCCGCACCGGTCAGCCCGTAGCTCGGCAGCGGCCCCGGGCCTCCGACGAGCAGCACCGACAGTGTCACCGACGCCGCGGTGCCCACCAGACCGGACCGCATCACCTGAGCGGAGTGGCCCAGGGCGACCAGCACGGAGGTTGCCGACTGGCCGACCGCGATCAGCAGTACGCTGCCCGCCAGCATCCACGGGAATGTGCCCAGCTGGGCGAGGGCGCCGGGCCGAACTCCGAACATTCCGCCGAGCAGCGGCACCGCCGCCACCGCTGCCGCGCACACCACGCCCACAGCGAACGCCAGCCACATACCGCTGCGCACCAGCGGCAACAGGTTGCCGGGGGCGTTGCGGTGCGGCGCGATGAACGGCATTACCCCGCGGAGCGCACCCGCCACGGTGGCAGTAGCCGGGCTGAAGACGGCCACCGTCACGGCGAACGCGGCCAGCGAGAGGGTGGCGTGGCGGCCCAGGAGTGCGGTGTCGACGAGAGAGCCCGCCGAAGCCGCGAGGGTGGTCACATAGAGCGGCGCGGCCGCCTTGGCGATGGTCATGAATGCGCTGCGGTCGCTCACACACGCACATCCTGCCACTCAACTTCGCCTCTTTGCACACCAGTTGCCCAGACAACCCCGAACCCACCGACGCGGCGGCAGGGCGACGTGAAAGGCCACATAGCAGCGCTCAGTAGGGTCGGGTTGGCGAACGGCTGGTTGTTGACGCGTGCGGCCAGCGGCGGGCAGGTCGCCACCAAGGCCGGTTACCTCCTGAAGGACATGATGAAGCTTCTCCTCACCGACTCCGGTATCAAGAACGCGAGCATCCAGGATGCGCTGGTCGACCTCCTGGGTAAGCCGATCGCCGAGTCCAGTGCCCTCTGCATCCCCACCGCGGGGTACGGGGCCCCCGACGCCGATCCGGGCGGGCCATGGCGATTCATCAGCGGACGATCCCCCAGCCCCATGACCGAGCTGGGGTGGAAGTCGGTGGGCGTGCTGGAGCTCACCGCGCTGCCCAGCATCGACAAAGCGCGCTGGGTCTCCTGGGTCCAGGAGGCCGACGTCCTGCTGATCAATGATGGTGACGCGCTGTACCTGGGCCACTGGATGCGGGAGTCCGGGCTGGCTGAACTCCTGCCGTCGCTGCCTGACACGGTCTACGTGGGACTCAGCGCCGGGAGCTTGGTGATGCCCCGTTATGTTTTCCGCGGTCCTGCAAGAGGGCCGCTGGCCTCCGGGCCCGGCATGACTTTTGCCCCCTGTCGAACGGATGACCTGGGGGGGGTGGTGTCACCGGGCCTGGGAGGTGCCGTCGGAGACGCTGATCAGAGGTCCGGCCACCGCCCGGTCCGGCGCAATGCCGGACATCTCGCGGGCGGCAGGTCTGCACGCGGTCACCCGCGGCGAGGTCGACCTGGACGAGCAGCTTCAGAAGCTGCTGAAGGGCTCGGGCGAGTAGCGATGGGGCGGGGCGTTCCCGCTCACGTCCACGCCGAAGCCATCCTGTCCGCCCTGCTGGAGGCCCGTCCCGCCAGCCTGACGATCATCCAGCTGATGGCGGCCACCGAGCGCACCCGCGCGCAGGTCCACACCGGGCTCGCGCACCTGCGCATGGTGGCTGCGGCGAAGGGGCTTCCTCCGGTGACCTGGGACAAGACGTGGGGCTACCGGATGCTGGACGACGCGCCGGAGGTCTGGATCGGCTACGAGCGGGCGTTCTTCGAGTCCGTCCACCAGACGCGCCGGAGGTCTGGATCGGCTACGAGCGGGCGTTCTTCGAGTCCGTCCACCACCGGGTGGAGAACTTCATCGCCGGGATCCTCCTGCCGCACCAGAAGAAGAAGCCCGACGATCCCTACATCCGCACGGTCATGGCGCAGATGGGCGCGATCGAGTCCACCCTGCACCTCCTCGCCAACCTGGAGTGAACCGGAGAAAGGCAACGGGCCGCGACCGCCCCGCAGTTGGCTCCTCTTCAGGTCGCGGCCCGGTCCCTCCATGCTGCTGCCCGGCTACCGCTACCCCTCCGACACCAGCGACCTCGAATGGGCCCTCCTGGAACGGCTCCTGCCCGTCCCCGCCTGCCGGACCCCGAAGGGCGGGGCCCCGGAGAAGTGGCCCCGCCGCCGCGTGATCGACGCCATCCGCTACATCACCGACAACGGGACGAAATGGCGTGCACTGCCCGCAGACTTCGGCATTCCGTGGCGCACGGTGTTCGGGTATTTCGCCCGCTGGGCGAAGGCCGGCGTCCTGCGACACATCCTCGACCAGCTTCGCCGGCGGTTGCGGCTGCACCGTCGGCGGTGTCCCTGGCCGGTCCGGGTAATCGTGGACTCGCAGTCCGTCAAGGGCGCGGAAACCGTATCGAAGGCAACGCGCGGCTACGACGCGAACAAACACATAAATGGGCGGAAGCGTCATCTCCTGGTTGATCAGGACGGCCTTCTTGTCGACCTGCTCGTCACGCCGGCCGACGTCCAGGACCGGGACGCGGCCCGTGTCCTGCTGACCCGCCTTCATGCTGAGCACCCCGAGATCGTCCTGGTCTGGGCGGACAACGGCTACGGCGGAGACGAGTTCAGTACCTGGGCACAGACCACCCTCGGCATCACCGTCAAGGTCGTCTCCCGGCCCAAGGACGCCAAGGGCTTCGTCTTGTTGCCCAAGCGGTGGGTGGTTGAACGGTCGAATTCGTGGACGATGCGGGCCCGCGGCAACGCGCGGGACTACGAACGCCTCATGTCCCACGCCGAAGCCCACGTCCAGTGGGCGTTCATGACACTCATGACCCGCCGCCTCACCCGACGAAACCGCCGAACCGACGCGGCTCCAACTCCCCTCGCGGCAGCCGCCTGACGATCCCTCCAGCTGCCGTTCAGTTCGGCGTCCATCGACGCTCAGCCGAACGGCAAAACCGATCAACACCCAGCTTCAGGGCACCGTGACCTGCGGAAAGAGGATGTGACACAGGCACTAACGGCTGCCGTCTGGCGCCATGACGCGTTTCAGCTCTCGAAGAGAGGATCGTAGGGCGCGCCCTCCGGCGTGAAAACGAGGACGAAGTCCTTTCCCATACCGAGCGCCACCTCCTGCAAGCGGGCCAAGACGTCCCCTTCAGTAGGAAGGACGAGGCCAAGGGCTGCGGCAGCACGGTTCCGGCGGGTGACGAGGTCGGGGATGTCTTCCAAGTACTCGGCCGCGAGCTTGTGGCTTTCCTCCGCGGTGAACGCTTGGCAGTCGCGCCACCATGGGGCGACCAGCAAGAGCTGCAGAAGCTCGGGCAGGCCGAGCGCAATCAGTGCCGCACGCCCTTCGGAATCTGCGTACAAAACGGGACGCTCCTCGCCACCCTCGCCGCAGAAGAAGAAGGTGCCCCCGGCTCCGTCGCCGGCGAATCCCTCCAGCGCAGCGCCCGAGGCGAGGTGGACCTCCTCGACATGATCGCCGCGGTCCAGATCGAAATCACCCGGCCAAGCGAGGAAACGGGCAGCTTCGTCCTGCTCGCGGACGGTAGTGATCAACGATGTCATGAGCGGAACCCTACGCGGCGCCCATTGACAAGCATCATTGGGAATCAGTGCGGGCCAGGAATCCGTCCATCAGAACCTGTCCCTCGCCTGCGGCTGCTTTCACCGGCCCAGCTCCGTCAAGGACACCTGGCCGCGCCGACCCGAGCGATCACCGACGCCGACTCAAAGCGCTCCAGGCAGTCTCCAGTACATCCAGAAAGGCGCAGGCGCTCAGACGGCGCCAGGCTCTTGGAGCGGTTCGGTGCTGGCGATGGCTGGGCCAGGCACCAGTTCGAGGTCGTCCGGCGTGACGGTGTGTCCGACATTGCAGTGCAGTTCAGCGCGCACACCCGCGCCGCAATCTGCGTGGCGCAAGCGTACAGCGCCCCCGTCGGGGGCCAGGTGCCGGTCGCCCCACTGCATCAGGGCGAAGAACACTGCCATGAGCTGGTTTCCGCGGTCGGTGAGCACATAGCGTTCACGGGAGCGCTGGCCGCGCTCTTGGTAGGAGACCTTGTTGAGAAGGCCGGCGTCGACCATTTCCGTCAGTCGCGCGGATGCCGTGGGCTGACTTACCTTCGCCTGACGTGCAAGATCCGTGAAATGCGTCGTGCCGTAGTAGACCTCCCGCAGGAGAATCCACGTGGACTGGTTGGAGACGAGCTCAAGGGCGAGGCGCCCTGAACAGGGAACGTCGTACCAGCTGTCGCGGTCGGTGAGGGAGTCGCGAAGTGGAGTCGGCATGGTCTCACTATACGCTTATGCACCGTGATCGAGAATCTGCGGTGGCTTCTGACTTAATGCAGCGTACGACAGGTGACTGCTTCGATCGCGCCGAGCGTACCCTGCTGTCACTGATGGAGTCCGGAGCCCTCTCACGACTTTTGACTTTTACTCCCGGGGTCGCTCTTAGAGGATGTCTCACGTGGCGAATTTTGCGAGTTTCTTGTAGCAGGTCAGGGCTGCGGCGAGGCCGAGGAAGGCGAGGAAGTGGCTGCCCTTACGT
>NZ_JBIBKW010000052.1:15990-20463 GCF_042959465.1 Streptomyces sp. NPDC007901 | reverse complement strand
TCATCCTCGTCGCCCACTCCCGTCGCACCCTCCACCCCCACGATGATCTCGACGATCTGTGGACGATCAACGGCTACGAAAATCTTGTATGAGCCAGGAGCCGCACCCACCGAAGATTGGGAGGGTGCCGAAGCCTGGCTAGGGCGGTGTCATTTGGCTCCACCCGAGGCGACTCCAACTGGCCCCACCGAGAGGGGCGTTCGGAGGTACTTGGGGGTAGTGGCGGGGTGAAGTGGCCCCACCCTGGGTCTTGCGGTGGGACGGTGGATGTGGTCCGCCGAGGGTGGGTGCTGTGGATGTCGTTGTCCAAGCAGGAGCTGTTTGACCGGATCCGCCGCGACAGTTGGCAACAGCAGCTGTCGGTCCGGGCGTTGTCGAAGAAGTACGGCGTCCACCGGCGCCTGGTACGGGAAGCACTGGCTTCGCCGGTGCCGAAGCCGCGCAAGCGGCCGACGCGGACGTCGCCGCGGATGGAGCCGTACAAGAAGACGGTCGACGAGTGGCTGCGGGCTGACTTGGAGGCGCCGCGTAAGCAGCGGCACACCGCGAAGCGGATCGGCATGCGGCTGGAGGAAGAGTTCGGCGTCACGCTTCCTTACACGACGGTGCGGGACTTCGTCACCGCCCGCCGCCGGGCGATCGCAGCGGAGGGTGGGGTGCCGGTCGAGGGTTTTCTGGTCCGGCACAACGCACCCGGGGCGGATGCGGAGGTGGACTTCGGAGAGGTCTGGGTCGACCTGGCCGGGCAGCGGGTGAAGTGCTATCTGTTCACCTTCCGTCTGGCCTACTCGGGCCGGGCGGTGCACCGACCCGCTCCTGTGGTCAGCAGGCGTTCTTCGAAGGACACGTGCACGCGCTGACCGTTCTGGGCGGTGTTCCGGCAGGTCAGGTCCGCTACGACAATCTCACCCCGGCCGTCCGCAAGGTCGTCTTCCGCAGCCGGCTGCGGGAGGAGAACCCGAAGTGGACGGCGCTGCATACGTTCTACGGGTTCACCCCGTTCTACTGCGAGCCGGGGCTGCGCGGCGCCCATGAGAAGGGCGGAGTGGAGGGACAGGTCGGCTACTTCCGTCGCAACTACCTCACCCCTGTCCCGAGAGTGGAGACGCTGGAGGACCTCAACGGGCAGATCACCGCGTTCGAAGAACGGGAGCTGGAACGGCGGATCGGCTCCCGGATCCGTACCATCGGCCAGGACTTCGCGCGGGAGGCGCCGCACCTGCTGCCGTTGCCGGCGGAGCTGTTCGAGACGGCGATGACTTTCCAGCCGCGGGTCGACCGCTACAGCCGGATCACGGTGAAGATGTGCTCGTACTCCGTCCCGGTTCGGTTCATCGACCGCAAGGTCACCGTCCACCTGACCGGCGACATGCTGGTCGTCTTCGAGGGCCGCGGCGAGATCGCCCGCCACGCGAGGCTCGCCGGCCGCGGCCTGGAGCACCTGGTCCTGGATCACTACCTGGAGGTGCTGCTGCGCAAGCCCGGCGCCCTGGACCGCTCCGAAGCCCTGCACCAGGCCCGCGCCGAGGGCACGTTCACCGCCGAGCACGAGGCTTCTGGGCCATGGCCCAGCGGCAGCTCGGCGAGACCGAGGGAACGAAGGCCCTGGTCAGGGTTCTGCTCCTGCACCGCCATCAGCAGCATGCGGACGTGCTGGCGGGCCTGCGGGCCGCCGTTGACCTGGGCACCTGCAGCGACGACGTGGTCGCCCTGGAGGCTCGCAAAGCCGCCCAGGCAGCTGGCCGGGCTCCCACCGTCACCGCGGCGCAGACGGCGGCGGACCAGACGGAACTGCTGGACCCGCAGTTGCCGCAGGTCAGTCATCTCACCCCGCGTCGTCTGGCCAGGTCACTGCCCGAGGATGCCCGCCCGCTGCCCCGCCTGGAGCAGTGGGACGAACTGCTGAACCTGCGACGAAAGGATCCGTCATGACTGCCGCCCAGCACGCGCTCACCGCCCAGGCGTCCGACGCCGCGATCGACACCGCCTGCCGGATGCTGCGGCTGCCCACCATGCGGTCCCAGGCCGCCGACACCATCGCCCGCGCCGAGCGCGAGGGGCTCTCCTACGCCGGATTCCTCGCCGAGCTCCTGCTCGCCGAGTGCGAGGATCGCGACCGACGCAGGGCCGAACGCCGCATCAGGGCCGCCCACTTCCCGCGCGAGAAGTCGCTGCGCGAGTTCGATTACGGCGCCAACCCCAACGTCGACCCGGCCGTCATCCACAGCCTCGCCACCTGCGACTGGATCACCAAGGGCTATCCGCTGTGTCTGATCGGGGACTCTGGCACCGACAAGTCCCACCTGCTGATCGGCTTGGGCACCGCCGCTGCCATGGCCGGTTACCGTGTCCGCTACACCACTGCCGCCTCCCTGGTCAACGAGCTGGTCGAGGCAGCCGACGACAAGCAGCTCGGCAAGACCATCGCCCGCTACGGACGCGTCGATCTTTTGGAAATCGATGAACTCGGCTACCTCGAACTCGACCGGCGCGGCGCGGAGATGCTCTTCCAGGTTCTCACGGAGCGCGAGGAGAAGAACAGCATCGCGATCGCCTCCAACGAGGCGTTCATGGCTGGTCAAAGACGTTCACCGACCCTCGGCTCTGCGCAGCGATCGTGGACCGGCTCACCTTCAATGCCACCCTCATCGAGACCGGCACCGAGTCCTTCCGGCTCGCTCGCACCAGGGCGAACAAGGCCAATGGGTTGAAATAGCCACCCTGCACGGCGCACGGAGGCCGGCCGGAGCACCCAACTCAAGGCGACCATCTTGTTATTGCAAGTAATATGCAACAAGCTGGATGGGCTCTTACCACCTGTCGAGGACGTGGAGTCTTGTCATGCCCCGCCTGATGCCGGACACACGACCGCAGCGCGTCCTCGCGGCCTCGAACTTCGTCTACACCGTCGGCAGCGGCCTCTATCTCACCGCCGGGGTGCTGTTTTTCACCGAGGCGGTTCACCTTCCGGCGGGCCAGGTGGGGCTCGGGCTCGGCATCGCTGGTCTTCTCGCGCTTGCCTTGGGCGTCGCGGTCGGTCATCTGGCCGACCGGCATGGAGCACGCGGCATCTACGCGGCCACCCTGGTGGTTCAGGCGCTGGCCACGGCCTGCTTCGTTCTGGCGGACAGCTTCTGGCCGTTCGTCGTCGCCGTCTGCGCTGCCGCCGCGGCGAAGGCGGCCGGAATCGCCGCCCGCTCCCCGCTCATTAGGCACTACGGAGGCGACCGGCCGCAGGAGTTCCGGGCCTATCTGCGTGCGGTGACCAATGTCGGCATCTCCCTCGGTGCCGTGCTGGCGGGCTGGGTCGTCCAGGTGGGCACGCTCACCGCCTATCAGCTCATGGTCATCGGCAACGCGATCGCCTTCGTGGTCTCCGCGGCGATCCTGATCCGCCTGCCGCCCGTCGCACCCGTCCCCACCACCGGCGGTCCTCGCTGGATCGCTCTGCGGGACCGCCCCTACCTGCTGCTGACCGCCCTCGACGGCATCATGGCCATCCAGTTCAAGGTGCTCACCGTGGCTATCCCACTCTGGATCGTTGGCGCCACCACCGCCCCGCACTGGCTCATTTCGGCCACCATGCTCACCGGCACCGTCATCGTCGTCGCCTTCCAGGTCCGGGCCAGCCGCAACGTCGATTCCCCCGCTGCCGGCGCACACGCCTACCGCCGGGCAGGCGTGGCCTTCCTCATCGCCTGCTCACTGATCTCGCTGTCCGCAGGCATACCGGCGTGGGCTGCCGCAACCCTGCTCATCACCGCGGTGGTGATCCACACGATCGGCGAACTATGGCACTCCGCCGCCGGCTTCGAGGTCTCCTTCGCTCTCGCCCCGCAGCACGCCACGGGCCAATACCTGGGCGTGTTCGGCCTCGGCGCCGGCCTCGCCGAAGCCCTCGGCCCGGGACTGCTCATCGCCCTCTGCATCACCTGGGGTCGCCCCGGATGGTATGCCGCGGGAGCCATGTTCGCCCTGACGGGCTTGGCAGCACCACCCGCCGTCCGCTGGGCACAACGCCACCAGCACGCTCTGCGGACGCAGCTTGCACTTACCGAGAAGGTGTCAACCGCGTGATCGACCCGAGGTGACAGTCCAACCCGCGCTCCAACGGAGCCAATTCAAACCGCCTTCCGGGGCCACCTCACGGCACCTGATCTTCACGAACTATCCGCGAACTGGGGCCAGGTGGAGTCGCCTCGGGTGGAGCCAAATGACACCGCCCTAGCCAGAACGTGGAGCCGATACGCCGCTGGAGATCACGCACGGTCACCAGCAGGTTGGGTTCCTCGGGGAACTGGCGACAGTTGATGACGAGAGCCCACCAGTATCGAGGCCGGTCTCCGACAGGCTTCTACGCGTGGGGCGGGGCGGGGCCGATGGCCCCGCCCCCCCCCGCGTGGGGGGTAAACCCCGGCAACGGGCCCGAACCCGTTTCCCCGGTTTGTGGGTTGGCACCGCCCGGGGGGGGCC
>NZ_JBIBKW010000052.1:0-15980 GCF_042959465.1 Streptomyces sp. NPDC007901 | reverse complement strand
CTGGGTTGGGGGGGTGGGGGGCTCTGGGGCGCTCTTTTCACCCCCCCCCCCAACGGGGGGGGGGGGGGGGGCGCGGGGGGTGCGGGGGGGGGGGGGGGGGGGGGCCCCCCCCCCCCCCCCCGCCCGGCGTGGTCGTTCACCGCTGCAACGGTGCACGACCGGTTTCCCCTGTTTGTCGAGTGGCAACGGCCGGGGAGGGCCGCGGATCAGACAGCTACCGGCGGGCGGAGCTGCTGATCGTCGAGGGGCCGGCCAGGTACGGGCGGCGGGCGGTGCGGCCGAGCGGAGCCAGGGCTCGTGGTCCTGCCGCCGCGACGAGGACACCGGCGCCGGGCGGTGTCGCGTCGGCCGGGCCGGGCCGGGCCCGTCGGCCCGCGGGCCGGTCGCCGGATGCATGGGGCCCGGGACCGGTGAGCGCACAGGGCCAGCGTCCCGGGAGGGTCTGCCGGGCGGGGCGACAGCGGGGTTCCTTCGCCGTCGCCACCATGCGGGCAGAGGAGCTGCGGCGGCGCCCAGCTTGCCGGGGACAGCGTCGGGGCCCGCGTCGGCGGGGAGCACAAGGACAACGCTCGCCCGGGACGCCGAGATGGCGAACCACCCCCGCGTCCTCGATGCCGATGGGGGTGAGCGGGAGGTCGTCGAGGACGACGTACGCCTCGGGGACCAGCGGCGCGTGCAGCGCCCCGGCGAGGGCGGCGGCCAGGTCGGCGGGGTCGGCGGGGTCGGCGGCGGCACCGGCCGCCGGGACCGTGTAGGTGACGAGCCGCCCGTCGCGGACGGCCACGGCACCGCGCGCCACCGCCGGGTGCCGGGTCAACGCGGCCTCGATCTCGCCGGGTTCGATCCGGTTGCCGCGCAGCTTGGCCTGCTGGTCAGTGCGGTAGAGGTAGTCGAGGGTTCCGTCGGCGCGTCGGCGCACGAGGTCGCCGGTGCGGTACATACGGGCGCCGGGCACGGAAGCGTACGGGTCCGCGACGAAGCGGTCGGCGGTGAGGGCGGGCCGCGGGTGGTAGCGAGCCGGCTGGACACCGGTCAGGTACAGCTCGCCGGGGACACCGTCGGGGACCGGGCGCACGCCGGTGTTCCACACGGGCCGGCCGATGGGCACGGTGGTGCCGGACGCCCCGTCGTAGAGGAGGTACGCGATGAGGCGCTCCCAGGCGCCCACGTCGAAGCCGGCCGGGGGCTTCTGCAGTACCTGGCCGTCGGCGGTGATTCCGTAGGCGCCCTGCGCCCAGGCGAGCCGGTTGCCGATGGCGCGGTGGGCGACGACGACGCCCCGGCGGCCAGTGGAGCCGGAGGTGTAGATGAGGTAGGCAGGGCCGTCGGGACGGGCGGGGTCGAGGAGTCCTGCAGAGGGGCCAGCCGGGGCGTGGTCGGCCGCCGTGCGCTCGGTCTCCGCCAGGTCCGTTGCGTCCGTCGTGCCGGTCGTGGTCACGTGGAGGACACCGAGTCCGTCGACCGCAGGCAGGCGTACGGTGTCCCGTTGCGTGGTGACGACCGTGGTTGCGCCGGAGTCGGCCAGCATGGATGCAAGCCGTTCCACCGGGTACGTGGCCCCCGACTTCAGGACACCGGGCAGTGCCCCAACCAGCGCCGCCGAGGTGCCGTAGGTGAGGGTGGTCGTGCCGTCGTACACCGTGGCGGCGGCGTCAGGTGTGCGCGCGACCTGCGAGGCGAAGGAGGCTGCGGGAGTGGTGGCCGGGACCAGCATGGTCTCCCCCGCCGGATGGGCGGCGGACCCCTTGTCCGGGGTGGGCAGGTCGAGGTCGGCGACGCGGGCGCCAGAGTCGTCGGCCAGGGCGTCCATCTGGAGAACATCACCCCTGCTGAGCGCCGGGGACCGAAGGCCGGAGGACCTGAAGAGATCCGGTTCCTCAGCGGGGTGGAGCCCAAGGGGCCAGCTGGCGTCCCGGGAAGACGAAGAGGAGTCCACGAGCACCCGCGGGGAAGTGAGGCAGAGCTCCAAGCGGGGGTCCGGCTCCTGATCCAGTGTCCGGCGCAGAAGATCTCGCAACTCGTCCAGGCGGAGTGCTTGAAGGACCTGCAGCGCCGCGATCCGGTAGTCGGGCGCCGACTGAAGCGGTTCTGCCGGCCGCAGGCTGCTGCTCGTGTCGGTGGACTGGAGTACGTAGCCGTGGACAGGACCGATCGGCAAGGGAGTTGCGGTGGCATACCGCTGGAGAACGTCGGCCGACAGGCACGTCGGGACGCAGCCGTCGGTCCAGCGGGCCGTCGGAAAAAGGGCGTTGATCTCAAATCGGGCTGCCAGACAGCAACCAGTCGGGCACGACCAGTAGGAGCCGCTGCCAGCCAGGGGTTCGGGCGCGGACGCTACGACGACGATGTAAGCATCACCCGCCGCGACGAGGCGCCGGTGGAGGCTCGCCAGAGCATCCTGAGCCGACGCGGGCGTCGCATACATGGTGCGCATCTGTCCCCAGGTGGACGCGTAGAGATGCGTCAGGAAGGAGCCCTCGGGAAGACCGGTGGGGGTGAGCGTGGTGTCGCGAACAGGAAGCTCAGTCCTCCACCACGGGTGTCCCCCGCCAAGACCAACAAACCGGTGGCTGTCGACAGTCATGGTCTGTTCCCCCTTCCCAAGTCGGTCTCGTCCGTGCGGGGGCTCCGTTCGGCAGTCACCGCGCGGATCCCATGGCAGCAGGCTCCGGCCCGGGACTCAACCCGCTCCGGCCCGCCGGATCCGGACGCCGGCGCGTGCGCCGCGGAACGATCGCGTCATGAGCTGGAGCGATACCGGGCGGGCGTTTCACGGGAGTTGGGACAAGGTGAAGCGTCTCAGCGGGTCGGCCTTGCCGCTGCTCGCCGGCGACCTCGAAGGTAGAGCCTGAGGCTCTGTATCCGTCGGCTCTGCAAGGCCGGCGGATGACGTGCGGGGTCTCGGTGTCGAGTGGCAACGAGCTGAGGAGTCAGCAATGTTGAAGAAGTTCGAGGCCGGGGACGCGTGGTGCGTCGTGTGCCCGGCGGGAGGCGCCAGCGACCGGATTCCGGTCCCCGGCGTGCTCTTGGTCGTTGTGGTGCTGGTCCTCACCGTGATCCCGGTGGCGGCAGGGGTGGCCAGGGAGCAGGTCATCGCGGCGGTCGTTGCAGGAGGTCTGACGGGCACCGAAGTGGTCCGCCGCATGGTCGCCGTCTTCTCTTCCCGCCGAGCGCGATAAGGGGAGAGCCGGATGGGGCGCAGCAACGGCGCCCTGGCGCAGCACAACCCGTTTGAGGCCCTGGCGCAGTGGCTTGACGCACTGCGCCAGGGGAAGGGCATGAGCTGGAGCCAGCTGGCGCAGAAAGTATCCGAAAGGGGACTGCCCCCATCGGAGTCGACTCTCTACCGGGCGGTTCGCAGGAAGTCGCTCCCGAAGTGGAGGACCGTACAGGCGTTCACCCGGGTATGCGGTGGCGCCGAGCAAGAGGCGAAAAGGCTGTGGACCGCGGCCGCCCGGTACGCGGCAGGCCGCACGGACCGGGTGCCGAGGGGCGCGGCGCTGCCGCCGCAACTCATCACCGAGCCGTGGCAGCTCATTCAGGCGATGGATCACAGGCGCCGGGCCGACGGCAACCCAACCCTCAGGGAACTGCAGAGGAGAGCGTTGGTCGATGGAGGGGGTACAGCCAGCCACCTGCCGAAGAGCACGCTCGGCGCGGTGCTGCGCGGGCGGATGCCCACCAGGGCCTTACTGGGGTACTTCGTCCGCTACTGCGGGGGCGGCACGCAGGACGAGGTCGCGGAGTGGGACGCGGCGTGGGAGCGGGCGCACGCCTACCTGCGGGGTGAGCGGCTGCCCGAGGAATCCGTCCGGCAGGAACAGGCGCGCATCCAGGCCGACCTGCAGGAACTGGCGCGCGTCCGGGCAGAGTTGGCGGAAGTCCGCGAACGGCTGGGGCAGACCACGGCGGACCTGGCGCGCACTGTGCGGACCGCGCACAGCGCGCCGGTGCTGGCGGTGGCTCCGTTGCCCGGGACGTTCCGTCCGTACCTCAGACCCGCCACCGAAGACGGAGGCCGGGGCGCGTCCTTGCCCACGGTCTGCCGCAGGGAGCCCGGCGGGGGCGTGCACCACGTGCAGGCACCGGCAGTGCCCGGCGGCGAGGCGTGCGAGGACCCGCCGGCGGACCCCGGGCTGCCGACTCGCACCGGGCAGACCGGCCCCGCAGCGGTGATCCCCATCGATGAGGGCCCGGCGGCCGTTCCCGTTCGTCGTCCACGGCGCATACCACTGTGTGGCAGACAGGACGCCCGGAAGTAGGACACAGCAGCCGGCTCTCGGGCCCCTGTTCGGTGTGCCGGTCCGCTGCTCGTTGCCAGGCCCGCTGGGTGGTGGGGCGTGCGGCCGGCGGGCGGTGTGCGCCCCGCCTGCGTCCGCCCGGGCCGCCCCACCGCCGTGACGGCGCCCCGGCGGCCGACCGGACACGGGGCCGGGATGGAGTTGCAGGGCGCGGGAGCTGTGCTGGGTGCCCCGGTGGCCGTACGGCCACCGGGCGGGCGGCGGGGGTGCAGGCGCCCGCCAGCTGGGCCAGGCGGTGAGGGTCCTCAAGGTTGCGTCCGGCGCAGGCGCGCCGATCCCGGCCTCATCGAGGCCCTCTCCTGGGCACTGAGCGAGCACGGGGTGCGGGCTGCGGAGCTGCTGTGCGGCCTTCTCGACGCCCTCGAACCGCGACCGGGAAGCACCGGCGCAGCCGAGCAGAACGCGCGGGGCCGGGCTGCGGGGAGGTGCCCGGGTGCTGCTGGGTGCGGTCCCGTTGTCGGTGGCGGCTGCGAGGCTGGACGGTATGAACGGCGACGAGCAGTTGCTGAACGGCCGCGTCTACGGCGCGGACCACGACGATCCCGATCCCGGCCCGCGCCCGGACCGGTCCTACGCCGAGCTGGTGGGCGGCCCGCTGGACGGTCTGTTGCTGGACATCCACGACTGGTCCGCCGCCCAGGTCGGCTTCGGCGCAGCCCTGGTGACGGAGCTGTCGCGGTGGCCCGGGGGCCGGGCCCTGTACGACCCGCTCCCCGGCGAGCCGCGAAGCGCGGGTCCCGGTGTCACATGCCGTTTCCACTACACCGGCGACACACCCTGACGCCCGCAAGACGGCAGCCGCACCGCTCTTGACGCCGCTTTGAGGGGGGACAGATCGTGATGACCTGGATCAACGCTCCGCGCGGAAGGAGCGCCTCGTGTCGTTCAGCTGGCGCTATCACGTACATTCTGACGGCTCGTTCGCCCGCCTCGGCAACGTGGACGGCAGCCTCGACCACTACACCGACGATCAACTCTCCCGGCTCTGCTCCTGCGCACGCCGCGACCCCGAAAGCCCGCCCCGCCCGATGCCTGACTGCTCCCGCTGCGGTGGCGCTCTCACGCTCTACTGGAACGCCCCCTTGCAGACGGGCGTGATGATGGAGCTGTGCGCGGCCTGCGACGGGGCCAGGCCGGCCGCCGCGGCCTTCATCCGCTGGCACCGGGACCCCGACCGCGACCCCCAGACCGTGCAGGACCTGTTCGAGGCGTGGGAGGAAGAGACCCTGAACGCCCACGGCTGGTACCGGGCCGCCGATGCGCAGGCCCCGCCCGCGCCGCCCCTGCCACCCGGGCTGGCACTCCGCGGCCACGGCTGACACCCTGCGGGCCCGGACACCAGAGGACGACGGGTGCTGCGGTGGGCAGGTCCTCACCGCACGGGGCGCGGAGGGCTGTTACGCACTTTTGCGTCGTGCCTGCACGGCCGGTGGGCGCCCCGGCTGCCCGGCCGGTCCTCGTCGCCCGCTACCCTCGTCACCTGTCCGGTCCTTCACACACCCGCCGTGGTGATGGACCGGACGCATGCGTTCGCGCCGGGTGAGGGTCACGCCTGCGGTGGTGTGGGGGCCGTAGACCGGCCCGGAGGCGTGCGCAGCACGGCGGGCTGGCTCAGGGCGAGGAGCCGTCCGCCGCCGCGACGTGCGCGGCGAGTTCGGCACGGAGGCTGGGTAGCCCGGCACCGGCCGCGTCGCGAACCCGCCGCAGTTCCTCCAGCTCGTCGTCGGTGAGGCCGTCGACCCAGGCCACCATCCGCTGGTACTCCGCCTCTTCCTCGTCACGCACCTGCTGCTCGTACCAGTCGGGTTCTTCCTCGGGCCTGATCCAGTGGCGCACGGCCGCGTCCCGCTCTCGCCGGTACTCGGCCTCCTCGACGATCTCGCACGGGTACCCCACCGGCAGTCGGGGCGCAGGCCCGGCCAGGATCCGCTCGCGTTCTCCTGGGGGCACCGCCGCGGCGAGGACCGTGACCGCCGCGGTGGGCACCGCGACGGCGGCGGCTTCCGCCGCTGACCCACCGGTTGGTGCCGGCGGCCGGTGACTCGGGGTCCGGCTCTCGGTCCCGGCCCGGCGGTGCTCCCTGATCGAGGGGGCGCCGCTGGGCCGGGAGCGTTCGGCTCCGGCCGCCGTTGGCCGGCCGGAGCGGAGGATGTGAATGCCGTGCGCCGCCGGCGCTGGTGTGGGAGCGTGGTGGTGTCCGGGCCTGCCGCTTTCCCCCGTAGCGGCGGGCCCGGCCTTGTGCGGTCAGTGGGCGAGGGCGACGGTGGTGTGCGGGTGGAGAAGACGCTCGAGGTCCTGCGGGCGGTGCGGGCGTGTGAGGAGGACTCTAAGCGCGGCTGGGCGCTCGACTGGTCACTGGCCGAGCTGCGCCGGCGCGTGGGGGTCCTGGTCGGCCAGGGGCTGCTCGCGGTGGCCGATCGCGAGACGCGGGCCGAGTTGTCGGCGTGGCAGGGCCGTCCCGTGCGGTGGGCGGTCCGGTTGTCGGCGATCGGCCACGACGTGATCGCTTTCGCGCGATCGTAGCCCGCGCCGGCACGGTCGGAACCTGCCGCGGATGCCCGGGTGGTGGAGTTGCTGCCGTCGCAGATGGCCGTGATGCAGATATACATCGGGCTCTTCCGGGCCGGGGAGATCAGCGTGCGGCCGGCCGAGGGGCTGGCGGAGCAGGTCCGGGACGCCGTGCACGACCGTGGGGCGGGCCGGTGGCGGCTTCATCTGACAGCTGAGCAGATGCGGTCGGTGGCGTACGCGTTCTGGCTGCACCAGATGACCGGCTCGACAGCTGGAGCCCGCCGCTTCAGCCGCGACTACGGTCTGGCCTACCGCCCTGACGAGCCGGCGGCCCGGACCGGGACCGAGCGCCCCGACCGGCCGAGGTGAACGATGTCGCGCTCAACGGCTGCCGGGGCAAGGCGGCCGTGATCACTTCCGTCGGACTGTGTGCCCGGCTCCCTTGCACCCGTCGCGGCCTGCGCGCAATCGCCGTGCAAACAGCGGCCGCGTGGGCTGGGGATGAGGGGGAGGTGACGAGGAAGAGGCGGTGGGGCGGGATCCTCCTGAGGCATGGCTCGGCTACGCGGGGAAGACTCGTCAATGATGCGGCTCTTCTGGTTCGGTTACAGGTGGCCGGGGAGCCTTGGCCGGTTCGGGGGTGCCGGCCGAGGCCGGGATGCCCAGTCCGCTCATCGGGGGTAGCAGCGGGCCGGCGGGGAGCCGGAACGGAGTGGTGCTCTCCATTTCCATGAGCCGGTTCTGGGCCGCCGTCAGCATCACGGCGAGGCGGTCGTCGAACTCGTCCCGGGTCACCCGGATGCGGAAGACGGGGTCGTTCGGGTCGTTCTGTCGGCGCCAGTTGCGCCAGAACACCCGGCTCAGGTCCTGCCAGATCTCCTCGCCGCCGGACTCTTCATCCCTGCCGTCGTAAGGCACCAGTACAACGGTGGCCGGGCGGTTGTGGGCGTCGAAGTCCGCAAGTGCATTCCGGTAGGCCGGAGTACGCACGGCCCATGGATCGACCAGCAGGATGCTCGTCTGGTTGTTCGTCATCGTCTCGTCGAGGCGACTGCTCAGATGCTCGTCGACGATCTCGAAGCTGCTGGTGTAGCCCGCCTCCGCGATCACCCGCTGGGCGCGGAGGGCGATGGTGGGGTGCTTGGGCGGGTAGTACGGTGTCCATTCCAGGGGCGAGCGGCCGTAGTACTCCAGTCGGTTCCGCCCTTCCGGCAGTGCGTTGGTCGTCCCCGCGGCCACGAAGACTCGTACGTGCGCGGCACCCGGTGCGGCGGCCCGTCGGTGCCCCGGCACCGGGAACTGGCCGCGCACGTCGCCGAGGTCGAGGCCGGGCGTGAATGGCAGCCGGAACCGGTCGGCGGCGATCCGCACCCGGGCGGCGACCCGCTCGACGATCGCGCGGTAGGCCTGGCTTGTCGGGTCGGTTCGCAGGATGTGCATCAGCCCGTGGTTGACGTAGTCCTGGCCCATGCCCGCCTCGTGGTATTGGAACCGGGCGATCTCCTCCGGTAGTTCTCCCTCCATGGGCGCCCACAGGACCGGGACCAGCGCGGGGACGTCGATCTCGGTCTCCCGGCGGTACTCTCGCAGCCTGTTCTGGAAGGCCGTCCACTCCTTGCCGCAGTACTCGCTGTTCAGGTACGCCGGGGAGTACAGCGCGACGAAGGCACGGCAGTGCCCGACCGCGTCCCCGAGCTCCCGCGCCCAGTCGTCACCCAGGCCGAGCCGCTCGACGTCCCGGAATGGCGTCTGTGCCGCGGGATCGGCGCCGGTCCGGCGGAGCTCAAGGACGAGGTCGTCGTAGAACCGCTTGACGAGCTCGCCGGGATGGTCCTTACGCGCATAGCTGAGAAAGAAGTACGGTTCGCGAACAGCACCACGTTTTGCAGACTTGCGCGGGGTGGTTCGTGGGGGTTGTCGCGGAACAGCTTGCGTTGAATCTGTCTGCTGAGCCCCAGAGGGCTGCGTCCGGGCCTGCTCCCGGGGTTCCGGTGGTTTCGGAGCTCGGGGAGGTTGGTCGGCGGGTGGGGAGTCGATGGGTGGGGCGACGCCGAGGCGTTTGAGTAGCCGCCCTTCCAGTTGGGCGAAGGACCGTTCGGGTGCGCCTACTTCGGCGGCGCCTGTCGGGTGCGTCGCCCAGGCGGTGAAGCTCGGTGACTGCCGGACGGACGCTGCTAGGCGGTCGGCGGTCAGGCGTGTGGTGCGCAGCAACTCGCGGGCGGGGAGGGTGCCGAGGAGGATGCGCCGTGCGTCGTCGGAGAAGTCGAAGAACTCCATCTGCGGCAAGCGGTCGCTGGTGTCCGTGGCTGCGTTGTGCATGAGGCCGCCGAGAAAGACCTCCACGAGGTGCCCGATGTCCGTCGGAGGGCCCAGGGCTTCCTGCACCATGCGCATGACGGGCGGAGTGATGGGTGCCACGGCGGCGAGGTGGGCGGCGAGTCGATATGCCTCCGGGCTGGCCGCGCTGCGGAAGCGCAGGACGGCTTCGGCGGTCGGACCGTGCCGGGGCTCGGTGCGGTGCTGGGGCTGAGTGATGGAGCGTCCGATGTCCCACAGCGGCAGGACCGTGGTGGCGCTGGGGGAGGCGACCAGCTGGGCCCAGGCGCCTACGGAGGCCGGGGTGGGTTCGAGCACCGGAATGGGGATGGAGTCGAAGCTGACCAGATCCGTCGGCAGTGTCGGGTCGGTGACGCGCCAGGCTGTGGTGGGGCCGCCTTTGCGGACGCTGGTGACGTGCCACGGCCTAGTCGTGATGCCCGAGTTGGCCCAGAGGCGGGCGGGCAGCGCCTGCAGGATCGCGGTGGGCTGCCGTCGGGCCCACAGCGCCGCCGCCTCGCTCATCCGGCCGTCCCACCAGGCGTCGCCGACGCCGTCGCTGACCACGAGGACAAGGGTGCTGCCGGCCGGGTTGCGGAGCGCGGCCGGTGGAAGATAGGGACCTTGCTGCCGGAAGGGGCGGTTGCTCAGCAATGGGGCGTGGGCACCACGCGTGCTCAGTCCGAGCACGCGGACGTCACGGAAGGCCCCGGCCCGTTCCATCAGTGTGCGGATCTCGGAGGCCAGACTCTTCCACAGGACCATGGACACGCCGTCGTCGATCAGCAGCGTGAGGGAGAGCCAGCGGCTGCGGGCGGGACGTGTCACGATCTCGGGCAGGCCCGTCTCGGCCATGGCGTCTACCGTCCCTGCCACGTCGAGTTCCTCATGGCGTCGATCGGGGATCCGCTGGCGCAGCGGTCGTAACGCCTTGCCGAGCGTGAGATGCCGGCTGTGCAGCATCTGGGGGCCCGGGGCGCGTACAGCGTACGCCCGGTGCGACGCGCCCTGCGCCCGGCTGCTGTCCTTACCTTGCGGGGCCGCGTGCAGGGGGAAAAGGCGTCGCGGGGCGGCGTCCGGCGCCAGGTCCAGACCCGGTTGCGCGGGGCCCTGCAACCCACCCTGCTCGGCTCCCTGCCGTAAGGAGGCGGCCGGTGCTGGACGTCGCGCCAACGGAGCAACTTCACCGGGCAGGTTGCTGGCCAGCCACAGGACGTCGAGGAGTTCCTCGCCGTCGAGGTCGACGCCGCTCCTGGCCAGGATCTCTCTCAGACGTCTCAGCATGCGCTCATACCGCCCCGCCGAGTTGGTGCAGAACGGCGTCGAGTAGTCGGCCGGCGTCCAGATCGATACCGCCCTTGCGCAGGAAGACCGCGTTGAGGAGTTGATCGGTCGCGAGTTCTCCGGGCGCGCGGCGGCCGAGGAACTCCTCCAGCAGGTCGTCGATGCCGTCGAGCGCTTCGTGGCCGAGGTGTGCGGCGACGATGTCCCGCAGCCGCTCCTCGTCGGGCTCGGGCAGGTCGAGACGGATGCACCGTCGGAGGAAGGCGGGCGGGAACTCTCGTTCACCGTTGCTGGTGATGACCACGACGGGGAACTCGCGGCAGCGGACGCGGCCGCGGACTACCGGGGTTGCCTCGCTGAGGTTGTCGGTCTGGACGTGCACCGTGGAGTGTTCCTCGGGGAGGCGGCTGAGCTCGGGAATCTCGAACTGGCCCTCCTCGAACACGGTGAGCAGGTCGTTGGGCAGATCGACGTCCCCCTTGTCCAGTTCGTCGATGAGCAAGACCTTTGGCCGGTCCACGGCCAGCAACGCGCTGCCCAGGGGACCGAGCCGGACGTACTGGCCGATGCCCGGTTCGGATCCGTCCGTGTCCCTGCGAAGGTTTGCTTCCCGCAGCCGCCCGATCGCGTCGTAGTGGTAGAGGGCGTCCTGCAGGGTCGAGCGGCTGTTGACTGGCCAGTGCAGGACGCGGCCGAGGGCGAGTTCGTGGGCGATCGCGTGGGCCAGGGAGGACTTTCCGGTGCCCGGGTGCCCCGTGACCAGCAGAGGCCGGCGCAGGTGCAGAGCGGCGTTGACGATGTCCGCGTCGTCGGGGTCGATCAGGTACGGGCGGGGGCGGCTGGCCTGCGGATCGTCGGGTCCTTCCGGGTGGAGTCTGCGCCATGGCGGGGCGGGCGGAAAGGCAACTGCGCGGGGCTCTCCATCGCCGCGGAAGAGCCGCCAGTCCCCGTTGCTGGACGGGGTGGTGCGGCCGTTGGCAGCGGACTCTGCTGCGGTCATGACGCGTGAGCTCCTTCGTGGGGGTCCTGCAGGGTCAGCGACTCGGGCCGCGGTCGCCAGCCGTGCTCCTCCCATACGAGTGCGGGGCGCGCCGGGAACGTGTCCGGATCGTCGAACGCCGTCCCGCGGAAGATACGGACTCGCTCGGGCAGGTCGCCGAGCGGGCCGGTGGGGTCCAGATGTTGCAGCCCGGCCGCGTCTGCGGGGCAGTCGGCGCGCCGGTCCCACAGGACGACCGGGACACCAAGAGCCAGGCAGAGTTCCAGCAGTACGTCCCGCTGTTCCGGGAAACCGTGGAGCACGACCCGGGCGGCGTCACGGTGAGTGGTCTGCAGCAGCCGCCTAAGCCGTGGCCCAGTGACACGGTCGTCGTCGACCACCAAGGGGGCCGCGTATCCGCCCTCCCAGCGCCGCCGGTGCTCGCGTTCCCTGCCGCGCACCAGGTCGCTCATCTCCGGGCAACTCAGGGTGATGCAGAACTCGGCGCCGATCGGCTGGTCGGGCACGAACTCGTTGGGTGACCCGGGGTTCCATTCGTCGATGGGCAGATGGAGACTGTCTCGTGCTACCAGAACCGTCACGTGGGGCGTGGCCGTCGGGCCGAGTTCGTCCGCGACGACCTCGACGGCGTCGCGCACCCGACGGGCTACTTCTGCGGGTGTCCTCGGCGCGCTCTCCTCCTCGTGGAGAGGGGTATGCGTGCCGTCGGCACGGGCGAGCAGGATGCGGCAGTAGTAGCTCTCACATGATTCGGTCCACGCGCGGGAAATGCCGACAACGACGCGGGAGAGCGGGGGCGGGTGCTGGGCAGCCCAGTGGCCGGCGTCGCTGCGGCGCTCGGCAAGCCCCGCTGGATGGATGCCGATCCGGCTGGCCACTTGATCGGACCAGCTGCGCAGCTCCGTGCCTCCTTCCCTTCCCTGGGCGGCAGCCACGTATTCGACCAGGCGGAGCAGGGCCGGAACAGACGGTGTGCCATCCGGTACACGCTCGCTGTCGGAGATGGATTCCAGGTGCTCGACGACGTTTTCGAGGTCGTCGGTGCACAGATGCGTGCGGTTCAGCGGCTCGGGCAGCCATGCGTGGCGCAGGGCCTCGCGGGCGGCGCGAGGTATCAGGGTGGGCTGCTCCTTGCAGATACCGCGGAGCAGTTCCAATAGGTGCTTCCACTCGTCCAGGGACAGGAGCAGGCACAGCCCGCCGGCGCGGGCGCGGGTCAGGACCTCGGTCAGGCGGATGCGCTCGTCCCCGGTGAGGACTGAGGTTAGGGTGCTGCTCAGCGACGGCAGGGCGCGAGGATGGGCTTTCACGAGTGCCGCGAGGTCGGGCATGGTTGGTTCGTGGCCGTCGGGGACGGTGTATCCAAGCCGCTGCGCGAGGGCGCGGGCGTGCGCCGCGTAGTTGATCCGGCCGCCGAGCACCGACCACAGGAGTCGCTCGGTCTCCTGCTCGGCCGGGCTGCGTTCGGCCGCTGGCCGGGCCGTCGGGAGGACAGCGCCAATCTCGGCCAGGTGGGGTGGTCTGTCGGCGTACTGCCACAGGAGTGAATGGAAGTTGTCGTCCTGGACGAAGCAATACGCCGGGACGGCCCGCAAGCGGCGGTTGCCGTAGGACTGGTCATCCCGAATCACCACGCCCACCAGGTGGTCCTCGCAGAACACCGCCGTTCCGGATGCGCCTCCCCAAGCCTTACGGCCATCGTTGCGAAGGTCGGGTGCGGGCCCTTGGTCGAGCACGTAGAGGCCGCGAGCGCCGGAGGACAGCGGAGGCAGGAAGCCTCGGAGGTGTTCGGCATCGCGACCGTCCTCTACGGATGCCAGCGGGAAGCCCAGTCCCTCGTAGCGCAGCGGGGCCGTGCCCACGGGGCGCCCCCAACAAACCGCCCCAGATACATCGATCTCGTCGTGAGTGAGCAGCAAGGCGACGTCCAGGCCCTGCGGATGGGTCCAGATCAGTTTCGCTCCGGTGCGCAGCGTCTCACCGCGGCCCGGGTGCCCCACTCTGACCTGGATCTCCTCACAGTAGGCGTCACTATCGCCGTGGCGGAGGACGTGTGCAGCGGTGAGTACCAGGCGGGGGGCGATGAGATAGCCGGAGCCGACACGATGGCGCTGCCGCGTGGTTCCGCTGCGGATCAGCACCAGTCTGTGCGGGTCCATCACTCCTCGTCCCAGGACCCGGCCTCGGTATCACTGATCTCGGGACTGGAGCCACCGCGGGCCCGGTCCCGCACCGACAGTTTCAGCGTCAGCCGGTGGGTGCGGACGGTCGAGCGCTCACCGCCCGCGCCGACGGTCGCCACACCGAAACTGACATTGCCGTCCCCCTTGCCGCTGTTGCGCAGCTCTAGCTGCAGCTCCAGTTCGGCCTCCTCGATGCCGAACGCGAATTGCTGATCTGCGCCCAAGTCCTGCGCCTGATAGAGCTCCTGCCGCAGTTCCTCGATCGCCGCAGCAAGACCAATCTCCGCCATCCGTCCCCCCAACGCACGTTGTGCCTTCGGGTAGTCTGCCAAGCTTTTGGGTCTGGGCGCCCGGGCTTCGGGGGAAGGAGCGCGTCGGGGTGCGTTGCCGGCGGGTGATGCAGGTCCGCGCTGGACGTCGCGTGACGTTTCCCGTGCAGCGATCCGAGACCCCGTGTTGGGCCCGCGCGGAAGGGTCCCACACGGTGTCGTACTCCGGCTGGCGACGGTAGACGTACTCGGTGGTGGCTCTGTCGGTGAGTTGAGTGCTTCGCAGCCACTCGTGCGGTCACTGGTATGTGCTGAGAGAGCACCCCGGCCCCCTGTGACAGCCAGTTCACCAGATGCCGCTGACACGCCGTCACCCCGTTCACGCCCCCGGCGGCTCCGGCCGACGCCATACCCGCCGCCGTAGGGTCACACAAACGCAGACGACCCACGCGATCCCTTCCCGCGTTCCGGCGGACCGGTGGTGACCTGCCAGACGGCCTCGGCAGGCCACCACCGGTCCGCGATGTCGGCTACGGTCACGAGGTGCGCACAGGTTCGGCGTACGTGGTGAGTAACCGGTCACCGGTCAGCTTGTGGTGCGCGAGCTGTTCACGGACGGCCTGCTCGTCCGCCCAGCGGTCCGGGCTGCTGGCCAGCGCGGTCGCGTAGCTCGTCACGGCCTCCTTCAGCTTCTCGAAGAGGGCCGGGGTGACAACGCGCCGCCGAGAGCGCCCACAGGTTGTCCGGGCCCGTGCCGTACAGCTTCTCCGGGCGCGTGCTGGCGAACCCGAGGTGCAGTCCGAGCTGCTGCCAGGCCCGCTCGGCGTCATCGGAGCGTTCCTCCTCGCCCCACACCACGTCCTCGAACAGCGCCTGCACGCCGATCCTCAGGCTGGTGCCGTCGCGGTACTGGGCGGCCAGGAACTCGGCGGCGGCGCGCGACTGCACTGCGGCCGCCTTGAGCTGGACGGGGGCGCCGCCGTTGATGTCACGCAGGACGAACGCGTTGTCGCTCAGTGCCCTGGCCAGGGCCTGCTGGGCGGCCAGGGGATCGGTCAGTTGCAGGTAGGCGGCCTTCGGCTCCCGCAGCCAGCCCCGCAGCACGCGCGTGCAGCGCGCTCGCCCGTTCCAGGTAGTCGGTGAGCCCGCCCAGCAGGACGTCCCGTTTGGCGCGGGCCTCGGCGATCCGCTGCAGGATGTAGTCGCCGGACTCCTGCAGCGCGTAGCGCACCAGGTCGGGGTGGGCGGCGAACTTCTCGTCCAGCCAGCTGCGTCCGCGCCACTCCCGCACGAACGGGAACTGTTCGCGCAGGCCCTCGAACCACCACAGTTCGGCGGGATTGTGGTCGATCGGCACCAGCAGATCCCAGCGGTCGGGCTGGTGGCGGGCCGCCGACTCCAGCGAGCGCACGACCTGTTTGCGGCGCGTCTGGTCCAGGCGGCTGGTGAACGACTTGGTCTCGTAGACGAGGAGTTCGCCCCCGGCGGTGTGCTCGAACAGGTCCCGGCCGCCGTCCCCGCCGCTGCCGTCGACCGCCCGCGCCCCCTGGCGCAATCGCAGCACCAGCATCGTCACCAGCGCCTCGGTGCTTGACAGATTGAGCACGACTACCGGGAACTCAAACACGGCCTCGGCCTGGACCACTTTGAGGGACGTTCCTGGGCCGGCTGGCATCACCACGCGAAATGAACCGCCCCGGGTCGGGTGGAGGCTCGATTCCATGTAAGGATTGAGTCATGGCACGCCCCTCCCGTTACCCGCTTGAGCTGCGCCGTCGTGCGGTGCGCATGGTCGCCGAAGTGCGCGACGACTACCCGAACGAGACGGCCGCCCTGCAGGCGGTCGCGGACAAGCTCGACATCGGTTCCCGCGAGACGCTGCGGAACTGGGTGAAGCAGTACGAGATCGACGCGGGGCAGCGTCCGGGGACGACGACGGAGGAGTCCGCCCAGCTCAAGGCGTTGAAGAAGGAGAACGCCGAGCTGAAGCGGGCGAACGAGATCCTGAAGGCCGCGGCGAGTTTCTTCGCGTCAATGTCAGGCTGTTGGCGATCGGCGGGTGGACACGGGCCGAAGCCGCCTTTGGTGGTTGGTCCTTGATGTGCCGCCCTCCGGT
>NZ_JBIBKW010000051.1:0-21954 GCF_042959465.1 Streptomyces sp. NPDC007901 | reverse complement strand
CCCACCGCGGCATCACCGCCCAATACAACAAACCCATCACCCCCACACACATCACCACCCACACCAACGACTTCCAACGACGCTGGCACACCCTCGCAGCCCACCAGACGACAACATAGACCCCCGCCGTAGCCACCCGATCAAGCTCCGGGCGTTCCTCGACAGCACCCGCCGCCGCGACGCGAAACTGAGCCCGCAGCGCTGCGCGGACCTCGACCAGTTCGGCCTGCGCTGCTACAGGCAGAACCGCATGCACCATGGTCCGCCCCGGAGATCACGCACGGTGCCACTCACGTGGGTCGACCGTTCCCGGTGCGGGCAGGCTCGGGGAAGGGCCGTTGTCCACTGCCGAACGCGACAACGGCGGGAACATCGTCAGATGCGGCGTGGTCCAGCGCGCGGCAGGCGAGTCGGTGCATCCACAACCGGTGCAGCAGGTAGACAAGCGGTCCGGACAAGGCCAAGGCCAGGTCGGCGGGCCAGGGCATCATGCCCGACGGCAAGGCGATCGCGAACGGGGACAGGCCCGCCGCCACTTCCATGGACTTCTGACTCACGACGGGTTCACCCTCCGGCCGGTCGGCGGCGTGCCGCTCGCACCCCGCCGCGTACCCCCCACACCAGGCTCAGCAGCCGTAACGCGTGCGCGATCTGACGACGACGGCGCCCTCGGGCCTGCCGGCCCGCTCCCACAGCGCCATCAGCGTCGGCGGGCACCATGCAGTCGGCGGCCTCATGCGGTTTCCTGCATGCTCTCGGGGCGTGCACCGGATGTGCGGTTGCACCCGCCCACCCGTCCTGCCCGGGAGCGGCCGGTGGTCGTAGTGCCTTCTTCCGAGGCGTACTGCGTCGAGAGACCGATCCGCTCGCGACTCGGCGTCCCTAGGGTGATTCACACGAGCGACGCAGCGCAGAAGACCTCCCGCGACCGGGCTCTGGAAGTCGTCCGGGGTTACGCGCACCACGACCCCGCCGCGGTGCGCGAGGCGCTGGACGGCCTGTACGCGGGCGGCTCGCTGGAGGTGTACGCCATCTTGAACGGCCTGTTGCGCTCCACTATCAGCATCATGGAGCTGACCGGCAGGCCGTGGCGGCTGGAGGACCTGGTGCGGCGGGCAGACGAGATCGCCGTCTCGGCCCCACCGCACTACGAGTTCGCCGTGGCGGAGGCGACGCGGGCGTGGGCCCGCGGAGACGAGTCGGCGATGCGCGCGGCCTCGTGCCGGGACCTCACCGGTGCTGTGCACATCACGGCGGTCGGCGTCACCGTTGTGGGGCTGGCGGTGTGGGGCCGGACCGGTTTCCTCGATGTGCTCGCGGAGTTCCACGAGGCCGCGCACCATCGCCGACGAGCGGGTCTACGACATCTCCGAGCGCTCATAACCCCGCGCCCCCTGACTCTCGCCGGCTTCGTCGTCGATGCCACCTGTCTGCGGAGCCGGCGAGAACCCCCACCCAGGGCACACATGAATTCGGGGTAACTCCCGATCATGGAAGACGCACCGATGACCAGTGAGAACGCGGCCGAGGCTGAGACCGTCGAGCCTATGAGGGCTGCATTGGGCGAGCCCAGGGCGGGTTGACGGTGAGGATGCAGGTAACGCGGCCGGCGAAGCGGGGGCCGGGCACCGGGATTTCGACACCGGGGTGGCGGGCGTAGCCGGCGAACAGGCGGGACGCTACGCCTGGAGCGTCCATCCGCCCTCAGCAGCCGGCTCGTGATGCCCCCTTGCGTGATCAGCGACGAGCCCCCATCATCAGGAATCCTGATACTTGAAATTTGCAGCGATGGAGGCCGGTCATGTCATTCAGTCCCAGCATCCAGGCCAGAGGGGTCCAGCTGCTGCTCGGCCGAATGATGAGCCGCGTGCACAAGGACCTGCGCTTCACCGACATCCCGAAGCGCACGGAATCCATCCGGGTGGAGACCGGCGCCGGACCGGTGACCTGCACCGTCTACCGCCCGTCGGCCGCCGCCGCAGCCCCCGCCCCCGTGTACGTCAACTTCCACGGCGGCGGGTTCGTGATCGCCCGCCCCCAGCAGGACGACCACATCTGCCGCTACATAGCCGCCACGGCCGGCTGCGTCGTGATCAACGTGGACTACGCCGTCGCCCCGCAGCAGCCGTACCCCGTACCCGTCACCCAGGCCTACGACGTCACCGCCTGGGCGGCCGAGAACGGCACCGCCAACAACTGGGACGGCTCGCGACTCGCCGTGGGCGGACACAGCGCCGGGGCCAACCTGACCGCCGCGGTCTGCCGCACCGCCCGGGACCGCGGCACCTTCACCCCACGCCTCCAGATCATCGACTCGGCACCCCTCGACCAGCTCGCCGACCCGGCCACCAAGCAGTCACCCATCGCCAAGCCCCTGCTCACCCCTCAGCTCATGCGGGTCTTCACCGCCGCCTACGTCCCTGATCCCGACGACCTCGCCCATCCGCTGGTGTCGCCCGGACTGGCCCACGACCTCGCCGGACTGCCGCCCGCCCTGGTCATCACCGCGGAGAACGACCGCCTGCGCGACGAGGGCGACGCCTACGCCAAAGCCTTGGAGGCCGCCCGCGTTCCGGTCACCCACCATTGCTTCCAGGGCGCCGACCACTACTTCACCCACACCGGCCCGGTACCGGCCGGGAAGGAAGCCATCGACCTGATGGCCACCACCCTGCGCACGGCACTCACCGCCTGACCGCCGACAGAAGCCGACAGCCCTTGTGACAACACGCTGCCCAGGCGACACCTGTCGTGCTTCGGCTCAGCCGGCCTGAACCTCTGGCTTGGGGCACAGAAAAAGGTCAGAAGTCCAGTTCGATGTAGTCGATGCCGGTGAGAGCCACCTGCAGGCCAGGGGCGCGCCGTCCGCGGTCTTTGAAGTAGATCTCCTGCAGGCCTTCGGCGGCCATCTCTCGGAGCTGCTGGTCAGGGGCGCCGGCGGCGTGGGCGTCCAAGAGACGGGCTGCGTAATCGGGCGGCAGGTGCTGGGTGATCAAGCGGATGCGGGCGTCGCCGGTGGTGCCGGGGGCAGCGGTGAAGCCGAACCGGGCGCGGGTTTCGATGGTGATGCCCCCGGTGATGGCGGCTTGTCTCTTGGCCCGTTCGCGTACTCGGGGCTGCCAGCGGCGGCATACTTCGTCCGCGAGGCGCGCGGCAAGGTCCGGATGCGGGGTTTTGATCTGGCCTGTCAGGTAGCGCTCGACGGTGCGCTGGGGGACGCCTAGCGCTTCGGCTGCGGCCCGGGTGCCCCTGGTGCTTTTGACGAGGAACCGCATCTGGGCGCGGGAGGATTTGGGCAAGGGGGCAGGTGAAGACGCTGACGGTGGCTTTGTCGAGGCTGACGCAAAAGATGCCCATCACCGCCTCCTGCTCCCCGCCCGCGGCGGTGTCGGGGCCCTTGGTGTGCCGGGCGGGATAGTGTCCTTCGTCCAGCACCCGAGCCGCCCACATCAGCGACTGGGCGCCTTCGCGTTTCACCATGCCGGGGCTCACCCGGAGACGGAAGCCGCCCGGCAGCGGCCTGCCCCCTTGAGTGCGGGGCAGGAAGTCCAAAGGGCTGAAGCCGTCGGAGAGGCAGACGGCGCAGTCGGACAGCACGGCGATCGGCAACAGCCCGACACCGGCGAGCCCGAGCATCTTGCGGTGCATGCTGACGCGGGCGCTGGAGATGACGGCGGCGCGGATGCCGGGACGCCAGGTGGGACGATCCAGGGCGGGCCAGCGCTCGCCGGGCCGGTAGCCGGCGCCCTGCGGCGTTCACGGAGCTTGCCCAGACCGCCCTCGACGGTCACCTTGATTGCGGAGAGGACAAGCGCCCGCGCTTCGTCGGCGTGCCTGTGGTGCACCATGGCGGCCAGGAAGTCCAGCTCGCTCATGCCGGAACTGACGCCAAGGCGTTGCATGGTGGCCAGGTAGGCGTCGCGCAGCCGGATATACCACGCGTCTGGGGCGCGTATCGAGCCGTGATCACTCTGCGGGATTCGGCTTCAAGTCAGGACTTGATTCAGCAGTTGCTCGGGAACCCTGGGCTGGTGGCTCTAGCGAAGGATGCCGGGACCGCCACGCTGAACAGTGCCTCACCCGGGCGGGGCGCCCTCGATCGTTCGCCGTCGGCATGGTGTGTTCAGGCGTGCAGGCGGTCGAGTTCGTCGGCGCGGCGATGATCCTTCGGCCGTCCGATGGCCCGCCGCATTCGGATCAGGTCGTCGAGCGACGCGTAGCGGATCGTGAATCCGGAGGAGTCGTCGGCGCCTTGTGCTCGAGTCAGGCAGTCGGTGACATCAAAGTCGCCCCAGGGCAAGGCAGGCGTGCACAGATCCCCGGCGGCACCGGTCACCTGGTATCCCACCTGGGCTCGGTCGAGGTCGGGTAGATCGGTGCAGCCAGCCGCGGCGAGGGCATCTCGCAAGGCTCGGGCCTGCGCAGGTGTGCCGTCCCACAGCAGATCGAGGTCCCCGGTCAGCTCGGCGGATCCGTGCATGATGCCAGCGACCTGGCCGATGACCATCGCGTGCGAGCCGGCCTCGTGCAGGGCCCGCAGGAAGGGGATCGGGTCAAAACCGAGTGCCCCGTCTGTGGCGAACGTTCCGGTGAGGTCATCAGCGTCCTCCGGTCGGCACCCCGTAGCGGTACGGTCACGAGTGGCCTCTTCGATACGGCGGATGGCCTGACGAAGTCGCACTGCAGCATGCTCGTTCATGCGGCTCATCCAACATGATGACCAGCCCACCTTCGACCGGATATCAGCCGGCCATGTGCGGCCAACACAGTCTTCGTGACACCTCGCTGGATCAAGGAGCGGTCCGCGTGAGGTCCTTGATCCAGACGATCGAGGCGCGAAGGTGGAGGCCGGCGAGGTAGCTCGCGGGTGTCTTGTCATAGCGAGTGGCGATACCTCGCCAGGCCTTCAGTTTGTTGATCAGGCGCTCAACGGTGTTGCGCTCTTTGTACTGGTCAGCGTCGTGGCTGACTGGCCGACCGCCCTTGTGGCCCTTCCTCTTCCGGTTGGCAGCCTGGTCCTTCTTCTCCGGAATGACAGCCTTGATCTGGCGTTTCCGCAGGTAGGCGCGATTGCCTCGGGACGCGTAGGCCTTGTCCCCTGCGACCGCGTCGGGTCGGGTGCGAGGACGGCCGACCGGCCCCCGGACACGCACCTTCTCCAGCACGGGGATGAACTGTGTCGGTGTGAGGTCGTCATGTGATCAGCGACCAGGAGGCCACGGTGAATGTCTGCGGCGTAGCCGTGGCGATGCCGCCGACTCCCAACCGGGGTCCGGCTGAGCAGCGGCTACCCGAGTTGCCAACCTGCGGTGCGGTCGGAAAGAGAAATAAATGCCCCATATACGAGGTCGGCACCAGTTGATGTGTCGTCGGTAGCGGCTGCGCTGGCGCGATCTTTGTCTGGAAGGCGCCGTTGACCTCTTTGATCACCCCGTGGTTGCCTTGGTTTTCGACGTGGGTAATCTGGCTCACGCAATGGATTTGGGGGAAAACTTCATATGAGATGGGGGAGATTTTGGGCTGCTGTTGCAGTGTCGATTCTGGCACTGCAAACGCCCGCTACAGCGGCCTCTGGCGCCTCATTAGGCTCGGCAACTGCGACGACGAGCGGGAACACGACCATCTCTGCCCCTGTCGCCAAAGATCGACCTTCGGATTTCCAGACACTCAAAGCGCCTAGCGTCGCGGGTGGACAGTCGAACTGCGATGAGACCAAACGCGGATTGGCTGCGATGCGAAAGGTCGGACAGCGGAAGGCAGTTTGTTTCGAATGGGGGAAGCCGCAGGCGTCCACCGAACGAAAAGGACTCGCTTCATCTAGTGCACCCACGGCCGTGTGGTGCGACATCATGCCGAACAACCAAGTCTATGTGACTCGTCAGTCGGTCTGTTCCCAGCGGGACCTCATCATCGTCCTCATGGACACAACCACCGGCATGATCTTCGGGAAGGCTTATGGGGTCGTCCAGCAGGAGATCGACCCGAGCAATAGTTCCACCGAGTTCACCGAGTACATGAACTTCCACCTCAGCTCTGCTGACATCACATCTGATGCGATGACCGTTCAGGTCGACTCGGAATGCTCGTTCGGTGCAAGCTGGTGCAAGGCAGACACGCAGCCCTGGGGCACCCCTCGGCCTATCGCCGTCGGTCAGTCCATCGACGGAACATGGACCCGCTCGTGGACTAATGACACGAAGAACGCGGAATTCATGATGACCTACGAACTCACCGTAAATATCGGCGGATCAAGCGGTACCACCCGTTGGGGGGGCGACAATGAGCCCGGAGACGGCCAGTACGACGTCCGCTGCGACAACGAAATCGGCACGTACGCAGGCTGCGTCATTAAGAACTACACCCCCACCTTCGTGATCGACACAAAGTACAATCTCGCGCGCCAGTTCATCGGCATGGCCCAGGCCAGCATGTCCAGCCACCCAGGTTGGGAGGGGCACGGGGAGCCGCTGAGGCGGGAGGCGGACGCCACGATCGAGCAGAAGAATCGCGGAATAATCTGCGACAAAACATTCACAGCTGACCCGAGCACACCAAAGCCGGCGCAATGCGACGAATATCCCTTCGCCAAGTCTAAGAACAGCGGCGCGCAGCAAGGCGTCACCTCGGGATCGCAGTGCCAGCAGTACATGGTCGTCTCGCAGACGATCGAAGGCCAGCAGTACCTGTCCCTCACGTGGCCTGGATATAACCAAGGCAAAATGCCTCCTGCTACAGCCAAGTGCGCCCGAGCCAGCATGACGAAGGTCGACAACGAAGGCGTTGGTGGTGACCTCGGCAGGGCAGCGGTAAAGTTCCGCCTGATCAACAATGACCCGTACTGGGTGGACGCCGGCAACAAGTAGCTCATAGACCCATGCCCGAGCCGGGCGGTCTCGCCATAGTGACCGGCGAGACCGCCCGGCACAGCAATCGAGGGAACTTCGTGAACGGCAGACTTTTCCCCAACTCTCAGCTCTACGACGCTGGTTACTGCGTAATCTTCGCCAGGCACATCCTCCCCGCTGATCTCCTGTCAAGGGCGGCAGGCAGAGCAGCCACCCGCGTCTCCCTGAACCGCCTGGAAGCGGAGATCATTCAAGCCCAGGGAGAGGAAATCGAGGAAGACGACGTACCTGAACTCGATCTTGATGAGCTTCGCAACGGCGGTTTTCTCGACCTCAGTGGCCCCCTGGTTCGCTCTGGTACGCACAATGACTGGTCATTCATTGTCGAGCCCTACGGCTCCTACCTTGCACGGGATGAAGTGATCTCAGCGGTTTCCCAGGGGACCACCGCGCTTTCCTTGCGTGAAACCGGATCTACGTGGATCGCGTACGCGGAGAACGGAACACTTCTGTCCTCCTTCGATCCCCTTTTCCCTGAGCAGGATTACGGCAAGAGGCCCGAGGTGCTTGCAAACATCACCGGTTTCCGGGCAGCCGTCGATGCGGGCGACCGGTCAGACGCCTACGAAATCGCCAGGCGGAGGATTCAGGAAGGACTGGGATGCGCTATGCCTCAAGAAGTGGATGACGCCCGCCTCCTAGCCGCCCGCATCCCAGGCGTGTACTGAGCGGTTTTCAACCTTGGTTTGAACAGGCCATGTGGAGGGCGAGGACGGCGTGAACGAGGCTGGTGATGCGGGTGGTGCTGCATCGCGGCTTGCGCAGCACTCGCCAGGTCTTGAGCCTCGATCCACCGTGTGACGGGTGCCCTTTGGAGAAGGAGACGAGAAGAGGTGCCTGCTGACCTGGGATGATGGGAGTTCTCACGCTTCCGTCAGGCCCAACCAGCAAGGCACCTCGTAAGTGAAATCCTCCCACAGCCCGGCGACGGTGTTCGCCGCGTTCGACGAACCGAATCTGATCGCGCATGCCGGGCTGATCCCGGCCGTCCGGCTGGCCGAGCGGTGCGACCTGCCTCGGCCGGTCGCCGAGAAGGTCAAGCGTGTGCGTGCCGACAACCTCCGTCACCCTATGCGACCTGCGTGTACTCGTGGATCAGGCCGCCGAGGCGGTCACGCCGGAGGATGCGGGATGAGGCGTCGACGGCGGGTAGTTCGGGTGCGCCGAGGCCGTCGGGGCACCGTTGTCCCAGTGATCGGTGAGGCCGATGCTCGTTGTGGTGATCGGCGTACTCACCGACGACGAGCCGCAGGTGCCGCTCCCCGGTGATCAGGACGCGGTCGGTGGCCTCGCGCCTGCAGGATCCGACCCAGCGCTCGGCGATCGCGTTCATCCGGGGCTCGCCCGGCAGGATGGGCACGACCCGGGCACCGACGGCGGTGAAGACCGCATCGAAGCCCTCGGTGAAGTAGCCGGCGTTGTCCCTGATGAGGTATCTGACGCCTTCGCCGCGTGCGTCGTCCCAGCTCATGAGGAGGTTTCGGGCGCACTGGGTGGCCCACGCGGCGGTGACCTGCCGGGTGACGCCGGCGATGTGGACGCGCCGGGTGCCGTGCTCGACGAAGAACAGGACGAAAAGGCGCCGTAGGAGAACGGTGTCGACGTGGAAGACATCGACGGCGAGGATCCCGCGGGCCTGAGCCTTGAGGAATCGAGCCCAGGAGCGGTCGGCGCGCTGGGGCGCCGGGTCGATCCCAGCCTCTTGGAGGATCTTCCACACCGTCGAGGCGGCGATCTTCCAGCCCAGGTTGAGCAGTTCGCCGTGGATCCGGCGATACCCCCACCTGTCATTCTCGCGAGCAAGGCGCAGCACCAGGGCACGCAGCGCCTCGGGCTTGGCCGGACGGCCCGGGCCTCGGTGCGGGTAGGTCCACTTCCTCGCGACCAGCCTCTCGTGCCAGCGCAGCACGGTACGCGGGGTGACCAGCAGCTTCAACGATGAACGGTGACGCTTGCTCAGCAACCGGAGCAGGGCGGCCAGCACCGCGCGGTCCCCGCGGGTGAAGGCTGGCTTGAGGCTGCCGCGCTGCAGGACGGCCAGCTGGCGCCGGAGCACCAGTATCTCGGCATCCTTGGCCGCAGAGGAGCGGGCCAGCAGGCGCAGCCAGCCGGGCAGGATGCAGCCGAATCGGTAGACCAGACGGAATGTCACGCTTCCCAAGCCTGCGCCGACGGGCTCGCGAACACCTTCGATGTGATCCCATCGTGACCCTGAAGCCGCAGCTCAGCACAGGTGACAGGGTTGCCGGCACCCACAGGTGAGTACGCCGATCACCACAACGAGCATCGGCCTCACCGATCACTGGGACAACGGTGCCCCGACGGCCTCGGCGCACCCGAACTACCCGCCGTCGACGCCTCATCCCGCATCCTCCGGCGTGACCGCCTCGGCGGCCTGATCCACGAGTACACGCAGGTCGCATAGGGTGACGGAGGTTGTCGGCACGCACAGGGTTCCTGTCCGGAAACGTCGGCACCTCAGGTCACCGAAAGCCGTCGCGGACCATACTGAGCCGCGACGCGGAGCGGCTCACCTCCACCGCAGCTCGACCGGAAGACTGGCGTATCCCTGAACCAAGTTGGAGCGCATCCACCGGGGAGCGCCTTCCGGATCGACGGACTGAACCTCTTCGGACAAGCTTCGCAGCAGTTCGCGTAGCTCGATTCGCGCGACCCTGGTCACGGGGACAACGGCTGCGCGCACGCCGTGTTCGGATCATGCGTCCGACTGCCGCAGCCGCCTAGTTCGCCTGGCGGCGAGTACCCAGGTCACCCCCGCGACGGCCACCCCGGCGAGCGCCCCGATCGCGGCCGAGAGCCCAGCTGGCGGCTGCGCCGACATCTCGGCGGCCAGCCACGCCAGGCTGCCGCCGACCAGTCCGGAGGTCAGGCTGTCCATGGCACGCCAGCGAGCGGAGGTACGGGAACCCGGCGGCCAGTACAGCACCGCGGCCGGTAGCCAGAGCGCCACCGCCGTCAGGAATGCGATCACCGGCGGGTAGAGGCCGGCGTCCAGCGGCGGCTTGTACTGGAGGCTCTGTGTCGCGGCGAGTGCTGTCAAGAGGGCGCCCAGCAGCGAGGTCTGAAGGAGCGTCAGGGCTTCCTGTCTGCTGCGCCGCATGTCGTCGACGGCGGCCTTGGTCAGCGTGAGGACGTGGCTGACACGGTCGGTTGTCGCCCGCAGATAGGTACTTTCGAGGTCGGCCTGCTGCAGGGTCCAGTCGATCAACTGCTGATCGCTGCCCAGGGCCGGTGCCGTATGGACCGGCGCCGTCTCCATCGCTCGTGCCATGTTCTGCTGGGCGGCGCGAACCGTGGTGTCCAGGGCCTGCAGCTTGCTGGTGGCGACCAGCAGCCCCGTGCCGCTGGTCTGCAGGCCGGTCAGGGCGCGGACGGTGTCGCGCAGCCGCTCCGGTGGCACTGTGCCGCGCTCCAGGTTCCTGGTCAGTGATGTGCACAGGGCGTCGGACTCACGGGCCAAGGAGCGCAGCGCTTCAAGATCGCGTACGAGCACCGCGTGTTCGTAGCGCAGTTTGCAGGCGTGCAGCAGGTAGCGGGTGAACGGCACCAGGCCCGGATCCGGGCCGCTCCAGAGCCACCGGTCCAGGCTGGCCTCCGCAGCGGTCGGTGACAGCGCCAGCAGTCGGCGGTGCGCCGCCGTTGTGTCGTCGGCGTCCAACGGCAGGTCCCACAGGCAGATGCCGTCGTGGAGGCGTATCGCCTGATCGGCCCACCGGCCGTCGGCGACGGACGGCAGCAGCGGGCCGTAGCCGCGTGCGGTGGCGGCGACCGATTCGAGGGAAGTCAGATCGTGGGCGGTCTGGCCGATGAACAGGGTGGCCGTGCCCCGCGCGGCCGAAGTGATCGCCGAGCCCGCGACCGCCTCCCACCGCCCGGCCAGGTCGGCCCAAGAGGTGTCCGGGCGGGGTGCGAGCATGACGCTGACCGTGATCACGTCATGGTTCTGCACCACGATCGCCTGCTCGATGCCGGGCCTTTCGGCGGCCCGGGCGCCGAGCACGGTCAGCCGCTCGGGGTAGAGCGGCGGCAAGGGTGGTCGCAACTCACCCGGCAGGTCCGGAACGGGCCGGTCCAGGCCCAGTGCGGCCACCGCCGCCCACGCCTGCGACAGTGCCGCCGCGGACGCCCCTGCCCACCTCACGTCGTCCACGGCGTACCACAGATGGGTCAGCAGCGCGGGCTGCGCCGGTGCGTCAGTCACCGGGCTGCTGGGCCGGCGTGCCGGACTGGTCGGGGGCGAGCCGGTCGACCAGAGTGTTGACGAGTTCGGCGACGTGAGCAGGCACTGTCCGCGTCTGATCGCTGTCGCCGATATCGGGGTTGATCGGTGTACTGACCCGCGACGGCCCAAGCAGCGCGAGGTAGGTCACGTCCCGGCGCAGCCCTGTCAGATCGCCTTCGTCGAGGCTCGCAGTGACCCTGGTCAGCAACTGCTCGATCTGCTCCCACATGGGTGGGCCGACCCGCCAGTGCAGGACGTCCGCCAGCATCTGCCGGTCGAGCCAGTGACCATCCACGCCGTCAGCCTTCCGCTGGAGCCGAGGGAGTTCCACGGTATCGAAGTCCCGGATGCCCGCGGCGCCGGGTTGTCCATCCGGTGGTCATGGCCGGCTATGCGCCGAGATGGATGTAGGCCGCCCAACTGGAGACGGCCTCAGGATTGCAGGCGCGCAGCTGCTGCACCGACGCGGCCAGGATGCAGGCCGCGTCGGCGGTACGCGGCTCATACGTGCCGCCGCCGGTCAACCGCTCGTAGAACGAGTCGGCGATCATCAGTGCGGTGGCGTCCGGCACCGGCCAGAGCGTGCCGATCACCTGCCGGTAGCCCGCCGTCTGGAACGCCGAAGCGAGATGGATGCCCTGGTCGGCGAGCATCCCGGATGTCAACGCGGTGACACAGGCCGACAGGAAGGCCAACTCGGCCTCGGGCAGCTCCCACTGCTCTATGGAAGCCGCCGTCAGCGGGGTCGTCTCGTGATCGGACAACATCAGCCGGCTGTCGCCCGGATCACTGGAGTTGAACGCCCCATGGCAGGCGAAGTGAGCGATACGGTGCCGCGGCAGGGCGTCCTGGACTCGGGCAAGGGTCGCGTCGACGGCGACGAGTTGCTCCGACTCGGGGATCAGGCCGGCGATCCGGCCGGCCTCCCGGATGCTGTGGGGCAGTCGAGGCTGGCCCGGCGTATCGGGCATCGCCACGATCAGCGCGGTGTCGGCTGCCCCGGCGGCAGGGGCTTCCCGCCGGGCGAACTCCAGCGCGCGGAACGTGGTCGCATAGGACGAGACCGCCCGGTCCAGCACCGACCTGCCTGGTTCGTGGTGATGACCGGATGCGTGCAACGGCAAGTGGGCCATCCCGCCCAACGGGTACCACCAGATCCTCGGCTGCTGATCAGTCGGCCGGTGCGGGTATCCCAGGTGTCGCATGACCGGTTCGGTGACGTTGTCCCAGGTCCACTCCAGCACTTCGCGCATCGGCTGCTGCACTTCACTGGCGCTGCTTGCCGCCGTGGCGGCCGCGACCCAGGCCTCAAGGAGCTTGACGCCGGTCATGGTCGCTGTGTGACGGCCCTGGACGGGAAGCGGGAGGACCTCCAGGCGGTCGGTAGTGATGATGAGGGCGTCGCTGCGCCACTCGGTGTTGTACAGCATGACGACGGGCCCGTCGCTGGCCTGCCGACGGAGCCTGGCGAACGGCAGGGGCCGTAAGTAGCCCTCGTGAGCTGGCAGTTGTCTGATCCGGGCGAGTACCTCGGAGAGCCTGCCGGTGACGTCCGCGAGGTCGGCGGTCAGCCGCTGCGTCTCCGCTTCCGCCGTCTTGGGATCCATGACCGACAGGTGATCGCCCCACAGGGCGTACTCGAGGTCGGCTTCGCGCTCGCGCAGCCGAGCGACCTCGTCGGCGAGTTCCGGGGCGTCGCGCCGGGCCGCGCGGTGGTCCTGGCGCAGCTGCAGGGCCTCCGCCTGGAGGATGCCGCGGAACTGTTCGGCCAGCTCCACCGCTCGCTCGGGCCTGCCCGCCAGCACGGCGCAGGCGGCCGACTCCTGCGCGAGTCCGTCGAGAAAGGTCTGCCGGAACTGCCGGTCGGCCCGCTGCAGCACTCGCGGGCTCAGGACTGTGGCGATGGCCAGGGCCTCCTCGAAGAAAGTCAACGCCCGTTCCGGCTCCCCCTGTTGGACATGGCAGGCTGCCAGGCCCCGGTAGGCTCCCAGGCGGGTGACCGCCATGGCCGCCGGCAGTCCGATCACCTTTTCGAAGAACTGCCGCGCCTCGTCCGTCGAACCGAGGTTCAGCAGTCCGGCTCCTGTCATGCTCAGGGCTTCGGGCATCGCCTGGTGGCCGGTCGGTAGCAGATCGACGGCCTCCCTGCCCAAGGCCACCGTGCGTCGAGTGGCTTCGTCGTCGTGGAGCACGCGCCCCTGCATCTCCAGGACGTGACAGAGCAGCATCAGCGTGCCGGCACGCAGGGGATGGTCGGGCGGTGTCTCGGCGACCGCCAGTTCGCCGTGCCTTACCGCTTCGCGGATCATCTGCTCGTCGTGGCCGAGCTCGAACCGGGCGAAATAGACCTGGCTCAGTGCGCCCAGCAGCGGAATCCTGGTGGGATGCCCCTTCGGGACCGAGGCCAACGCGTACTCGCCCAGTCTCATCGCCTCGTCCAGGGCAGCGTTGGCAGCGCCGCGTTCGGCGTATTCCTTCAGCGTGAGGACGACGTTGCTGGCGACCATCGACCAACTGGCGTGCTGTATGTCCAGCGAGTCAAGGGCCTCCATGCCCGCGTCGACGGCTTCCTCGATCAACGTGAGCTGATTCGTGCGAGCGTGTAGGGTCAACAGGGCGATCTGCAGGTTCGTCAGAAACCGGAACTTGTCCTGCCGGTCGCCGCTCGCCCGCAGGGCGTCCCGGCCCAGCTGCACTGCTTCGAGCAGCGCCGGAAGGCTGCCGGTGTGGATGAAGAAGTTGCGTCGCACGATCCCCAGGTTGCCTACCGCCATCGCCCAGGTGATCCCTCCGGCGGGCAGCGCGCCGATCGCCTCGCGGCCGATCTCTTCGGCCGTGACGAGCAGGTCCAGGTCTCCGGAAGCCCGGTAGGCGTGGAACAGGCCCGCGCTGAAGCTGGCCAGCAGCGAGGCATGGAACGGGTGCTCGGGCGGCGTCCGGCCGAGTGCCTCGCGCCAGACCGAGATCGCACGGTCGAGGGCGTCTGGTGCCCCTGTGTGCAGATACTGCGTGAGGACCGTGTTGCCGAGAGCGTTGTAGGTGACGGGAAGCTCCCTCGCACCGGACGCGTCCACCGCCTGCCGGCCCGCGTCTATGGCCTCTTCAAGGGCCTCGACATCGCTGGTTTGCTCGAAGAGCAGGCGTGCCGCGGTGCAGAGGGCAAGGTAGCGGGCGGCCCGGTAGGGGTAGCCCGGCGGGGTCATCGCCGCCGATGCCCGGGCCGCGTCGACCGCGTCGGCCAGCAGTGCGGCATCTGACGTCAGCCGGAACTCCTCGGTCAGGGCCTGACTGTAGGTCCCCAGAAGTGCGGCCCGGTGCTCGCCGCTGCCCCGGTCGGTGCCGCGTCGCAGTAGGGCCGTCGCCTGGTGCAGCGCCGACGGGTCACCCGTGAACTCATACCGGCGCATGAGCTTCACCGCGCGGGCACGCAGAAAGGTCAGTCGGAAGCCCCCCATACCCATATGGTATCGATGAACACCGACCCATGGGCGCTGCTTGCCGCACCCGCCGTTTGTTGGTGTCATGCCAGGTCATCGGGGCCTTGTCGGACGTTTCCGGGCCGGACAAGATCATCTCAGTTGCCGTCGGAAGGGCAACAGCCATGGACGCGGACGACATCAACGCCGAGGCGGCCGCAGCGTTGGGCTCGGAATAGAGGGTAGGAGCAGAAGCCAACCAGCCACGCGCAGGGATCTGCCGTTACTCCTCGTGGTCTGGACCGGCGCCTGCCCCATCTGTCACCGCGACATGCCAGAACCGATATCAACCTGACCAAGCACTACTAGCGAACCGAATCTTGTGGGTGTTTAGTGTGGGTGGCGCCAACGTGGGGAGCGGAATGCTGATCGACCTTTCTGCCCTGCCCGAGGATCGGTTCGAGGTAGAACTTCGGCCTCCGGAGCAATTCCTCGAGGAATCCCGCGGCCGGGATCACCAGGCCGAGCTGCGCCTCATGCTCACCAAACGCAACCGTGTCGCTGTACGCCAGCCCGTCGTACGGCCGTTCACCGAGCCGCTCGACGCCGACAGCCTCGCCCAGCTCGACTTACCTGGCCATGACTGCGACTTCGTCACAGTCTTCACCACGGTTGACTGCCGCCCCGATCCGACCTGCCAGTTCAACTGGCTGCGAGTGGAGTTCTCGCTGAAGTCAGACCAGGGTTGCTGGCCGGTGGCGTGCCGAATGTTTCCCGAGCGGGCCGAGGATCATTTCAAGCGGGTGCACGCGGTGGAGGTGGGGGCCGATCTCACCATCGCTTCGCTGCCCGGACTCTCCGGGAACCGCTCTGCGAGCATAGAGGCCGAGCGCATCCACTACCGAGTGATGACATTCGGCCGCTTTGGCTCCGAGCCTGCCTGGCATTTCGCCCGGACGGAGGTCGTTCCGGAGGTGATCGGCGACATCTTCCTGGTCCTGGTGGTGGCGGTGCCGGCAGGGGCCTATGCCACAGCCTCGCTGTCGGTATCGGCCGAAGCGCAGCTAAAGAACATCCCCTTTGCGGTACCGCTGATCACCAAGCGTAGCGGGGACAGGCTACGTGACCTGGTCTTCCCGCTTTGCCCTCGGGAGCGGTGACGAATGCTGTTCGCGAGGGGCGCGCTGGGCCGGACGCTGGCGGTGGAGATCATCTACGATCTGACTCGGTTCGGTGAGTCGGAGACCGAGGTACTGAGCGACCCTCTGCTACGGGAGGCGATCGATGACTCACTGTTCGCCGAACTCCTCAAAGACGTCGATGACATGACGGCTGGCGGCGCGCCTGACCGCGCGATCTCCCTGGCCAGCCTGGTGCTCGACCTGGCCGAGCGGAACGGTTCGCGGATGCGCGATGAGATCCGCCTTCGCCTGGCCGGTGCGCTGCTGGTCGCCGGCCGCTCGGGCGACGCCGAAGAGGTCGTGCGGCACCTTGCTGCCGAGGGCGGCACGGAGATGTGGGAGATCATCGGCAGGGCGTGCTACGACCAGGGTCGCTACACCGAGGCGCTTACAGCCTTCCTCGAAGGATTCCGCCACTCGGACGTCCCGGCGCGGCAGTGGGATCTGCTCACCAGCGCCGTGGCCTGCCACTTCGCCATGGGCGAACATGTGCCGTCGCTGACGTTGCTGACCGAGCGGGTCGAGCCACTGGCGCTCACCGTCGGCGAGCCGCGGCAGCTCAGCAAGACCTACGGCGACCTGGGCAACGCGTGGATGGGTCTGGACATGTTGGAGCTGGCCCGCGCCTCGTTCTCCACCGCGTTGGCGGCTGCCCGTTCCGGCGACCTGGTGCAGGATCAGAGCGATTGGATCGGCAACCTCGGCAACGTGGCGATGAGCGAAGGCGATGCTGAGGCGGCGGCCGAACTGCATCGCCAGGCGCTGGAGCTCTCCCACCGCACGGGCAACCCGCACTCGCTACGCATGGACTTGGGCAACCTGGCCTCGGCCTGCGAGTTCCTCGAGCAGTGGGACGAAGCGCTGCGCTGCCGGGAGGAGGCGGTGCGGGTCGCCGAAGGGCAGGGTGATCCGCAGGCGGTCCGTGCCGAGCGCAGCCGCCTGCGTGACCTGCGTATGCGGCTCGGCCACTGGCGCAAGGCAGTGGCTCTGGACCTGCTGATGGACGACGAGCCCGAGGCGGGGGTACGCCAGCGGCCCCACGTGCGTGCCCGGTTGCCGGACGGGCCAGAGTTCACTGACACCGAGTTCGCCTTCGTGCGGGAGGTCGAGGCGATGGTGTCGGTGCGCGAACTCGAGGCGGCGCACGCCGTGATCGATCGGTTCCTCGTCAGTCACCCCGCCAGCTTCGCCGCCCACTTCGAGCTTGGCCTGGTCCTCAACGAATCCGGAGCCTACGAGGACTCGCTGGTCGCGTACGAACGAGCACTCGAAATCAACCCCCGATGGGTGAATCTGCATCGCAACATGCTCAACTCCTGGCGCGCGCTCGGCGACCTCGACACCCCCCGCCAGCGCTACGAGCAGGCCGTCGCCGACGACCCGTTCGACCCTGTGCCCAGGATCGCGCTCGGCCTGCTGTACGGCGTGCTCGGCCGGAGCGACGACGCAGTCAGAGAGAGCAGGGAGGCCACCCGGCTAGACCCGGATAGCCGGCCAACACAGGGAGCGCTGTGCAAGGTGCTGGCCGAGGCTTCTGTGACCCGGCTTGGCGACGACTGGGAGGGTGCCTGGGCGCTGGTGGAGGAGACACTCTCGGAGTTCCGGCGGTTCGCGGACATGGACGGGTCGCTGCGCGCCGATGCGCTCACGCAGCTGGGAGAGTTCTGCCATCGGGTGGCTTCCGAGTCGGGTATGGCCAACCCGGCCCTGCTCGGAGGCATCATCGCCGACCGGGAGAGCTGTCTGCTCGGTCACGCGGTGGCGGCGTTCACAGAAGCGATAACGCTCGCGCCCCACCGTCGGCGGCCAATGGCAGGACTTCAGGCCGCACTCCGTCTGATCAGTATCGTGCACGACGTCGACGCGTTCATTGCCTATAGCCGCGGCCTGTCCGACGCCGGCGCCGCGGATTTGGCCACGGGCGCGCTGGAATACTTCATCAATCTTCACCCGGAGCATCCCGAGGCGCTCTACCAGCTGGGCATGTTGCGCATCCGCAGCCGAGACAACCTCATCCAGGCCCGCGATCTGTTCGAGGCAGCGGCTCGTCTGGATCCCGGCGAGCCGCGCTACGGCGGCGCCGTGCGTCACGCGAACTCCCTGCTGGCAGAGGAGCGGTTGTGAGGGACCTATGGCAACGCGTCGGGGCGGCGCGCGACGAGCAGGAGTTCGTCGCCCTGACCGAGCCGGCCGAGCGCGAGCACCTTGTCGCGCATCTTCTACGCTTGGCCGACACCCTGGAGGAGCGGGCCTTCGCCAGGGGGCTGCTGCATGTGCTCGAACTCGCAGTCTTGGCCGGTGGCGGGCCGGCGGTGGTGCGGCGGCGCAACGCCATGCTCGCCAGCATCGAACTCGTGCGCGCATTGAGCGACGATACGCTCACCGCCGCCGACCAGGCGGCCGCGAATCTGTCCGAGGCGGGCGAGTATGTACGTGCCGCTGGCACCTTGTTGAGCACGGCGCAGGTCCTGCTGGCCCACAGGCGGACCGAGCAGGCCACGACACGCGCGGAACGCGCTCTCGACATGCTGCAGAAAGATCTCGAACCCCTGGCCGCGACGCGTTCCGTCCAGGGCATGACACTGCGCCCTGGCGCCCTGACGGCCCAAGTCTTGGTCCGCCTGTGCGATGAACTGAGCCAGGCCGATCCATTGCCGCAGATCGCAGTCGTCATCGCCCGCTTCGGCGCGATGCTGCGCGAGGCGGGCTCGGAGGAACTCCGCACACTCACCGCCATCCAGCTCGGAAGCGCGCTGGTGCGCCTCGGCGAGGCCGAATCCGGCATTGAGATCCTCAGCGACGCGCTCACGGGCGTAGCCAGAGGTCACGGCTACGAAACGTTCGAGCGGGGACGGCTGTGGTTCGCTGCCGCGATGCACCGCGTGGGTCGGTGCGACCAGGCGTTGGCCGAACTGCGCGCCCACTCCTGGTGGCAGTCGGACGACCCCGAGCGCCGTGCTGAGGTGAGCGCGCTGGCAGTGCGCGTGCTCATCGATGAGGGCCGGCTAACCGAGGCACTGGACTTGCTCCCCGAGCCGTTGGAGCATGAGCTGTTGCGGGCACAGCGGGCGCTGGTCGACACGCTGCTGCGCCGTAGGGGGACCGGCCCCCCCGATCTCGGCAGCCTCGATCGCCAGGTCCGGCGGACCTGGTTGGAGCGGGACATCCTGGCCGATCCATGGGCCGATTCCCTGCCGGAACGGCTCGCCGAGCTGGCGGAGGCGGGCGAGCCGGACCTGTCGCAGCTGCGCGGCGATCTCGCACTGGCCCGTGGGGAGCCGCAAGCCGCCCTCGAGCATTTCGAGGTGGCGCTGGAGGCCCTGCTCAGCCCGGTGTTCGTCGACGGCTGGCGCGAGTGGTGGCACGGGTGCCCGGTCCCGAGCTGGCAGCCCACCATCGCGGTGAGCACCGCGCGCGCCGCACGGCGGGGCCGGGGTTTGGGCGCGGAGATGTGGTTGCGCAAGGCCCGTGCCCAGGCGGCGCTCGGCCTCGACTGTGGCGACGCGCTGAAGCACGCAATCGAGGGGGCGGCTCTACGCAATCAGCACGCGACCCTGTTCGCTGCGCTGTTGGCCGAAGCCGGGCGCAAGGAAAGCATCGGAGCGCAGAGCGCCGAATGGGGGGCGGATCTTGAGCGCGCCGCCGACATCCAGGAGGGCCTGCGCGCCCGATTGCGTGATGAGGAGCTGCAGTTGCTCGCGCTGACCGAACAGGATCTGGTCTACGAACGACTGCTGCGCGCCGCCTTCGAAGCTGGGAACCTAGAAGGGGCGCTGCGCGCCCTGGAGAGGGCCAAAGCACGCACCCTGCTGGACCGGGTCTCAGCCAACTCGGCCGACCCCAACGAGCTCAGTCTGACCGATCGCGACGAGGCCCGTGCACTGCGGACCCGCATCGTGCGAGGGCTCAGCCGCAAGCTGACCGACCCCTGGGCGCCCGACGAGCTGGGCCCGGTTAAACAGCGGCTCGCGGCGGTCTACCGGAGGCGGCGTCCTCTCTCGGTGTCCACACGTGCCGCCGCCACACCCGAGCAGGTTCGACGTCTGGCCACCGGCGGCACGCTGCTGCTGCACTACTTCTGCGCAGGTGGGCGCGTCACGCTCGTGCCGTTGTACGAGGGCAGCGGAGCACCCATCCCGGCGCTGGACATCACCCCAGAGGATGTCGGCGCCTACCTGGAAGTATGGGCCGGAGAACGCCAGGTGCGCGGGACGCCGCACAGCCTTACCGAGCTTTACCAGGGGCTGCTGGCGCCTGTCGAAGACCTGCTGGAGCAGGCCGCCAGGGTACTGGTGATCCCTCATGGCGTGCTCCACTCCGTACCGTTCCCGGCGCTGCGCCGCCGCGACGGGAGCTACCTGGTCCAAAGACTCCCGGTGACGTTTGCACCGAACGCCGCGATGGCGGCTCGGGCCGGCGAACGGCTGGCCGTACCCGAGAGCGGGCAACTCTCGCTGGCATTTGGGCTGGAATTGGCGTCCTACGCGCCGCTGGCAGCGCTCACCTGTGTGAATGACGAACTCGACGCTGTGGCGCGGGCGCTGCCCGGCCTGCGGCGCCTGGATCACGCCGACGCCAACCGGGAGGCGCTCCTGGGCCTCGAAGGCCAGGTGGATCTGCTGCACTTCGCCTGCCACGGCGAGTTCGATCCCGACGACGCCCTGCTGTCGCGGCTCTACCTAGCTGACGGACCCGTGTACGGTTACGAGCTGATCGGCCTGCCCTTCCGCCCCCGTCTGGTGGTGTTCAGCGCTTGCGAGACCGGCCGGCACGACCGTCTGCCGGGTGACGAGGTCATGGGGCTGGTCCGTCCGTTCCTGGGGCTCGGCGCGGGAGCCGTGGTCGCCACCCTGTGGGAGGTGCCCGACGCCTCCACGACAGAGCTGATGTCGGTCTTCTACGCCGAGTACGCGGCCAGGAGCCACGACCCGGCCGCCGCGCTGCGCCGGGCCCAACTGTCCCTGCTGGACTCACCGCGTTTTGCTCACCCCCATTACTGGGGCCCGTACGTGGCCATCGGGGGTGTCCGGCATGGATGAAACCGCGATCCGCGAGCGCCTTGGGGTCTTTCTCGCCTCGTCCGGCTTCGGCGAGATCACCTCTACGCTCGCTCAAACGAGAGCTCGCGAGCATTCCACCGTCTGGAGCGCGGAACTCTTCCACAACGGCGGCGACGCGCGGATGGAGATTTTCGTTTACGACCTCACCGAGGACTCTGCCGGGATCGTCGACGCCCAGGAGGAGCGGATCGCCCTGCGCGAGCTCGATTCGCCACTGGTGCCCCGCCTCATCGCTGAGCAGACCGACGGAGAACTGGCCATTCTGGCTGTCGCGGCGCCCGCCGATGCAGAGATCCTCCACCGCTACCTGGAACCGCAGGACGAGGGCGTCACCCTCACTTATCAGCCGAACGTCGACAGGCTGTTGGGGGCCAACACCCTACGACACGTCGACGGTCGCTCGATGCTGTCCACGCTGATGTCGCTGCGCCGCGCCCAAGCACTCATCCCACTCATGCAAAGGCTGGCAGACGCCGTCGGTGCCACCGCGGACGAGCCCATCGTCCCCTGCTTCCAGGCGGCCTACGAGGTCGAGACGCCGGAAGGCGGCATCCGCTCCTTCGGTGAACTCCCGGCCGAGTACGCCGACCTCATACTGACGACCACCTTGATCTCGCCCAGCGAGCCGCTCGGCGCCACCCCGGTGCTGCATCCCACGGCCGATCCTGTCCAGTGGGCTACCCGCACGTTCTCTACCGTCCGTGCCGGTCACAACCTGCCAGCCACCTTCTGCCGGGCCCTGGGCTGTTGCTTGCGCGGGGAGTTCATCACCCCTAACGGGGAGCTAATTGATCTCTACTTCCTGACAGCTGCCGACGAACTCGCCACCGCCGAGCTGCGCGAGCTCCAGATCAGGGATTTACTCAACGCCATCGACGTGCTGGTGGAAATCGTCACCAACCCCACCGTCCGCGCAGCCGCCCTGCGCGCGGCTATCCGTGCCTACTGTCCTGAGCACGCCCACGCGAAGCTATCCGTCTTGACCGAGGACCTGAGCCACCAATCGCTGATCGTTCTCGCCACCGCGATGAGGTCGATGTAGGGTGCGGCTCTAGGCTCATACAAGATTTTCGTAGCCGTTGATCGGGCCAACTGGTCCGTGGCGTCGACTCGTTGAGAGCACCATCCTGATGGTGTGTGAGGTTCGAC
>NZ_JBIBKW010000050.1:0-22583 GCF_042959465.1 Streptomyces sp. NPDC007901 | reverse complement strand
CCGCGCCCTACAGCAAAGGCGCAGACACAAATGCGCGCGGGCGCGGACCCGGTAGGTGACAGTCCAGCCCACACACGGAGGGCCAGGGCTCACGCGCCTTCTTACACGGCGAGAAAGATCACTCGTGCGCGCCCACACCATGATGCCCTGGTCGCCATACTTGGGGCGCGGCTCGCGTTCTAAAGGCAATGCCGTGACCAGCGGTGCCAGCCACTCCTCGTTCGCCCAGGCGAGTTCCTCCAGGGCAGTGCGGAGCGCCTCAGTGACCAGCTCCACGCGGTTCAACTTCCGCACCGCGCCACATGAGTGGAGTCGGTACGCAACCGCCCATGCCGCTTGACCAGGCCCGCCGCGGCCAAGCGGTTGCTCGCCCTGGCTATCCGCACCGTCCATCGGTGAAACGGGGGCGGTCGTCCCCGACCTCGGCGAGCACCCGGGCGCCGAGCTGGACGACGAGGCCGGGGAAGGACAGGTAGATGTCAGCGTCCGGGTGCTGAGGGAACACCTCCTCCACCGCCTTCGCGAGCCGGTCGGCGGCGGTGCAGGCGGCCTCCAGCTGGATCAGCAGGGCCAGCATCTGCTCGCCGAGGGCATCCTCCACGAGCGGAGGCTGGTGGGCCCACTAGGCGCGGAAGACCTCTTGCAACCGGTCGGCGTCCGCCTCGATGCCGCGCCGGCGTCCGGCCTGCTTGAGGGCGGCTTGGGGCTGTGTGCGGGTCAGGCGGGCCGCGCGAGTTGGGGTTGGAGCAGCTTTGAGCAGGGCGTGAGCCTCGGGACGGCACAGGCCGTTCTTCCATGGCTCGACCGCGGCCAGGGCGGCGGGGTAGTACTCGCGCAGCAGCGAGCGGAGCTGGTTGGCGATGGTCTGACGGTTCCAGGTGGCGTCCTGCTACGCCCGGGCCAGGACGGCGATGGCGCGGGCGAGGTCGGTGTCCTCGGGCAGAGGCCGGTGGGCATGCATGTCCGTGCGCAGGATGTTCGAAAGCACGAGGGCATCGACGGGGTCGGACTTCTTGCGCGAGACGGAGTGGCGGTCGCGGTAGCGGGCGGCGACCATCGGATTGATCGCGTAGACCTTCCGCCGGCCGGTGCGCAGGACGGCGACCAGCAGGCCCCGGGAGGTCTCGATCGCGACCGGGATGGGGTTGTCCTCGGTGTCCCCGTGCTCGGCGAGCAGGTCCAGCAGGGCCCTGTAGCCGGCCGCGTCGTCGGTGATGTGCCCTTTGGCGACCAGCGTTCCGGTGTCGTCAACCAGCGCCACGTCGTGTGTCTTCTCCGCCCAGTCGATGCCGCAGTAGATCAAAGTCCCTCCCGGCACTGCCTGTACGTTTGCGCTGGTCACGAGCTCGTGCGGAACCACGCAGCGGCCTAATCCCAGGACTCGGCCCTCGGGACCGGTCCGCCACCTCAGCAGCTGTTCCTGGCACCAGCGCACCCCACGGGCCTCGGTCTCTGCGGGAGCTCGAAGATCGGCTCGGGCGTACCAAGAGGTCACCGCGCGATGGGCTCGTACCACCAACACCAACGAGTGACCAGGATGATGGTGTTGACGGTGGTGGTGGCCGCGAGGGCACCAGACGTCGCACGGTCTACAGCTAGGCGTCGAGGCCCGGAGACGTGCAGGCGTCCGTCCGCCGCCCATGCGGCCGCCACCACCATCAGAGCCGGGACCGCCCACCGATGCACGGATTAGGGTTCGGGAGCCTGGATCAAGACCAGACGCCACGGTCCCGCCATTGACGAACGGCTTGTCCGTGTTCCCAATATGGCAGACCGTTCTTACCCACGGATTAGGAGACGTGGAACTTCCTGCCGATCAGCGTGGCCACCCTCGCCGCGGTCCACACCTGGTCCTCCACCCATCCATGTGCGGCCGGACCCTGCTCCAGATACGTGGCCAGCTTCTCCAGACAGCGCGGGGACAGACGGCATCGCGATCCGCTCGGGCCACGGGAGGCCAGAGCCTCATGACCGCCGTCCCGCCACCACTGGTGCCACTGGTAAGCCGACTTCCGGCTCACCCGCAGCCGGCGTGCCACCTCCGACGGCTTGATCTTCTGCTCGAACAACGTGGCCGCCTGCAGCCGTATCGTCTCCCGGCGCCGTCGTCCCGCGGCGGTCAGCCCGCCCCCCTCCGTATACCTCACGCCACATGGAATACAGGCACCGCACGGGCACCTTAGGGACTTCACGAATGCTCACCCTGACGAGCCGAAGTCAGTATCCCGAACGCCTCGGCAAGGTGGGAGCCCCGAGGTCAGGCCCTTCGCGGTCAACGAGAGCACCCTCTCGTCCAACGCACCGGTGCGGCGGGCGCGCACGGGCAGCAGCCGGGGCCGGAAGGGGCGCAGCCGGTCCCCGCCCATCAGCCGCAGCGCGTCCCTGCGGACCTTCTCGGCCGCGAGCGCGGCCGAGCTCCTCCAGCGGCTCGCTGGACGATCGTTCTCGGACACTGGCATCGACTTCACATCGGCATCCTTGCCACTGCCACCGGCCACGGCAGCCGACGCGCAGCCCGCCGCGTCGATCAAGTGATCCGTCGTCGTACTCATCAGCTGACTTCTTCGGGGCAGGACATGCCCCATGCATGACACTCACTTGTCATGTGCCGCATCCGCGGCGGCCGTGGTGCCGGTGCGATGAAGGGCGACGTAAAGGATCTCAGGGATGTTCGTCGAGGGCGTGAAGTTTGTTTCGCATCTCCTCCGCGTCTGGATGGTCCAACTCCTCGAAGAGGGTGAGGGCCTGTTGCCAGCTGGTGCGTGCCGCGTCTGGTTCGTCGGTCTCCTGGTGGAGGTCGCCGAGATGGCGGAGGGTGTGTCCCTCGCCCCAGCGGTTGCCGGAATCCCGGTGGGCTTCGATTGCCTGGTAGTAGGTTTCGATCGCGTTGTCGGGATGGCCCAGCCGTTGGTGGACCATGCCCAGAACGTCGAGGGTGACGCCCTCCACCCAGCGGTCACCGATGGCCTGCAGGACGGTCAATGCCTTCTGCAGATGGGTCAGGGCTTCGTCGAAGCGGCCCAGCCGCTGGTAGGCATCGCCCAGGTTGGCCAGGCTGATGCCCTCGCTCCAGGTGTCGCCGGTGTCCCGGATGACGACCAGCGCCTTGCGGGTGCACTCGATCGACTCGGTGAGCTGGTTGGTCTGCAGGTACAGGTTGCCCAGGTTTCCCAAGGTCATCGCCCCGCCGACCGGGTCGTTGACCTCTTGGTACAGGGTCATCGACTGGGTGTAGTACTCGATGGCCTCGTCATAGTGGCTCACGATCGTCAGCGCGCTGGCCAGATTGTAGAGAGCCCAGGCCTGGACTGTGATGTCGTGGCCGGCTCGGGCGGCGGTGAGACTGATCCGGGCTGCGTCGAGCCAGTCGTGGAGGTGACTGCGGAGGTAGTAGAAGCCCGACAGCGTACGGGCCAGTCGCCACGCGACGGCGTGCCGTCCCGTCGCGGCGGCCTGGTGGATCGCGGACAAGAGGTTGGCTCGTTCGCTGTCGCACCATTTCAGGGCCTGGTCGTAGGTGCGGAAGCGCAGTGGTTCACAGCCGGGGGGCACCGGATCGAGGGGTACCCGTCGTCGGTTCGGTGTCAGGTGTGGGTAGGTGGCGTCGGCGGTGTGCAGGTACCAGGCCAGGAGCCGGTCGACGGCCCGGTCCCGGTCGGGCTGGCTGTCTTGTTCGAGGACGCGTTCGTGGGCGTGGACGCGTAGCAGGTCGTGGAGGGTGTAGCGGCCAGGCCGGTGTTCCATGAGGAGGTGGGCGTGGGTGAGTTCGCTCAGCAGGCGGCGGGTTGGGCGCAGGGGGAGGCCGGCCAGGGCAGCTGCGGCGGGTGCGGAGATGTCGGGGCCGTGGTGCAGGCCCAGAAGGCGGAAGAGCCGTGCGGCAGGGGTCGACAGTGCCTGGTGGGACCAGGAGAAGACGGCCTGCAGGTCGCTGCTGAGGTCACCGCCGGTGAAGGCGTCGAGGCTGTCCGCGCTCTCGCTTAGTTCCTTGGCGATCGCACTGAGCGGAAACTCCGGGTGCGTAGCGGCGCGGGCGGCGACGATGGACAGGGCCAGCGGCAGCTGCCCGCAGCGTGCGGTGACCTCCTCAGCGGCGCGTGGTTCGGCGGTCAGGCGTGCTTCGCCCAGGCGGCGGGCAAGGAGGCCGTGGGCCTCGGTGACGGCCAGCGGCCGTAAAGGCAGCGGATGCGCTCCGTGGCCGGTGACCAGGCCGGTGAGGGAGTTGCGGCTGGTGACGATGGCCATACAGCCGGCGGCACCGGGCAGCAGCGGGCGGACGTGCTCGCTGTCACGGGCATTGTCCAGCAGGATCAGCATGCGCCGGTCGGCCAGCAGACTGCGATACAGCCCCGTCTGGGCGTCGAGGTCGGCGGGAATGCGGTGGGGGGAGACGCCGAGTGCGTCGAGGAAGACGCGCACGGCCTCCTCGGGCGCTGCGATCGTGTCAGCCGGGTCGAAGCCGCGCAGGTTGATATACAGCTGTCCGTCGGGAAACCGGTGGGCGATCTCGTGGGCCCAGTGCACTGCCAGGGCGGTCTTGCCGACACCGGCCATGCCGGCGATGGCATGGATCACCACGGTGGCCGGACGGCCGCCGTCCTCGGGTAACAGGGAACGCAGCTTCTCCAGTTCCCGGATGCGGCCGGCAAAGGCCGTTATTTTGGGAGGGAGCTGAGCGGGCGTGACGGAGTGCTCGGCGACCGGCGCGGTCTGTGGCGTGGGGTCGGTGCCGGCGAGCGCTGGTGCGCCGGGTTTCAGCGACGGGTCGGCCGTCAGGATGCGGTCGTGCAGATCCTGGAGTTCCGGGCCGGGCTCCACACCCAATTCGGTCACCAGGTCGCGTCGGGTGGCGCGGTATGCGGCGAGTGCCTCGGCCTGCCGCCCGGACCGGTACAGCGCCAGCATCAGTAGCCGGCACAGTCGCTCCCGCAGCGGATGCTCGCCCACCAGCGCGGCGAGTTCGGGTACCACGTTGTGGTGGTGGCCGAGCCGGATGTCGAGATCGAAACGGTTCTCCAGGGCCGCAAGCCGTACCTCCGAGAGCCTGACACGCTCGGCTTCGGCCAGCGGGCCCGGCACCCCCGCCAACGGTGTCCCCTCCCACCTGCCCAACGCCACGTGCAACAGTTCCCCGGCGGCGAACTCCTGACCGATGGCGCGCAGCCGTCTCGCCTCGGCGACCTGCTGCTCGAACACATCCAGATCCAGGCGCTCGGGGGGCAGTTCGGCCAGATAGCCGTCCGCGGTCGACACGATGATCTGAACCGACTCCTGTGCCGCACGCGACGGCTGGAGTGCCTTACGCAGCCGTGAGACGTACGTGCGCAGCACGGACACAGCCGCCGGCGGCGGATCCTCACCCCATACCGCATCGACGAGTTCGCTGACGCTGACAGACCGCCTACGCCGCAGTAACAACGCCGCCAACACCGCACGCTGCTGCGGCGACCCCAGATCCAACTCATGACCGCCACACCAGGCCCGGACAGGCCCCAGCACAGCAAAACGAACATCATCCACCACAGCTACCATCACTTTCTGTACGCGTGCTTTTGAACCTCCCCCGTTGCTTCCGATGCTTCCGCCCTACGCTGCCAGGGTCCGGTTTACCGCGCACAACAGCTTGTCGGCACGCACGGTCGACATTCGGATTCCTACTGCCTCACGAGCCTCTCTTGGTGCTGTACGGAGCTAGCGCAGAGGTGAACCTCTTTCTGCGACCATGTCGACGCCGTCCGGGGCGACATTGCGGATCTCGGAGGCCGGGTCGCCCTCGCGGTAGTTGATCACGTGGTGGGCTCCGGCGGCGGTGGCCAGCCTGGCTTTCCCCGGGCTGCTGACCGTGCTGATCTCGGAAGCGCCGGCCCACCGGGCGAGCTGGATCACCGCGTGCCCGACCGCTCTGGCCCCGCCCGCGGCGAGCACCACCTTCCCGTCGAGTGCCCCCGCCCAGGAGCCGGCGCGGCCCCTCCTCGGCGACGGTGAGGGCGCGGTGCGCGGTCAGCGCGGGCACTCCGAGTGCGGCGCTGACGTCGAAGCCGGCCTCGTCGGGCAACGGCACGGCCTGCCCGGCGGGCACGACGGTGTACTCGGCGGCGGCGCCGGTGGGCCGCCCGGCGGCTGCCATGAACAGCCAGACCCGCTGACCGACCCGGCTCTGGTCGATGCCCTCACCGACAGCGTCGATCATGCCGGCGCCTTCAAGGTGCGGGGTGACCTCGGAGAATTGCTTGGAATGGCCGGCGTCAGAGCGCGCCTGCCAGTCGGTCGGGTTGACCCCGGACACAGCGACCCGGACGCGAACCTCGCCGGCGCCGGGCGCCGGCTGGTCACGGTCGACGAGCTGGAGAACGTCGGGGGCACCGTCGTCGCGGTAGATGATGGCCTTCATGGTCCGTCCTTGGGGGCTGGTAGGGCGAGGTTTCCCGGCGCGTCCAGGCGGTCGTCCACGCTTGCCGGCGAGGGCTCGTGACCTGACACGCCGCTCGTGGCAGGCGTCCGCGCGGTGTCACTCCGTCCGGGGCGGTAGTGGGTTCCCTGTGCGACGGGCCAGTACGGCCGCCTGTGCGCGGCTCTGGCATCCGGTTTTCGCCAATACGCGGCTGACGTGCGTCTTCACCGTGTGCAGGCTGACCACGAGCCGGACGGCGATCTCCGCGTTGCTCAGCCCGTCGCCCACCAGGCGCAGCACGTCGCGTTCCCGTGGTGTCAGGTCGGCCAGCCGGTTCAGGTCGCCGTTGTCCGGCCGCTGCCGGGTGGCGAGGTGGCTCGCGATGATCCGCTGGGTGACCGCGGGACTGAGCGCGCTGTGCCCGGCGGCCGTGGCGCGTACCGCGGCGGTGAGTTCTTCGTAGGAGCTGTTCTTCAGCAGGAATCCCACGGCGCCTGCGGCGAGCGCCTGGTCGACGTACTCGTCGAGGTCGAACGTGGTCAGCATGAGCGCCTGGGTGTGGCGGGGGCCCAGCATGCCCCGCCGGGCCAGTTCGGCCAGCGTCCACAGCCCGTCCCTGCGCGGCATGCGGATGTCCAGCATCAGCACGTCGGGTTTCAGCCGGACGCACACCTCGACGGCCTCCTCGCCGTCCCCGGCCGTGCCGACCACGGTGATGTCCTCCTGGCTGTCCAGTATCACGGCCAGGCCGTCGCGGATGATCCGCTCGTCGTCGACGACGAGCACGGTGATCGGCTCAGACACCGGCGGCGTCCCGTGTCATGGGGCTCACTGGCAGCGTGGCCACCACCTGGAAGCCGCCCTCGCCGGTCGGTCCGGCGCTGAGCTCGCCGCCCAACGCGTCGACCCGCTCGCGCATGCTGACCAGTCCCAGGCCGGTGCCCCAGCCGGCCGGGACGGGCCCCGCCGGCCGGGGGTTGACCACTTCGCAGCGTAGCCGCCCAGCCTCCTCGGCGACGGTGACTCGGACCGGCGCGCCCGGTGCGTGGCGGCGCGCGTTGGTGAGCGACTCCTGCACGATGCGGTAGACGGTGAGCTGTACCGGGCGTGGCAGGGCGTCCGCCTCCGCCTCGATCCGCGCGTCCACGCGCGCGCCCGCGGCCCGGCTGCGGTCCAGCAGGTCGGGCAGATCACCGAGACCGGGCATCGGTTGCAGCGGCGCCGCGTCGTCGGGACCGCGCAGCACCCGCAGCAGGTCCCGTAGTTCGCCGCCGGCCTGACGGCCCGCGAGGGCGAGACCGTCGGTCTCGGTGCGCGCCCACTCCGGCAGCTCGCCGCCGCGAGCGCGCAGGGTTTCCGCGCGCACCACGAGCAGGGTGAGCGAGTGCGCGACCACGTCGTGCATCTCGCGGGCGATCCGCACCCGTTCCTGCTGCGCGGCCTGCTGTTCACGCAACTGCTGTTCGCCCAGTACGTCCTCGACGCGCCGCTCGGTCGCCGCGAGGTTCGCGCGGTGGACGCGGGCGGCGAACCCGGTGGCCCAGGCCAACGGCATCGGGGCGAGGACGGCGAACACATCCGAAGAGCCCTGGTAGTCCGCCGAGAAGGTGGTCGTGTGGTTGATCCACATCCCGACGGCGACCATCGCGCCACCGCCGAGCACGGCCAGCCAGGTGCGCGGCCGGCTCGTGCAGTAGCTGCCCACGCTGTGGAGGGCGACGGCGAGCGACAGGTAGACCAGCAGGGACAGCCGCACACCCACGGCGGCGCCCCAGACGACCCCCGTCACCAGGGCGCTGGTGATCACCAGGAACACGGCCACCGGCAGCCTGCGCCGCAGCGGCAGGGCGACCGCGACCACCACCTCGCAGCCGGCCAGCACCCACCAGGCCCGCGTCGACGCATCCGTGCTGGGCTGCATCAGCAACGGCGCGCACAGCGTCAGTACGACAAGCCCGGCGTCGACACCCCGGGGGCGCCATCCGGAACGCCACCAGCTGGAGTACTCCCTCACGCGTCCGACCCTAGCGGCGATCTCTCGCGGCATCGTCAATTCCCTTAATCGGAGCCGATTTTCGCGGTGGCGGCACGGAGCCGTACCGGCACCGCGTGCTGTTCGCGGCGCAGGGGCCGTGGCGTCCACCAGTTCCACTCGCCGAGCATGATCATCGCGGCGGGCAGGACCACGGCCCGGATGATCGTGGCGTCCAGCAGGATCGCCGCGGCGAGTCCGACTCCGAGCTGCTTCATGTCCAGGGTGGTCAGGGTGCCGAAGATGGAGAAGACGGCGACCATGACCACGGCCGCGCTGGTCACGGTGCCGGCCGAGGTCGTGATACCGCGCGCGACCGCCTGCCGGTTCGGCATTCCGTCGCGGACCGCCTCCTCGATCCGGCTCACGACGAAGACGTGGTAGTCCATCGACAGCCCGAAGAGCACCACGAACAGGAACAGCGGCAGCCATGTCACGATCCCGCCGTTGGACCGGAAGCCCAACAGGCTCTCGGCCCAGTGGTGTTGGAAGACCAGCGTCAGCAGCCCGTACGAGGCCGCCGCGGACAGCGAGTTCAGCGCGATCGCGGTGAGGGCGATGACCGGTGCCCGGAAGGTGGCCAGCAGCACGGCGAGGGTGAGCACGAGCACGAATGCGATCGCCCAGGGCATGGCGTCGGCCACGGCGGAGCTGAAGTCGGCGTTCATCGCGATCCAGCCGCCGACCGCGTACTGCGCGTCCGGCAGCCCGGACAGCGCCGCCGGGACCAGTCGCTGCCGTATGCCCTCCAGTGCCCGGGTCGCCTTGTCGCTGCCCGCCGTGTACGGCACGCCCACGTCGAGCACGGACACCGTGCGGTCCGCCGAGGTCCGTAGCCGTGGCTGCCGGTCGTGCGCGAACAGCGGGTCTCGCTGGGTGCGTTCGCCCAGTGCGGTGAGCGCCTGTCGCGCCCGGGCCGACTCCCCGGCCGGGGTGCGGACCGCGATCTGGAAGGAGGAGCCGGTGCTCGGGAAGGCGTCGGCGAGCCGGTCGTAGCTCTGCATGATGGGGATCGAGCGGGGCAGGTCCGCGTCGTCGGTCAGTTTGAGGGTCATGCCCAGCGCCGGGGCGGCGAGCGCCAGCAGTCCGGTGACGGCGAGCGCGAGGGTGGCCTTCGGGCGCCGTACAGCGGGCCGCAGCACCGCCGGCCAGAAGCGGCCTTCGCCCTCCTGCCGGGCGGCCAGCCGCCACACCAGCGGGACGCGCGGCCGGTCGAGGCGGCGTCCGAGCCTGGACAGCAGCGCGGGCAGCACCGTGACCGAGCCGAGCACCGCTACGGCGACCACCAGGATCGCGCCGGTCGCCAGCGAGTGGAATGTAGAGCCGTCCACGATGAACAGGCCGCACATGGAGACCGTGACCGCCAGGCCGGAGACGACGACCGCGTGCCCGGAGGTGGCCGCCGCGATCTCGACCGCGTCCACGCCGCTGTGGCCCTTCGCCCGCTCTTCGCGTTCCCGCCGCAGGTAGAACAAGGAGTAGTCGACCCCGACCGCCATCCCGATCAGCAGGATGACGCTGTCCAGCACGTCGGTGGCCGGCACGAGGTGCGAGGCCAGGGCGGACAGCCCGATCGCCGCCCCGACCGACGACAGTGCCAGCAGCACCGGGACACCGGCGGCGACCAGCGCGCCGAAGGCCACCAGCAGGATCACCAACGTGACCGGGAGACTGATGAGTTCAGCCTTGTGGAAGTCGCCCTGGATACGGCCGTTCAGGGCCTTGTCCATCGTGGCGTCGCCGACCTCCTCGACTCGCAGCCCCGGGTAGCTCTTCGCGACGGTTGCCGTCGCGTCCAGGAGCGGTTGGACGCGCTCTCCGGCGTCGTCGACCGACCCCTCCATCTCCGCCTGGACGAGCAGCGCCGCTCCGTTCGGCGCGAGGACGGCCGACTGGACCTGCGCCACCGCGGGCAGTGCCTTGAGGCGTGCGGTGATGTCGGCGGCGGCACGCCGGGCGATCGTCTCGTCCAGGGCGTCGGACCGGGCACTGATCAGGATGTTCTCCATCGCCGGGTCGGAGAACCGGCCGCTGTCCACGATCTCGGCCGCGCGGCGCGACTCCCCCGACGAGAAGTCCGCGTCGGCCGTCCTCGTGCCGGCTGCACCGCCCACCGCGACACAGACCGCGACGAACAGCACCCAGCCGACGATCGCCCGCCACGGGTGTGTCGCGCTCCACCGCGCGATCCGCACTGTCACCATCGGGCGTTTCGCTCTGGGTATCGGGTGTTCCATTGTGGTCGTCCGACGCTCCATGATCGCCTCCTCTTCTGGTTGGTGTGAGTCGGCGTCAGCTGGAGTCGGCCGAAAGGGACTTGCCGAGCATGGTGCAGACCGCGGCGTCGACCACCTTCTGATCCGCGGCGCCCACACCCTCGGCGCGCATCCCGAACAGCGTCGTGGCCACCACGGTGACCGAGCGCTTCCCGGTCTCGTCCGTGTAGTTCTGGCTGGAGTAGCCGGGAACCCCGCCGGTGTGCCCCCACACCGGTCCACACGGGCTGAGGTACCTCTCGATGCCGAGCCCGTACCGCGCGCTGTCCGGGTCACCGGGCGTCTCCACCACGGTCGTCTTCATCTCGGCGAGCTGCGCGGGCGGCAGCAGCTTGCCGGACGCCAGCGCCCGCAGGAACCGCTGCTCGTCGGCCGCCGTGGACACGATGGCGCCGGCGGCCCACGCCCAGTCGGGGTTGAGCGAGGTCACCAGCACATGCTCGCCCCGGGCGGGGCCGGCGAACGCGGTGCCCTTGGGCGCCTCCGGTGGCAGCAGCGGCGCCAGGTGCTCGGCATCCGGCTCGTAGCCATCGGCCAGCTTGTCGCCGTCCCGGGACGCCCCGCTGGTGGCCAGGTAGGTGTCGTGCAGGCCGAGCGGCCGGATGATCCGACGCTGCAGCAGCGTTGCCAGGTCCTGGCCGGTCGCCTTCTCCAACACCAGGCCCAGTGCCGCATAGTTGGTGTTGCTGTAGGCGTACTCGGCGCCCGGTGTGAACAGCGGCGGGTACTGCGCGGAGACCGCCAGCAACTCCTCCGGCGTCACCGAGGACGTGTCCGCACCGGTCACTCGGGCGAGGATGCCGGGATCGTTGATGTAGTCGAACAGGCCGCTGGTGTGGTTCAACAGCATCTTCAGCGTGATGTTCCCGCCGCCGGGCACCAGGCCCGGCAGCCACTTCTCCACCCGGTCCTGCAGCGACACCTTGTGCTCGGCGACCAGCTGCAGCACCAGCAGGCCGACCATGGTCTTGATGTTCGACCCCATCCGGAACTGATCGTCGGCGGACAGCTTGTGGTCGGGCCTGGTCCACCCGGCCTGCCGCGCGAGCGAGATCGTCTTCCTGCCGTCGTTCACCCGAACCACCACCCCGGGCGCGCCCGCGTCGACTTCCTTCTGCATCAGCGCGGACAGCCGCCGCGCCGCGGCGTCCTCTCCGGCCGGTCGGCCGGCCAGCCGGCTGCTGTCGACGCCCCGCGGCGCGGAGTCGTTCAGCGCGACCGCGTCCGGCGTGACGCAGGCGAGGGCCGCCAGCGCGGTCAGAGCGGCGGACACGGCCGAGCAGGCACGTCGGGAGGGCATGCGCTTTCCGGCGAATCGGCGACCCATCGTTTCCTCCTGAGGTTGATTTCCCTTGCGGCGCAACAGCCGCGCGGACACCATTCAGCCAGGACGGCCGCACAAGATCGTCACTCGTTGGCGGGCGATTTCCGCACCGCCGTCACTCCCCCGGACGACGGCATCCAGCGCCGGTGTCACTCCAAGGAATGACCTCTTTCGGCGAGACGCTGGTCAGACCGCGGATTCACCAGGCGCAGAAGGCGGCCAGGGCCACGGCGAGGCCGGGTACAGGGGCATGGCGATCTGGAGTGCGGCGAAGGCCGCGAGGATGATGGCCATGGCGGTGACAGTGCGGCGGATGAGGATCGCGAGGGTGACGCCAAGGAGGAAGGCGAAGGCGGCGTAGTGGAAGCGGCCGGCGAGCCCAAGCCCATACGCCTCCGGATGCAACAGCCACAGACGATCCGGCTGGCCCCCACCACCTTGCGCTGATCTCGGACGTACCGACGGCCCAGTGGGCGCCGGCACGTCCATGATCAGCCCAGCAGGCCCCGGTTACTTGCCCTTGGCGAACTGGTCGACGCGGCCAACAGACAGGTCCAGGAGTGCCGCGACCTGGTGAGGCCAGGGTCTCCCGGAGTTCGAGTACGGCCCGTTGCCGGACGGCCTTGGTCCGGGTGAGGGGCTCGGCGATCGCCTCGGGCAAGGCCGTCTGCAGGTCGCGGGCGATCGCGAGGCCCGGTCACGCGACCAGGCGCAGCCAGGCCGCCGCGAGTGCGGCGTGACCGGCCGGCGTCGGGTGTACGCCGTCCGCGGCCCAATACTCCGGCCCGGTCGTCACAGCGAGTTCGGCGAACATGTCGTCGGCGTCGAGCAGATGCGCACCGTACTTGCGGGCGAGCTTGCGCACGGCCTGGATCTTCGGGTCCAGGTCGGTGCGCCATTGCTTTCGCTCTTCCTCTCCAATGAGTGCGTATCCGGCCCCGGCCTCGACGACGCCGCGGATCGGCAGGAGGAACGGTTCGATGAGGATCAGCTTCGTACCCGCCTCGGCGAGGGGAGCGAGCAGCCGGTCATAACCCGCTTCGAACTCCTCCGCGGGAACACATACCCCTTCGGGTCCAGCGTGTGCCAGCCCATGTCGTTGACCCCGACGAGGATCGACACCACGTCCGGGTGTGCGTCGAGTACGTCTGTCTGCCAGCGGGCTTCGAGGTCCATCACCTTGTGGCCGCCAATTCCGGTGTTCAGCCAGGTCACGGGACGGTCCGGGCGCCGGAGTCCCCACTCACCCGCGACGCGCAGCGGGTAGCCGAACCCGAGGCCGTCTTCGCTCGCCAGCCGTTGGCAGTCGGTGATCGAATCGCCGGTGAACATCACGGTGCTTCCCGGTCGGACAGTGATCGTCATGTGCGCTCCTTGAGTTCGGGTGAAGAGAGGACAGCGGAAACCCGTAGTCAGATGGGCGCCCGCGGCAAGACCTCTCGAAAGGTGTCAGACCCCGCCGACATCAGGCCGACATCGGACCGACAGCCCCCGATATGCCGCCGACACCACGGCTCCGACGCCCGATCACCCCTGGTCAAAGCACCGATCAGCCAGGAGGAGGAGCTTTACAGGTCTCAACCCCGGGGACCTTCTCGTCCCGCCCCGCGGATGCCGCCGCTGCCCAGGGAGGGGAGGAAGCGTCTTAAGAGCGTCCGAGAACCTGAATGGACGGTCGTTTCGTCTCCCTGATCGTGAAAGGGAGGGCAGACCTCGACGAGGCAGAACTCGTGCGTCGCGTCGCCGGTGGTGACCGGGCAGCGTTCGACGAGCTGTGTCGGCGTACTTCGCCCTGGTTGGCGGTGCGGCTCCACCGCCGCTGCGTCGGCGACGACGTCGTCGCCGACGTACTCCAGGAGACCTACCTGGCGGTCTGGCGTGCGGCCGGCAGCTATGCGGGCTCCGTGACCGAGGGCAGTGCGGTCGGCTGGCTCTGGACGATCGCCGCGAACCGTCTCGTCGACGCGTTCCGCCGACGTGCCCGGCAGGAGCGGGTGCCGACGGTTGCCCTGCTCGAGACGACCGCGCCGGCCGCCGAGGACGAGGTGATGGCGAACCGCGTCGACCAGAACTTCGAACAGGCGCTGCTGCGGCTGCCACCGGAGTTACGGCAGGCGCTGCAGGCGATGGTGCTCGATGACCTGTCGGTCCGTCAGACGGCGGTGCTGCTCGGTGTGCCGGAGGGCACGGTGAAAACCCGCGCGCGGCGGGCTCGGATCGCGTTGCGGGAGGCGCTGTCATGACTCATCCCACCGACACGATCCTGGCCCGTTACGCGGACGGCGGGCACGGACTCGACGACGCCGCGCTCTGGTCGATCGAGGTCCATCTCGACGCGTGCGCCCGCTGCCGTGAGTCACTGGCCGCCAAGGCCACCCCTGCCACGACGGATCTGCTCGACCGTGTCGCCGTCTCGCTCGGCCAGGCGATCGAAGCGAGCCCGTCGCCGACCCGGCAATGCACACCAGCAGCGGCCGTGCACCGGCGCTGGCTCGCGTGGACGCTGCTGCCCTGGCTCGCGGTGACCGTCGCGGTGCTGGGCTGTGGCCTACTCCTGGACTCCGCTGAGCCGAGCCTGCCGTCGCTCGTGCTGCTGCTGGCCCCGGTGGCTCCGCTGCCCGGCGTCGCGGTGGCCTGGAGCCGGCGGATCGACCCCGCCTGGGAACTGATCGCCACCACACCGGCAGCCGGCCTGGCCATGGTGCTGCGGCGGACGCTCGCGGTGCTCGTCGTCGTGCTTCCGGCATTGCTGGTGGCGGGTGTGAGCACCGGAACCTCGCTGGCCCTCACCCTGCTGCCGTGCCTGGCGTTCACGGGGGCCACCCTCGTGCTCGGCGCCCTCATCGGCGTACGGCGCGCGGCGATCGGACTCGCGGTGGTCTGGTCCGCAGCAGTCCTGCTGCCGAGTGTGGCGGCCCAGTCCCTGTCCCCGGTACTGCAGCCAGGCAGCACCGCCGACTGGGTGGCGGTCACCGTGGCCCTTGCCGCGATCACACCACTCGCCGCCACGCACTTCCGCCGCCTGACCAGTGGTAACTGACCCCCCATCAACAGGACCAACAGGAGAGACCCATGCGAGCGGTGCGTGCTGCCGAAACGGCTCCCACCCTTGATCCCTGGCTCGTCCACGCAAAAGAACTGCGTGTCCGGGCCGGCCGGCACCTGGCGGTCGACGGACTCGACTTGACGCTGACTGCCGGCGTGCACGGCGTGCTCGGCCCGAACGGCGCCGGCAAGACCACGCTGATGCGCGCGCTGTCCACCGTCGTCAAGCCCGCCAGCGGCTCATTGACGCTGCTCGGCACGCAGGTGGACGGCCGTGCCGACCTGCGCGAGGTGCGTCGCAAACTGGGCTATCTGCCGCAGCAGTTCGGCTTCTACCCGCGGTTCACCGTCCGCGAGTTCGTCGCGTACATGGCCTGGCTCAAGGAAATGCCCAAAACCGCGATACCCGACGCAATACAACGCGCGATCGATCGGGTGGGTCTCACCACCAAGGCCGACGCCAGGATGAAGACGCTGTCCGGCGGCATGCTGCGCCGGGCCGGCATCGCCCAGGCCATCGTGAACGACCCCGAACTGCTACTGCTCGACGAGCCCACCGTCGGACTCGACCCCGAACAACGTCTCGACTTCCGCGACCTGCTGCGTGACCTCGGCACCGACAGCTGTGTACTGGTCTCCACCCACCTCGTCGAGGACGTCGTCGCTGCCTGCACCGACGTCATCCTCATGAACGAAGGCCGACTCCTCTTCCAGGGCACCCCCGACGACCTGATCGCCCGCGGTGGGCAGGGCGACGCGGGCGACAGCCCGGCAGAGCGCGGCTACTCCGCACTCCTGCGCCGGCACCGGAGCAACGCATGAACCGCATCCTCGGCATCGAGCTCCGGCGCTCGGCCGCCCTCGGCGCCGCGCTCCTGATCGCCGTCGCCGGCACGATCGTCCTCCACGCCACCGCGGGGCGATGGTCCACGGGGTGGATGGCGCTGGCCATGACGCAGCGCGAATACCTCGCGGTTCTCTCGCCCCTTGCGATGGCCGCCGGCGCCTGGCAGTCCTATCGCGAGCACCGGGCGAACGTCGCCGAACTGCTCGCCACCGTGCCCCGCCCGAGACCGCAGCGCATGGTGCCGATCCTGGCCACGACGGCCCTGGCGGTGCTCGTCGCCTACCTCGTCACGCTCCTAGCGGCGGCACCACGGATCGCCGACACGGCGCGCTACCTGCCGCCGGCCGCGTTCTTCGTCGTGGCCGTCGGGCTGGTCGCGATGATCGCCTCGGTCTGGCTCGGGTTGGCCGTCGGACGCCTGGTGCCGGCGCTCGCCACCGCACCCGCGCTGGCCGTGATCGGCTTCGCGCTACTGATCCTCGCGCCCCACACCCTTCCGGACGGCGGATTCACGGCGGCGTTCTCCCCGGCCATGGGGATGAGCATGTTCAGCGACTACGACACCGTCGACAGCCAAGTCAGCGCCGCCCAGGCACTCTGGATGGCCGCGGTCGCGGTGGCCGGCGTCGTGCTCTTCGCCGTCCAAAACCGTAAGTTCGCGTTCGCCGCACTGCTGCCGCTGGCCATCGGGGCCACGGCCACGGCCCTGGTGGTGCCGACCGGCGACGCCTACGACCAAGGGACGCTCGACCCGGTCGCCCAGGAACTGGTGTGCACCGACGACACCCCGCGGGTCTGCGTCAGCCGGGCGCACGAAGGGTTGCTGCCCGAACCTGGCCAATACACGTCAGCCGCGTTCGCGCAGGTCTGCGACGGTTTCGGGATCCGCAGGAGCATGGGCCGGGTCGGCTCGAGCTACGACAACGCCCTCGCCGAGTCGTTCTGGCAGGGACTCAAGGGAGAGACGATGCACCAGAGGATGTTCTCGACGGTGCGACAGGCGAGGCTGGAGATCTTCCAGTGGCTCTCCTACTACAACGCCCGACGGCGCCACAGCGCCCTCAACTACCTCTCGCCAGCCGAGTTCGAACAGCAACAGCGGCGAGCACGTAAACTCACACTCGCAGCATGAACCCCCGTGTCCACACTCCGGAGGACGCCTCACTCACGGCGAACGCGCCTTCGCCCAGCTCAAGACCTGGCGGTTGCTACGGCGAGCACGCTGTTCCGCCCGCCGCATCGGCATAGCAGTTCAAGCCGTCCACACCCTGATGACCTGCACGTATTCAGGATGAAATCTGAAATCAAGCAACTCGACTCCACCCAACTCGGGGCAGTCCGCGCCCTCTACCGAACCCCGAGTGGTCCACCCCGCGCCGTCAAACGTGGATGTCCGCAACGGCCACGCTGAGAGCGCCAGCAGGCGAGCCAGCAGGATCACGTGGCAGATGTGACGACCGATCCGTATCTCCACGAACCGCCATCTGAAATTGAACCGTTCTCCTTCCCCTACCGTTATGGCTGCAGGCAGGCGCGTGAGCCGTCGGTCAAGGTGTTGTCCGCCCTGTCCCTGTCCGGGTGTGAGCCGCGCGGGCCGGAAGCCCCCTCGCTGGCAAGGGCAGGGACCGACGAATCTCGTCGGCATGTTAACGATCGGACCCAGACGGTGTCCGTTGAGCAAGGGATAGGTTTTACGTGACGGTCATTTCGATAAGGCAGCTCGGGGACCCGGTTCTGCGAGAGCCGGCCAAGCCGGTAGTTGACTTCGATGGCGAGCTGCGCAGATTGGTTGGCGACCTGCGCGAGACACTCCAGGACAGCCAGGGGGCCGGACTTGCCGCGCCTCAGCTCGGTGTAGGGCTCCGAGTGTTCGTCTGGAATCCCAAGCTGTCCGAGGGCGATCTGGACCATCTAGTCAATCCCGTCGTGAACTTTCCGGACGAGGAGGAGCAGGACGGTATGGAGGGGTGCCTGTCCATCCCCGGCCTCTACCTGGACACCAAACGTCGGATGAACGTCGTGGCGAAGGGCTTTACGGTGAAGGGCGACCCGGTCCAGGTCGTCGGCGGCGGGTTTTTGGCCCGCTGCATCCAGCATGAGACTGACCACTTGGACGGTGTGCTGTTCATCGACAGGCTGACGCCTGAGCAGCAGGAGCGGTGGATGTCTACGCTTCGAGCCGCCGAATGGTTCGACGAGAACACCATGGCAAAGGTCAAGCAGTCACCGCACCATCACTGACCTTTGCGGCTTGATGTCGCTGGGGGCTGACGATGTGTGACCGTCGCGGTATGTCAGTTGTGTGAGATATGCCCAAGGTGGTGGCCTGGCGCCTGAACGGCAGGCGTTTCGCGAGCGGATCCGGCTCGAGGCCGCGGAGCGGGTTGCTGCGGGTGCCTCCAACGCCGAGGCCGCCAAGGACTTACGGGTGAGGTGCGCTCGGTGCAGCGATGGTGCCGGGCTTAGCGCGACGCCAGCATCGAGAGGCTGCGGTCTGCCGGGCCCCTCCCACGGACCAAGCTGAGCGAGGCCCTGTTCACCGTGCTCGAGCAGGAGTTCGCCAGAGAGCCGGTCGCACACGGTTGGCCGGACCAGACGTGGACGTCGGCGCGGATCAAGACGCTGATCGGGCGCCGGTTCCACAAGAGCATGACGCTGTCGGCGATCGCGCGGATGCTGCACCGGCACGGGTTCAGCCACCAGGTCCCGGCCCGTCGAGCGGTCGAGCGCGACGAGGATGCTGTGGCGGGCTGGGTGAAGGAGACCTGGCCGCAGGTGGAAGGTCCGTGTCGGCGCTCGACGCCTGGCTGTGCGCGGCTGGTCAACCCCCCGGTTCGAGCTGCGCTTCACCCCGACCGGCTCCTCCTGGATCAACCAGGTCGAGCGGTGGTTCGGCTACCTCACCCATCAGATGATCCGCCGCTGCGCCCACAAGAACATCCAGGCCCTGGAAACCGACATCCGGGCTGGGTCAAAAACTGGAACGAAGGCCCCAAGCCGTTCATCTAGACGACTCCCTCGCCCCCTCTGCCGACGACGGATCTCTGGCGCAGGACACTAGCCCACCTTCCTGATCGGCCGGTCAGGTTGGGTCAGCAACTGGTCAACGAGGTCCCGGCACGCTGGCGGAACGTCTGCACCGCTGCTGAAAGGCACTGTCGCCAATGTCCGTTGCTGAACGTGGCCCCGCCGTCACCCGGGCGGTTGCCCCTCCCGTACCCGCCCGTCGCCCCTCATCGAGCCCCGCCAAAACCATTGTCGTCATCGCGCCCTTGTCGCTGACCATCGCTCTGGGGCTCTGGGGTATCCGCAGGAAGAACACCATGTGGGGGGACGAGGCCGTCACCTATCAGCTCGCGCACCGCGATCTTTCGCAGATATGGCACACCGCACAGCATGTTGATCTGGTCCATGCCCTCTACTACGCCGTGATGCATGAGATCTTCGGTCTCTTCGGCGCAGGGTTGCTGACATTGCGGCTGCCGTCTGTGCTGGCCATGTCCGTGGCGGCGAGCGGAGTCGGGCTTCTGGGGCTATGCCTGGCGGGGCCCCGTGCCGGGCTGCTGGCCGGGCTGGTGTTTCCGCTTCTTCCCCAGGTACAGAAGTACGCGCAGGAAGGCCGCTCGTACGCGATGGTCTGTGCCCTGGTCACCTGGGCCACCTACGCGCTCGTGGTCAGCGTCCCGCATCGCGCCCGGTGGCGGTGGGCGGTCTACGGCTCCACCATGCTGCTGGCCTGTCTGCTCCATGAGTTCGCGGTCCTCGCCCTGGTTGCACATGGCGTCACACTGGCCATCTCCCGTGTTCCGCGACCGGTGCTGAAGGCGTGGAGTGTGGCTGCCGCGAGCGTGACGGGCGCACTGTTGCCACTGGCGATCTGCAGTGCGAAGCAGTCGGAGCAGGTGTCCTGGATCGGCGAACCGGTGCGGCTTCGCTATTTCCTGGTTGCGGCCCTCGTGGGCGTGGCGTGTGCCCAAGCGCCCCTGGGGGCGCGAGGGCCCCTGCGGCCTTCCGCGTTGGCTGTGCCGATCCTTGTGCTTCCAGGCCTTCTGCTGCTGATCACCTCACTGGTCAAGCCCCTTTTCGTCGACCGGTATGTGCTCTACAGCAACATCGGAATCGCCTTGCTGTTGGGCGCCTGGATGGACTACTTCCATCAGCGGCAGCGGTCGTCCCGAAGCGCGTGGATCGCGGCGGTCGCTGTACTGGGCACGCTCGTCCAGCCAAGTCTTGCACTCAGGACGCCCCAGAGCCGGAGCAATAACGCGACCGCCCTCGGCGCCGCCGTACGCAGGGAAGGCCGCCCGGGCGACGGACTGCTCTACCTCACCGGCCAGACCCGGACCTTGACCGCCGCCAACCCCGAGGACACCCGTTCTCTGACAGATCTCGCCCTGGCACAGGATCCCGTATCGTCGAACACACTTGCAGGTGTCGAGCTTCCCGCCCGGGACATAGCAGCACGCATGCTGGACTTCGACCGGATCATCGCTGTCCGCGCGGTGGGCGTGAACTCGCCGACCAACCCGCAGGAAGAAGCGAAAACAAACACCCTGCGGCGCTACTTCCGTCAGTGCGGAACAACGCATGTCAACGGGGCGCGAGTCACCGTCTATGTCCGGGACAACGTCCCGCCTCCGAAGGGGCCTTGACCCAAGGCCGGGTAACGTATTTGCGCTGGTGGCAAGCCAGTTGAGGTGGCTCGGGCACCGGACGGGAATGTGAGCAACGGAGCCCCGTTGAAGCAGGTAGTCCGCCAAGACTGTATGCAGCCTGTGGAGCTCCGTTGCCTGTACGTCATTGTGCCCTGCCGCTGGTCTGATGACCGTCTCCCGCCTGTTCACGGTGGCCGCGGGGCGATTTGCTCCCGGTCATCTCGGTGAGCTGACCCGCATCGTGCCGTTCGAGCTCGTCGATGCGGTTCTCGAGGAAACCCGCACGGTGTAGCGTCGGTTACGGGTCCTGCCCTCACGAGTCGGGGTCCACTTCCTGCTGGCGGCGTGTCTGTTTCCGGAGGTCGGATACGCGCTGGTCTGGCACAAGCTCACCGCAGCTCTGGCCGGCTTGACGGGGCTGAAGGTGGTCCGGCCGACCGCGAAGGCCCTGCGTGACCTGCGCCGGCGCATCGGCACCCGTCCGATGCGGCGCCTGTTCGAGAGCTCGGCCACGATCTCCGCGCACCGGCCCGCGCTGACACTGCCGACCTGGTCGACGTCGATGATCTCTTCGGGCATGGCATCCACCACCCACTACAGGCCGGAGCGCGGCCCCACGGCCGCGGCGAGACCCGTCCCGCTTCCCGACCGAGAGTCAGACCGCAAATACGGTGATCACAACGAATGACCGCAATTGGGCAGACTCTGAACGGAGTTGGAATTCGGATGCGTTCGCGGTGCGGTCAGTGAACCGTTTTCATCCTGTCCTGCAGGGGTGAAGGTGCAGGTCGGCGGGGCGGGGTGACGAGACGAGGCTCCTGGTCGTTGCGGTGGTGTTCTCTACGCACCACGCCTCGTCCGAGGAGCCTCGCTTGGTCCCGTATCGTGCCACGGTCGATGTCCCGTATGAGCTGGTTGAGCATGTGTCCTGGCTCATCTATGCCCGAAGGTGTGAACGCCGCTCGCGATGGCGCAAGCTGGGCTGTTTCAAGCAGGCCCTGCTGGCGCTGGTGGCTCGCGGCGGGGTTCGGTGTCTCCACAGCGACCGCGTGGCGGTACGTGCACGAAACTCTTGAGATCCTGGCCTCCTGGCCTCCTGGGCGCCCGGCCTGCACGAGGCCCTCGTCGGCTTGGGCGAAGGGGACTTCGTCATCGTCGACGGCACGCTCATCCCCATCGACCGCGTCGCCGCGGATGAGCCGTATTACTCCCAGAAACACAAGCAGCACGGCATGAACATCCAGGTCATCGCACGTCCGGACGGCACCCCGCTGTAGTTCTCCCGCGCAATGCCGGGCCGCACACACGACCTGACCGCAGCCCGCGCGCACGGCATCGTCCAAGCCTGCCTCACAAGACAGATTCTCGTGCTGGCGGACCGCGCTTACCAGGGTGCCGGCGCCACCGTCCGCACCCCCTACTACCACCACCGCGAACAGCCCGCCCACTACCAGCAGTTCAACCGCGACCATGCCCGTCTCCGCGCTCCCGGCCAACGCGCCTTCGCCCAGCTCAAGACCTGGCGGTTGCTACGGCGAGCACGCTGTTCCACCCGCCGCATCGGCACAGCAGTTCAAGCCGTCCACACCGACCTGCACGTATTCAGGATGAAAACGGTTCACTGCCCACCATCAGCCCAACAAGCCGAAACGGCCCGCCAGTTGCACTGACGAGCCGTCACGAAATCCCGAGGCTAGGAATCAGTGAACCTCTTTCATCCCGGGGGCTGAGGAGTGAAACAGGCTGGTCAGGTGGGGTGACGTGGCGAAGCCCCTCGTCGTTGGTGTGGTGATCTCACTCAACACGCCGACGGCCGGGGGGCTTCGTTGGTTCCGTATCCTTCCACGCTCGACGTCCCGCACGAGCTGGTCGAGCATGTCTCCTGGCTCATCTACACCCGAAGGCGTGAACTTCGCTCGCCCTGGCGGAAGTTGAGCTGCTTCAAGCAAGCCCTGCTGACACTGGCCCACCTGCGGAAGAACGAGACGTTCGCACAGGTCGGCGCCGGGTTCGGGG
>NZ_JBIBKW010000049.1:0-23285 GCF_042959465.1 Streptomyces sp. NPDC007901 | reverse complement strand
CGTGCACACACCCCGCAAGACACAACCCGCGAAACAGCGAACGAAGACGTCAACCGCCCCACGACCACGCCGCACAGGTTAAAGATCAAGCTAGGAGGGGCCGGCGGCCTCATCGCGAGCTACCGTCACCCGGCCCCGGCCGCCCGCCACGCGGTGACCGTGGCCCCGCACCAGCGGCCGTCGTACGAGGCCCCACGCCAGCAGGCGGTCCGCGAGGACGCGAACCGGCCTGGGGACGACAACACGCCCTGGGCGTGAACCGGACCGGCGGACGCACACGCCGCAACCATCCGCACATTCGCCTCCCGCGGACGCGCCGGACCGGCTCGGAACCACGTGTTCCATACTCTTCGAGAGAAACGAGAACCTTCCCATGGCCACGATGAAGTCCGTCCGGACCGCCGACGTCGACAAGATCGAGGTGGTGGACGTCGAACGACCCGTCCCCGGCCCGCGCGTCGCCCTGGTACGCATCCGCGCCTGCGGCATCTGCGGCACCGACGCCGCCTTCCTACACATGGGCGGCCTGCCCGCCCACGGACACCTCGGCGGGGAGATCGTCCCCGTGGCCCTGGGCCACGAGCCCGCCGGTGAGGTGGCCGAGCTCGGCGCCGAGGTCGAGGGCCTCGCGGTGGGCGACCGGGTCGTGATCGATCCGACCGGCCACCCGTCCGGCCTCATCGGCTGCGGCGGCACGCAGGGCGCCATGAGCGAGTACCTGCTCATCGAGAACGCCGTCGCCGGACAGAATGTGCAGGTCTTCCCGGACAACATGCCCTTCGCCGTGGCGGCGCTCAACGAGCCGATGGCCGTGGCCCGGCATGCCGTCAACCGCTCCCAGGCCACGCCCGACGACAAGGTCGTCGTCTTCGGCGCGGGTCCAATCGGCCTGGGCGCCGCGATCTGGCTGAAGCTACGCGGTGTGCGGCACGTAGTCGTCGCCGACGTCATCCCCTCCCGGCTGGAGAATGCACTGGCCGTCGGCGCAGACGCGGTCGTCAACTCCGCCGAGGAGGACATCACCGCCCGGCTGACCGAACTGCACGGCCAGGCCGCCAACGCCCTGGGCCACCCCTGCCCCGGCACCGACATCTACATCGACGCGGCCGGCGCCCCGGCCGTCCTCAACACCGTTATCGACAACGCCAAATGGCACGCCAAGCTGGTCATGGTCGCCGTGCAGAAGAAGGGCGAGATCGACCTCACCGGCATGCTGCGCAGCGAACTCACCCTCATCGCCTCCCAGGCCTACCCCACCGAGATCTTCGAGGTCACCCCCGAACTCGCGGCGCATCAAGACCGCTTCGCCCAGCTCATCAGCCACCGCGTCCCGTTCTCCGACGTCACCGGCGCCTTCGAACTCACCCTCACCCCAGGCGCGGCCGAAAAGGTCATCGTCACACTCGACGACCAGCCCTAGCTGTGCGGCGTTGATCTTCAGATGGCCAAGTGTGGGCGTAGAGGAATTCCTCGGCGATGATCCGGTTGTAGCGCTCCACCTTGCCGTTTTGTCGCGGGGTGTAGGGCGTGATCCGCTGGTGGCGTGACCCAGGGAGTGCTCGGGCGAACGCGTGGGCGCGGGAGCAGGCTCGGTTGTCGGTGACGATCCGTTCGATGTGGATGATGCCGTGGGCGGCGAACCATCCTCTCGCCCTGTGCATGAACGCGATGGCGGTTGCTGCTTTCTCGTCGGGCAGGGCCTCGGTGTAGGCGAGTCGGCTGAACCCGTCGACGGCGGAGCGGAGGTAGATGTAGCCGCCGCGCTCGCTCTTCTTCTTGCGACGCGCGACGTCCTTGGCCTGTTCGCTGCCGCGTCCGTGGGCTCTCCAGCCGCCGCCGTCAGGGATCCGGCCGACCTTCTTCACATCGACGAGGACCATGTTCCCGGGGCGGTGCGCGGTGATCTTCCGCGGCTCCCGGTTCAATTGGCCGTTCGGGTCGATGAACTTGCGGCGGTTCAGCCCGAGCGCGAGCAGGTGCCGTGACACTGTGCGGCGACTGATCGTGACACCCTCCGACTGGAGCTCGAACGCGATCCGGGACGCCGACCATTTCTGGCCGCGCCGGAGGTCCTCGATCAGGGCCACGACGGCGGCGTCTGTCGCGGTCGGCCGGCAGCGCGGTGTTGAAGGAAGATCGTGTAAGCCCAGCTCACCGTGGCGGCGGTGGCGGTTGCCCCACTTCGACGCGCAGGCGCGGGATATCCCCATCTCCGCTGCGACGTGGGCGATCGGCCGTGTCTTGCATCGCTCGACGAGGCGACGGCGCCCTTCATTGGATAGAGGTGCGTTGGCGTGTGTCACGAGAAGGCTCCTTGAGGCGGCGCGGAACGGGGTCGCGAGCAGCGGCTCGCGACCCCGTTCCGTATGCAGACCACCATTTACTCGCCGAAGCCGTTCCGTGCGACGACGGTGCGGCGGCTGGGCAATGGTGACGAAGTGTCAGGCGGTCAGGCGTGCGCCGCCGTCTGTTTCGATGACGGTTCCGGTGATGTTGGGGTTGGTGGCCAGCAGCAGGATGGCCTCGGCGACATCCGGGGCGGTGGCTATGCGCTTGGTGGGCAGGGCGTCGGCGGCCTGCTTGAAGAACGCGGATCGATCCTCGGCGGCGAGTGCGTCCCACCAGGGCGTGTCCACGTATCCCGGCGACACGGCGTTCACCCGGACCGGCGCCAGTTCGGCGGCGAGCGGCTGGACGAGCCCTTCGACGGCGGCGTTCAGCGAGCCGATGCCGGCCGTGCCGGGCATGGCAGCCCGCGCTGTGATGGCTCCGACGAGGGTGATCGAGGCGTCCTCGCTGAGATGAGCTAGCGACGCCTGGAGGGCGGTGACGGTGGGCCAGTACTTCTCCTCGAACGCCTGCCGCAGGTCATCGAGCGGCAGGTCGCCGAGCAGGCCGGCGCCACCCTTGCCAGCGAGGGTGATGACAAGGTGCCGGATCGGGGCGATCCTCGCCGCGAGCGACGCGGCCGCCTCCGCGTCGGCGGCGTCGAGAACGTGCACGTGGACGTCTCCGGCGATGGCCGCCGTTGCCTCCTTCAGCCGCTCTGTGTTGCGCCCGGCGATGTGGACCGCGTGTCCCCGACCGGCGAGCTGCCGGGCGACCGCCAGGCCGACCCCGGATGTGCCGCCGATGACGAGTGCAGTGGACATGCTCACTCCCTATTTCGAGACGTGACGTCTCGAATGAGAGTAACACCATTTCTAGACGTTGCGTCTCGATACTGGGTTAGGCTGGCAGCCATGACCGGCACCACGACACCCGCCCGCGGCCGCAAGCGGAGCGAGCAGACCAGGCTCGCGATCCTCACTGCGGCCTACGAGCTCACCACCGAGGTCGGCTTCCCAGACCTCACCATCGAGGGCATCGCCGCCCGCGCCGGGGCCGGCAAGCAGACCGTGTACCGCTGGTGGCCCACCAAGGCGGACGTCCTGCTCGAAGCCCTGGCGCTCAAGGCGGATCTGAAGGTCTCCACCGCGGACCAGGGTTCATTCCAGGCGGAGCTGGACGCGTTCCTGCGTGACTCCGCCGCCCTGATGGCCTTCCCGGGGGTGGTCCCCGTCCTGCGCTCCTTGATGGCCGAGGCGCAGCGCGACGCAGACTTCCGGCGCCGCTTCCAGGACGGCTTCCTGATCAAACGCAGGGCCGCGCTCGAGACAATCGTCGATCGGGCCGCGGCCCGCGGCGACAAGCCCGCCCGCCTGACGGCGGCCTTCGCCGCCGACCTGGTCTTCGGCCTGATCTGGTACCGGGTCCTCGCCACCGAGCAACTGCTCGACCAAGGCGACATCACCGCCATCCGAGATCTGCTGAACGAACACCCCGGAGAGGAGTAGCACATGCCCGATCGCGCCATCGTCATCACCGGAGCAACCGACGGGCTGGGCCGCGCCCTCAGCGGCGCCCTCGCAGAACAGCCCGCAACGACGGGCATCCTCCACGGGCGTAACCAAAGCCGGCTCAAGGAACTGGCCACCATGCTGGCCGATGCACCGGCCTCGATCCACACAGTCCGGGCCGACTTCGCCGAACTGGCGCAAGTGCACCGGCTTGCGGACGAGATCACCGAGCTCACCGACCACATCTCGGTGCTGGTCAACAGCGCCGGCATCGGCGGCGGCGAACCCGACGGGACCGACCGCCGACGGGCACGAGCTGCGCTTCGCGGTTAACCACCTCGCCCCGTTCGCGCTGACCCAAAGCCTGCTGCCCCTGCTGGACCGCGGCGCGCCCACCCGTGTCGTCAACATCGCCTCGATAGGCCAGGCCCCGATCGACTTCGACGACCCCACCCTCGAACACGACTACTCAGGCATGCGCGCCTACGGCCAGTCCAAACTAGCGATGATCGCCACGGGCCTACTGCTCGCCCGACAACTCCACCCGCACCGAGTCACGGTCAACAGCCTGCACCCGGCCACCTTCATGCCGACCAGGATGGTCCTGGATTCGGTCGGTTACAGCATCGACTCCCTCGAAGACGGCCTGCAGGCCACCCTGCGCCTCATCCTCGCCCCCGAACTCGACGGGATGACCGGACAGTTCTACGACCGCACCCGTGCCGCAAAGGCACACGCCGATGCTTAAGATCCGAGCATCCAGCAGCAGCTCTGGGATCTCAGCACCAGACTCACGAAGCCGCCCCGAATGACCCTCGAAGATCCATCAGCACTGCCCGACACCCCGCCGGCGCCATCAACGTCATGACCCGCAACACCGGTATCGGGTCATCGAGCGGTAAGGACGTGTGCCCACGGCTCATCAATGTCGGCCAGACCCAGCACGGCGACCACGTTGTCGAGCATTCCGGCGCCGAACCAGCGCCGCACGGCGTCGTCGTCGCCCAGCAGCTGCCGAACGGTGTCGACCTGCTTGGCGTAGCACCTGCGCACGGCCTCTGCCACCAGCGGCTCGCCGACGGCACAGTTCGCGTGCATGAGGAAACGCAGGATGTTCCGGTCTGCCACGAGCGCGGCGTAGGCGCCGCGCGCCGCATCCAGCGCCGGCCCGGCCCCACCCGGTGTCGGCGAGTGAGCGACCAGCGTTTCGGTCATGACGACAGACACGTGGTCGACCACGGCCGCGAACAGCGATTCCTTGTTCGGGTACAGGCGATAGAGATACGGCTGAGAGATGCCGACCCAGTCTGCGATCTCGTGCGTCGTCGTACCGTAGAAACCTTTTTGCGCGAAGCAGTCGACCGCGGCGGCCATGATTGTCCGACGTCGTTCGTCGCTCTTCGTGCTGGTACCGGCGGCGGGCATGGCAATCAGTTAAACAGGCTCCCCCCTCAGCCTCCAAAAGTCACGCTGAGGTCAGGGTCGGACGGCACGTCGTGGGGTGTGAGCGCCTCGATCGCCACCAGCGGGTTCCAGTAGTCCAGGTAGTGGGTGATGCGCGCGTCGTCATCGGTCCGGACGACGGAGATACACGTCTGCTCGTACGGCTTGCCGGTCGGCAGCGCCCTGCCCTTTGAACGGAATTCAGCGATCACCAGACTCGGATCGACCGTGTCGTGGAACACCAGGTCGACGAACTCCACGTCGAAGGTCTCGGGAAAGTTACTCATGTGCGCGACCAGCGCGTCTCGCCCCGTCACCCGCTGCGGCACGCCGGCCGGCGCGTACGGGAACTCGAGCACCGCGTCCGGGGCGAACAGCTCCACCCATTCCTCGACGCGTCCTGCGGCGGTAAGGCGCAGGTGCTCGGCCAGGGCGTGCTGGGCAGCGGCGCGGCGGTTGGCGTCGTCTTCCTTGACTGTCATTTTCACTCCTACGTTAGTGGTCGACCTATAACTTACCACCCCGACAGCCGTTGCGGGTAGTCGAGCAGAGGTAACGCCAGGGGTGATCTTCCTCAGGGCGCGGTTCAGGCGCGGGGCGCGGGCGGCCAGCAGGCCTGCGACTTCCCTCACCCACCGGGCCACGGTGGTGCGGTGTATCCCGTTGCCGCCGGCCAGTCGCCAGGCCGCTGGTCACAGCGCAGCGGCGCGAGCACGATGGCGGCGATCTTCCCCACGGGCAGGGCCCGCCACCGCGAGCCGATCTTCTTCAGGTGGCCGCGTATCAGGCCGGCGAGCCAGTTCAGGGTGGCACTCGACAGCGGCAGGCGGGCGGTGCAGACAAGGCCGTCAGGGCCCCGACACAGTGAGCCCTTTCCAACCTGCCTGCGGCAGGGGCCCGACAAGGATATCGGGCTGCAAGGATTGACGGACCTCCAGGTGACGGATCTATGGCGTGCTGGGCGAGTACGTGAGCTGCAGGCCTGGTACTGGCGGCAGCGGCGTAGGCGCTCCCGTCTCTGGTGCGGCGCGGAACGCTTCGATCATGTAGGCGGCGAAGCGGCGGGAGGCCGTGACCCGGGCGGCACGCGGCGTGTCTTGGAGGCCCCGGTGGGCCATGAGCATGAGGACCAGGTCGTCGACGACGAAGCCGGGGCGCAGCTGGCCGGTCTTCTGGGCACGGCGGGCCAGTTCGCCGACCGCGTGCAGAGTCCGCTCCCGGTCTGCGGCGAAGTCCATGGCCTCGGGGAAGGCCGTCATGAAGGCGTCGGCGAATCCCCTGCTGTGGGCGTGGAGTTCGCAGATCCGCTCGATCAGGCTCCGGAATCCGTGCCACGGGTCCGAGTCCGTAAGGGCGTCGCGGACGGCGGCATGGCAGGCTCGCCGCTGCTCGGCGAAGGTCTCCGCGAACAGTGCCTGCTTGGTCGGGAAATGCCGGTACAGCGTGGCAGGGCCGACGCCTGCATGCCGGGCGACCTCGCGCATGGGCGCACTCAGGCCCTCTTCGCCGAACACCGCGCGGGCGGCGTCCAGGATGCGGGCCCGGTTGTCGCGGGCGTCGGAGCGCACAGTCTGAGGCAAATGGTTGGTCATCGCTTCTCACTTTAGCCAAACGGACGGGGGCGTCCGTTACGGTCCGATGGCGGTGCTGCCGCCCCGTCCCGGCACTTCGCCGGTGATGCCCCGGCTCTGGGAGCCGGCTTGACGCCCATGGCGCGCAGCAGCTGCGATCCGTCCCTCCACCAACCCGAGGAGCAGAGATGAAAGCCGTCGTGATCAGGACGTTCGGAGACCCCGATGGCCTGGAGGTCGTCGATGTCCCCGTGCCCGTTCCTGCCCCGGGGCAGGTGCAGATCGCCACGGAGGCGATCGGGGTAGGCGGCGTGGACGCCGTGATCCGCCGGGGAACGCTTGCCGCCTACGGCTTCCGGGAGGGCCATCTCCTCGGCAGCGAGGTCGCGGGAAGGGTCACCGCGGTGGGAGAGGGCGTGGACGCCTCGTGGATCGGGCGGCGGATGTGGGCGTTCACCGGCCTGTCCGGGGGGTACGCCGAGCACGCCGTCGCCTCGGTCGAGGACGTCCTTGCGCTGCCCGACGGCCTGACCGGCGCCGACGCGGTGACCCTCGGCGGCTCCGGCGTGGTCGCCCACTTCGCCCTGGCCCGGGCCAGTTTCACGCCTGGCGAGACGGTGCTCGTGCGCGGTGCGGCGGGCAGCATCGGGATCACGGCGGTCCAACTCGCAGCCAGGGACGGCGCGAGCGCGGTGGCGGTCACCACCTCGTCGGCGGAGCGCGGCGCCCGCCTGCGGGACCTGGGCGCGACCCATGTCCTTGACCGCTCCGGCGAGGACGGCCCGGACGCACCGGCGGGCTTCGACGTGGTGATCGATGTCGTGGGGGGTCCCCAGCTTCCCCTTTTCCTGGACAAGTTGAACTCCAACGGGCGGTATGTGGCTGTCGGTGTAATCGGTGGGCAGCCGCCGGCGGACTTCGGCATGCGGCTGATGGACGCCTTCCGCAGGTCGTTGTCATTCGCCACGTTCAGCTCTGACACCGTGCCCGGCCCCGACCGGCAGGCCGTGCGGTCGTCCCAGTTCGCCGATGCTGCGCACGGGGACCTGCGCACGGTCGTGCACGAAGTGTTGCCGCTGGACCAGGCGGTGCTGGCCCACCGCGAGATGGACGCGGGGAAGGTGTTCGGCAGGGTCGTGCTGGCGCCCTGAGTCGGGCAGGGACGGCGTTCGCGGCCCCGGGTGACGAAATGGGACCTGCTCAGGTCGTGGCTGATGCCCGGCGCTGACGGTCGCCATCGTCGACGCCGGGCAAGTACGTGGCGCGCCCCGTTATCGCTGTCTCGTCCGGCATCAGGGTGCGCCGCCGTGCGGGGGCCGCGTGATGATGCCCAGTATGGCCGTGAGCCACTTTCCGACCTCAGCGTGATGTCCCCGGTGGAGGGCGAGAGTGGCTTTGACCAGGTCGTCGATGCGCGTGGTGCTGCAGCGGAGCTTGCGCAGCAGCCGCCACGTCTTCAAGGTTGCGATGACCTGCTCGCCGAGGGCGCGGATCTTGGCATGGGAGACGTACACGGCCCGTTGGCTGTAGGTGTGGCCGCACCGCAGGTGCCCAGGACAAGCATGACCTGTCGGCTGCGGGTCGGCCGGTGCCAGCGTGATCCGCGCTCCTGACGCCGAGCGGCGAGTAGGCCGGTCAGGCACAACCCATCTATCAGGAGCTTCATCTCCTCCCCAACACCGTTCTCACGCCGACTCGCCTGCCGATCGGCCACGTTGGAAACGGCTCAGTGGTCCCTTTCCAACTCGGCGTGCGATTCCGGCAGTTGGGCTGACAACGTCGTGAAGCCCCTGGTAGATGGGTTTTCGACCAAGAGAACCGTCTTCACCAGAGGCTTCACGTGCTTGTTTACCCGTCGGGCGTCGACGTGTCCAGCTCGGCCCTCCGCTTCCTCACGCAGCAGTTGCGGCGGCACCGCCGTACGATCGGCTCCCGTTGGCGGCGCCTGAGCGCCGGCCGCCAGGCTTTGCTTGCACTCGCTCATCTGCGAGTGGGGCACACGTATGCTCAGCTCGCGGCCGGGTTCGGCGTCGGAACCACGACGGCCTACCGCTATGTCACCGAGGCTGTCGAACTCCTGGCTGCTCTTGCCCCCAGCCTGGCCGACGCGGTGCGGACCGCCTCGATGAAGGCGTTCGTGATCCTGGACGGCACGCTCCTGCCGATCGACCGCAATGCCGCGGACCGGCCGTTCTATTCCGGCAAACACAAGAAGCACAGGATGAACGTGCAGATCATTGCAGACCCCTTCGGTCGACTGCCGCGGGCCTCCTCGGCGCTGCCCGGAGCGGTTCACGACATCAAGGCCGCGCGAACCCACGGCATCATCGACGCCCTGAAGGAAGCCGGCGTGGAGTGCTGGGCCGACCAGGGCTACCGGGGTGCCAACGGCACCATCCGGGTGCCTTACTGGGGTCGCTGGGAGACGCTTTCCGTAGGTCAGCAGGCCGTCAACCGCTCACACGCGAAGATCCGCGCGCTCGTCGAGCAGGCCATGGCCACTCTCAAAACCTGGCGGCTCCTGCGCAAGCTGCGATGCTCCACAACCCGCATCACCACTCTCGTCCATGCAGTCCTCACCCTGCACCCGACCTGCTCAAACTGAGGTTGGAAACAGCTCAGTGGCTTGTTTTTCTTCACACCAAACTCAACTGCCGCCGGGGGCCCGCCGGTTACGGTCCTCAGTCACCCGCCGGCGGCGCGGCTACGAGCGGGCGGTGAATCTCTCGTCGGGGCGTTGGTACAGCCGGCCGCGGTCAGCAAGCTTGGTCAACTTCGCCCGCAACGGTTCCAGCATGCCGCGCACCGCCACCTCAAGGCCCAGCTCCTCGCCCACCGCCCCGACCTGGACCGGGCTGTCGCCGGCCCGCACGACTGCCAGGACCTTGCGTGGTCGGCGGGCAGGGCGGACTCGTCGGGAATCTCGCGCGGTGCGGGATCAGCAGAACCGCCCGCCCCGCTACCCGGGCGGGTGTCGGGGGCGACGGCCCTGCTCGGCCAGCCGGTTCAGGACCCGCTCGGCGATCACGAGCTCCTCCCTCCCGGCCTGGACCTCCTGCAGCTGCCTGGCCAACTCCGCGGCGAGCGTGTCCAGTTCGCTCCGGCGCGCCGTGATCCGCTCCGGCTCCCCCATCTGGCACCGAAACCAATATCCGGACCATTTCCGGGCCAGCCCTCCTTGCCCCGACGCTGGCTAATTCCGCTGGTCAAAGAACATCCGAGCCTTGTACCAGACCAAGAACCTGTTGGTGTCGTACTCGCCGAAGAAGCTTGGATTCTTCTAGGGCGCTTGAAGTGGTCGCCGAGCTGGGAATTCCTCGCAATTGAGGGCGGCAAGGGTCCCCCTGATCCCGCCGGAGACAGCCAGACCGGAAGGACCGGCTGTAGCGCGACGACGGTCTTCGATCCGTCCCACGGACGCGAAGTGCAGGGGCGTCACCATCAGGTGACGCCCCTGCACGAGCTGAGCCTGCCGGCAGCCGAGCCCGAGTGGGTCACCCTCACGGGCATGAACCCGGATCACATACCGGATGCCGTTGATGATGTTCGCTCGGTTGTCAGTTCAGGGTGGCGGTGAGGGTGTTGTACCCATCTCCGGGGAACCCGGTGCGCCAGTCGTCAAGGGACGCTGCTCTCGCACTTCGGCGCCTTCGACACCAGATCGAGCCGCGTCGGCCCGCCACGAGACCAAAAAATGACGCGCACCGAATGGGAGCAAGGGCGGTGACGGCCGCCAGACGCGGGAGCGTGTCGCGAATGGCTGGCCAAGGCCCCCTCACGCCGGTTCCCGCCCATCTACGGAGTCAGCCCTGCCTTCGCGCAAGCGGCCCGCAGCTGCGGTGCGCAGATCTGGGCGATGGTGTACACGCCGTCCTTGATGAGGGTCTGCTTGATGTTGGCGGTTGTCACGGCGACCGGAGTGAGGAGCACGGACGGGATGTGGTGGGTGGTGGGGCTGTCGGTCGTCGTCGTGGCGATGGTGTGCAGCTTCTCGCCGCGGCCCAGGGCGACGGCCATGGCAGCGGCTGCTTCAGCTTCCGTACGGAAGGACTTGTACACCGTCATGGACTGCTCGCCGTTGATGATGCGCTGCACCGCGTCGAGGTCGGCGTCCTGGCCGGTGACCGGTGGAAGGCGCCTGACGTGGGCGCTCTTGAGTGCGGAGATGACGCCTGCGGCCATGGCGTCGTTGGCGGCCAGGACGCCGTCGATCCGGCCCGGGCCCAGGGCCGAGATGGCGGCGGACATGTTGGCGTTCGCGTTGTTCGTGCTCCAGCCCGGGGTGTCGTAGGAACGGCTGATCCTCACCTTGCCGCGCAGGACGGACAGTGCACCTCTCTTGTAAGACGCGGCGTTGGGGCTGGTCGGGTCGCCGTTCATCATGACGATGGTCCCGTCCTTGACCGGGGCGTGCATGGCCTTGAGAAGGGCCTGGCCCTGCAGCGTGCCGACCTGTACGCCGTCGAAGCTGACGTAGCCCGAGATCGGGCCGTCGGCGAGCCTGTCGTAGGCGACGACCGGGACGCCCGCGTTGTGCGCCTCCTGGACGGAAGAGCGCTGCGCCCTGTTGTCGGTGGCGCCGAGGATGATGACCCTGACCCCCTTGGTGATCATGGCGGTCATCTGCTGCCGCTGGGCCGTTGAGTCGTCGTCGGCGTTGGCATAGGTGACGTTGCAGTGCGGGCAGAGCTGTTTCACCCGTTGCTCGATCAGCGGCTTGTCGGACTTCTCCCAGCGTGGCACCAACCGGCTCGGCAGCAGCAAGCCGACGGTGAAGCTGTCCGTGGTGGCTTTTCCGTCTCCTGTGCAGGCAGCCGAGGGCATGGTCAGCAGGGCCCCGACGAGTGCGCCGATGACATACCATGTACGGAGCATCATATTGTGCCTACGGTACGTCACGATCGGTCCCCGTCCTTGCGCTCGGTTCTGCGCCCACCGAAGCCGGTTGACGACGCGGTACCGCTATCTCGCTGCACACCTGCTTGCCGCCGGCCACCGGCACCGTGCCGAAGGACTCCGACATCGCCTCGACCAAGAGCAGACCCCGGCCGCCGGTCGACTCCCAGTCCACGATCACGGGCTTGGCGGGCGCCCGCGGAGAGGAGTCGCTCACGCAGACACGCACCCGGTCCCCGCGGAGCATCAGGTCGAGACGGACCGGGCCCTGGGTGTGCACCAGAGCGTTGGTGACGAGTTCGGACACCACCAGCAGCACCGGGTCGGTGGCTTCTTCGACCTTCCAGCGGCGCAACGTGCGCGCGGTGAACCGACGGGCGTGCATGACGGCGTCGGGCAGGCGCCACACCAGCCAACCCGAGCGGATCGGCCGGGTCTTCATGCCGTCGTAGCGCAGCAGCAACAGCGCCACGTCGTCCTCACGACGGCCGAAGTCGCCCAGCAGGTCGTCGGCCACCCGCCCAGGATCCGACGGGTCGGCCGCGGCGAGGGTGGCGCGCGTGCGGCGCATGCCCTCGTCCAGGGACAGATCGGCGGCCTCGATCAGCCCGTCGGTGACGAGGGCGAGCATCGTTCCGGGCGCCAATGCCACCGCGGTCATCGGGAAGTCCGCCTCCATGGAAATGCCCAGCGGAAGGCCGCCCTCGACCTCGACCTCCTCGGTGCTGCCGTCGGGATGGCGTAGCAGCGGTGCGACGTGCCCGGCCCGGACGAACAGGACGTCGCCCTCGTCCATGTCCAGTTCGGCGTAGCAGCAGGTGGCGAAGAGATCCGTCTCCATGCCGACGAGGAGGCGGTTGGCGTGCGAGACGACCACGTCGGGCGGGTGGCCCTCCACCGCGTACGCCCTGACCGCGGTACGCACCTGCCCCATGATCGTCGCGGCTGCGGCGCTGTGCCCCTGCACGTCGCCGATGACCAGCGCCACCCGGTCCTCGGAGAGAGCGATCACGTCGTACCAGTCGCCGCCCACCTGCAGTCCTCGCCGGGCGGGCAGGTAGCGGGCGACGGCGATCCCGCCGGGAAGCTCGGGCAGACGTCGCGGCAGCAGGCTGCGCTGCAGCATCGTCGCGAGTTCCTGTTCGGCGTCATAGGCGTGGGCGCGGGTGAGGGCCTGGCCGGCCAGTGAGGCGGTGGCGGTCAGCAGCGAACGTTCCTCGGGGACGAACTCGTGCGGCCGGTCCCAGCCGATCAGGCACACGCCGGCGACCCGGCCCCTTGCGGGCAGTGGCAGGACCGCAAGGCCTCCGGGGCCGATGCCGTCGAGTCCCGGTTCGAAGGCGGTGCCTGTCGGCCACAGGTCCATACGTCCGTCTCGCAGAGCCATCTGCAGGGTGGGCAGAGCACTGAGGGGTGCGTCGGGCCACTCCGAACGCCACTGGAGCCGCCATGTCTGCGGCCAGGCAGCGGGCTGCGGCGGGTCGAGCAGGGTGACCTGGAGCCGTTCGTCCTGCAGCTCGGCGAGCGCCACCCGGTCAGCGCTCAGGGGCTCGCGCAGGGCGGTGATCACCACGTGGCTGACATCGCGCACGGAGGTGGCCTTGTCGAGTGCGGCGGTCAACCACTGGATCCGGGAGACGTCGTCGGCGCCCCGGTGCAGGACCGAGGTCGCCGTCACCACGCCCAGCACCTGCTCCGGCCGGTCGTCGGCACCTGCCGCCACGCGGCAACTCAGACTCAGCCAGCGCATCTCACCAGTGGGGCAAACGCGGAAGTCCAGTTCCCGTCGGCCGAACGCCTGGATGGACGGCTCCAGCACCGACATCAGCGCGTGCAGGTCTTCCGGCAGTGCGTGCGCGAGCAGGGAGTCCGCCTTGCCGTCGAAGTCGTCCGGCTTGATGCCGACCAGTTCGCACAGCGTCTCGTCCGCGTCGATCACGCCGGTTTCCGGTACCAGAACGAAGGAGCCGACGCGCATGCGGCGCAGTGCCGAACTCAAGGGTGCCGGCGGCGGCCCTCCCGCGGCCCCGGGCTCCAGCACGTCGGCGACCGCGTCGGCATAGCGTTCCAGGAAGCGCTGCTGCTCGGCTTCGAAGCCGTTCTCACCGGCGCCCACGACGACGAGGCAGCCGAGCCGTCTGCCCTCGGCGCCCAGGGGCAACGCACCGAGCGATGTCGGGACTCGCCGCGGCGCCGGACATCCCTCGGGGTAGGAGGCGAGTGCCGCGGGGGTCAGCCACACGGGGCGGGGGGCACGGAAGGCGTGGGCCGCAGGCGAGCCGCCGGACAGGGCCAAGCGCTCCGGCAGCCCGTACTCGGCAGGAGCGCATCCGGCCGTGTCCACCGACCGAAGGTCGTCAGAACCTGCGCCGGGCACATAGAGCACTGCCAGCGCCGCTCCGGCGAAAGTCAGGGCACGGACGCTCACGGGGGTCTCCGGCCCCGGTGCTGAGCCGGTGTCCGCAACGCCGGCCTCGGCTGTCCCCGGCTGCGAGAGTCCGGCCCGGGCACCGCCGTCGTGAGGCATGTCCGCATCTACCTCCCGTCCCTGCCGGGGAGCCGACCGGCCGAATTTTGGGCATTCCCCCTACCAGAATCGCATAGATGGACGAACCGGACAGATTGGCGTCGTACCGGCCGCGCGGCATCGAGTTCGCAGTTCACCATGGCCGGTGTCACACTGGCGAGGTGGTCGTTTTGCCGCTTTCACCCGGTCCGGGCGGGTGTGGGCCGAGACCCCGCCTCGCCCCGGTGGGCCACGCCGCTGCACCGCGGTCGCAGCCGCACGGCTCCAGGGAGGAGGGAGGCCTCGCGCATGAATGCCTGCGTTCGGGACACCGCCCTTGCCCTGGCCGCGGTCTCGACGGCCGTGTCCCTCACCGCCTGCGGATCGGGCGCGGGGAACACCTCCGACCCAGGGAGCGCGCGGAAGATCGGCGTGCTGCTGCCGGACTCCACCACCGCCCGCTGGGAGACTCAGGACAGGCCTCTGCTGGAACAGAGGATCCGGCAGCTGTGCGGCGACTGCACGATCGAGCACGCCAACGCCAAAGGTGACGTGGCCATCCAGCAGGAACAGATGGACTCGTCGATCGCCCGTGGGGTCAATGCCATCGTGCTGGCGGCCGTCGATGCCAGGGCCATGGGCGCCTCGGTCGGAAAAGCAGCTGCCGCGCACATCCCGGTCATCGCGTACGACCGCCTCGCCGAGGGCCCGATCTCGGGCTACGTCTCCTTCGACGGCCAGGAGGTCGGCAGGCTTCAGGGCAAGGCGCTGCTGACGGCCATGGGCGCCAAGGCGCACGGCGGCCGGATCGTGATGATGAACGGCGACCCCGGCGACCCCAACGCGCTGTCGTTCAAGCAGGGCGCACTGTCCGAACTCCAGGGGAAGGTGACGATCGCCAAGGAGTACGACACACCCCAGTGGAGCACGGAGGCGGCGAACCTGAACATGTCCGGAGCCATCTCCGCCCTGGGCGCCAGCAGCATCAACGGCGTCTACGCCGCCAACGACGGCCTCGCCGCCGGCAGTATCGCCGCCCTCAAGGCCAACAAGGTCAGCCCGCTGCCGCCCGTCACCGGGCAGGACGCCGAGCTCGCAGCCGTACGGCGCATTGTCAGCGGCGATCAGTACATGACGGTCTACAAGCCGTTCGGACCCGAGGCTGCCGCCGGCGGCACCATGGCGGTGGCCGCCGCGCGTGGTCAGCGCCTGGACGGGGTGGCCACCAAGCAGGTGAAAACCCGCAGCGGCGCGGAGGTTCCAGCCGTGCTGCTCACCCCGGTGTCCGTGACCCTTGGGACCATCAAGAACACCTTGGTGAAGGACGGCGTGTACACGCTCGAACAGATCTGCACCCCGCCACTCGCGGGCGACTGCCACAAGGCCGGGCTGACCTGACAGGCGGGACCGGCCGGCCCCGGGCCCGGGAAGGAGATGATTCTCTTGCCTCCCCCCTTGCTCGCCCTGCACGGTGTGTGCAAGCGCTTCGGCGTCGTCGAGGTCCTCCGGGACATCGAGCTGGAGATCCACGCCGGCCAGGTCCTCGCCCTGCTCGGCGACAACGGAGCAGGCAAGTCCACCCTGGTCAAGGTGATCACCGGGGTCGCTCCCGCGGACAAGGGGAGCATCGAGTGGGAGGGCCGGACCGTTCACATACGGCGTCCCAATGAAGCCCGGGACCTCGGCATCGCCGCCGTCTACCAGGACCTGGCGCTTTGCGGAGACCTCGACGTCGTCGGCAACCTCTTCCTCGGACGAGAGATCCGCAGGTTCGGCTTCCTCGACGAGGTGGAGATGGAGCGCCGCACCAGGCAGTTGCTGGAGCGCCTGACCCGGGGCGTCCCCGATCTGCGCGGTCCCCTGATGTCACTGTCCAGCGGCCAGCGACAGACCGTCGCCATCGCCCGCTCGCTTCTCGGCGATCCGCGCGTCCTTCTTCTGGACGAACCGACCGCGGCGCTGGGGTTCGAGCAGACCACCGAGGTCCTCGACCTCGTCGACCGTCTCCGCGACCACGGCCTGGGGATCCTGCTCATCAGCCACAACATGGGCGATGTGAAGGCGCTCGCGGACCGGGCCGCTGTGCTGCGACTCGGCCGCAACAATGGCTTCTTCGACGTGAGCACCACCTCCCAGGAGCAGATCGTCTCCTCCATCACGGGCGCCACGGAGAACGTGCCCCGTCGGCCGGCCACCCACGAGGCCGAGTGGTGAAAGGGATGCGTGACATGCCGGACGAGACGCGGGCCGATCCCGCAGCAGCCACCGCAGAAGCCCGTCAGCGCCGCGCCGGGCGGGCCGTCACCCGTGGTGTGGCGGGCTGGATCGCCCTCCGGCGGCGCAGGCTGAGCGCCGGTGAGCTGGGCCACCTTCCCGTCACCCTCGTCCTCGCCGCGGTCTGGATCATCTTCCAGTCCATCAACTCCACCTTCCTCTCGCCCCGTAACCTGTCCAACCTCGGCGTGGACATCGTGGGTACGGGGCTCATCGCGGTCGGCATCGTCTTCGTGCTGCTGCTCGGTGAGCTCGACCTGTCGGTCGGATCGATCAGCGGGTTCGCCGCCGCGGTCTTCGCCGTGCTCAGCGTCAACAACGGCGTGCCGGAATGGCTTGCCCTGATCGCAGCCGTGCTGACGGGCACCGTGGCGGGAACCGTCCAGGGGTACTCCGTCGCCAGGACCCGGGTGCCGGCCTTCGTGATCACCCTCGCCGGGCTGCTGACGTGGAACGGCCTCATGCTCGCCATCCTCGGCACCAGCGGCACCGTCAACCTCGACGAGAACGGGCTCATCGCCCACCTGACCAGCTACTACTTCACCAACGCCGGCGTCGCCTACGCGGTGGCGGCACTCGCCACAGCTCTGGTCTTCCTCGCCTCCTACCTGGACAGGCGCCGCCGCAGGGCCGTCGGCATGCCACACCGCCCGCTGCATACCATCGGGGTGCGCACAGGAGTAGTGGCGGTGATCGCGTTCGCCTCCGCCTACCTGCTGAACCAGTTCCAGGGCCTGCCGCTTGCTCTGCTGATCTTCATCGCCGTGGTGGCGGGCCTCGACATCATGCTCCGGCGCTCGCACTACGGACGGCAGGTCTACGCAGTGGGGAGCAGCGTCGAGGCGGCCCGTCGCGCCAGCCTCAGCGTGACCGGCGTAAAGACGGCCGTGCTCGCAGTCTCCGGCACCCTGGCGGCGACCGGCGGCCTGTTCCTGGCCTCGCGCATCACGTCGGTGAGCCAGAACTCCGGCTCCGGCGTCCTGCTGCTCAACGCCATCGCTGCCGCCGTCATCGGCGGCACCAGCCTGTTCGGAGGACGCGGTACGACCTGGTCCGCAGTGCTCGGCATGCTGGTCATCCAGTCGATCGCCTCGGGTATGGCCCTCACCGACACGCCCACCGCCGTCCAGCTGGTGATCACGGGCGGGGTACTCTTCGCCGCGGTGGTCATTGACTCGCTGTCCCGACACACGCAGCAGGCGCACGGGCGCGCCTGACACTTCCACGGGCGGCGCCGGTGATGCCCGCAGCGACCTGGGCGTGGCGTCGGGGCGCCGATCGTGCCGGGCTGAGACCGGCTCGACACGCACGTCTCCCACCGCCATGCGTGAGCTGACTCCAGCGTCCAGTTCGCGGGAAGCACCAACGGAGGGACTCGTCCAGGACTCCCACGAGCACCTGCCAGCGCCGCGGCTATCCCGTCCATGTCAACAAACTTGCAAGGGTAAATAGCTAGGTACAATTAGAATGGTTTCACAAGCATGTTGGATAACGAGGCAATTTGGTGTCGGCCGGATGTGACATGCCCCTCTCCCTCTGCACAGATCAGATCAAAAATTCCACACGATTGATGAGATGTATCTGCCGGCCACGTGACCCCCGCTACCACCCCCTGATCCGACTGAGCTGGGATTTCACAGCCAGCCCTTCCGAGGGGTAGACGGCAGGCGCTTCGGGACCCAGCGCAAGGAAGTACCGATGAGGTTGAGATCCGTCCTCAGCTCCGCTGCTTCCGCCCTCTCGGCACTGGTGCTGCTCAGCGCCTGCAGCGACGGCGGCATCACGGACACGTCGAGCGGCGGCAAGCCGCTGGTCGGCGTCGACTACCCGCGCTCCGACACCGACTTCTGGAACGCGTACATCAAGTACACGCCGGAGTACGCCAAGCAGCTCGGCCTCTCGCTCAAGACCACCAACTCGCAGAACGATGTCGCCAAACTCGCCGCCAACGCGCAGACACTCATCCTCCAGAGCGTCAAGGGCATCGCGATGGCCCCGCAGAGCACCTTTGCCATCGCGCCAATTCTGGCGCAGTTGCAGGCGGCGAAGATCCCGGTCGTCACCATCGACACCCGCCCGGACACCGGCAAGGTCTACATGGTGGTCCGCGCCGACAACCGCGCCTACGGCGAGAAGGCATGCAAGTACCTGGGCACCAAGCTGGGCGGCAAGGGCAAGGTCGTGATGCTCGAGGGCGACCTCGCATCGATCAACGGCCGTGACCGGACCAAGGGATTCAACGACTGCATGAAGAAGAACTACCCGGGCATCAAGGTGTTCGGCGAGGCCACCAACTGGGACGGCGCCGTCGCCGCACAGAAACTCCAGACCGACCTGACAGCCCACCCGGACATCAAGGGCATCTACATGCAGTCCAGCCTGGCCCTGTCCGGCACGCTCCACGTGCTCAAGCAGCAAGGGCTGTTGGCCAGCCCGAAGGACAAGAAACACGTGTTCGTCGTCTCCAACGACGGCATCCCCAGGGAACTCAAGAACATCTCCAACGGCAACATCGACGCCACCGTGTCCCAGCCAGCCAACCTTTACGCCAAGTACGCCCTGTACTACCTCAAGGCCGCGATCGACGGGAAGACGTTCAAACCCGGCAAGACCGACCACGACAGCACCATCGTGCGGGTCCGCGACGGACTTCTGGAAGACCAGCTCTCCGCCCCGCTCGTCACCGTCGACGGCGGCACGTACGGCGGCGTCCCCAGCCTCAAGAGCACCGACACCTCTCTGTGGGGCAACAGCCTCGGCTGACACCGCGTCTGACCGCTGAGTGAACCGCCGGGTCTTCAAAGTTGAGCGGTACGAAGGTGCGCTCGGGCTCGGCGTGTGGTGACGCAGCGTACCCGTAGGCGCTGGTGGTCGGCGTTACGGAAGCCGAAGGATTGCGTGCGACGAGTTTGATCACGCGGTGGACGCCCTTGCTCTTGGCGTTGCTGTGCCCGGTGTCGATGAACGCTTCGATCTCCGGCCACCGGCGGTCGATGGTGGCGGCGAGCTGCCTGACCTCAGGAACGTCGCACTCCGCGCACCAGGTGAGGAACTGCGGTCGGTGACCGGGTCGGAGCGGATGCCGACCTGTATCGGCCGCCAGGTCTCCTCCCGCCAGACACGGACTGTTTCCGCGCCCACCGCGACAGCTCGCTTGTCCGGCCGCTGGAACGACAGTCCCCACCAGAGCAGATACTTGCCCACTCCCTGCCCGGTCAGGCGCACCCGGTACAGGGGTCTTGTCCAAAGGCCCAACACAGCCCCGCGCCCCTCACCCCCCCTGCTGCAAGAACAGCAAAGTCACTCAGTCCAGCAGTCGACACCAACTTCCAGGATCCGGACCACACACGGGCCGACGCCGCCTCCTGCACCCCAACATCCGTTGTTTCCACTGGTCAACGACGTTTAGAGCTGTACCACCAGCAGACGAAGAATCTGCTGGTGTCATACTCGCCGAAGAAGCTCGGCTTCTTCTAGACGCACGAGGAAAGGCGCCTGACCTGGGTTTTCACCCGTCAGGCGCCCTTCGTGCAACCCGCTCTCGACCGGGCCCGGCTTGCGTACTAACTCCCAATTCCTCCCACGACTGCACCCATCCTGACCAGTGCTTCCGGACCAGTCACGGACCAAACCCCCGGTTCAGCCCTCGGGTACATCACCTTGACTGACGCGCTGCCACTCGTTCATGGACTGCTCGATGAGACGGTTCGCCTGCTCTCGAAGGCCGTCAAGGAACTTGGCGTAGTGGCGAAAGAGAACCTCGATGCTCTGGCCGGCACGGCGCGCGCACTCGGCCGGGTCCACTCCGGAGTAGAGCCAGAACGAGATCCCGGCATGCCGGAGATCGTAAGGCCGCTTGGCCAGGCGAGAAGCGCGCTCAGTACGAGTCAGGGCATATTCCCGGGCCCGCGCCCACGTGATGCCGTAGGCGGCAGCATCCACGTAGTTGCCAGCCTGGTTCCGGAAGAGTCGACCGTCAGGTGCTACGTCGAACCGATTCACATGGGCACGCAGCATGCGTACGAACTGCGGCGGAATGGGAACAGGCCGCGTCGCACTTGCCGCACGACGCTTGAGCGAGTGCACCTCGTGCACCTCACCGTCGTCGGTCCACTCCTTGCCAGACGTGACAACTCCGCCCGAGAGGTTCAGCATCCCCCATCCCGTCTTCGGCAAGTGGCATTGATCGATCCGAAGGTGGATGACCTCAGCTGGCCGCATATTGATCCGAAACTCAAAGGGTTCTATTCGAGGATGTAGCGGACGTGCGGGCCGCCGAAGTAGCCGCGGACGATGTGTGGCTGGCGTTGGCGGCGGTGGAAGAACCTGCGGGTTTCGGCGGCGAGTTGGGCCTGGTCGCGGGCCCGGCTGTGCATGGGCAGGCTCCGTTTGAGGTCGGCGTTGACCAGCTAGTCGGGGTTCAGCTCGGGCGAGTAGGACGGCAGGAAGTGCAACTCGATCCGGTCGGGGTGGGCAGCGAGCCAGGCGCGGACCTTGCGGGAGCGGTGGGCGGCGTGTCCGTCCAGGACGAGGTGCACCTTGTGGGCGAAGTGGCCCGCAAGGCGGTCCAGGAAGCGGCACATGACGTCGGCGTCGAAGGTCTCGGTGAACACCATGAAGTGCATCCGGCCCTTCGTGCTGATCGCGGACATCGCGTTCACGGAGAACCTGTTGCCCGTGCGGCGCACGACGCGGGTGCACCCCGTGGCGCCCCAGGTGCGGCCGGTGACCTGGTCGGAGCGGATGCCGACCTGGTCGGCGAAGAGCACCTCGCCGCCCTCGGCTTTCGCCTTCGCCTGGATCGCCGGCCAGGTCTCCTCCCGCCAGAGGCGGACCGCTTCCGCGTCCTGCTCGACGGCCCGCTTGTCCGGCCGCTGAAACGACAGTCCCCACCGGCGCAGGTACTTGCCCACCCCCTGCTCTGTCAGCCGCACCCGGTACAGCTTCGCGATCAGGTCTCCTACACCGGCACGAGTCCACAGCTGCCCGGCCAGCCCCAGGTCACAGGGCCTGTGATCCAATACGGCCTGCCGGATCGCCTGCTGTTCGGCCGTATCGAGAACCTGATGTTCGCCGACCCGCCGCCCACGCGGCTGGGCCACGAGTGCCTCACGTCCGCCTGCCAGCCACTTCGCCCACCAGTTGTCCACCGCCTTGAGCGAGACCTGGAACACCGCGGCGACATCCTCGCAGTCCGGCCCGCTACCAACGCGGCCACCGCCCGCAGGCGAAGGGCCTCCTGCGCCGACGGCGACAACTGCCGTGCGTCCCCCACCAGTTCATTCACACAGGGATCAACGACCCAGAACACCTACCGTTTCGGATCAATAGCCGCGAAGTACATGCAACCGAAGAATGCTTCAAGATGAGGACCGCGCCCACGCTGGCGAGCAACGGCCTCAAGCAGCCGAAGCACCTGGGCCGGATTGGGAACGGCGGCCGGATCCACCTCCTCACTGACTGCTGGCGCTTGCCACCGGAGCCCCTTGAGGGGGTTCTCTGCGAAGTACCCCTTCTCCACCGCAGTGTTGAGAGCTTCGTTGAACGCAGCCCTCTTGCGACGGGCTGTTTTAGCCGCAGCCGCCTTGCCGTCCAGCTTGCGGCACGTAGCATCGAGGGCCCGCCTCAGAACGTCGGCTTCCGCCAGGGCGCTGACCGGCAGCGAGTTCCGCTTCATCCAGTCCAGCGCGTGGAGCCACTCCTCGGTGGGCTCGCACTGCCACGCTTTCTTGTTGAATGCCCACGAGTACAGGGCACGCCGCAGTACCCGCGGATCGGAATACGCTGCGCCGGGGCGGACCAGGGCGGGCGTGACCGTAGCGAAGGCATCAGCCAGGGTGCGGCGCGTGTTCCCTGGCGTGCGCTCCCATCTTTGCTCGATGTATTCGTGCGCCAGGTCGTACCACGTAGTGCGCTGCTTGATGGCCCGCAACTCGGATGCCGGCGGACCTGTGTGCTCGTGAAACGGCTCACCCTCGCGCGCAGCTGTCATCAGCTTCGCACGCCGGCTATCAGCAAGCGCGAACGCAATGAAGGACTCAGACTTCTCTCGCCCGTTAACCGTCCACCGAATCTGGAAAGGCTTGCGCCGGTCGGGGCGCTCACGTATCTCCCAGAAGCGGACGTTATAACTCATCGCCATCCAGGCGTATCCCTTTCACACGCATCCCACCACGCATCCAGATCGGCGCGGCGGCAGCGCAGTTCACCATTGGGCAGCTTGATCATTCGAGGCGCCTGACCGCGAGCGCGCAGGCGATAGAAAGCCGACGGGCTCATCCTGATTTCCGCTAGGACCTCGGCGAGCTTGAGCGCAGGTGGACGAGCCATTGATGTTTCCTCGGGTATTCCAGATATGCCGGCCGCCCAAGCGACAGCGCTCGACTTGCACTCAGCACACGCTGTCAGTTACGGGGACTACTGGGCGCCGACATGAAGGGCCATGGTGTCCGAACGGCTCCACCGCCAAGCACAGCCGCTGAGAACACCTCAATGGTCGTCACGATCGCCGGTTTGGCCAACCGGCGATCGTGGTCTATGTTGCGCCCCCGCAGCGGAACTCACGGACGATTGCTAACGGACGAAACACAGGGGCCAACCGACGCGATCGGAGAACGAAGCCGCGCCGTCCGTCACGAACACCCCGAGTCCCTCGTCAATTAGACGTTGTCTCACGTGGTCTGATGTCCGTGCGGCATGATGTCGGTCGTGGGTGTCGATCTGTCGCAGCGGCTGGTTCCTGACGAACTGTGGGAG
>NZ_JBIBKW010000048.1:0-25634 GCF_042959465.1 Streptomyces sp. NPDC007901 | reverse complement strand
GTGACCACGCCCGGCTGCGGGCTCCCGGCGAGCGCGCATTCGCACAGCTGAAGTCCTGGCGACTGTTACGGCGAGCCCGATGTTCAACCCGGCGCGTCGGCACCATCATCCAAGCCATCCACACACTCTTGACCTGCGACTATTCAGGATGAAAGAGGTTCAGTCAGCCCAAGGGACAGATCTGTCGGTGACGCATCACCCATAATCACTGTCGGCCCAGCAGGGGATGCCCGCCCGGGCCAGGGCGTCGATGATGCCGTGGGTGCGGGCGGCGCGCCTGTCGTGGATCGCACCCGGCAGGGCGGCCAAGGCCCACAGCAGGCGGCCGGAAAGGTCCGCGATCACCTTCACGTTCATCCCGTGTTTCTTGTGCTTGCCCGAGTGTGCGCCGTGAGGCGCTTGCTGTTCGAGTGGAGGTGAAAGGCCATCACCATCGCCCTGTCGCAGCAGGGCGGTTGAAGCTGGGGGCAGCCTGAACCGGGAGGTGCCGGGGAGGGCGGGAAGCAGCCCCGACAAAGCCGGGACGTGCCAGTACTGCCAGATGGTGCGGGTTCGGCGAGCGAGACGGAGAGGAGTACGCGAGGAACCGGCGTCTACGCCTCCTTAAGGCACGCCAGCTCGAACCTGGTGGATGAGGGCTGGATGCGGTGCGTCCCTGCTGGATATTCGGCTGGCGGGGAACTTTCCGGACGGTCTATTTCGGTCGCGCGGGGAGGTCACGGTGAAGTGCTGCGGGGTAGCCGTGGCGAGGCCGCGGGGGCATAGCCGGGCTCCTACTCCGACGATCGAACAGCGAGTGAACACGGGAACCGTCCCGGTCCCGCCCTCCCGCCGCGCTTCCAGCACGGTCAAAAGGGCTGGGTCCATCGTCGGCCGATCGGGCCGGGACAGGGCGGAGCCGCCGTAGTACTCCGAGCCGGGGAGAGCCCGACGCATGGGGAAGGGCGGCAGCGGTTTCGAGAAGGGAAGGAGGCTGCAATGCCGAAAGACGCACTGCTGAACAGCAGTGCCCCGGAGGCCCCGTTGGGGTCTCACCAGCGGGTATCGGGGATGCAGGCCAAACTTCACCGTTGGGCGGCGGCTGACCATGGCCGTAGGTTCGACGATCTGTTCAACCTCGTATGCGACCCGGCGACGCTGCTCGTGGCGTTCGAACGGGTCGCGGGTAACCAGGGAGCCCGTACCCCGGGCGTCGACGGCCTCACCGTCGTCAACGTCGAGCGGGAACTCGGCCTCCCGGGCTACCTGGAGGACCTGCAACGCGTACTCAAGACGGGTGAATTCCGCCCGCTGCCGGTGCGCGAACGCAAGATCCCCAAGCCCGGCGGAAGCGGGACGGTGCGCAAGCTCGGCATCCCGACCGTCTCCGACCGGGTGGTCCAGGCAGCCCTCAAGCTGGTGCTCGAGCCGATATTCGAGGCCGACTTCCTGCCGGTCTCCTACGGCTTCCGGCCCATCCGGCGCGCACACGACGCGATCGCCGAGATCCACCGCTACGGCACCAACGGCTACCGCTGGGTGCTGGATGCGGACATCGAGGCGTGCTTCGACTCCATCGACCACACGGCCCTGATGGACCGGGTGCGCGCGAGAGTCAAGGACAAGCGCGTGCTGCGGCTGGTCAAGGCGTTTCTCAAGGCCGGCGTCCTCACGGAGGGCGGCGGCCGCGAGCACACCTTCACCGGCACCCCGCAGGGCGGCATCCTCTCCCCGCTGCTGGCGAACATTGCCCTGTCCGCGCTCGACGAGCACGTGATGGAGCCGTGGGAGCCGGGCGGGAGGATGTCCACCAGAGGCAGGCGGGCACACCACCGTCACCACGGCCGCCCGAACTGGCGCATCGTCCGCTACGCGGACGACTTCGTCGTCCTGGTCGACGGCAGCCGCGACGACGTTGCCCGTCTGCGCGAGGACATCGCCGACGTACTGCACCCTCTCGGGCTGAGGCTGTCACCGGCCAAGACCCAGATCGTGCACATGCCGGACGGGTTCGACTTCCTGGGGTTCCACATCCAGTGGCGCCGCAAGCGAGGATCGAACAAGTGGTACGTCTACACCTTCATCGCCAAGAGGCCCATCCGGCAGCTGAAGGACAAGATCCGTGCCTTGACGAACAGAACGTCGCAGCAGGACCCGGGGACCGTGCTGAAGAGGATCAACTCGATTCTGCGCGGCTGGGTCAACTACTTCAAGCACGCGGTATGCAAGACCACGCTGAAAGCCCTGGACCAGTTCGTATGGCGACGGGTGACCAGCTGGTGGATGGTGCTGCACCGCTGGAGGTGGAAGGACGTCCGCCGATGCTTCACCGACCGCAACGGCCGGTGGCACAAGCTCTCGGCGGACGGGACCGAACTGTTCCCCATGGTCTCGATCGCGGTCACCCGCTACCGCTACCGAGGCAACACGATCCCCAGCCCCTGGACACTCAACCACGCCTCAACGGCAGAAACCGTGGAGAGCCCGGTGCGGTGAGAGCCGCACGCCGGGTTCGGCGAGCGACACGGAGAAACGGACCGGTGGCAACACCGGCACCGCGCTCCGTGCCGACTCAACAGTACGGGCGGTCGGCGGCGATGCGGTCGATCGGCAGCAGCGTCCCGTCGAGGATCACGAACGCCTTGCGCGCTGCAGCCCGCACGGCCGTGGCGAGGCCGGGCGCGAGAGCGGCCAAGATCTCGACGGCCTCGGCCACATACCGGGCCACCGTGCTGGTTCCGACGCCGAAGCCGGCGGCGAGCTGGGCGTAGGTGTGTCCGCACCGCAGGTGGGCCAGAACCAGCAGGGCTTGCCGGTCCACCGGGAGCCGACGCCATCGGGTACCGAGCTCACGGCGCCGGGCAGTCAGCAGGCGGGACAGGGTGCGAAGGGCCGAGTTGGACAGATCGATCCCCGATGGGTAGACAAGCACATGAAGCTCCGGGCGGACAGGTTGATCTTGGTCGACAACCCATCCACCAGGAGCTTCACCTCTACCCGCACGCGTTCCCCACACCAACTCACACCGTTATCAGCCAGGTTGGGAAAGGCTCATTGGGTCAGCCGTTGTGGGGAGGCCAGCCGGAGCCGGGCGGTCCCTTGGTTGTACCGAGCGAACAGATAGAAAGGCCGCGCGGCGGTTATGGCGTGGTCGATGGAGGTGAAGCCGCGGTCCAGTGCGGCGACTCCGAGGTCGGTGGACGACAGCTTCCAGCGTTCCGCGAGCAGGTCCCGTATCTTTGTCGGCACGAGGGTGTCGAGGCTCAGATCGGGACGGTCAGCCAGCACGCGGTCGTTGACCTCCCACGCGAGACTCACGAACTGTTGGGCCGACGTGAGCATGGACCGCTCCGTCAGCAGGTCCAGCGCCATCTCCTCCCAGGGCAGCAGCAGCGTCGTGCTGCACGATCTGACCAGGAAGGCGGTGAGCTGCTCGGGCAACGGCAGACGTGCCTCCGCGGGCGTCAGCCACTGGTCCAGGAAGCCGAGCCGTTCACGATCTGCAGGGAGCCGGTACAGGCCACGGTGCTCTCCGTGCCGCAGGGCTCGTTCGGCGTCCGTCCCCTGGGATTCGTTCTCTTGGCACTCACGCGCGCACTGGCGGGCCAGGGTACTCAGGACCATGTTCCGGTGGTACACCGGATAGTCGTCCGCGAAGAGCTGGCACGCTCGCAGGAGGCCGAGACCACCGCTCCGTGAGATGTCCTGCCCCGCGTCTGCCTTACGCGCGACAAGCTGCCAGGTGTACAGGAAAGAAGTGCGGTGCACCGGGGGATGTTCGGACGAAGACCCGGCATCTACGGCTGCTATGCGCAGGCGTTGCAGCAGGAGAAGGGCGTCTGCGCGTTTGGGATCCGAGCGGTGGGCGGTGCAGTACCGCCGCAGCTCCTGGACAGCCGCAGCGTCAAGGCCGGCTTCGGCACCTGCTTCGGGAAGAGCGCTGTAGGAACGAAGCCCGAAGGGACGTTGCGAGAGCACGTCGAGAAGTCGGTCAGCCATCTGCGCCTTGCACACCCCGTGCTGTACCGCTTCGGCGAAGGTGGCCCTCATACACACGAGCGGTTCCGAGTGTGCCCGGTAGCCCTCCTCCGGAGGGCTGTGAAGCAGCGTGACCTCGTCGTCGGCCTCCAAATGACCATCACGGTAGTCGGCATAGATATCACCTATGCCTTCCATGCCGAAGCGGTCCAATTCCGCGGCCCGCAACGCTCCCATGCTCGCGGCGCCCAGGACCCGCACCCCACGGCTGAGGAGATACATGATCTCCTTGTGCCGTACGGCTCCTGTCTGGTGGAAGTAGCCGTCGACGATCCCCACGATGTCCCCGGCTTCTACGTCGAGACGGAGGAGGTCCCCGGCGGCGACGGGTGGCAGCACGGTGATTCCAGATCCGGCGGCCAACTCGGCCGCATCGGGAAGACTGGGGCCGACGAAACAGTACGCCCGGGGCACGGGACGCTCACCTCTCAGACTTTGTACGGGGCAGCGGGAACGGCGGGCCATCCCGCGCGCCAGGGCATCTGGCTCAATGGCTGGTATCGAACTGCGCACCGGGACAGACCACATGGGCGACCGGAACACCGAACTCCGCACTCGTGTGATCGACGTGGAGCGGCTCGAAGCCGGTCACGGACGCGACCCGGCGAGCCACGTGGATCACCTCCTGCTGGAGGTCGTCGAGGGGGGCCGAGGGGATGGAGGGAAAGTCCAGAGCCTCTCCGGTGGAGGGCTCGTGGGTCGAGATGCCGGGAGAGCGGTTCACCGAGAAGAAGCGGGCTTCCCGGTAAGCGGTCTGTCCGATGTCGTCACGCGCCCCCGCTATGGCGGTTGCTCGGGACTGGGCTGCCTCGCTCAGGGCTCGACACAGCGCCACAGAGGTGTCCAAGTGAGTGCCCGCGCCGGCGAAGCGCAGAGGGATCAAAGGACTCCAGATGATGGCATCGAACGTGGGAACCCCGAAGGGGTTGGGCAGGAAACGCACGGTGACCTGCACGCCCGCTGCCTCCAGACGGTCAAGCAGCAGACGGGCGGAGGGATCATCCACCGAAGACAGACTGACCGGCAGCCCTGTGGGGTGTCGTCTGGCGCGGGTGGACGCGTCTCTTTCGATGACCTCGTATAGGCCGTGCAACACAGCCTCATCCAGCGTGTTACCACTCGCGAGACCGTTACTGGTGGCCCGGAAGGAGACGGATGTCCATCGACCGTTGACACAGTGGTCTAGGTGCAGCAGCGACGCGGGGAGGTAGGACGGGTGTCGCCCATCGACCGTACTCGCGGGGTACCAGTCGAGGCGGCTGTCGGGGCCCAGCGCGTGGCGGGGGGCCGTGGTCAACGCCTCGAGGGGGTAACTCAGTTTCTGTTCCATGTCCCCGACGGTGCAGGTTTTCACCGGCAGCGTCGGGTGCTCTGCGTGCCATAGCTCGATCCCCTCCATGACGGCGGAGACCCGCGCGAGCACACGGCTGATGCCCTTTCCCTGAGAGACGGACAGGGTACGGGCATTCGGGCGTATCGCCTGGAAAACAGGTATGCCGATCTCATCGAGCCACGTGACCTCCGCGACCCGGGTGATGCCGAACGAAGGAAGGAGTGGACGGATCCACTCCCAAGTCTCCTCAGCGGTGCGAGACCGGTGTGTACCGGCCCGGATGGCTTTGCCGGAGACGGGCCGAGCAGGTGCTGTGGCTTGCGTCATGGACCGTGCGTGCATCTAACGCTCCGAGGCTTTCTGGCTGGGCGTATGACGCCCCGTCATGGAGTGTCAGTACCGGACCGAAGCCCGGTACTGTCCGAACCCGTCCGGGTCTGCCTCATGCGGGCAGACCCGGACGGGGCTCAGCGACTAGAAACCGCCGAGTTCGTCGCCCTCGGTGTCCTTGCTGACGATGTAGAAAAAGCCGAGAGGCTGCTGGACGTCAGTGTCCTGGATCGACGACCGTCAGTGCACCACCGCCGCCCCGGGATCAGCTCAGCGACGGGTCCCGAACGCGTCGGGCGCCGTGGACGTGCGCTCACAGTTCCAGCTTGAACTCCGGGCAGTGTTTCCGGACGAGAGCCATCATCTGATCCGCTTCGACGCCGAGAAGGCCGGCGGCCCGCATCGCGTCGTGCGCATCCCACGCGGCAGCGGACACGCCTTCTTCCGAGGAGGCCACGTCCTCCATTGCGGCCTGGAGTGTGGAGAGCAGGCGGACGTAGGCCTGGACGGCCTTGCGGATCAGGTCCTCGGTGGTCATGGGGGCTTCCTTGCCGCGGTGTGGTTCGGGTGCGTCGTGTCAGCCTGGCGGGATCAGTCGGAGGCCGACCCGCCGACCGTGGAAGGCCCGTTTTCCGTCAACGGTGATCAGGACGTCGGCGATCAGCGTCGGTACGGGATCGGTGGCGACCTCCGCGACGAACAGTTCGTAGACGATCTCCCTGGAGCGTGGGGTGACCTGCCCGCGGCAGCGCATGCGCATGGGCGTGTCGGTGACCGGCTCGAACCGCCAGCCGTCCGCGTCCAGGGTGTGCCCGAGCGCGGCCATGTAGAACGACATCGCCTGCAGACAGCCCTCGAACATCAGCATGCCCGGCATGCAGGGGTCGTCCTTGAAGTGCGCGTCGAAGAACCAGTCCTCAGGGGACACCGGGAGCCTGGCGCGCAGATAGCCGCGGCCCCACGGGCCGCCGTCGGGCTTGAACTCAGTTACCTCGTGGAGGAAACGTAGGCGTCCGTCGGTGATCCGCGGCGTACGCGCATGGGCCCTGGTCGCTTGCCATTCCGGGCCGAAGCAGTCGTCCAGGCGTCCCTGGGCGAAGGCGGTGACCAGGTCCGGCGGAAAGGCATGCCGGCTGCGGGGCGGTGCGGGTGGGACGGGCGAGGGGGCCGGGACGTCGTCGGACGGGTCCCACAGGATGCCGCCGGTTCCGGCAAGTTGCTCGTCGCCGAAGAACCCGGCCTGCGCGTTGCGGACGGTGAGCCTCAGTTCACCGTCGACCCGGCAGTCGAAGTGGAAGAAGAACAGATGGATGTCGCCGTGTTCCCGGTGGTCGTCGATGACGATGTCGAAGGAGAGTGTCTCACCGGGTACCGGTGGGCTGCCGTGGTAGGTGATGTCGCAGCCCAGCAACCGGTACACCCGCTCGCCGCGGTGCCGGAGGTCCGCGCCCATCCAGCTGATCAGCATCAGGTCGGCCTGGCCCGCCTCGACCGCGAAACCGGCGGGCATCCGCCCCACGGGATCGAGGAACCAGCTGTGCTCGGTCACGTCGGTCTCGGTGCGGATCACTCCCTTGCCGAACCGGCCGGGCTCCGCGTCGAGTGCGGTGACCCGATCGACGAGCAGGAGGGGCGGTCGCGGCATCCGGACCTGCCGCCGGTAGCCGTCCTGCGGGAGAAACATCGGGCCGAACACGTCTGAGATGCGGCCGGCGGCGTGTGTCTCCAGTTGGGCGCGGTCGAACACAACGGGGCTGGACGAGGAGGCTGTCGGCATGGATGCGGCCGACGGGCCGGACATCAGTAGCCGTTGAGCGTGCGCCATGACCTGCAGGTAGGCCTTGTGCGCCTCGGAATGGTGCTGAAGGAGTCCGCGGTGGGTGCTCATGAGCAGCTGGAACGGCGACGCCGGGGCTTCGGTGAGTGCGGTGGCACGTGTGGCCGTGTGCGGAGCGGGTGTGTGAGGGCGCCGTATCACGGGCGCCACGGGAGGCAGATGGGGGGCGGGTGGCATCGGCTCGGGCAGGGCCCACAGATCGGGCAGCCGGACCGGCTCAGGGTGTGCGCGGACACTCAGGGTCCTGACTGCGGGCCGCGGTTTCGTGCTCGCGGTGTCGAGGTGTTCGTACAGACGGCGGTGATCGACCGTGACCCCGGCCGCGACGAGCTCGGCGACCGTCTGCATCGTGCCGCGCAACCCGCGCCCGTCGGCCGAGTCCAGAGCGACCGCCACGTGCTCCCGATCGCCCAGGATCCTGCGGGTCCATCCCGTGCACAGTCCCTGCGGGCCGTGTTCGACGAAGATCCGGACTCCGTCGTGCCAGGCCCGCTCGACCGTTGCCGCGAAGTCGATCGTGCCGACGGCCTGCGCGGTGATGGCGTCGGCCACGGCGTCTCGCGACACGGTGTACGGCGTCGCGGTGGCGCACGAGTAGAAGCGAATCGCCGGCAGTGCGCTCGTCCGACGGTCGTACAGCCGCCGCCACCGGTCCTTGACCTCCACGACCTCCGGAATGTGCACGGTGATCTCGTAGTCGAGCGGCAGCGCGGTCGGTTCGCCGAGCCGGTCGAGCACGCGCCGGCAGGCGGTACTCTCCCCGCCGAGCACGCACAGCCCGGGTGCGTTGACCGCCATCAGACGGACGGTCGGTTCCCGATCCAGCACCGCTCGAACGGTGTCGGCGTCCACGCTCACCTGGAACGCCGCCCAGGTGCCCGACGCCACACCGTGCTTACGCCAGGACCGGCGCACCAGCTCGAGTTCGCCTGCCACCTCCTTGGTGAAGAGTTCGGATGTCTCGGCGTCCGTCATCAGAGCGGCGACGTCGTCCCAGGCTCCCAGGCTGATCAGCGCGCTGATCTCACCTGAGGAGTAACCGAGCGCGGCGGTGGGTTCGAGGCCGAGGATGTCCCGGGTGAGCCGGGTGTGCACCTGGGCGAGCAGCGCTGCCGCGTTGGTCTGCTGGAGTGCGTGCCGCGCGGGAGTGTCGTCGTACACCCAACCGACTGACTTCCGCAGCGGGCCGCTGCGCGCTTCCACCCGGCGCAGCGCGTCGGGCCACGCGAGCAGCATGTCCCTGCCCATGTGCGGGTAACACGCGGAACCGTTGGTGTAGACGAAAGCGATCTCGCCGTCGATCGGACGCTCGCGGAAGGCGACGCCCTCCGGCCGTACTCCGGCGCCCGACAGCCAGCGCCGGGCGGCCTCGATCCGCGCCACGCGCTGACCGGGATCGGTGGCCCATACCACGAGCCGGGCCGGGCCGGTGTCGGCTTCCCGTCCCTCCCGGGCGGCGGCAAGCGCTGTCCGGGCGTCGGTGCCGGAGTAGACGTGCAGGCGCGCCGGTGGTTCGGCGCTCCATGGCCGTACGGTGTCCGCGCGCAGGGCAACCCGCGTCGGGGCGGCCCCCAGGGTCCGTGTACTGACCGTGGCCCGCGGCCGTGCACACAGCAGGGGGTCGGCCGGCCGGCCCGCACGTGGTACGGCGCCGTGACGCAGCGCGACCGCGGCACATGCGACAGCGAGCAGCCCGACCGCGGCGTGCGGCGCACCGAACGCGTTCACCGGATCGAACCGGACGCCCGGGCCGGCCGGTGCCGTGTCGTCTCCTACGAGGAGTTCCGCGTCCGCCTCCGGGACGGTGCCGACCAGCGCGACGATCGGGTCACCGGTGCGACGGGCGTCCTCGGCTCGCTTGAGTACGAGGACGACGGCGGCGTCGCCGGGTTCCGCGGCGATCCCCATCTGCCGCGCGGCCTGCTGATGGACCGGCTCACGGGACAGGTCGACGGCGCCGACGAGCACCGCGTCGGCCGTGCCCGCGCGCAGCGCCCGGACCCCGAGTTCCAGCGCGACGATTCCGGAGGCCTGCTCGGCGGAGACGGTGAATCCGGGACCGCCCAGATCGAGCTGCGAGCTGATCCGGTTGGCGACGATGTTGGGCATCGTACCGACCACCTGCGCGGCGTCCAGGGGGCCGCCGAACGCCTCCTGGACCTGGGGCGTGGCATGTGCGGCGCCGATCGCGGAGAGCCAGGACGCGGTCCGCACGCGGCTCGGTTGTCGTGCCACCTCGACGTCGCACCCCATACCGACGAGCACCATCGTCCGCTCTCGGGGCAGGTCGAGGCCTTCTGCGGCCTCGCGCGCCGCCTCCAGCACGGCGACCTGCTGGCCGAGCGCCTGCCGCAGGTCGGCAGGGGGGGTACGGAGCCCGTCGATGCCGACGTCGTAGGTACCGCGGGGCTCCGGTCGGGCGGTACCGCCCAGAAGACGATCGCGGAAGTCGGCGTAGCCGTCGCAGTTGCCCGCCCGGGCACCGATCGCCACGATCGCGATGTCCTCGCCGGAGGGCGGCGCGCCCGGAGGCACGAGTGCCGCCGTACTGTCGGCGGGTCCGCTGTCGAGGACGAGGTGCGCGTTGTTGCCGCCGAAGCCGAACGCGCTGATCCCGGCCCGCCGCGGACCGTCCCACGGTTCGGCTTCCCCCAGCACCCGCATGGGCGTGTCACGCAGCGCGTCGATCGGTTCCTGCGCCGACAGCGTCGGCGGCCGGATCCCGGCCTCGAACGCACCGAGCACCTTCAGGATGCCCGCCCCGCCGGCGGCGGTGACCAGGTGCCCGAAGTTGGACTTGGCGGAGCCGACCGGCAGGTCACGGGCGCCGCCGAACACCGTGGCCGCCGCCCCCACCTCGACCGCGTCGCCCAGCGGTGTGCCAGTGGCGTGACACTCGAGCAGCGACACCGTGGCCGGATCGAGGCCTGCCTCCATGTAGGCCTGCCGAAACGCCCGGACCTGCCCCTCCGCCGAGGGAACCAGAAGGCCTGTGCCACGGCCGTCGTTGGACAGCCCGACGCCTCGGATCACCCCGAACACCCGCAGACCGGCGGCGAGCGCGTCGGACAGCCGGGCCAGCGCCACGAACGCGGCGCCCTCCGCGGGCACCAGGCCGTCGGCGTCCCGGTGGAAGGGACGGCTGCGCCCCGTGGGGCTCAGCGCCCCGAGGGCGGTGAAGGAGATGTGCCCGATGAGGTCGTCAACCCTGTTGACGGCCCCGGCGACCATCAGGTCGGCCGTACGCTCGTGCAGCCGGTCGCAAGCCAGTTTGACCGCGAACAACGATGAGGCGCAGGCCGCGTCGAGTGCGAAGGCGCCCGCGCGGAGTCCGAGCGCGGTGGCGGTGAGGTGGGCCGGCATCGCGGAGGAGAACCGGTTGGCGGCGGTGGGATCGCGGTGTGTGGGATCGGCGCGGCGTACGGCATCTCGGATCCGTCGCGGTTGGGAGGCGAACCAGGTGTGTTCGGCGTAGGCGACCATGCCGTCGGTCGGCAACGACAGATTGCCCATCACGAGCCCGGTCCGCTCACCACCGTTCTCCGCACCGGCTTCCCGCAGCGCCGTCCGCACGCTGTGCAGTACCCAGTGGAACACGGGGTCGAGTGTGCCGATCTCGGCCTCGTCCACGCGGAGGCCGCCGGGGTCGAAGACCTCGTCGAAGCCGCTCACGTATCCGCCGACCGCGTTGCGCGCGGGGGCTGGCGCGCGCCCGACCAGACCGGGGAGTGCCTCGTCGGGCAGCCGCCACCGTCCGGCGGGGACGGGGGCGATGCTGACACGGCCCCCGGCGATGTTCTGCCACAGTTGTTCCGGGGAGAGGGCATCGGGCAGCACACAACCACGCCCGACGATCGCGATGGGCTCGAACATCAGCGCTTCCGTACCTTCCAGGACTGTTCTTCGGGGGTGGGGCCGGGGGCCACCCACTGCTCGTCGCACGGCGGGGCTTCCGCGTTCGCCTGCGTCGTCACGGCGGGCAGTCGCCGCCTGGCCGGGTTGATGGTCCGCACCGGTTCCCCACCCGTCAGTCGTTCGCGAGGGTCTCGGTACGCGGCGCGTCCGGACGAGTCAGCAGCCGGACGTCGGTCAGCTCGAACAGCGGGTGTCCGTCCGGATCACTCGCCTGGACCGAGCAGTACGCCTCATTGCCGGCGGCCCGGCCCGCGCGCACCACGGCGATCGCCGGGCCACGCAGCGGGCCCGGAACGAAGACACGGAAGGCCCCGACTCCCATGGGAAGCGTCGCCCGCACGTCGAGCACCTGCGCGGCCCAGGCGGCCGCCAACTGCATGCAGCCGTCCACCGCCGCCGGATCGGTGTGCCAGGGTTCTTCCGGCCAGCCGAGTTCGGTGACTCCGCACAGGGTGCCGACCGCACCGGCCTGGCCGATGGCGTCCACCGCCGTCAGAGCACGGAACGCCGGACCGTGGAAGAGGAGATGTCCGTCGTAGATCACCCGGTCCGGCTCGCTGAGGCCTACCGGCCTGCGCCACGCCCGCGATGCGACCGGGTCGCCGGAGGGAGCGAGTGCGGCGCGGTAGTGGGGCCGCCCGCCCGGTCCGGTCAGCTGGACGGTGAATGTCCCGCCGTTCGCCCGGGTGTCCAGCCACAGCCGCCTGCTCGCCGTCGCGAAGTCCTCAAGACCGATCTTGCTGAGCACATCCAGATCCCCGACCTCGGCCCGCTCACCGGGGAACGTCGCCCGCGCGGCCCCGGTGAGCCATTCCAGCACCAAGGCCACGGGGACCACGGGCAGCCCGGCGATCTCGTGGTCGGCCAGGAACGGGTGGCTGCGCTTGGAGAGGCTGAGTTCACCGGACACACCACGGCGGATCGGCGGGCGGGAAGCCGACCGGATCACGGCCGCCGCTCCGTCGTCCGACTCGTGCAGTTCGTCGACGAAGGCCGCCGCGCCGGCGGCCGTCTCGATCAGCTCGACACCGCCGGCCCGGAAGTGGGCGGCGAGCGACTCGTCCACCATGCCTGCCGACCAGGGGCCCCAGGCGATCGTGCGGACCAGGCAGTCCGGCCGTCGGAGCCCCTCGGCGGCGGCGATCCGGGGGACGACCTCGTTGGCCATGGCGTAGTCGCTCTGTCCGGCGTTGCCGAACTCCGCGGCCACGGAGGAGAACACGCAGAGCAGGTCGAGCGGTTCGTCCTCCACCGCGGCGAGCAGCGACCGCAGACCGTCGACTTTGGTGCTGTACACCCGGTCGAACTGCTCGCTCGTCTTGTCCCGGATCACCGCGTCCGCCAGCACTCCCGCGCCGTGGACGACTGCGGTCACCGGTCCCCACTCCTCCCGGAACCCGGCAACCGCCGCGCGTACGGCGTCGGCGTCCGTGATGTCGACCGAGGTATAGCGGACGGCGCTGCCGCCCGCTTCCAATGCCCGCAGGGTGTCGCGGACTTCACGCTGGGCCAGGGCGGACGCCGTCTCGGTCCTGATCCGACGGGGGTCGAGTTCCTCCGCGGTCGACCGGAGACGGTCGATGACGGCCCGCTGGACAGCGGCCTCGTCGGCGGCGCCGCTGAGGTGGAGGGGTTCTTCGGTGAGTGGCGTCCGACCGAGCAGCAGCACGGCCTTGGGCGTGTGCGTCTCGACCAGCGCGCGTACCGAGGCCGCGGTGATCCCCCGTGCTCCCCCGCTGACGACGAGGACCGAGTGCGGTCCGACCCGGCCCGTGCCCGTGGGCCCGGTCAGTTCGGCGAAAACGCGGACGGTACGGCCCTCGGCGGACAGTGTGACCTCGGGATCCGAGCCGCCGGTGAGCAGTTCGGAGGCGATGAGCTCGGCGGCTTGCTCGGGGCCGAGACCGGCGAGGTCGCAGTCGATGCTCCGTACCGTGGTCTGCGGCCACTCCCGCGCTGCCGTCCTGGCCAGCGCGGTCAGCCCGGAGGCCCACGTCCCGCTCTGGACCACTACGAGGACGGTCGGCCCGTCGTGACGCGCCATCGCGAACGCCTTGACCGCCGCGAACGCCTCCCGGTTGGCCCCGTCGGCGCTCCTTGATGTCTGCTCGAAACCACCGAGACAGATCAGGCCATCGCAGTTCTCGGGAACCTCGCTCGCGGCGTACGCCTCGACGCCACCGGCACCGAGCCTCGCGGCCAGCGCGTCAGCGAGCTCCGCCGGTCCGCCGACCACCGCGACCGGCCCAGCGGTCAGCGCAGGCGTCGCGAACCCACAGGCCGGCGCCGCCACTTGGCGTGCGGTGAACCGGAGGGGAGGAGCGGACGGCACGGGCTCCGGGGCACTGGCCCCCTTGCTGCCGAGAACCTCGGCGACATCCCGAACCGTCCGGGCGGCACCAAGAACGGCCGCGTCGACGTCGGGAACGGTGACCCGATCACGGATGGCGGCGAGAATCTCCACCCGCTTGATCGAATCGACACCGAGATCCGTCACAAGGTCCATGTCAGGGGTCAGGACGTCGATCGGATAGCCGGTCTTCTCGGACACGGCAGACATCACCGCATCCACCGTGACGCCACTTACCGGGTCCTGCCTCTCCCCGTCCGGCACCGATCCGACTTCACTGTGGGGCCCGGCAGTGGCGAGAACCTCGGCGACATCCCGAACAGTCCGGGCGGCACCAAGGACGGCCGGGTCGACGTCGGGAACGGTGACCCGATCACGGATGGCTGCGAGAATCTCCACCCGCTTGATCGAATCGACACCGAGATCCGTCACAAGGTCCATGTCAGGGGTCAGAACGTCGATCGGATAGCCGGTCTTCTGAGACACGGCGCTCATCACCGCGTCCACCGTGACGTGCATGGTCGGTGTCGTCTCCTCGAACGGCAGCGTCTCGGGCTCGATCTGGGGAGAAGATCCGGGAGTGGTAGGCACCGTGACCGGTCCTGGAGTGGAAGTGGGCACGGAGAGCCCGGGTATCGGCACCGCCCGCGACGGTTCAGGGGCAGAGGCGGGTACGGCCGGGGACGTAGTCACTGCCTGTGGCTCATAAATGCGGGCCAGAGCGACCTGAGTAGTGATGCCCAGGTCACCGCCGAGTCGTGTCAGCGCGGCCTCCGACATACGGAGAAAGGCGAGATGTGAATCGGCCATGACCTGCTGGTACGTGGCGTGCGCGGCACTGGCAAGACGTTGTGTCTCGGCCAGTGTCGCCAGCCAGCCCGCCGGCTGGGTCGGCGCTCCACTCTGCTCTGGGGCGGGTATCGGGGCTGTGGTCGCCGTACCGGTGGGTGTGGCGGACCGGGCGGGCTCGGGGTCGGGGTTCGGCGGCGGCAGCGCAGCGCTCCCGTCGGGAGGCGGGTAGGACTTCTGGTAATTGGTGCCCAGTAGTTCGACCGCCGTCCGGCTGCTGCCCGACGTGTCGCCATTCATATCGGGGTTCTCCTCCATACCTGCGGTGTACGGGTGCCACAACTCGGCGAACTCCATGTCGAGACCACCGACCGCGAGACGTGCCAGTGCTTCCTGGACGGCGGTGAGTCCTGCCGCCCGTTCGCGGTCCAGGCTCACCGCGAGGTGTTCACGGCCTTCGAGGATCTGGCTGGTGAATCCGGTGAGCGTCGCGTTCGCGCCGACCTCGACGAAGGTCCGGATCCCGGCGGCGTACATCGCCTCGATCTGCTCGACGAACCGCACCGGTGCGGTGAGCTGCTCGGCGAGCCCGGCGCGCACCGCCTCGGCGTTGTCGGCATAGGGCCGCGCGGTCGTGTTGCGGAAGGTCGGGATACGGGGAGCTTCGACGTGCTCGGCGTCGAGAGCCTGCCGGAACGGCTCCGCGGCCGCGGCGACGACCGGGCTGTGGAACGCGGTGGCCGTGTCGAGCCGCCGCACGGTGTGTCCGCTCGCTTCGGCACGCTGTTCGAGCCGCTTGACCGCGTCCGTCGTACCCGCCACGACGACCTGCCGAGGCGTGTTGTGGTTGGCCAGCCACAACGTATCCGAGCCGACGGCCGCCACCAGTGCCCGCACCTCGTCGGGCGTACCGAACACGGCGGTCATCGCGCCGGGTTCGCGGGCGGCGTCCCGCATCAGCTCGCCGCGGCGTCTGGCCAGACGAAGCAAGGTCTCGCGGTCGTAGCTGCCGGCCGCGTGCAGGGCCACGAGTTCCCCGAAACTGTGTCCGGCCACCGCGTCCGGCCGTACGCCGAGCAGCCGCAGGAGTTCGAGTACGGCGAGGCTCTGTGCGGCGAGGGCGGGCTGTGCCCACTCGGTGCGGATGAGCCGGTCGCGCTGAGCGGTCCGCTCCTCGGCGGTGAACGCGGGCGGCGGGAACACCACCCGGTGCAGCCGTTCGCCGTCAGCCGTGGAACAGGGCATGGCTGCCACGGAGTCCCAGCTGGCCAGTGCTTCCGGAAGTGACATGGCGAGTTCGGCGCCCATGCCGACGTACTGGCTTCCCTGGCCCGAGAAGAGGAAAGCGACCGGCCCGGGGTCGGCCGGGTGGGCGCCGTAGAGGCCGCCTGGAACAGTGAACGAGGTTTCCGGATCGGAGGCGATGCGGTCCGTCAGGGAACGCAGTTTCGTGGCCAGGTCGGACTCGCCGGTGGCCACGACGCCGAGCCTGGCCGGCGCGGTCGCCTCGAACGTCTCCTGACTCCAGCGGGCCATGACGGCCAGGGGGATCCGGCCGTCTGCCAGCCGGACGACCTGATCGCGGAGTTCCCCGGGAGACTCGGCGGACAGCAGTACCAGCTCGCTCCCGGAGGTACGCAGCCGCGGCCGGTCCCGGTCGGTGTCGTCCTCGGGCACGTGCTCGGAAAGCGTGACGTGGAAATTGGTGCCGCCGAATCCGAAGCTCGACACACCGGCTCGGCGGGGACGGCCGCCGTCTCTGATCCACGGCCGTGAGCGGGTGTTCAGGTAGAAGGGACTGCCGTCGAGGCCCAGCTTGGGATTGGGTCGGTCGACCTTGATCGTGGGCGGGAGGATCCCGTGGTGGACCGCGAGCGCAGCCTTCAGCAGGCTGGCCGCGCCCGCGGCCGCCTTGGTGTGTCCTATCTGGGACTTCACCGAGCCGAGCGCGCACCAGCCGTCGTCGTCGCGGCCGGAGGCGCCGAACACCTCACGGAGCGCCGAGGTCTCGGCGGCGTCACCGGCCGCGGTCCCGGTACCGTGCGCCTCGATCAGCTCGACGCTGTCGGGGCCGTAGCCGGCCGCCTCGTACGCCGTCCGTAGGGCACGGGCCTGCCCGCTCGACTGCGGAGCGTAGATGGCGCCGCCGGAACCGTCCGAGGCCGCTCCGATGCCGTGGATCACCGCGAGGATCCGGTTCCCGTCGCGTTCGGCGTCGGTCAGCCGACGCAGGGCGAGCAGAACCACGCCCTCGCCGAGCACCATGCCGTCCGCGTCCGACGAGAACGGTCGGCAGTCGCCGGTGGGCGACAGCGCGGGGGTCTTGCTGAAACTGGTGTACATCAGCGGGTCGTTGAAGGTGTCGATGCCACCGGTGACGACCAGGTCCGCCTGCTGGAGGGCGAGTTGGTTGGCCGCGCTGGACAGCGCCGCGAGCGAGCTCGCGCAGGCGGCGTCCGTGGTGTAGTTGGTGCCGTGCAGGTCGAAACGGTTCGCCAGCCGCCCCGCGACGACGTTGGTGAGCATGCCGGGCAGGCTCGACTCCTGCCATGCCGGGTAGTGGGCGGCGATCCGGTCACAGACGGACTGTGCCAGCGACTCGGGAACGCCACTCTCCCGCAACGCCTTCAGCCAGACCGGCCGCTGCATGCGGGCTCCCATGGTGGCGAGCATCTCCAGACCCGAGATGCCGAGGATCACGCTGGTCCGAGAGCGGTCGGTGGGGGCTCCGGAGGAGGCCAGCGCGGAGAGCAACCGCTCGGCGGCGGCCATGGTCAGGAGCTGGGCGGTGTCGATCGTGGGCAGGGCGGCGGGCGGCACACCGAAGCGCAGCGGATCGAACATCACCGGGGAGAGGAACCCACCGCGGTAGGCGTAGCACTTGTCCTCCGCCGCGGGATCGGGCTCGTAGTAGTCCTCTACCAGCCAGTGCGTGGGCGGAACGTCCGACACCTGGTCGGTGCCGAAGAAGACGGTGCGCCAGAAACCGTCGATGCCGGCGGGTCCGGGCAGTAGTGCGCTCGCACCGACGATTGCGATCGGGGTGAAGGGGGGTCTGGGCATGACGGTCCTTAGGCGAGACGGCGAGGAGCGAACGCGAAGGCGTCGGCCGGCACGGGCACGCCGTACGTACGCAGCTGATGCGCTCGGGTGACCACGGCTGCGCCTTCGAGCAGGTTGCGGGCGACCTGGACGACCTCCCGGTCGGCGGGGTCTGCGAGAAAGCTGCCGCGCACCCATGAGTTGAACGCGCCGGCGGCTGGGCCGCACCACAGCTGGTAGTCGTCGCCGCGGTCCCGCTCACCCTGGATGGGCCACCAGGAGGCCTTGCCCAGGTACCACCTGAACAGCAGGGCCATCCGGTGCTTGGGGTCGGACTCGGCCCTGGCGAGCTGGGCCGGGTCACGGCTCTCCCAGTAACCGCGGGTCTCCTCCCAGATCTCCTCGAACGGAGCGCGGAACACCGTTTGTTCGAGCTTGCGCCGCTCCGGTGCGGGAATCGACTCCAGCGAGTCGAACTCGGTGTAGAGCTGGTGAAGGCGGTTGGCGCGCGAACCGAACAGTGTCCCGCGGCGGAGTACCTGGACCTTGACACCCAGTTCGAACATGTCACCGGACGCGGCCATCATCACGTCGGCGAGATCCGCCTCGGCGAGCATCTTCTTGGCGCCGGCCGAGATCCCCGCCTCGACGCAGGTCTGGTTGACCGAGCCGGTGACCACGTACGCGGCTCCCGCGGCGAACGCCGCTGCCACCGCCACCGGCGTACCAAGACCACCGGCGACACCGATACGGGCGGGAGTATGACCGTGGCGCGCGGCGATGCCGGCTGCCAGCTCCTGGATCCGGGGCAGCACGGAGAGCAGTGGGCGGTTGTCGGTGTGCCCGCCGCTGTCGGCCTCCACGGTGAGGTCCTCGGCGACCGGGATCCGCGCCGCGAGATCGGCTTCGGCGTACGTGATGCGGCCGGCGGTGCACAGCGCCTCCAGCATCGACCACGGCGGAGGGGCGAGGAAACGTTCGGCCACCTCGGGACGCGACACCTTGGGGAACAACCGGACCTGGCGCACGATCCGGCCCTCGGCGTCACTGCGTAAACCGCTCACCGCGAGTTGCAGCACGGACGGGGTCAGCTCCATGAACGCGGAGACAGAGACCGCACGCACCTCGGACCGCAGCAGCAGGTCGACCATGCTCCTTTCCCAGGCGGGCCGGCTCGGTGCGTGGAGGAGGTTCACGCCCCAGTTCGCATGTCCCGGCAGTGCTTTACGCAGCGTCGCCAGGGCCTCGGCCACCCGGTCCAGGGACAGCCCTCCCGCGCCGAAGAAGCCGAGCAGGCCCGCCCGGCCCAGCGCGACGACCATGTCGGTGGTCGATATCCCGTGCGCCATCTCGCCGGCGACATAGGGAAAGCGAGTGCCGTGCACCTCGCCGAACGACCGGTCGCCCAGCCACTCCGGATACAGTGCCGGCAGTGTGGCGAGCACGCGCCTGTCGCCCGGATCGCCGGTGAGGGCGCCGACACCACCGTCCTCACCGACGACGACGTGCACCGGTTCGCGGATCCGGCGCACCACGTCGACAATCCTCGTCGTAGCCGACGAGACGGGAACCGCCGCCGTCACACGAACTCCTTGAGACCGTTCGCCGCCAGGTACTCATCACGGCAAGCGCTCCGCCGGACTTTGCCGCTGGTGGTCTTCCGGACCAGCTTCCGGCCGACGACCACCTCGGCCGGAGTGATGCCGAACTCGGTCTCTATCTGTGTCCGTACCGCCTGCCGGATTTCCTCGGCGTGTCCCGAGTCCGCCGGTTCGCCTGTGGATTCCACGAGCATGATCAGTCGTCGCTCCGGGCCGCCGGGATCGGCCGGCACCGAGAACGCTGCGACTCCGCCCCTACGGATACCGGGATGGCAACCACGCACAGCCTCCTCGATGTCCTCGGCGTGGTAGCGGAGCCCGTCGGTTACGATCATGTCCTGTAGCCGTCCGGTCACGTACAGCTCGTCGTTCCGCAGGAAACCGACGTCGCCTGTGCGCAGGTAACGCCGCGGGTCACCGTCGCCGATCTCGGCATGGAAGGTCTCGCGGGTCGCCAGCTCGCGGCCCCAGTAACCGAGCGCCTTGGTGGGCGAGTCGATCCAGATCTCACCGACCTCGTCGGGGCCGCAGGGCAAACGGCTCTCGGGGTCGACGATGCGCAGGCTCGTGTCAGGCTTGATCGTCCAACCGGCGCCGTAACAGACGGCCCGGTGGTGGTCCGGGCCCGGTTTCGCCGGGACGACGCGGCCCCGGGCCAGTTGGTCACGGTCGAGCGCGAGCGGGCCGCTGCTGCCCATGGCCAGGCTCATGGTGTGCTCGGCGAGGCCGTATCCGGGGTGGAAACAGGCGCTGTCCAGCCCCGTGCCGCGGAAGGTCTCGAAGAACGCCTCCACGGCGGCCGTCCGTACGATTTCGGCGCCCGCGCTGAAGACCTGTACCGAGCTCAGGTCCCAGCCGGCCCGCTGCTCCTCGGTCGTCTTGCGGCACATGAGGTCGAGGGCGAAGTGCGGGCCGGAGGTGTGGGTGCCGCGCACCCGGGACAGGACGTCGAACCAGACCGCGGGCCGGTGGAGGAAGTCCAGCGGTGAGATCAGGTATGTCCGTCCGGAGTTGCCGGCCAGGGTGCTGAGCAGGACGGAGACCAGGCCCATGTCGTGGTAGTGCGGGACCCACGTGACCGCGACCGTGCCCTCACCGAGGCGCAGGTCCGTTGCGAGAGCCTCGACCTCGTGGTGCATGTTTCGATGGCTGACCGTCACACATTTCGGCGGGCCGGTGGTACCCGAAGTGAACTGCAGGTAGGCCGGCTCATCGGGATCGGACGGCTGGTGCCAGAGATCCAGGAACGGCGTCGCGCCGAATTCGTCAAGATCCGGCACAAGCCAGGGCTGACGTGAACGGAGGACGACCTCCCCTGAGCCGGCCGAGTCCAGGACCGCGAGATAGTCCTGGTGCGTGAGGATGGCCCGGGCACCGCAGTCGTCGGCGACCCCGAACACGCGCGCGAGATCCTGTTCGAGCGCGAAGGGGTTTGGCGGTGCCACCGGAACCGGAAGCACACCGGCCGCGAGGCAGCCGAGGAACGCATCGATGAAGTCGAGCGAAGGAAGGTGAACCAGCACCACCCGCTCCCCCGGCTTGACACCGCCGTCGGACAGAAGTTTCCGGATCCCCTCCGCCCCGCGCGCGAGATCGCCGACGGTACGCCGCGCGGCGTCTTCACCGTGCACATCGGTGAAGACGAACAGACAGCGGTCCGGATCGGTTCGATAGAGATCGGCGAAGACCGAGGTCAGAGGGTGTACGGAACGCGGGGGCTCGGTGCGACGGGGGATGGACATCCTGTCTCCTGGCGTGATGGAGGGGCCCGTCTCGGGCCCGTCGCCCCCGTAACGGGCCCCGGCGCCCAGCAGTTCATTCCGGGCTCACGCCCTCATGCAGCTCCGGGCCCGGATGTGCCCGCCCTGCCACCGATGTCCTGCCGGATCCCGAAGCCAGTTTCGCCGAACGTCGTTCCGCGCAGGGGACCTTCTCGCGGCGGCCGGTGCTGTCCAGGACTCGTCTTCCCACTGGAGGCCCGGAGCAAGTGCGCGTCCACCGTCGTAGGCTGCCCGTGCGTCTACGACGGCGGCGGCGGTAGCAGCGTCGGAATCGTCTCTTCGCCGGGCTTCGGCCACGCTCGTTCGTCCAGCGACGTCCATCGGGTCGAGGGTGACGCGGTAGCCGAGTTCGTTCAGGCGTGACGGCTCGGCGTGCGGCCCGTTCGGGATCCCGTTGGGTGAAGTAGCCGCCGCCGAGCTCGTGGTAGGTCACGTGGTCGTTGAGCATGTGCCAGACCGCGGTGATGATCGAGTGTTCAACGGCGATCAGCGCCTTGATCGGACCGCGGGGGGGCGGTCAACCGCTTGTAGCGTGCCTGCAGGAAGGAGTCCTTGGTCCGTGCCGCTCCGAACGCGGCCATCCCCAACGCCCCTTTCAGATAGGGGTTGTAAGGCGCAAGAAGGTAGAAACGCCGGCTCTCGATTGAACTGTCCGTCGCTCCTCGCCGTTGCTGTGTTGTGCGGAGCCGCAGTGGTGCGGTGGTTGGTCGGGAAAGGACGTGTGCAGGTATGGATGAGGGACGGGAGTCGACAGCTCACATACAGGTGGTGATTTCAGGTAACGGGTCAGCGGAGGTGGACGGGGTGCCCGTGCCTGTGGTCGGCAACGAGTCGGTCGACGTGGCGATCCTGGACACGCTGCATGGGTATGCGCGTAGTCGCAACAGACCGGTTTCGGCTGTCATCTCGGATCTGTCAGCGGAGTACGTGGCCGTTGTTGAGGTTTTGCCGGATGGTTCCAGCAGCCTCGTGGAGGAGCGCAGGAAGGACCCCGTGAGTGGTCCCGAGGCCTTGGGCTCCGTGGATCTCGACAAGCCGGTCTCATCGTCCGGTCGTGCGGAGGCGCCCGGTGCAGGTGCCGAAGCGCCCGAGGTGGTGCCGTCCTCCGTGTCCCGTCCTGGTGCTCCTGGCGTCTTGGGTGCCGATCAGGAAGGCCGGCGGCCGCGTGACATGGGGCAGTCGGACGACGAGTACGAAGCGCCAGGGCTGCTGCGGCGTCGTGTTGTCGTCTCTGCAGTGGGGGCCGGTGTGGCGCTGTTGGTTGTCGGTCCATTGATCGTGCTCGGCAGCGGATCGGGGAGCAAGGCCAAGGACCAAGCTGTTGACGCGGCAGGTGACAGGAGTGGGGTCCCGGTGGTGCCGGCGCCCACACAGCCGACGGTGACCGCTTCGCCGTCGCTGTGGCCGCACGCCACATCCGGCCCCAGCACGTCCCCCAGCACGTCCCCCAGCACGTCCCCCGATCCGTCGGCGAGTGCTTCGCCGTCGACCGCGCACAGCCGCAGTGCGTCACCGAAGGAGACGAGGGCAGCAGAGCCCGACCGGACGCCTGCACGCGTAACGCCGCCGAGCGTGCCCCATGCGCCGCACCGGCAGACCGCGGCCGAGGCCGTCATGAAACTGGCGGCGAGCAGTCCGGGGCGGCACATCTGTTACCGGGTCTATCTCGACAAGGGCGGTTGGCAGAAGCCGGTGTGCGACGGTGCCACGGCGGGACGCGTGGGTACTCGCCGGAAGATCAAGTCGATCAACACGGCGACGGCCGGGACCAAGGGGACTTCGTCCAACGCCTGGGTCCACGTGGAGCAGTGGAAGACGCCCTGGAGTGGCGCGACGGCCGACGGCGTGGATGTGTACATCGGCTCGACCAAGGCGAGTTTCCCGTACATCCTCGGGTTGGTCATCAACGTCGGCGATGGTGCGGTCTGCGAGAACGCGGCGGTCAACGGTCAGTGGGGTGGACTCACATGTGACAATCCGACCGCGCAGCCTCCTGTCAACTACGTCTGGGGTGGGACCATGAACGACTCCCAGTGGCTCCAAGCCGTCAGGTTCGCCGTCTGAGCGACGAGCCGCACTGTCCGCGCTCCGACGAACTCGTAACACAATCTTGCTGATCGTTGCTGGTGGGGCGTGACCGATGTGACGATTCGTCCGTTCGTGATGGCCTGAGCAACAAACCGTGGACCGTGGACGGCGAGCTGTGGGCCCGGATCGAGCCGCTGCTGTCGGCCTGGCCGGAGCGGTCGCCGGGCCCTCGCCCGGTGGACGACCGGCGGTGCTTGCAGGGCATCCTGTTCGTGCTGTACACCGGCATCACCTGGCAGCAGTTGCCGCTGGAACTGGGCTTCGGCTCCGGGCAGACCTGCTGGCGCCGGCTCGACCGCTGGCAGGAGGCCGGGGTCGAGGCCCTGCACCGCATACTCCTGGCCGAGTTGAACGCCGCCGGACTGATCGACTGGACGCGCGCGTGCGTGGACACCTCCCATGTGCGCGCGAAAAAAAGGGGGTGAGGCAACCGGCCCGTCGCCGGTCGACCGCCGCAAGACCGGCAGCAAGCACCACCTGCTCAGCGACGGCGGCGGCATCCCGTTCCACGTGATCACCACCGCCGCCAACGTCAACGACGTCACCCAGACCCTCGCCTTGGTCGATGGCATCCCACCGGTCGCCGGCCGGGTCGGTCACCCCCGCAAGTGCCCGGACGCCCTGCTCGGCGACAAGGGCTACGACAGCACCTCCCAACCACCAGGAGCTGCGAAAGCGCCGGATCCTGCCGATCATCTCCCGCAAGGGATCTCGGGACATCATCGGTCTCGGCAAGCTCCGCTACGTCGTCGAGCAGACCTTCGCCCAGCTCCACGAGTTCTAGAGCAGGACACACCAGGACGTCTCCGCCCATGGCCCGGCTGCTGGGTGCGTCGCGGAAGGACCACTACTCCCGCAAGGGCCATGGTCCGTCCCGCCGGTACTCCAAACCTCTTGACCGAGCCTCTTCCATTCCAGCTCACGCAGAGCCGAGCCACAGCACAGTGTTATACGACGCACCCAAGGAGATCTGACAGTGGTGTACAGCGATGAAGGCCAGCCCGAAGCCTCCGCGTCAAGAAAACGCAACGGAAGCATGGACTCTCAAATGTCCGGTGGTTCCTACTATGGAATCATTACGGACTACACCGGAAAGGCTCAGCAGACAGGGGTCCGGCCTGAGGGAACTCCCGTCGACGAACACTCCGGACTCCGTATTCCGGACGGTAATCTGACGCCGCCGGATCGCGGGCAGTCATCGCCACATGAGACGGAAGAGCAAAACGCGAGACAAAAGCAGTGGCGGGCTATGCGAAACGAGGCTCTCAGGAAAATTTTCTTCAAAGCGGTCCCCTACCTGATGCAAGCGGCAGGCGGCTTGACCTCTGGGACATCCGGGAATGCGATGTACGCTGCCGGAGTCGGGTGGCAGGGATCTGAAGCTGTGCACCTCGCCGCCAAACAAATGAAATTCGGTCTCGATGGAAAGTCGGAATTCAATGGAATGGTTTTGGCGGGCTCCGTGATGCAGGTCATCGGCGCCGGCTTGCGCGCCGCCGGCAATGTCGATGGCCTCTCTAATGATCAGCAGAAATGGCTTATGGTGGGGGGAAATACGCTGATTGGCGCCGGTACCGTAGTGTCCTGCTTTCCCGACCCGCCGCAGCCAGAAGGAGCTCTCAGACCATCACCATCCGTGGCCCAGGCCGCGTGCGAGCTTCAGCCACCTAATCCACCGGCGGCGTCGCTGCGCCGAGGGACAACGATCTTTTCTTCCTCACCGCAACCCGGCGGTTCCTGGGTGGCTCGCGGAGGACGCTCCCGCTGACGTATTGGCGTATCGCATCTGCTGCCTACCGGCATTTCCACGAGGTTTCACCTGATGGCTGCTGGGCATGTTGGCGCCTCCGCCGCGTCGATTCCGGGCCTTCGAGTTGCGGTCAGCCAGCATTCCCCAGCACATCCACAGCAGCATCAAAACCAGCGGGCCCAAGAATACGGCCAGTACGGCGACACCTATCCCGGTCTCTCCCAGACAATGGCCCCCTCGGAGGCCACTCACCCACCCCCAACGACTCCGGGGATTCGAAAGGTGCTCGGGGATATTCTCCCATCGCATCCACAGCATCAAAACCAGCCGGCCCTAGCCTCAATACCGGGACTCTGCTGGTGATCTTGTCCGGGGTGCTGACGGTGGGGCCGTCGGATGGTTCGCTGGAGGAGTTGCGGGGTGGCCTCGGATTTTGGGGTGTGGGGGCAGTGTCGTTACGGCCGGGGAGTTTCCAGCGAATTCTGGTGAGGACGGTGCGAACAGCTCGGGCGGCGTGTCTGAAGAGCACTCCGGCGATGCTTATCCGGGACCGGCTCGATGTCCTGTTCGAGGACGAGGAGTTCGTCGGGCTGTATCCCTCCGACGGCAGGCCGGGGCTGTCTCCCGGACAGCTGGCGCTGGTGTCGGTGCTTCAGCTTGACTCTGTCGGGGATCTTGGGGTTTCGCCATGGGGCAACATGATGAGGAGCAATGCTCAGTACTTGTGGATCGATCTTTGGGACGGGACGCGCAGGGCGTACCTTCCCGAGTGATCTACAAGTCACCGAGTAGAGGCCCGCG
>NZ_JBIBKW010000047.1:0-26221 GCF_042959465.1 Streptomyces sp. NPDC007901 | reverse complement strand
GCTCTGCCTCCGGCAGCCGAATACTCGCTTCGCTCGTTTCGCGCGTCCCCGCGCGAAAAGCCCGCCTCCGGCGGTGGGTTATTGAATTGGCCTCCGGCCATTCCATAACCCTGCGTGCCTCCGGCACGAAAAGCGGGCAGATGGTTTGTGCCTCCGGCACAAATACGGGGTGCTGATATTGATAGTGGGGGTGGGGAGTTGGGTGGTGAGTTGGGGATCCGATTGACGGTTCGTCATGGCGCCTTTCCGAGGTGGAGGTTGAGGGGAATCTCCGATTCCCTGAAAAGCAGGAAGAGTTGAATTGTATTCCGTGGGAAAAAGCAAACCACGGAATACGAGAGAAGAGCAACCAGGCCCCTCCGGGACCTGGTTGCCGGTTGAAGGGTCAGGAGGTGGGGGGGTTGGGCTGCCTCCGGCAGAGCGCTCCACGGTCCAGGCCCGCCAGCGCCCCCAGCGCGGAGGCCCCGCCGACGCGCAACCACAAACCCCCGCCCCAATCCCCGAACCCGCCGCGCCACCCCAGCCCGGCCACCACCTTTCTTCTCATCCGGGCAGGGAGAGCGGCAGCAGAGGGGATGTCAGCTCCCCCGACCACGCACAAGAAGCCCCCTGACCTGGGATGTTGGAGAGGCCGGCCGCCGGTTGAGGACAGGAGATAGCGCAAGAGATCGTGCAGGGGTTCGCGCGTGGGGTAGTGCAACAGATCCAGAATGCTGTATTATGGAACATGTCGGAAGGGTTGGCCCCCAACCGGCACCGCCGAACGTTCGTCAACAGAAAGGCGTAAGCGTGGAGATCGTCATCAGCGAAGGCAAGGTGTCTCCCAGCGCGGACGAGATCACAACCCCTCAGGCCGAAAAGGCCCGCCGTATCGCGAACTTCCTCCCACGCCCTGAACTCCTCCGGGACGCCGTCATCGAGCACAACCAGGACGAGAAGACAACGTCAATTCGGTTCGAGACCACGGCCGGTCCCATCCGGATTCTCCTGCCGGTTGCCCAGGGATTCGAGTTCCACATCATCCACGACAGCGACACCGGGCCCCGCATTCTCGGGACGTTCCGAGGCTCATCCCTTTCGGTGCGAGCCATCGCATTCCGCATCAGTGAATTTCTGCGGACGCGCGGACTGAAGTAGCAGGCAATTCCGGGGGTCCGGTCTACCGGGCCCCCGGACAGCCCCAGCGCCTACACAACCGAAGGGACAATCACTGTGAGCATGACGAACATCGAGCCCGCCCACCGCGCCGTTCCCGCGACCGAGGGCGAGCGAGAGCAGATGCGGGCCGCCTTCCGGGCCGCCCTTGAGCAGCTCCCCGCGAACACCGGTTTCCCGCACAGCGTGCGCGAGGCGGCCCGCTCCCTCTTCGAGGTCGGATGGATCTCTGGCGTGCGGACCGGGCACACCGGGCCCGCACTGGCCGATGTGCCGTTGCCGCCCCACACGTTCGCTACAGCCCTCACCGGTCTGTTCGCCGCCATGCACACCGACAGCGGCCCCAGCCTTGGGCAGTTGGTCAGCTACCACGGGTCGCAGGAGCGCTGCCACGGCCGCTACTGGGTGACACGCATTGAGCGCGAACTGGACCGCCGAGGGCGAGAGTCCACGCTCTACCGCCTCAGCGAGTACAAGGACGGCGCCTTTGTCACCGCGCTGACCGGAGTCCACGCGTGGAGCGTCACGGCGCTGTCTCAGCACTGGCAGAGGGATTCCCTGTGAGCAACTGTCACGTCTGCGAGAACGGGCGCATGGCGTGCGTCCGGGACCGAAGGGTCGAGGAGCGCATGTCTCTGCCCGAGTGCGGCATCCTGACCCCGGGTGAAGCGTGGGCGGTTCACGAGGCCTACGAGAAGCCCGAAGCGTTCGACGGGGACTGGTAGCCGCCCCGGGGGTGGGGTGGCCGGAGATTTAATCGGTTGCCCCACCCCCCGAGATAGGTATTATGGAACTCGTTCGGCAGGGTTGGCCCCCTGCCGGACACGCCGAAAGTTCGTCACCAGAAGGGAAGCCCCAAGTGGCCCACGAGATCGAGCAGTTCACCGACGGGACCGCCGCTTTCGCCTCCGCCAACACGAGCGCCTGGCACAAGCTCGGCACCGTCACCGACGGCGCGATGACCGCCGAGGAGGCCATGAGCCTCGCGTCTCTGTCCGACTGGAGGGTGCGACTCCTCCCCCTGACCGCGACCGAGATCACGGCCGACGGAACCATGCCGCTGGACGTACCGCAGCACTTCGCGACCGCGCGGACCCACCCGAAGACCGGCCGCACCCAGACGCTCGGCGTGGTCGGCAGCGACTACCACCCCGTTCAGAACGAGGAGCACGCCGAGTTCCTCAACCTTCTGGCCGACGAGTCCGGCGCACACTTCGAGACCGCCGGATCGCTCAAGGACGGCCGTCAGGTGTTCCTCACCATGAAGATGCCGCAGGGGCTCACGATCGGCCAGGACGACAACGTCGATCTCTACATCGCGGCATTCAACAGCCACGACGGAGGCAGCGCCTTCCGGATCGTGGTGACGCCGGTCCGGGTGGTATGCGCGAACACCATGCGCGCGGCCATCCACGGGGCCCGTTCCTCGTTCGTCGTGCGGCACACCGCCGGAGCCAAAGCCCGCATCGCGCAGGCCCGTTCCGCCCTCGGGCTGACGTTTCGCTACGCCGAGGAGTTCGAGCAGGCCGCCCAGCGCATGATCGAAGCCGAGATGACGCTCAGTGAGCTGAAGTCCGTGGTGGACGAACTGTGGCCGGTCAAGGACAACGACCATGCCCGCACCAAGACCAACCAGCGCCAGCGGTGGGGAGCCATCTCGAACCTGTTCGAGCACGCCGACACCCAGGCCGGTATCCGGGGCACGCGGTGGGCCGGATACAACGCGCTCACCGAGTACGCCAACCACGTCGCCCCGGCCCGGGGTGCCACCGACGCCGCCAAGGCCGCAGCCCGCGCCGAGCGGGTCATCAGCGGAGCGGCCAACGACCTGATGGAGAAGGCGTTCGCCCTCACCACGGTCTGACCCCCTGACCGCCGGGTGGGCACCCCAACTCCCCCACCGGGGTGCCCACCCGGCCCCACCGGCCAGCACCGGCCGCCGCCCCCGAGCGCGGAGCGCTGCCCGCCGGCCCCTGCCGCGTAGCGGCAGTGCGTCGCGTCTGCGGAGCAGCCGCGCGCCAGGAACACGCCGTCCCCGTTCCCAGGCCGCGCCGACGGACGCCCATCAACGCGGCGCCCACCGCCCACCCACCGCCCCACGGAAGGCCATCCATGCCCATCGCGAAGTGGAAGATCAAAGGAATCGTCGACGACTACGACACGTGCGGGTGCTGCGGCCGCCGCGGACTCAAGCGCACCGTCGCGCTCATGCCGCTCGACGCCGACGGGAACGAGGACGGCACCCCCGAAGACGTCGCCTACTACGGCACGTCGTGCGCGGCTACCGCGCTGGGCTGGACGCAGGGCAAGGTCACCGACACCGCCCGCGCCGCCCAGGCCGAGCAGAACCAGCGCGACAACTACGCCCGCCGGATGATCAGCATCTACGCCCCGGTGGAGTTCGCCCCCGTGCGTGACAAGGCCCGCGTCTACTACGGCCGCAACCCCCACCAGCGCACCAGGGGCGTGAAGGCCAGCGAGGAAGTGGCGAAGCTGCTGGACGAGGCCCGCGCCACGCTGGCCGACACCACCACCGGCCCGGCCCGCCCGTCGCGGATCGAAGACTTCCGCCGCTACCTCGTGATCTTCACCAGCGACGAACGGATCCTTCTCGTGCACAGCCTGCCGGAGGAGGAGGCCGAGTGCCAGGAGCAGACCGCCGCCGCCCAGCGCCGCGCGAACCAGATCCGATGCACCGTCCGGATCGTGGCCGCGCTGGACGCCGAGGCCGCGCGCGACGTCGCGTACGCCGACGAACTGACCCGCGAGTGGAACACGAAGGCCTGGCAGGCCGCTCATGCCTGAACCCGCGCCCGTCCCCCGGTTGTTCATCGGCAGCCGTGTCACCTACCACGGCACCGTCCCCGAGATGCACGGCCGCACCCTGTACCTCCTTCCGTGCACGTGGTTCGGCCGCTGCCGAGCCTGTTGGGAGCAGGACGAGGATTTCGGCGAGCGGCAGCCGATGGAGCGGGACCACTTCGTGGCGGTCGACCTCACCACGGATGACCGCCTGCACCACGCCCGCCGGTCCCACCTGACCCCGATCCCGCACGAGTGGCCCGAGGACGCCGTTCCGTTCAACATCGACGGTTACTGGTACGCCGCCGCCTACACCACCTTTGGCGGAAGCGACGGGGCCCGGACCGTGCACTTCTACACCGCTGAGGACTTCCTTGGGCGCACGTGGTGCCACTTCCGGGAGCCCGCGCCCGACGTACACCGCCTGGACGAGCAGGCCCGCCGCCGCCCCGTCATCTGACCCGAGTCCCGCGCGCGACAGGGCGCGGGATTTCCCCGCCCGCCGCGCGTAGCCGGCCCCCACCCGTCGCCCCGCTGGAGTCACCGTGACGAGCCCGCACCTCGACCAGCCCTCCCGCGCCGACCGCCGTACCCTGCCCTACCCCGGAGACGAAGCGATCACCGCCGCCCGCGACCGCGCGCACCAGGCGTTCGCCCAGCTCTTCACCGCCCTGGGTGCCGGACGTCACCACCTGCACTACGCCGCCTTGGACGTCGACGGCCGGTACGCCGTGACCAGCGTCACCGTCACGGTGACGACCGCCCCCGCGTGGCACCTGGACGCCGACCCGGACGAGTTCACCGCCGTCGAGGCCGCCGTGACGGCCGCCCTGGAGGGCAGCTGCACCGTCCTGGCCACCCTGGTTGTGCAGACCGAGCAGGGCCCGGGCCCGGTCGTGTGCGGGTGGCGGATCGAGCGCGGATGGCTGCACGCCATGAGGGCCGCCGTCGTGCAGGCCGCCGTACCCGCCGCCCTCGCGTACCCCGCGCCCTTCCTGCCGGACCCGTCCATCACCGGCTGAAGTCACCGGCCCTGCCTTCCCCCCTTCCTTCTGTACGCCCCCGTGAGGAGACGCTCTGTGATCACCATGGCCACCCCGTCCGGCACCGTTCGTGCCGTGCCGTCCGAGGCGGACCCCGCAGGAGCCGTGCGCTACCGCCTCACCGGTGCCGCCAGCGGAACCGTCCACGTGACCGCGACCAGCAGCCCCGCCCGGTGGGACCGGTTCGACGCCGTCCGGGCCACCATCGGATCGGCCAGCGCGCGGGAGTGGCCCGCCGAGCCGCTGGTGCGCATCCGTGGCCGCGCCTACCAGGGCAACCAGGTCCGGGTGCTGGCCCACTCCGCCGACGTGCCCTGGGGATGGCTGGAACGCGACCTGACCGACACCAACGACCGGCCCGCGCCCGCACAGGCCAGCCAGACCCTGACCGCCGTACTGCGTGCGTGCGCCAGCGACTACGCCGCCCGCAGCGACTTCCCCAGCCTCCAGCACGCGGCCCGTCGCCACGACACCCCCCAACTGCTCACGTGGCTGGACGCGATGATCTCCCACGCGGAACGGGCACAGGCACGGTGGCTGGAGGAGGCCGCAGCCCACCGTGTCCAGGCCGCCCGCAGTCTCGCCGCCTGGTGGACGCTGGCCCGCTGGTTCGCCGACCGCCCGCACCCGGTGCTCGCGCTGCTGCTGGTCCCGGGCCGCGAGAGCCTGGCTCACCGCGCCGACTACCTGCCGAAGTGGGCCGAGACCAGCAGGCGCGCAGCCGACGAGGAGAGCCGCCGTCTGACGCTGTTCCGGTCGGAATACAAGGGGTTGACCCGACCCGCTGCCGCGCCGGAGAGCGAAGAGCGCGCGTACTTCGTGGTCGGTCAGTGGGCGGGCGGGGGCGACGTCGACATCTGGCACGTGGAGGAGGCTCCCGCCGATCCGGGCGAACGAGACGACGCTCACGAGCAGCACCAGGAAGACGCCGAGGAGGCTTTCGGCAGCGTCGAGGTCGTCCACGCCGTCAGCCCGCAGGCAGCAGCCGACCAGGCCCGCAGGGAAGCGCGCGAGACCAGCGGCCGCATCCACCGCGAACTCACCCGCCCGTAGGCCGACACACCCGCGCCCCCGGGGTGGCCTGCACGCCAGACCGCCCCGGCCCCGCCCGCTCCTGATCACGAGGAGAGACAACCCGTGGCATCGTTCACCCACGCCACCCCGGAACGCTGCGCCCAGCTGGGCCGCGCCGAGGGCATCACGGACGCGCCGACATGAGCAGCCCACCGCCGCCGTTCCGCCCCGAGGACTTCGAAGAGCGGTGCGAGACCTGTCACGCACCGCCGGGGCAGCTCTGCCACGCCTGGTGCGACACCGGATACACCGCCGCCGACGCCCGCGCCGACGCCGAGCGCCACGACACCCACCGCAACTCCAGGCCCCCCGCGCCGTAAGCGCACCGCCCCCACTCACCCACCCGCCCCCTGCACCAAGGGAGACCCACCATGGAACCGACCACCCCCGAAAGCCTTGAGCTGCTCGCGCGGACGGTTGCCGAGCAACTCGGCGCCAACCACGCGGAGAAGGACAGCGGCACCGGCCGCGTGCGGATCATCTACGCCGACGGCCGCGCCCTGGAACTCACGGCCAACCGCACCCGGACCCGGATCACCGTCACCGCGGTTCTGCCCGAGCAGGCAGCCGCGCACGGCATCGAGGTCAAGCCGATCACGGTCACCGCCCAGCCCCACCCCCGGCCCAGCGAAACCCCGGCCAAGGCCGCCACCCGGCACACGGCCGCACACATCCGGCGGCGGCTGCTCACCGCGCACACCGCCGCCCTGGCGGAGCTGCGCACGGTCACCGCCCCGCAGCCGGCCACGCTCCAGCGCGCCGAGGCCGCCGTGTCCGCATTCCCCGGCCAGCCCCGAGGCCCGGTGACGATCTCCGTGGCCCCGGTACACCGCACGCTGGGGCTGACCACCATGTGCGGCATCGCCTCGTGGCGAGGGATCTACGGGCCCTCACGCGCCGTGGCACCGTTCCTGGCCGACGCCCTGCGCCGGGCCGGACTGGCGACATCGGAGCAGTACAACAACAGCTACGTGTTCTTCGCCGAGCCCCCGGCCGGGCAACCCGGCAAACGGTTCCGGATCGCCCCCGCCCTCCCCTGGAAAGAAGGGTGGGATCTCGTCGACGAGTTCACCGGCATCCGCCTGCGCACATACTCCGACCAGGAGCGGGCCCAGGGGATCGCCGACAGCGCAAACAACGAGGCGGACGCGGCCCAGCACGCCGCCGTCGCATCCCTGGAGCTGCCGGGACTGTCGGACGACCTGGTCGAAGAGGAGGAATGGCGGTCCGTGGCCCTAAAGTTGGCCACCGCCGGGCACATGCCCTACGGCCTGGTCGACGTCGACTACACGCAGACACCGGGATTTCACATCTACCCCAGCGCGGGGGTGCGGACCGCCATGGTGGCGCGGCTGCTGGAGCCCTGGGGGGTGATCCGGCCCGGGGCCCGCCCGGAAGTCCCCGAATACGAAGTCGAGCGCTACGACGAGGACATGAAGGACTACGCGCGGCTCCTGACCGGTCCGGGGCGAACGGTGGACGTCAGGCTGGACGGCATCGAGGTCACGTTCACGGACCTACCGGCAGGGTCCTGACCTGCATTTTTCAGGGTGGGGCAGCGCCGCGAAAATCGGTTGCCCCACCCCCGGCATTAAGTATTATGGAACATGAAAGAGGGCGGTGGCGTCGAAGGCCCCCATGACCATCACCCACACCCGAGCCGGGGGAACCCTTGTGTCCGGCTCCGTGGCGGGTGACGGGGTGCTGCAGCTGCTCCAGCCGTTCCGCTTCCGGGCCTCCCCTGCGATCGGGATCTACCTGCGCGGCTCCCGCGACCGCCGCGCGGACCGGTACCGGATCAACCAGGCGGCCGACGCGCTGCGTTCGGCCGGCCACCGGGTGACGGTCGAGATCGACGAGACCCAGCGCCGGGCCTTCGCCGAGGCCGAGGAGGACCGCACCGAGCGGGCGGCCGGGCGCGCCGGGAACTTCGGCGCGCGAGCCGAGCGCCTGCAGGCGTCGTCGGACGCGAAGTGGGAGCGCGGGCGCCAGATCACGCGCGGGTACGCGGGAGAGCCGGTCAAGGTGGATCACTACTCGGCCAACCGGCACATGCGCGACCTGGACCGCGCACACCGCCTGTTCGGCCAGAGCGCCGAGGAGCAGCGGGAGGCCGACCGCCTGGCGGGCCGCGCCGACACGGCCGAGCACTACGAGCAGCACAGGACGAATCCGGGGGTGACGCTGCGCCGCCTGGAGCGCCTGAAGGCCGACCGGCGTGGTGTCGAGCGCCTGCAGGCCCGGACGGTCGAGGAGGCGAGCACGGGTGGGATCGCCCTTGAGGTTCTGGTGGAGGCACTCGTCCGGCTCGACGCCGACCACGCCGACCTGTGCGACGAGATCGGCCACTGGGAGCGGATCATCGCGGAGGCCGAGGCCGAGGGCGTGAAGCTGTGGGGGCCGGGCGACTTCAAGGCGGGTGACTTCGTGCGCTCCGGGAGCCGCCTGCTGGAGGTCTTGAAGGTCAACAAGAAGACGGTCACCGTGCCCGGCGGGCCCGAGGCAGGACCGGTCATCTCTCAGGCCAACCGGAAGTACTCGTTCAACGGAAAGCTCCCCTACGACAAGGTGACCGGCCGTGTCAGCGCCGAGGAGATGCGGGCGCTGCTGGCGGAGGCGGAGAAGGCGCAGCCGGGCGGGCCCACCGCCGCGAGCGGACCGGGCCCGCGCGACGCCTGAGCGCGCCGGTTTCCTGCGCGCGGGCCGCCATCTGCCGCCCTGGCCTGCGCCGTTGAGGGTGGGGCAGCGCTGGGAAATCCAGTTGCCCCACCCCAGATAACGTATTATGGAACATGCCACACCGAAGCGAGCGAGGAGACTCCCCCCGTGGACCTGTACAACGCGGCCGCGCTGCTCACCACCCACGCCCAGCACGCCTACACGCTCCAGCGCGAGGCCGGCGCCGCCCTCGCGCGAAACACCCAGAGCGACCCCCTGCGCATCGCCCGGCTCGCCCACCGGGCCGAACGCGCCGCAGAACTGACCGTGTTGTGGGACGGAGTCCTCCACCAGGCCCACGCCACCGACCAGCGCGACCTCTTCCCGCTCGCCGACCCCGCGCGCATCGTCTCCGCCGCCCGCACCCTGCGGACCCTCACTCGCGACGGCATCACCCGGGCCTACGACCTGACCTGCCAGCAGGCCCCGGACACCACCCCGGAGAGCCCCGCCCGGCACTGGGCAGCACGGCTCTTCCTGCTCCACACCAACATCGTCGACCACCTGCCCGGCGCCTCCACGGCCCCCGCCGTCCTCGCCGAGTTGCACGCCCAGCTCGCCGACGGCCCCGACGGCGTACGGGCGTCGGCCGCAACCACGGCCGCGCTGAAGCTGGTCACCACCCTGCGCGAGCGACTCGACGCCCCGCCGGTGGCCGCCCGGGACATCCCCGCCCGCGCGGGCGAGATCCTGATCCGCGCGCTGGAACTCGCCGCCTTCCAGGGGTGCAGCCTCACCAGCGCGCCCGGTCCCGGCAGCACCGCCGTACTCGTCCCCCTGGTCGAGGGCTGGAGGATCCAGATCGATGACGGGGGCTCCGCCGAGCACGCGCCGGAAGACCACGGCAGCCGCGGCGGAGGGTGGTCGGCCCGCCTGTACGACCCGGAGGGCGAAACGGTCGACACGGTCCGCCATCCCTCCTCCGACACGGCTGACGACTGCCTCACCGACAGCGCGGCATGCGTCCGCCAGCTGACGCAGTGGCGGGCCGAGAACCAGGGCAAGGGCCCCGTCCAGGACTGAGCACCGCCCCTCCCAGCCCGACCGAGACCGAGGAGACCCCGGTGTTCCCCGAGCCCGAACCCGAACACGCCCACCTGGACGCCGACCCGCGCTGCATCTGCACGCTCCTGCGCTGCGGCGGCTTCGACCTGTCCCCCGGCTGCCCCATCCACGGGATGACCTCGGGACGCACCTTCACCTGGCACTTCGCCGACCGGTGCCCCCACCGCTGACACCGCCGCCACGCGAGATCCCGCACACGAAAGGACCACCGCCGTGCCCCAGGCAGACACCCCGCTGGACACCGCCGACCTGTCCACGCTCGCCGACCGCCAGCAGGCCTGGTTCACCACCGGGCACGGGCCGGTGTTCGTACGGAGGTACGCCCGGTCCTCGGACTTCGTACGCGCCGCCGTACACTCCGCCAACGGCCAGGACCGCGCCGCGCTGCTCACCCTGCACCCCGACGCGTACCCGCTCGCCCCGGCCTGGCTGGCCGCCATCGCCGAGGCCGCGCCGCACACGGCCGACCACCGGCACCCGTCCGCCGCCATGTCCTCGGTCCGGCTGCTCGCGCGGATGACACCCGACCACCGCAACGGCATCCCCCGCCAGACCGACGGCTCCGCCGACTGGAGCATGCCCGGCGCCACCGCGCGCATCTGGCCGGACGGCAGGATCGAGCTGCGCGGCACCACCGGCACGGAGCTCACCGGCCGACTGGAGGGCTCCGAGTGGGATCACTGGAAGGTCGCCGCCGCGGCGGACGCAGGCCTGCGGCTGCTGTGCGCCCCCGAGGCCCTCCACCTGACCAGCACCGGGGAACCGTCCGGCTGGCACCGGCCACTGACCGGCCGCTGGACCGGGGCCGGACCGGGCAGGGCCGGGAGCGCAAGGGCGGTCAGGTGTACGACGCCACCACGGTGGCCCGCTGCTCCTGCGGCTGGAGCGTGACCGTCCCCTCGCAGCTGGGCCCCCGCGAGATGGCCAAGCAACACCGCCGTGCAGCCACCAGCGGCGAACCCGCGTAGACGCAGGCGCCCCTTCCCGACGACGAAAGAGGCTCCGCCATGCGCCGATCCGCTCCGCCCCCGCCGGCCCCCGAGCCCGATGACGACCGCCGGTGCGTCGACTGCGGCGTGCCCTGCACCGAGCAGGTGACGTCCATCCCCCGCATCGAGGGCGGAAGGCGCGCTGTGTACGCCTGCTCCGTCCACGCGGCCCGCCGCCGCCGGACGTCCTGACCTGCGTGTTTACGGGTGGGGCAGCGGCGAGAAATTCAGTTGCCCCACCCGCCGTTAACGGTATTATGGCACATGTCGAGAGGGTGGCTCCCTCCGGCACCGCTGAAAGTCCGTCAACCCAGCACAAGGAGGCCAGCCATGGCCACAGCCACCGAGTCCATGAGCGACCAGACGGCCGAGACCGCCCCGGCCGACGCCGACGAGGCGAACCTGACCGCCGTCCTGCTCGACCCGGACACGATCGTGCGCGACGACTGCAACGCCCGCGAGCACGACACCGAGCCCGACAACGACCTGATCAACTCCGTCAAGGCCGTCGGGGTCCAGGACCCGGTCAGCGTCCGCCCCCGTGAGGACGGCACGTACGGGGCGTTCAAGGGCTGGCGGCGCACCCAGGCCGCGCAGATCGCCAACGCCGCCGCCGAGTCGGAGGGCCACGAGAAGCGGCAGATCAAGGCGTACGTGCGCGCCGACCTGGTCGGCCGGGACGCCTGGACGCGGTTCCTGTCCCTGATCGAGAATCACCAGCGCCAGGGCATGTCCCCCAAGGACACCCTGAAGGCCGCCGAACTGTCGCTGATCGGGATGGACGAGGTCGAGCAGAAGCAGGCCGCGCGTGCCCTGGGCCTCAAGCGCGGCACCGGCAAGCAGCTCGGCCGCGCACAGCGGCTCGACGACGCCACCTTGCGCAAGGCCTCCGCCGGGGGCATGGACCTCGAACAGATCGCCCAGCTCGCCGAGGTCGAGGACGTGCCCCGCGCACAGGACCGCCTGTTGCGGGCGCTGGCCCGCGACGAGGCGGAGGACGGCGGCGGGCGCGGCCACTGGGACCAGGAACTCGCGCTTCTCAAGGCCGAGCAGGACGACCGCACCGTCCTCAAGGAGGCCGTCGCGGCGCTGGAGAAGGCGGACATCCCCCTGCTGCCCGCGCACACGGCGTACGGGGAGAAGGAGACCGCCCGGGCGCTGTCGGAGCTGACCACCCCGCTGGGCAGGCCCCTCGACGAGGCCAACCACAAGGGCTGCCCCGGCCACAGCGCCCGGCTCGACGAGGAGCACCAGCCGGTCTGGTACTGCGCCGACCCGGCCGAGCACGGGCACAAGGTGCGCCCGAAGCCGAAGCCGGAGAAGACGGCCGAGGACGAGGAGAAGGCCGCCGAGCGGGCCCGCACCACCGCGTGCAACCGGGCCTGGAAGGCGGCGGCCGGTCCACGGCAGGAGTTCGTCTCCCGGCTGGCGCGCTCCAGCAAGACCCTGCCGGAGGAGGCCTGGCGGTTCGCCGCCTCGGTGCTGCTGGACCTGCCCCGCTTCTACGGCAAGTGGGCCGGTCGGCAGGACGCCGAGGACGTCGCGGCGCTGCTCGGCGTGAAGCTGCCCGAGAAGCCGTTCGAGCGGGTGCGCATGTCGGAGCTGGTCACTCTCTCCAAGGCCCGGCTGCCGCAGGTGCTGTTCGCGCACGTGGCCGCCGCCTTCGAGCGCGACATGCGCGACCCGAAGGGCTGGAACGACGCCCGGATGCAGGTCCGCTTCCTGTGGGAGGACCTCACCTCCCAGCAGGCCGCCTACCTGCTGCTCCTGGAGAAGCTCGGCCAGGAAGACAAGGGCTCCTACCGGCTGTCGGAGGTCGAGGAGCAGGCCGTCGCCGCCCACCGGGGCGCGGACGCCGCCGCCGACTCCGACGGCGACGGCGCCTGAGCCGCAAGGCCAGTCAGCACGCGCAGGACGGCCGGGCACCGACGGTGCCCGGCCCCCCAACCCACGCTCGCTCGCCACCATCCGGAGTCCTCCATGTCCACGTCCGGTCCTGCGGAACCCACCCCGAGTCAGCGAGACCAGCCGCTCACCCTTGATGTGCTGCGCCGTCTGGTCGGCAACAACTGGGCAGGCCTTCCGGGCGCCACCCTGGTCGTGCTCTCCACCGACCCCGAGGGCAACGGCTTCTCACCGTTCAGCACATTCGCGCACGCCCGCTACGCCCCTGAAGGCGACGAGCTGCGCGGCGAGGTCTACCCGCTGGAAAGCGAACTCGCCCGGGACACCCGACTGCGCAAGCTCTACCCGCAGGTCCCCAAGAACGCCGTCGCCGCACTGGTGCTCTACCCGCTCAGCTGACCGCCGTGCACCCGGCGGGCACCGCGACAGCCGGTGCCCGCCCCCGGCCCGCCTTCAGGCACCGGTTCCCGCCGGGCGTGACAGACGCCCCGGCCCATCCCACGCAACAGGAGAAGGGACACTCCCATGCCCACCCTTGCCGAGGTCCGCGCCTTCATCCGCGAACTGCCCGACGTAGTGTCCGTGGCCGTCGTCCAGGAGGCAGCCACAAACCGGCTGCTCCAACTGAACGCCGGCCAACGCCCGGTCATCACGCCCGGCCGCACCGGGCGGATCACTGCCACGATCCGCCCGGCCTGCCTGCGCCTGCTGACCGGCACCGTCCAGCAGCCCAACCGCACGGGCACCCGCTTCGATTTCCTGCTGAACGAAGCCTCCACCGAGCGGCTGCGACTGGACCCGAACAACGGCGCCCGGTTCCGCATCGCCAAGGACGAGAAGCGCTACCGGCTCGCGAAGGTCCCGGCCTCGTGCATCGAGCTCGCCGACACCCCGGCCGACTCCTAAAACGCCCCGGAGATCCGGGGGCAGCGCGCGAGCGCTGCCCCCGGCCCCGCACCCGCACCCGCACCCGCCCGCAACAGTCCCGAACGGAGCGTGACTTCGATGAGCCGCGCGATCCCGGTGCGCTGCCTCGCCCGGCCGCTGGCCGGCGGACTGGTCGTGCCGTATGTCTCCCTGATCCACAACGGGCACGCCGTATTCGGCAGCCTCGACGCCGACCGTACCCGGCATGCCTTCCTCCAGCGCCTGTGCCAGATCTGCGCACAGCCGCTTGAAGAGCGGTTCTTCGTCATCGTCCGCCCCGCCGACCAGCAACAGGGCTACTCCCCCGAACCCGCGCTCCACCCGGAATGCCAGCCCTACACCGCGGCGAACTGCCCGATGCTCAACGGCACCGCCAGCCACTACCGCTCCCGCCCGGTGCTCGCCTCCCATCCTGCGGGCCGCCCCTGCCCCGACCCGTCCTGCCCGTGCCCCGAGCTGACTCCGGACGAGGGGCACGCCGCCCGCAGCGGACGGCCCCCCGACCGGTACGAGGCATGGATGATCGCCGCCCGGCACTACGAGCTGGTGTTCCGCCAGGACGCGCCCGACGTCCCGGCCAGGATCAGCCTGAACGTGCCCCTCCTGCGCCGCCGCGTTCTGCGTGAGGCCGTCCTTCCCGCCGACCACGCCGCCCTGCTCGACCTGCTGCGTGCCGTCCTGGGACCGGAGAGCCCCTAGCCCGTACGGCCCGCGCGCGGCCCGGCACGCCCGCCCCATCCGCGAGATCCCGAAGGGAAGTTGGATGCCCACCACGTACCCCGTCACCCTTCCGCCCGTTCCCGCCGCCCCGGAGACCGCCTGGCACGCCCAGCGCATCGGCGACACGGTCTTCGAGCGGCCGGATGAAGGGTGGTCCTCCGCCACGACCTTGTTCGCGATCGACGCCTCCAGCCCGGCCGAGGCGGAATTGCGCGTCCTGGCGTGGATCAACCACAGCTACGAGGACGACCTCCGCCAGGCGACCGCTACCGCCGAGCACCAGGCCGGCCCCGAGCGCTGGCACGTCAGCCTGCGCATTCTCGGCGAGTTCTGAGCCCGAGGCGGGCCCACCGCTCCGCCACCTACGAACGGAGATGAACCACCATGACCGCCCCCAAGCCGAAGACCACTGTCGACCGGACCACCCCTGTGGGTACGGCCGTCGTCGCGCTGCACAGGCAGCTGACCGATCTGGAGGAGCGCGCGGGCGAATGGCCCGGCGCGGACGTCGTCGGCATCCTTGACGAATGGCTGGAGCAGTTCGACTTCACCGCCCCGGCTCCGGCCGTCGCGCACATTCCGCCGCGCCCGCCAGGTCAGGCCTGGGTGCTGCGCCGCTGGGACCGGCACGGCGACGGCATCGCCCTGTTCACCGACGAGGACTGCGCGCTGGCCGAACTCGCGCGGCACGCGCGCGGAAACTGGGAGAACCTCCTGGGCGACGACACCGCCCCCGACGAGCCGCCCTCCGACGACCGTGCGGCCGTGGACCTCTACTACGGGCCCGACCGCGACAACCTCCCCGACGAGGGCTACTCGCTGGGCGCCGCCGCCATCAGCAGGCGAGGCCGCCCACGGATCGTGCCGTTCGTCTTCCAGTTCCCCGACGCCGCCGCCTGCGAGCGCGCCAGCCACGCCGCCGTCTTCCACCCAGCGATCCACGGCGCTCCGCCCTGCCTGGAGGTCGACGGCGTCCTGGTCTTCGCCTACCTCGACCCCCAGGTCGGCGCCGTTCGCGTGTCCGTCCACCTCGACAGCGCCCCGGACCACCTCGTGAGGTCCGATGGCACGGTGCCGCTGCGGGTGAAGGTCGAGGACACGATCGTGCTCGATGACAGCAACGCGGAGGGCGCGCCCAGGCCGCCGCTGCTGGACGCGCTGCTGAGCGCGGCCGACGCCGTGCGGATCCCGAAGGAGCCCATCGTCGCGGCGGCTCTGGCCGCTGGCGTCCTGTGGCGCTGCCCCGCCTGCCAGTGGGACAACCCGGCTGCGGCAACCTGCTGCGAGGGGCCCGGGCCCTGCCGAACCCCCCAGCCTGTCAGCGAAGTTGAGGCGGGGCGCGAGCTGTAGGCCGAGGCCGGCCTCTACGGGGCGGGTGTCCCCACGGTGGAGAAAAAGGGGGATGAGATTCCAACGAGATAGGTATTATGGAACTTGTCTGAATGACCGCCAGACTTTCGTCACATCAAGGAGCGCCTCCATGAGCGGAGAGACCACCGCTGTCATCCGCGGCCGCGTGTACGGGACCGTGCAGCTGCGCCACACCGAACGCGGCACGCCCGCCGCCCGGTTCACTGTGATGCAGGTCCCGCGCGAGTTCGACCACGCCCAAGGGCAGTGGCGCGACAGCGAACCGGTCCCGGTCATCTGCACCGTCACCGGACCGCTCGCCCGGCACGCCGCCGAGTGCCTCACCGACACCGTGCACGTGATCGCCACCGGACACCTGGCCCTGCGCGCAGGCCTGCTCCACCTCGACTCCGCCCAGGTCGGCGTGGACCTCGCCCGCCACGTCGCCTACATCGACGACACCCTGCCCGCCGTCCTCGCCGGACGCGCGCCCGCCCCGGCACCGCGTGCGACCACCGCCCCCGAGCCCACGCCCCGCGCCGAACCCCGACCGGCCGCCGCTCCCACCGCAGCGCCGGCTGACGACTGGTGGCAGTCGCCGACGCACCGCTCCTGGGACGCGGTCACCGCGCCCAGCCGCACCGGCCGCTGACGGCAGCCGCCCGGCATCCGCCGCTACCTCAGCAACCTCCAGCCCGCCCTCACCGCCTGGACCACGACCGCCGGCGTGACCTCGTTGAGGGAGATCACCAAGGACCAGGTGAAGAACGCCGTGGATGGGGTGACCGGCTACGCCCGCCGTGGGCTGGCCACGGCCATGCGCAGCCTCTTCCGCGCGCTGAAGCGTGAACGCGTGATCTTCGGCAACCCCGCCCGGGACCTCCCGGTCGGCGACATCAAGGGCGTCCCGAAGTCCATCCCCTCCGACCTCCTGGTGGGACTGCTCGACCAGGCGACCACACCGCTCGGCCGCCTCGTTGTGGCCCTCGCCGCCGTCCATGCTCTGCCCGGCAAGGAGATCCAGACCCTGCACACCACGGGCCTGGATCTCTCCCGGGGCACCCTCGAAGTCCGGCGCGGTCTGCTGCGGCACACTCTGTACCTGGAGGGGCTCACCCACCAGCTCGCCGCCGACTGGACGACCTACCGCCACCACCGCTGGCCGGCCTCGTCCAACCCCCACCTGCTGGTCGGTCAGAAGAGCGCGGTCGACCCCGACCATCCGGCCGTCAGCATCGGCACCCTGAGCGGAGCCCTTCCCCGCGGGCTGACACTGAGCGGCCTGAGACAAGACCGCATCCTCAACGAAGCAGCCGAAAGCGCCGACCCGCTCAGGCTGATGCGGCTGTTCGGCATCACCGAGCAGACCGCCATGCGCTACGTCACCGCCGCCCACCCCGAACGAACCGCCAAGCTGCCCAAGTAGCCCGCCTGGTTCAGCCCTGGAGGGTGGCGAGCCAGTCGGTCAGCAGGCGGTTGACCTCGTCGGGGCGTTCCTGCTGGATCCAGTGGCCGCAGCCGTCCAGGAGATGGGAGGCGGTCAGGGCGGGGAGGGTGGTGGGGTAGGCGTCGATGGCGTCGGCCATCCAGGTGGTGGAGGCGTCCAGGGCGCCGCCGATGAACAGGGCGGGCTGCTTGATCGGGGTTCCGCGGTGCGGGGCGAGGTCTTCCCAGTCTCGGTCCATGTTGCGGTAGCGGTTGAGTGCGCCGGTGATCCCTGTGCGCTCGAACTCCCCGGCGTAGACGTCGAGGTCGTCCTTGCTCAGCCAGACCGGGAGGACCCCCGTGGGGAAGCGGTCGCGCAGCCGGCCGCCGGCGCGGGCAACGAAGTGCGGGTCGGGTTCGCCCTGGGCGGGCATGGTGTCGGCGGACAGGGCCGCGTAGAAGCCCGCGAGCCAACCCCGGACGTCGGGCTCGATCTCCGCCTCGGCGCGGCCGGGCTTCTGGAAGTAGGAGACGTAGAACTCCTGCTCGGGGCCGCCGATCTGGCCGAAGATGTCGGTGGGGCGGGGGCCGCCGGGCGGCGCGTAGGGGACGCTCAGCAGGCCGACGGCGCGGAAGACCTCGGGGTGGAGCAGGGCGGAGGCGGAGGCAATGTTGGAGCCCCAGTCGTGGCCGACGACCACCGCGTTCTCCTCGCCGAGGGCGCGCACGACGGCAACGTTGTCCTCCACCAGGCCGAGCATCCGGTAGGCGCCGGTCGCCTCCGGCTTGGAGGAACGGCCGTAGCCCCGCACGTCGATCGCCACCGCCCGGTAACCGGCCGCGGCGAGGGCCGGGACCTGGCGGCGCCAGGAGTACCAGGACTCGGGAAAGCCGTGCACGAGCAGGACCAGCGGGCCAGCACCCTGCTCGACCAGGTGCAGGCGCCCGGCCGGAGCCTCAACGGTGCGGTGGCGGAGTTCGGCGGACGGCTCGGACTGCATGGGAGCTTCTCCTGGGTTCGCGGGTGGACGTAGGTACCCATCGATCATGCGACGCAGCCACCGTCCGACGCGATTACCCTTGCCATTCTGGCAAACTTGCAGGACAGGGCGATGGAGCGACGCGTTCGGAAGGGGTAGGAAGGGTGACGGGCGGCGATGTGGCCGACACGTTGGCGGCGATGGGCACCCGGCTGCGGGCCGCGCGCGAGCAGCGCGGCGTCACGCTCACCGGCGTCAGCTGCGCGACAGGCATCTCCCCGAGCACGCTGTCGCGGATCGAGACCGGCCGGCGCAAGCCCACCCTGGAGGTGGTGCTGCAACTGTCGAAGGAGTACGGCGTCTCCCTGGACGAGCTGGCCGGCACCGCACCCCCTCCCGCGGCCGGTCCCCGCACCTCGGCGCCTCAGCGTTACGGCGACGACAAGGCGGTGCTGCCGCTGACCCGGTACGTCGGCGGTCTGCACACCCACAAGCACGTCCTGCCCGCCGTGGAGGAGCCGCCCACGCGGCCGCGGCAGGTCTCGCACGACGGCTACGAGTGGCTGTGCGTCCTGTACGGGCGGCTGTGGCTCGCGCTCGGCGACCAAGACCTCGTCCTGACTGCCGGGGAAGTTGCCGAGTTCGACACCCGCACCCCGCATGGGGTGGTGAACGCCGGCTCCGGCGGGCCTGTTGAGTACCTGATTACTGACCTCAGCTCGTCGGGGTGAATCTCTGCGAAGTCCCCCAACGGGTGTGGGTGGGCGGCTGTATCCGTGGTGTGTGAGATATGCGGATGGGGGCGGGCTGACGCCGACGGCACGCTGGCGTCGGGAGACGGTACGGATGCAGGCGGCCGAGCTGTTCGAGCAGATGATCAAACCATCGGAAGTTGCACGGCGACTGCGCGTGAGCGTGAAGTCGGCTTATCAGTGGCACCAGTTGTGGCGGGACGGTGGTAGTCAGGCGCTGGCGTCCCGCGGTCCGAGCGGATCACGGTGCCGCCTGTCCCCGCGGTCTCTGGAGAAGTTGGCGGGGTATCTGGAGCAGGGTCCGGCCGCGCACGGCTGGGTGGAGGACCAGGTGTGGACCGCGTCGCGGGTGGCCACGCTAATCGGCAGGAAATTCCACGTCTCCTACAGCGTCTCCGGAACCACCAGGCTGATGCACCGGCTCGGCTTCAGTCCTCAGGTTCCGGCACGGCGGGTTGCCGAGCGCGACGAGCAGGCAGTCGCCGCGTGTAAAAGGGCCTGGGCGGCGTGCGGGGGCTACATCTGCTTCGAGGACGAAGCCGGCTTCACCCGCAGGCCGCCCCGGGGACGGACCTGGGGCCGACGCGGGGTGACTCCAGTCGTCACCATGAGTGGCCGGCGTTCGGGACGGCTGTCGGTGGCCGGGCTGATCGCGATGCGGCCGGGTTCCAGGACCCGGCTGTGTCACCGTCTACGGACCCACCCTGCGGGCAAAGTCACACGTCGCAGCATGGGCGAGCAGGACTTCATCGCGCTGATCGACGGCGTCCATCAGCTGGTCAGAGCGCCGATCGTGCCGGTCTGGGACCGCCTGAACACCCACGTCTCTCGCAGGATGCGGGAACTCGTCGCCGAGCGGGCATGGCTGACGGTGTTCCTGCTGCCCGCCTACTCACCCGACCTCAACCCCGTCGAATGGGTACGGGCACACGTCAAGCGCAGCCTCGCCAACCTAGCCGTCATGGCCCTCGACCGCCTCGAAGTACTTGTCCGCAACAGGCTCAAGTGCCTCCAGTACCGCCCCCACACCCTCGACGGCTTCATAGCCGGCACCGGTCTGGCTCTCCACGACCCATCACCCTGACGAGCTGACGCCGGTCATCGCATGGGGCGGCGCGAAGGGCCGGTTTTCGCTTCCCCGACGGGTAGTGGGGATCGCCCCGACCTGTAACGTGGCGATCTTCGGATGGCGTAGGCCCCGGAGTCCCGAAGGTGAATCCCCATGACGATCGACGAGCTGCCCGTCGCGTGGAGGCTGTCCCCCGAGGACGTCCAGGCGGGGTGGCGTGCGCTGTGGTGGACCGTGGGACCGGCCGGCGAACTCGCCGTGATGTTGGTCCAGCGACGCTACCTGAGCCGCGACAAGTATCCCCGCGGGTGGATCGGATGGCGTGCCGAAACGCCGTTCGACGGAGAGCTGGTCATCGCCTCCGGGCACGGGCAGCGGCGTATCCCGGTCGAAGGGATCGACATGCGGCCCAGCCACCTGGCTCTACTGCCAGGCTCCCGGTTCCTGCTTGCGTCGGGCCGTACCCACCGGGACCCGGAGGGAACCTGGTGGAAGAACGCCGTCGTGTACTCCCCCGAGGGCCTGCCAGAGGGTGCCTTCTGCATCGGTGACGACATCCCGGCCCTGGTCACTGACCGCAGCGGAGGCATCTGGACCGCCTACGGTGACGAGGGCATCTACGGTAACCACCCGGAGTCCGGGGCCGGCCTGGCGGGCTGGAACACTCGCGGTGTCGCGACGTGGGCACCGGAGGGGAGACTTCCCGACTGGCCACTGGAGGGTTGCACGGCCGCCACGGAAGGCGAGTCGGTGTGGCTGGTCTGGTACAGCCCCAAAGGAACCTTCCTCACCCGGATCACACCCTCCACCGGCGAAGTCGCGAGCTATCGCAGCCCGGTAAAGACCCCGGACGGAATCGCAGTGCGCGGCACGCGGGTGGTTCTGAGCAGCCGCGACCACTACAAGCGCAGCACCACCGTGACCCGCGCGGAGCTGGTCGGCGACGTGTGCGTCGCCATCGGCCAGGAGCGAGTGCGGGTGCCCGGGCGGGTGGTCATGAAGTGCGGCCAGGGCCGCGACGGAACCCTATGGCTCCGAGCCGGCCGTACCTGGGTACGCATCGACGCCTGAGACCCGCGACCGTCAGACCAGCGGCAGGGTGCCCGTCAGGCCCACCGGTCGGCGGTCGGGGAGGCGCCGACCGCCGCCGAGAGATGCCGGCGCAGGGAGACGACCCCACCGAAGCCCGCATGGGCCGCGACCTCCTCAACGGATTCCTCGCGGGAAGCAGCCTCTCTCGACCTCCCACCACCATCACCCTGAAGCGCCGACGCCAGTATGTTCGGGCCCCAGGGCGAGCGCCTACGGCTGCGCACCCCTCCGGCCGTTGGCCGCGGGAACCGTCAGCCGAATCGCGCCCAGGCCGGCCGCGAAGCGCATCCGTAGGATCCGGAACCCGTTCCGACAAGACAGCGAAACCGCGACTTGCACGCAGGTTCGCGGCCAAGGGCCGCCCAGATTCCTGGAACTCGCGCGCTACTGACCGGACCGCACAGAAGATCCGCCGCCGGGAGCAGGGTCACCAGTACGCCGCCGCCCAGCTCGTCGCGATCGGAGCCCCGCGGTCGCAGCCCGGCTGCGACCCCGCCCTCTGGCTGCGCGAGGCCCTGGCCGCGGTCGGAGCCCGCAACGTCCGGCACCGCGGCGCGCACCGCTTCGTGTTCCGGCTCGGCCGAACCCGCCGCGAGCGGGAGGAGATCGAGCTCGGCCTCCCCGCACTTCGGCCCTATCCCAAGCAGCCCGACCCCGAACCATCGCCCGCCTGACCTACAGCGGCACCGCCCCCCTGAGTTCCGACTGCTTCTCGTCTCACTGGAGTTGACATGCCTTCGCGTCCCACCAGCTCGTCCACCACGCCCGACCTGACCTCGTACGATCTGCTCGCCCCGCAGCTGTCCGGCGGAAAGGACAGCGCGGTCATGATGGCCGTGTTCATGGAAGCCGCCGACTCCGCCGGCGTCTCCGACCGGGTGATCTCGTACCACTCCAGCCTGGGTGTCCTGGAGTGGCCGTCCGTCATCTTCGACGGCATCCGCTACCCAGGGGTGTCCGAGCTCGCCGCCCTGCAGAGCGCCGCGTTCGGGGTGCCCGCCGACCGGCACTTGGAGGTCACCCGCACGATGCCGGGCCCGGACGGGACCCGGATGCCCCACAGTCTGCTCACCGAAATCGCGGCGTACGGGCGGTTCCCGCGCAAGGGCAGCCCGTACTGCCGCAAGAGCGCCAAGGAGAGCGTGGTCTCCGCCGCCTGGACGCCGATCGTCGACCGCCGCAAGCGCGAGCTCGGCCGACCGGTGCGGATCTTAAAGGTCATGGGCTTGCGCAGCGACGAGGGCCGCGACCGCAGGAACCGCCCGGCCTTCCGTACGGTGCAGGTCAACGGGGCGCGGGTGGTGGACGAGTGGCTGCCCGTCAAGGACTGGTCAACCGCCGCCGTCAAGGAGTGGCACGTCGACGCTCCGGTTCCGTACTCCTGGACGTACGATCCGTGCCCGGTGCCGGCGACTGGTCCGGTACCTCCCGGTGCTCCTGCTCGTTGTGCGTCTTCGCCTCCAAGCGCGATGTGCTGCTCTCCGTCGGCCGGCGGCCGCGGCTGGCCGACCTGTACGCCGAGGTCGAGCGAGTGCGGGGCGACAGCTTCCGAGCGGACTGGCGCATCGGCGACCTGATGCGGCACGCCGAGCAGTGCGGGGCGCCCGACCCCGGCGTCGTCTGCCCGGACGACGGTCCGGAGTTCACCGCCCTCACGATGCAGGTACGGGCGGCGCTGCAGAGGGAGCCCCGCAAGGAACCCGAACTGGCTCGCATTCGCGGCCGCGCTCTGTGCGACGGCTGCACCGTTCACAGCTGATGACCACCGTCTGCCGCGCCAGCCGAAGCCCGCGGCGCGGCAGGCGCCCTACAGTGGAGAAGGAGATGACCATGGAGATGAACCCCACAACCCTGCTGCTCGATCTCGTCGCCCAGGCCCACCGTGTGAGCGACCCGGACACGCTGCACGACCTGCTGTCCAGCGGCCATCGCGCCTGGTGCGAGGGCGTCGCCGACGTCCAGGCCGGTGTGGAGCGGGAAACGGCGAGCCTGTCCGACGTCCAGGTCGCCGAGTGGTGCACCGCTGCGGACGTGCCGTGGGAGGAGGGGATGACGCGCAAGGAGGCGGTCTCCGCCCTCGCTTTCGTCACGTGGGATGCCACACCGTCCGCAATGGCCTACACGGAGCTGGAGGAGCATGCGGCGCGCTTCGGTGTGTGCCTGCTGGGCGAGGACCTGCTGTAGACGGATTTGGCGTCGGGCTGGACAGCAAACCACCTCCTTTGGCATTATCGAACATGTCGCACTCGTCCGGGTGCCGGCACCGCCGCGCTGACTCTTCCAAGGGGACCTGATGTCTTCCGCCGACCGGCTCGTGGGCACCGCGCAAATCGTGTCCGAGTTCGGCACGAGCAGGCCCCGGATCAGCGAGTGGAGCAACACCCCCGACAGCGGTTTCCCCGCCGTCGCGCACACCGAGGGCCGCAAGCAGTTCTGGCGCTACAACGAGGTCGCCGCGTTCTTCGCGCAGCGTGCCCCGAAGAAGCGCGCTCTGCCGGCCGCGGTACTCGAGGCCGACCAGGACGAGCTGCTGACCAAGCGGCAAGTAGCCGAGCTTCTCGGGTACACCCGCACGTCGACCATCGATGCGTACCTCCGCGACCGGCCCGGCTACTTCCCGGAGCCCGACGAGGACATCGACGGCCAGAAGTGGCGCCGCGGCACGGTCGTGTCCTGGGCGACCGACCGCCCCGGCAAGGGCCGGCGCAGCTCCGCTCCGGCGGCAGCACGGCCTGCGGTGTCGGCGGACGGCGACCCCGACGAGCTGCTCGGTACGGCCGAGGTCGCGGCGCTGCTCGGCTACGGCAGCACGGCTTCCTTCTCCAGCGCCCTCTACCAGGGGCGCATCCCCGAACTGCCCGAGCCGGACGCCCAGGTGAAGGAAGAGGGCAGCCGCGGACCGGCCCGCAAGAAGTGGCGGCGGGCAACCGTCGTCGCTGCCGCCCGCAAGCGCGGTGTGCTGCCGCCGGCCGACCAGGACGAGAATGAGGACCTGGTCGGCGCCGCCGAGGCAGCCCGCATCCTGGGATACAGCAACGCCGACAGCCTCATCAGCGCGCTTGGACACGGGCTCCTGCCCGACCTCAAGCAGCCCGACGGATACGAGTACCGGCGCGGCAGCAGCGGCCGCCCCCGTCAGCAGCGCTGGAAACGCTCCCGCCTCGAGGACCTGGCAGCCCGCCGCTCCTCGCCCTCCTGACCGCGGCGCACCGAACCGCGTCGCAGGCGGGATACCGTAAGACCGCGGCCTCTGGTTTAAGGGATCGACGAACTCCCGGCGGACCAGACGCCGCACGATGGCCGGCATGGAGAGGCCAGCCACCTCTCCCCCGCGAAGCCGCACGGCTTCGCGGAACCGGCCATCGCTACGAATCTGCTGCTACTTCTGCCTCAGCCTCTCGGGGAAGCACGTCCCAAGCGTCTTGAGAACGACGCTCGTGCCCAGTGAACGTCAGCTGTTGGTTCTCTGCTGACCTGGCGAGTGGGCGGTTCCCCTGAGCTGGGGCTCGCCAGTTGGGGTGAGATGTCCATCGGCTGTCTTTCTCATTCAAGGTGGCGACTTTCGGGAACAGCAGCGGCGGCTGACGAGGCGATGTCGAGGAGTTGGTCGTGGAGTCCCGGGCGGGCGAACAGAGCGGCTCCGGTGTCGGTGCGCTGCTGGCCCGAGAGGTCGCTGAAGACGCCGCCAGCCTCCTCGACGATCGGGATCAGGGCCGCGATGTCCCACGGACCGGCTCCCAGCAGGAGGAAGCCGTCGAGCTGGCCTGTTGCGACGAGGAGGGCGCCATGGCAGGTGCCGGATCCTGTGGACGGCTTCTTGAGAAGAGGTGCAGTGGAATCCGCCTTGGACCAGTCCAATGCCGGGGTGGTCCGCGCGGTGCGGGCCGCCAGTGCCGTGGCAACGACGCGTTGCGCCTTGTTCAGCCTGGTCGGGGGCGGCCAGATCCCGAGAGCAGAGTCGGCAGCGTTGCCACCTTCGCTGATTCTCAGCCGGTGGGCGGGGGTGGGGTGGGCAGGTAGTGGTCCGGTCCACGCACCGTGGCTCGGCAGTGCCCACCAGCGGCGGCCCAGCGCAGGAGCAGAGACCATGCCCAGGGTGATGCGGCCGTCGACCTCCAGCGCGATCAGGGTGCTCCACTCGGGATCCCCGGCCAGGAAGCTGGCCGTGCCGTCGATGGCGTCAATGATCCAGCGGCGACGGCCCTGACCGTGCGCGCCGGACTCTTCACCGACGATCGCATCGCCGGGGCGCTGCTCGTGGATGCGACGGAGTAGTGCTTCTTCGATCTCCCGGTCAGCGGCGCCGACCGGGCTTCCATCGCTCTTGATCTGTACTGCTTGCTCGTCTGCTCGCCAATGTCGGCGAGCGATGCTGGCTGCGTGATCGGCAAGGTCATGGGCAAACGTCAGGTCTGCTGAGTCCGGCATGAGTTGCACTCTGCCCGCCCGAGCTACCGTCGAAATGCGGCTCGTTAGGCGACGGAATGCCCGTTGCGGGTCAGAGGTCCGGACGGTCAGCTCGTGTCCGCTGACGTTCGCGCCGCGGTGGATTCCCCGATTGGGAACGCGGGACCTGTTTGGGATCTCCGGACTCTCCTGGTAGGTGAATTCTGTGGCCGCCGCGAGGGCGCGGCGAGCGTCCTCTGTTGTGGCGGGGGGCTGGCTGCGTTCCCGAGCGTGGCTGTGGATTGCTCGTACGAAGCTCTCCAACCAGCTGGTGAACCGCGCGCGTGCGGCAGGATCGTCGCGGTCGTCGATCGTATCGGCGAGTTCACCCAGCCAGTACGTCGCCCAGCTGTCCAGGACCAGGCCGTCGCGGTGCTCCAGAAGCAGCCGGGTGATGTGCCGGGCGACCGGGAAGCGCCGTTCCTGCACGAGGATCAACGCCCGCTCGGCCCGTTCTTCGGCGGCCGTGCGATCGGCGTGTTCACGGGCGACTTCGGGGGCGCGGCGCTCACCCGGCTCACGTACTTGCTCGGCCTTCAGCCGTTGGGCCTTCTGGTAGGCGCCCTGCTTGGACGTCACGCACAGCGCTTCGGTGAAGTGCTGCCACGGCACGCGATGGTGTCCCTCGTCGTGGTGTAGGCGATCAGCTGGCGGGCTTGTTCGGGGTGTTGGGTAGTGCGGGGGCGCTTTCGAGGCGTTCGCGGTAGAG
>NZ_JBIBKW010000046.1:0-27529 GCF_042959465.1 Streptomyces sp. NPDC007901 | reverse complement strand
CCTGCCCGCCGCCGCCATCGCCTTCCCCCTCACCCACCCCCACGTCATCAACGTCACCCTCGGCATGCGCGACCCCGAACAGGTCCAGCGCAACGTGGAGCTCCACGCCCGGCGTATCCCCAACAGCCTGTGGGACGAACTGCGCGCCCAAGGAGTGCTCCGGCCCGACACCCCCTTCGCGGAGGGCGCCGACGTTCCTGCACCGGGCGAGAGGAGCCAACCGTGTCCCTGACCGACAAGGCGATCTCCCAGATCCGCGAACTCATCGCCTCCGGGGCTCTTCCTCCAGGCGCGAAGCTGCCTCCGGAGCCGGAGCTGGCCGCCCAGCTCGGGCTCTCCCGCAACCTCGCACGCGAGGCGGTGAAGGCGCTGTCCGTGGCGCGCGTGCTGGAGATCAGACGGGGCGACGGCACGTACGTCACCAGCCTGCAGCCGAGCCTGCTCCTCGAAGGCCTCGGTGGCGCGGTGGAACTGCTGCAGGGCGACCCCGGTGCCGTACTGGACCTCATGGAGGTGCGGCGCCTGCTCGAGCCCGCCGCCACCGCCCTGGCCGTCGCCCGGCTGTCGGACGACGGACTGGCCGAGGTGAAGCGGCATCTGGACGCCATGCGCGAGGCGCGCGACGACGTGGAGCGGCTCAACGCGCACGATGTGGCGTTCCACCGCGCCATCGTGGACGTCACCGGCAACGAAACGCTGATCACTCTGCTCGAGGGCATTTCGGGCCGTACCCTGCGCGCCCGGATCTGGCGCGGTCTGGTGGACACCCGCGCGGCGGCCCGTACCCTCGCGGAGCACGAGGCGATCTACGCGGCGCTGGCCGCACGTGACGCATTTCTGAGCCATGCCGCAGCACTGGTGCATGTCAACAACACGGAGCAGTGGCTGCGGGAGCACCTGGAGTCCACGGATGCCATGGCGATGACGGGATCCCGTGTGTGAGACGGAAGCACCCGCGCCGCCGCACCTGCGACCGAGTGGATGCCCGGACGGTTCTCCGTCCGGGCATCCACTCGGTTCACCGCGTCGTTTGCCCTGTCACTGGGCGGTGAAGGTCCACAGCAGGTTGGTGCTGCTGCCGTAGCCCCACTGCTTGGTGACGGAGCCGGAGGCCACGTTCCCGCCGCCGTCCAGGACCAGGCCGGTGGCCCGGTTGGCGATGGTGCACATGCCCTCGCCGCGGTGAGTGACCGTCCACTGCTGGTTGTTGCTGCCGTTCCACGCCGCTTGCTGGGCCGGGGAGCCGTTGGACGTGGCGCCCCAGCCGTCGGCAACCATGCCGTTGGTGCGGTTGACCAGCTTGTAGTAGCCGCCGCCGACCTCCACGAGCTGCCACTGGAGGTTGGGGCTGCCGTCCCAGGTGTACTGCTTGAGGTTGGATCCCGACGCGACGTTTCCCCCGCTGTCCAGGGCCAGACCGTCGGTGACGTTGGTGATGCGGAAGTAGGCGGCCGGATTGAACTGCACCTTCAGGGAGGTGATCTGGTCGTTCTGGCCGGTGACCCTGAGGTCGGGGTTGTCGGCGGTGAAGGTCCAGGAGGTGCCGGTGAAGTTGTCACCGCTGTAGGCGACGATCTGGTTCCCGGCCGCCAGCTTCAGGGAGGAGATGCTCTGGGCGTCGAGCCCGGCCAGCTGCAGCTGCTCGGCCGTGTAGGTGCCGGGGTCGAGCACCGCGTAGTTCGCGGAGTAGTTGACGTCCTGGTAGACCACGGCACCGACCGCCGGCCGCAGCGGGGGGATCTGGCCGGAGAAGCTGAGCTTGAGGACGTAGGCGCCCGCGGTGAACGGCGCCGAGGAGGGCAGCGTCACGGTCAGCCCGGAGGAGTCCTGCGTCGGCGCGGCGAGGTTGATGTAGGTGCCGGTGGTCGAGTCGAGCAGCTTCACCGAGGTGAGCGACGAGAGGTTGATGCGGTCCGAGCCGAGCGTCTTGATCTTCAGTGAACTACCCGGCCAGCCCAGCACGGTGGCGTACAGCGCCGTGTTGCCCTTGCTGCGGGTGAAGCGGATGTCCTGTGCGGTGCCGACGAGCGGGGCGGTGAACGCGCCCCCGCCCATCCGGGTCGGGCCTTCGCCGTACTGCGTCCAGGCGCGGGTCGCGTACATCGACTCCCCGAAGCGCTTCAGGTAGTCGCCGATACCGAGCAGCACGTCCTTCTGGCCCTGGGGGATCGTGCCGTCGGCCATCGGCGCGATGTTCAGCAGCATGTTGCCGTTCTTGCTGACCCGGTCGATCAGGGAGTGCAGCATCTGCTGGGTGCTGTAGTAGCCGATGCCCTGGGTGTAGCACCAGCTGGAGCTGGAGATGCTGTCGTCGGTGAGCCAGTAGGGCGCGGTCCGGTCGGCCGGGCCTCCGCGCTCGTAGTCGAAGACCTCGCCGTGGCCGTTGAAACCGTCCTTGTAGGTGGCGACGACCTCTTTGCCCCAGGCATTGGCCTGGTTGTAGTAGTACGACAGGAAGTTCAGGCGCTGCGTCTCGTCGACCTTGGTCAGGTCGAAGTCCTCCCAGAGGATGTCCGGTTGGGCGCGGTCGACGACCTCCTTGAGTTTGTCGTACCAGAGCTGGTTCTCGGCGGTGGAGCCCAGTTGCCCGTAGAGCTTCTTCAGGCTGGGGTCGGTCTGGGCGGGCACGTGGTCGTAGTAGCCGTTGAAGTTGTAGGCGTGGTGCATCGCCACCAGCAGCTTGAGGTTCTTGGCGCGGATCGCCGTGGTGAACAGCTTCAGCAGGTCGAGCCTGGGACCCTTGGCGACCGAGTTCCACTCGTTGACCTGCGAGTCCCACATGGAGAATCCGTCGTGGTGCTCCGCGACCGGTCCCGCGAACTTCGCCCCGGCGTCGACGAACAGCTGGGCCCACTCGTCGGGGTCGAAGTTCCCTCCGGCGGACTTGAGTCTGGGAGCGAACTGGGTGAAGTGGCCCGCCTTGTCGTTCGCCCCGTTGATGAAGTTGTGGTAGGGCCACACCGAGGGGTCGCCGTAGGTCGCGACGTGGTGCGCGTTGGCGTTGCTCCCGCCGATGTACATGTTGCGGGGGTACCACTCGCTGTCGTAGGCGGGCACGCTGAAGACGCCCCAGTGGAAGTAGATCCCGAACTTGGCGTCCTGGAACCACTCCGGAGCGGGCGGGTGCTGGTTCACCGAACCCCACGTGGCTGTGTAGGTGCTGGGAGCGGCCTGCGCACTGCCGGCGCCGAACACTCCCCCCGCGACGGCTGCCGCGGCCACGCAGGTGGCACCGGCCAGGAACTGACGTCTGTTGATCGAACTGGGCATGGGGGCATCCCTGTGACGGATGGAGGCAGACGGAAGAGGTGTGACCGGCGCGACGGCCAACGCCCGTCGCGTCGGTTGTTACGGAAGAAGGTCCGCCATATGTCCTGACCGTGTCAACGGGCGTGCAGGGATGAAAACAGCCTCTCACCTGCGAATTTATACCGCAATGCACACTTTTGTGCCGCTTAATTCATCAGCAGACATAGAATGTCTTGGGACTCTGGAGCTAAGCCACGACGTCCGCGACGCCCCCACCCGGCGGAGCCACACACCGACGGCGGACCCCCCCCCACGACCTCCCCGGTATCATCAGCGCCACACTTGACGCGCCGTCCCGGTCCCCCGCGCACCGGACCGCACGGCGCACTCACGGAAGGAGCTCACGTTGTCCCTGACCGACAGGGCCATCGGGCAGATCCGTGAGCTGATCCGCTCCGGCGCGCTGCCGCCGGGCGCGAAGCTGCCCCCAGAGCCGGAACTCGCCGCGCAGCTCGGCCTCTCCCGCAACCTCGCCCGCGAGGCGGTCAAGGCGCTGGCCGTGGCCCGGGTGCTCGAGGTACGCCGGGGCGACGGCACGTACGTGACCAGCCTCCAGCCCAGTCTGCTGCTGGAGGGGCTCGGTGGCGCGGTGGAGCTCCTCCAGAGCGACACGGGTGCCCTGCTGGATCTGATGGAGGTCCGTCGGCTGCTCGAACCACTCGCCACCGGACTCGCCGCCGCAAGGATCACCGATGACCAACTGGCCGAGGTCAAGGGCCACTTGGACGCGATGCGGGAGGCGAGCGACGACGTCGAGCGGCTCAACGCCCACGACGCCGCCTTCCACCGCTCCGTCGTGGCGGCCACCGGCAACGAGAGCCTGCTCGCCCTGCTCGAGGGCATCTCGGGCCGCACGCTGCGCGCCCGGATCTGGCGCGGCCAGTTGGACGACCAGTCCGCCGGGCGAACCCTCGCCGAACACGAGGCGATCTACAACGCCCTCCTCACCCGCGACGCCGCACTGAGCCAGGCCGCGGCCCTGCTGCACGTCAGCAACACCGAGCACTGGCTGCGGGAGCACCTGCGCTCAAGCGCCGCCCAGGCATAGCGAACGGGCGGCCGGCTCTCAGCAGGCCCTGCGCAGCAGCGCGACAGCGAGGCTGGCGCCGAACCCACCGAACAGCCCAGTCGCTCCAAGAGCGGCACGATGTCCGCGTCGTGGCCTTGGTAGACCGCGGAGCACCAGGGCAACGGGCAGGAGAAGGCACGCCACAGCACGTGGAGCGTGACGGCGCCGATCCGTTCGATCCCACGCCTCCTTGCGGCGCACATCGGACGGCGGCACGTCGGAGCCGTCGTCCGGCCACACGTCACCGTGCCTGCGACCGGACAGAGGGACGTCCGGGTCACGGGCGCTCGGTGAAATACCGCGCGATGCCGGCGATCCCTTCGCTCACCGCCTTTTCGACGATCGGCGCCAGGCCTTCCGGAAGGATCTCCTGGCTGTAGATCACGTGTGAGCCGTCCCCGGCAGGGAGCACGTCGATGGTGCCGAGGTGGAAGGCGATGGGCAGGGGCATGCCCTCGACGAACCGGTACTGGAAACGCCGAAGTACGGTACTCGCCGTCGAAGTACGCCTCCTGCACGGCCGGAAACCACTACGGAATCGTACTCACGTCGGTCAGCACGGACCGCCTCGGTCTCCTGCACCGTGGACTACAAGGTGCAGAACCAGTGGGACACCGGCTTCACCACAGCCGTCACGATCACCAACGGCTGGAACGCGAAGATCACCCAGAGCGGCGCCGGCGTCACGGCGAGCAACGAGAGCTACAACGGCTCCCTGGCGACCGGCGGTTCGGTCAGCTTCGGCTTCAACGGCTCCTGCAGCGGCACCGACGCCGCGCCCGCCACCTTCAACGCGCTGAAGCACTCCTCCAGCGCGTCGTCGGCGTCGCCGAGCCGCGCGTTCTCTTCCTGGCGCGCCACCAGTTCTTCGGAGCGCGTCTGCAGCACGGCCGCCAGCAGCGCTTCCCGGGTGGGGAAGTGCCGGTACAAGGTGCCGGGGCCCACACCCGCCTCCTCGACCACCGCCTCCAGGGACGTACCGACCCCGTACTTCAGGAAGTGACGCTGCGCCGCTTCCAGGAGGCGGCACGGTTGCGCTGGACATCCGCACGGGGCTTGCGCCCCTGCTGTCCACTGGCACCCATACGCTCTCCTGACTCGCGCGATCCTGGCACTCCGATAAAACGGAGGCTACCTCCGCAGTGATTCCACCGTAAGGCGGAGGCAGCATCCGGTCAGGCGACTTCACTCCCGTTGCGATCCTCCTCGGCGCCCCCGTCGGCGTTGCAGTGACTTGCCGGCCAGCGGCAGCGCGCACCCATTGAGGCCCGGGAGTCACACCCGCTTGGGCTTGCACATGGAAACCGATCGGTTTACCGTTTGGGTGAAACCGATCGGTTTACCGTTCTGTGGAGGCAGTCATGACCGCATTGAAGGGCGCACACGTCTTCGTCACCGGCGGCAGCCGCGGCATCGGCAAGGCCCTGGTGGAGGAGCTGTACACGCGCGGCGCCGGCAAGGTCTACGCCACGGCCCGCGACCCGCGCACCGTGACGCACCCCGACGCGGTCCCGGTGGCGCTGGAGGTCACCGACCCGGCCTCGGTGGCCTCGGCCGCCGCGCAGGCGGGGGACGTCACCGTGCTGATCAACAACGCCGGCGCCTCGGTCGGCGCGTCCTTCCTCGACTCCCCGGTCGACGACATACGCCGGGAGTTCGAGACCAACTTCTACGGCCCGCTCCTCGTCGCCCGGGCCTTCGTACCGGTCATCGAGCGCAACGGCGGCGGCCACCTCCTCAACGTGCACTCCGTGCTCTCCTGGATCGCGCTCCGTGGCTCCTACAGCGCCTCCAAGGCCGCCCTGTGGTCACAGACCAACTCCCTGCGCCTGGAACTTGAACCCCGCGGCATCGCCGTCACCGGACTGCACGTCGGCTACGTCGACACCGACCTGACGACGGGCGTCGACGCACCCAAGTCCGACCCCAGTGACGTCGCCGCACTCGCCCTCGACGGCATCGAGACCGGCGCCCACGAGGTCCTCGCCGACGACATCTCCCGCCAGGTCAAAGCGGGCCTCGCCGACGAACTTGCCGACCTCTACACCCAGTTGGCCAAGTAAGCCCCTACACACAGAGAGAGACGGCGACATGCCCGCCCAGGACCCATGTCCCAGGATCCACATTCCGGGGACCACCAGCCACACCCTCGCCCCCCGCGCGGGGCGCCGCAGCCGCGAGGGAACCCTGCGCTACCTCAAGGCAGGCACCGGAGCCCCCCTGGTCCTGCTGCACACTCTGCGCACGCAGGCCGAGCACTTCCGCCTCCTCATCCCGCTGATCGCGGACCACTACACCGTCTACGCCCTCGACCTGCCGGGCATGGGCTACTCCGAGATCGTCCCCGGGGCGTCCTACGACGAGCCGGCGCTGCGCGCGGGCGTCGAGCGGCTCCTCACCGAACTCGACCTCCACGACGTGACATTGCTCGGGGAATCCCTGGGTGGAGTGCTCGCACTGACCACCGCGGCCGATCTGCCGGAGCGGGTACGGCGCGTCGTCTCGGTGAACCCGTACGACTACCGCGACGGAATCGCCCGCTCCAGCCTCCTCGCCCGCGTGGTGATCGGCGGGATCATCGCTCCGGGGGTGGGCAGGTTGATCGCCGAGCAGGAGCCCAAGCCCGTCCTGCGCAGGATCCTGCAGGGCGGCGTCGGCGACAAGACCGCTTTCCGAGAGGACTACCTGGACGAGCTCCTCCAGTCAGGCAGGCGTCCCGGCTTCCCGATGGTCGCCCGCGCTCTGTACCGGAACATGCCCAGCCTCATCGCGGCCCGCTCGCGCTACCCCGAGGTCAAGGCCCCCGTCCACCTCGTCTACGGCGAGAACGACTGGTCCCGCCCCTCCGACCGGGAGGCCAACAAGAGGTTGCTTCCCGCCGCCGACTTCACGCAGGTGCCGGGAGCGGACCACTTCATCGCACTGGAGAGGCCCGAGGTGGTGGCCGACCTGTTGCACGCGACGGTCTGACCGCGAGCGCCTGTGTGGAGCGCGGGCTCTGCACCACCCTCATTCAACCCTGGAGTCAAAGACCATGCCTTCTCACGACACCTCCACCATCTTCGTCATAGGCGGCACGGGTGCCCAAGGAATACCCATCGTCCGCGCTCTCGTCGCCGACAAGAAGTATTCCGTCCGGGTCCTCACCCGGGATGCCACCTCCGCCCGGGCCCAGGCCCTCCTCGCGCTCGGCAACGTCTCCATCCTCGAAGGGTCATTCGCCGACGAGGACGTACTGCGCGAGGGTTTTCGCAGCTGTGACGGGGCGTTCATCAACATCGACGGATTCAACACCGGCGAGAAGACCGAAACCTACTGGGCTATCCGCAGTTACGAGATAGCAATCGAAGAGGGAATCAAGTTCTTCGTCTACGGAAACCTCGACTATGCCCTGAAGAAGTCAGGCTACGACTCCCGGTTCCGCACCGGCCACTACGACGGCAAGGGGCGCATGGCCGAATGGGTACTGTTCCAGAACAAGGAGAACAGGGACCGGATGGGAGCGGCGGTCTTCACGTCAGGCCCCTACATCGAGATGGTGATCTCGCCGCTCACACCTATGACGCCCGGCGTTGAGGACGGTGTCGTCACCTGGCGAGTCCCGCTCGGCGAGGGATCCGTACCGCATGTGGCCCTCGAAGACTGCGGATTCTATGTCCGGTGGCTCTTCGACCATCCGGAGCGGGCCAACGGCATGGACCTCGAAGTCGCCATCGAGCACATGACCTACACCGATATGGCTGCGGCGTTCGAGAAGGTCACCGGGCATCCGGCACAGTACATCGACACCGATCTGGACACATATTGGAACAGTCCGGACCTGAGGGGGATCGCTGATCACCCCGCCGGATACAACGCTGATCCCGACGACAAGAGCACCATGAGCTTCCGAGACAACTTCACGGGCTTCTGGAACGTGTGGAAACACGGAATCATCACGAGGGACTACGCTCTGCTCGACGAAATTCACCCCAACAGGATCAGAAGCGCTGAGGAGTGGTTCCGCCGAGAAGACCGGCTGGGCAGGGAACTCGGTAAGGGAAGTCTCTGGGAGCGAGTCCAGCCGGAGAACTGGAGCATGGACTCCGCCGTTCTCAAGAGCAGCGCGGATTTCAGGACGGGCAAGTTGTAGACGCTGGCCGCCAACGGGTCAGCGGGCTACAGCCTAGTGATCCGGATCACTCGTGCTTCCTCCATTAGTTCATTTGAAGTAACTGGTTCCGCCAGGGAACTGTTGCTGGAACAGGCCACGCCACACACCACGGAGGACCTCATGCCTGCGATCAGTACGGCCAACACCGCAAGCGAGATGGTGCGCTCGGCCACGACCACCGCGTTGCGGGTCGCCGGGGCGGACGAGGTGTTCGCCCCGAACGTGATCGACCACGACCCCGCTGCCCGCGCCCCTTCGGGCATCGACGGCATGCGAGCACTGATCGCCGCGGTCCGCGACGGATTCACCGACACGCAGCACCGGATCCTGTTCCAGCAGGAGCTTCCCGGCGGCTGGGTGGTCCTCCACTGGCGGATGACCGCGACCCACACCGGAGATGCCTTCGGGTTCGCCGCCAGCGGCAACCCGGTCGATATCGACGGCCAGGACATCATGCGCGTCGTCGACGGCAAGATCACCGAGATCTACCACGTCGAAGAAATGCTCAAGCTCATCCAGCAGATCGGCACCGGCGCGCAGTCGGCGTGAAGATCGAGATCTTCCCGAACAACGCCGGCCGCTGAGCGACTCACCGCGGGGCCGTCACTGATGACGATCCGGAAGGTGAGCCGCCGCGGACGGAGACTCGGACGCAGCCTGCCCCGAGCTGAACCCGTCCAGCGGGAGGTCCCCCAGCTCGGAGCCCGACCCTCTGCGCGTCGCTGTTCACTGGGGTCGCCGTGGGGGGTGCTGCTTGAGCTGAGCAGCCCGCTTGACGGTGAAGGCGGACGCCACTCACCGCTGGCCCGGGCCACACCGTCGACGATGCCGTGGACGACGTCCTCCGGGCCGCCATCGTCCGGTTGACCCACGACCGGGAGGCCGGCTCGGACGCGTACCCGGCGTACTTCATGCTGCACGGCGTGCCGAGAGGGGAACCGGCCCGCGAACTCGCCGCTGCCTGTACGGCGACCTTGAGCCGCTGAATCGCGCGGTTCCCAGGGTCCGCCTACCCGAGCAACCGCTGGTTCGATCCGCTTCCGCCGGCTGAGGCAGGTTCGAAGGAGGCGGAGTGAGACTTCGACGTGCGGCCACCCCGCTCGGCGAAGGGCTGCGCGCCGTCCTCGACACCATGGCCGCCTGGGCAGTGACAGTCCCCGACGGCGAGCCCACAGCCACCGCGTGACCCCAGGAGGAACTCCCCGCGCCGGATGCACGTTTCTTCCGGTCCTCTGTCAGGAGGGGATGATCTGCCACTGCTGCTGGGGGACGGCCGTGTAGGTCCACTGGTTGATGGCGGCTCCGTCGGCGGTGGAGCCGCTGTCGACGTTGAGGGACAGGCCGCTGAGCCGGTTGGTGAGGAGGTAGTAGCCGTCGCCGGTGGGGGTGATGGCCCAGTGCTGCTGGGGCGCGTTGGCGTCGCCCCAGATATCGGCGCCTGAGCCGTTCACGCGGGAGAGTCCGCCGATTTCCATGAGCGTGCCGCTGTTGACGTTGCGGATCTTGTAGTAGCCGTTGTCGGCCCGGGCGATGGTCCACTTCTGGTTGGCGTGATTCTGCCAGGGCCACTGCAGGATCGCGGTGTTGTTGGCGGTCTTGGCACCCGAGACGTCGGCGACCTTGCCGCTGTGGCGGGCGACGAGGCGGTACACAGTGCTGTCGCCGGGGAAGAGGGTGGAGACCAGGGCGGGTGTCGCGGTGCGGCCGCCGATGCGCAGGTTGCCGATGTTGGCGTAGCCGCCGGTGCCGGCGGTGACCTGGATACGGACGAAGGCGGCGTTGCGGCCCGGCCATTCGACGAGTTTCGTGGTGCGGTCGCCGACCCAGCGGGCGGTGGCGACCTGGGTGAAGGCGGTGCCGTCGGTGCTGGTGGAGATGGTGCAGGCGGTGATGTCGCCGTCGGTGGCGTTGGTGCGACTCCACTGCTTGGGCAGGTACTCGAGGGTGGAGATGTTGCTCCAGACGCCGCCGAGGTCGATGGTGATGGTCTGAGGCAGCGGGAGGTTCCAGGTGGACCAGCAGGTCTCGAAGTTCCTGTCGCTGAGGCCGTCGACGGCGTTCAGGGGGCCTTCGCCCGTGTTGTATGCGGTGGCGTAGGCGGCCACGGGGGTGACCGGGTGTTCGGCGCGGAGCATCTGTGCGGGCAGGGGCGGCCGGGAGGTGTTGGGGCCGCCCCAGGCGGCGCCGGCCTCCGAGAGCCGGTTGACGATGTTGGTGTCCAGCACACCGTTGCGGTTGGGCGGGCAGTTGAGGATGAACGAGGTGTACTTGGGCTCCAGGTCCGCCAGATGGGAGAGGATGGAGTCCCTGCTCATCGGATCGGTCGTGGGCGTCGTCGGATGCCAGAACCACCCGTTGCTGATCGTCTGGCCCTGCAGTGAGGCGTAGGTGTTGCCTGCCGGTGAGGTGATGCCGAGGGGCTCCTCGAAGTAGATCGCGTCGCCGAGGTAGGGCACCGACAGCCCGCCGTGGTCGATCATCACGATGTCGGGCTGCAGGGACTTCACATGTTCCCTGATGCGCTGGTAGGGGACGGCCTGCTGGCCCATCTGCCAGGCGTAGCCGTCGGTGACGAACATGTCGATGTCGCCGTAGCTGGTGAGCAGTTCGGTGATCTGGTTGAGGATGTAGGTGATGTCGCCGGGCTGGACGGCCTGGTCGGAGGCGACGTTGTGGCGGGTGTCGTAGGCCTGCACGTTGTAGGTGCGGTCCCAGATGGAGAAGTACAGGCCGACCTTCAGACCCTGGGCCCGGAAGGCGGTCACGTACTGCGCGACGACGTCGTGCTTGTAGGAGCTGTTGGCGACGTTGTAGGTGTTGTAGGCGCTGGGCCACAGGCAGAAGCCGTCGTGGTGCTTGGTGGTCAGGACGCCGTAGCTCATCTTCGCCGCCGCCGCGGCCGCCGCCCACTGGGCGCAGTCGACCGCCGTGGGCGCGAACAGAGCCGGGTCCTGGTTCGGGGCGGCCCACTCCTGGTTGGTGAACGTGCCCATGTTGAAGTGGTTGAACATGCCGAACCGCATGTTCACCAGGTTGCTGAGATTGGTCTGCATGTCCGCGGCGGCCGCCTGAGGGAGCAGGCCGGAGAAGCCGGGAACCACGGGCAGCGCGCTCGCGGCCACAGCAGCGCCCGCGGCGCCCAGCGGGGTACGACGGGACAGTCCTCTTCCTGACGACATAGGTGTACTCCCGGGTGTGGGGCGGCAGCCCGAGGGCCTGCGACCCCAAGGGCTTCAGGCGCGGCCCTGCCTCTGGGCTCCAAGCGCCGAGTTACGCATGAAGTTCGATGACGTCACTGCTCCGTGTCAACAGGTAAGTGGATGAAAGTACTTAGAGTGAGAGCAGATGAGACCGTTCTATCCGTCTCAGCGACGATTCGTTCTGCCGAGACATGCCATGTTTCACAGAGACGCCGGAGCGTGATACCCCATAGGCCCCGCGGAGGTTCAGGCACAGCACATACGGTCACGACGGCGCTCGGGGGATTGACGGCACAGGATCCACTAAATGAATACTACTTATTTCAGGGCTCGGCGATTTCGCTGGAATAGGCCGGGTGGGACGCAGTCGGCGGTCGATCGCCGGCGCCAATAGCGCTTCCACCTGGGATTATTCCCTGCCGCAGATGGTGCGCGCTACGCCGAGCCCGATGCCTCCACATGTCTCCCGTGTTGCGTTAGTGAAAAATAGACATGCCTATCGTCTTGACTGCAACGCTTCCTTGCGTTGATAAATGCAACTCATAGGAGCAGGGGTTCGGAGGAGGGACACCACAGATGAGACCCCCACGCATCGGAGCCGGGACAGTCAAGGCGCTCGCAGCGGCGGCTGTCGTCTTCGCGGCCGTACTGCCCGCTCAACCCGCCTACGCGGCCACGACGAACTTCTACGTCGACCCGGTCAACGGCAGTGACAGCAACTCGGGAACCAGCACCGCCGCAGCCTTCAAGACCATCCAGGCCGCCAAGGCCGCGGTCCGAGCCGTCAACGCGAACATGTCCGACGACATCGTCGTGAACCTGCGCGGAGGCACCTACCCCATCACCAGCCCGATCACCTTCGGCACCAGCGACTCGGGCACGAACGGCCACACGGTCGTCTACCAGGCGTACAACGGGGAGACGCCCGTCATCACCGGCGGCAAGACGATCACCGGCTGGACCGCGGCTGCGGGCGGCGAGTACAAGGCGCCTGTTGGCACCCTCGACTTCCGGCAGTTGTACGTCAACGGGGTCCGCGCCACCCGGGCCCGCTTCCCCGACCTCGGCTCGGACTTCCAGCTGCAGGGCAGCGACAAGACCAACAAGCTGCTGAAGGTGCTCAGTTCACAGGTCTCCGACTGGGGCCACCTCAGCCAGGTCGAGATGATGCTGGAAACGCAGTGGGGCGAGAGCTACCTGCGGCTGAAGTCGATCAGCTCCGCCAACGGCACCGCCGACGTGTCGATCCAGGACCACGAGGCGGGCATCCTGTTCCCGCGCCCCTTCCCGATCCTTGCCAACGGCTCTCCCCTGCACTTCGAAAACGCCCACGAGTTCCTCAACGAACCGGGCGAGTTCTACGTCGACACCGCCGCGCAGACCGTCTACTACAAGCCCCGCCCCGGCGAGGACATGTCCACAGCCACCGTGCAGGCGCCGACGCTGCAGACCCTCTTCGACATCAAGGGCACCAGCCTCGACAGCCCCGCCCACGACCTGCGCTTCTCCGGGCTCACCTTCACCGGGACCACCTGGATGGAAGCGACGAACAACGGCTACCTCAACGGCCAGGGCGGCAACTACAACCTGTCGGCCGACACCTCCAACAACCAGTACGTCGGCCGTCCGCCGGCCGGTGTCCAGGCGTCGGATGCCGACCGCCTCTCCTTCACCGGCAACACCTTCACGCAGATGGGCGCCACCGCCCTGGACCTGTCCCACGGCGTGCACGACAGCACCGTGACCGGCAACGTCGTCCACGACATCGCCGGCAACGGAATCATGGTCGGCAAGTTCTCCGACCCGACCGTGGAGTTCCACACCGTCTACAACCCGCCCGCCTCACCTGCCGGTGAGGACGCCCGGGAGGTGGTCAAGAACGTCACGGTGAAGGACAACCTGATCACCCGGATCGGTGAGGACTACCTGGGCACCGCGGGCATCAACGCGGGCTTCGTCAACAGCACCACCATCGACCACAACGACATCTCCGACACTCCGTGGGCCGGCATCTCGCTGGGCTGGGGCTGGCAGTCGGCGGCCAACGCCGAAGGCAACAACAGCGTCAGCTACAACCGGATCGGCAACGTGATGAACCGGCTCTGCGACTCCGCCGGTATCTACCACCTCTCCAACGACCCGGGCACGGTCTTCAACGGCAACTACATCCACGACGTGATACGCATGCCGTCCGCCTGCGGCTCGGCCGTGTCCGGCATGTACCTGGACGAGGGGTCGAACAACATGACCCTTTCGAACAACGTGCTGTCGCACACCGACGGATTCATCAACCAGAACCGCAACGGCTCCAACGTCACGCTCACCAACAACACGACGTCCGGCGACGCGGTGATCAAGGCGTCCGGTCTCGAGTCCGCCTACCGGGGGCTGGCGGCGAAGCTCAACCTCGCCTACAACAAGCCGGCGTCCTCCTCCTCGGTGAGCAGTTCCGCCTGGGGAGCGGCCAAAGCCAACGACAACGACGGTGCCACCGGCTGGTCGCCGACCGGCAGCGACACCTCGGCCTGGTGGCAGGTCGACCTGGGGCAGGCCTACCAGCTCGGACAGTTCTCCCTGACGACCCGTCAGGAACTGGACCAGTCGGAGACGCGCGGCCACTTCGAAATCCGGGCCTCCAACGACCCGTCGTTCGCCACGTACACCGTCGTGGGGCGCCAGACGGACACGCTGCCGCTCGCCTCGACACTCACGGGCAACATCGACGTCCGCCAGAAGTTCCGCTATGTGCGGGTCGCCAAGACCGACGGCGCGTACTTCTTCATCGCGGACTTCAGTGTGCAGCAGGCCGGCGGGGCGCTGGGGGACTCGACCGGTACGCCGAACGTCAACGCGTCGACGTACTACACGTTCAAGAACGTCAACAGCGGCCAACTGATGGACGTGTACCAGAACTCCACCGCCGACGGCGCGAGCGTCATCCAGTGGCCGAGCAACGGTGGGGCCAACCAGCAGTGGAACATCGTCCCGGTCGGCGGGCAGCTCTACAGGATCGTGAACCGGAACAGCGGCAAGGCCCTCGACATCAACGCCTCCAGTCACCGGACGGGGACCGCGCTGCAGCAGTACACCTACAACGGCGGCAACAACCAGCTGTGGTACTTCGAGCCGACCAGCGGTGGGTACGTCATCCGCAACTTCGAGAGCAGGCAGATCCTGGAGGTCGGTGGTGGATCGACGGCCAACGGAGCCGCCGTCAGTCAGTGGATGCCGCTGAACCAGTCCAACCAGGCTTGGACGATCCAGTGACAGGGTGACCAGACGCGTCGGCGGATTCACCCGCCCGGACGCGTTCGCCCGCCCTCAGCCCCACCAGCCCGCCCCCAGAGCCCCACGGCAAACCCGGTTGGGGGCGCGGCTTGCTGTCCCCGTAACGATGAACAAGGGAGTACATGGTGCCTGCGCTGCTCATATTCGGAAAACTGCGCCGGGGGGTGGTTGTCTGCCTGGCCGCGATGGCGCTCGCCTTCACCGGCCTCGTTGCCTTCAGCGGCGCCTCGCAGGCCGCCGCGCAGGGGCCCTGCGACATTTACGCGGCGGGCGGCACGCCGTGCGCCGCGGCGCACAGCACTACCCGCGCGTTGTTCGCCTCCTACAACGGCCCGCTCTACCAGGTGCAGCGGACGTCGGACAGTACGTTGCACGACATCGGCGTACTGTCGGCCGGAGGAGTCGCCAACGCCGCGGCACAGGACTCGTTCTGCGCGGGCACCACCTGCACCATCACTCGCCTCTACGACCAGACCGGCAGCGGCAACACCCTGGTCTACCAGGGACCCGGCGGTACCGGCGGCTCCGACACGGCGGCCAACGCGACCACCGAAGCGCTCAGCGTGGGCGGCCAGAAGGCCTACGCGCTCTACATCAACCCCGGCAACAGCTACTTCGCCTACAACTCCTCCGGGGGTGTGCCGACCGGCAGTTCACCCGAGGGCGAGTACATGGTCACCAGCGGCACTCACGTCAACAGCGGCTGCTGCTTCGACTACGGCAACACGGAGATCGACCACAAGGCCGACGGCAACGGTGCGATGGACGCGATCAACTTCGGCACGGAATGCTGGTTCGGCGGCTGCAGCGGAACCGGACCGTGGGTGCAGGCGGACCTGGAGAACGGCCTGTTCTCCGGCGGCAGCAAGACGTGGAACCCCAACCAGGTCTCCCAGACCAGCCGCTTCGTCACCGCGATGCTCAAGAACAACGGCACCACCCAGATGGCGCTCAAGGGCGCCAGCGCCCAGTCCGGGAGCCTGACCCAGTTCTACGGCGGCGCGCTGCCCAGCGGATGGAACCCGATGCACAAGCAGGGTGCCGTCATCCTCGGCAGCGGCGGCGACTGCTGCCAGACCAACCGCAACGCGAGCGCGGGCACCTACTACGAGGGCGCCATGGTCAAGGGCTACCCCTCCGACGCCACCGACGCCGCGGTCCAGGCCAACATCGCCGCGGCCGGCTACAGCACCAACACCTCCGACCCCTTCACCCCGGGCGCGAAGGTGTCGCTGCAGGCCACCACCTCCTGCTGCACCAGCGACTACCTGCAGCACGACACCAGCGACGACAAGGTCGTGATCGCGCCGGTGACCTCCGGCAGCTCGACCACCGACAAGGGCAACGCCACCTGGATCGTCCGCACCGGCCTGGCCGACAGCAGCTGCGTCTCCCTCGAGTCGGCCAACACACCCGGCAGCTACCTCAGGCACTACGCGTTCCAGCTCCACCTCCAGCCCGATGCCGGCACAAGCCAGTTCGCCGCCGACGCCACCTTCTGCTCCAAGCCGGGCAACAGCGGCACGGGCTACTCCCTGCAGTCCTTCAACTACCCGGCCAAGTACATCCGCCACTACCGCTTCACCGGCTACATCGCGAGCAACGGCGGTACCAACACCTGGGACACCACGTCGTCGTGGGCCCAGGACACCAGTTGGCTCACCGCATCTCCCTGGAGCTGACAACTGGAGGCCGCGGGCCCGAGCACCTTGGCGCTGACATCGTGCACGGCCCGCGGCTTCCGCCCACGGCGCCAAGACCGCCGCTGTGCCGTATCAGGCCAGTGCCGCGGCGGCTGGGCGTGGCAGGACTCCAGCGGTCACTGGCATCACTCCGGTCGTCCTCTACGTCGTGCATCCGTCGCCGGGCGCCGGGTGGACCGGCGAGGAGCCGGCACGGGTTGCACCAGCCGACGCCGCCCCACGCCGCTGCGGGCGTTGATGACGGCGATCAGCAGGTCGACAGCTTCGGCGCCCATCCGGTCCGGGCGAAGGCTGAGCGCCGTGACCGGCGGAGTGGTCGTCGCGTAGTCCGGATCCTCGCTGATACACGCCACCAGCAGGTCCCGCGACACCCGGAACCCGTGGTGGCGAGCGGCGGCGAGGATGTTGTGACCGGAGTCGGAGTAGACGCCGATGACAGCGTCCGGTCTCGGATCGTGGTCGAGCAGCCGGCCGACCGCGTCCTTTTCGGACGTGAAGTAGTCGGGCAGTGAGGCGTACTCCTCCACGAGGGCGGGCATACGGTGTTCGTCGCACCAGGACCGGTAGGCGTGTGCGATCAGGCGCGGGTACGCGTCGTCGTGCAGGGGCAGGGACAGCCTGCTTCCCGGCAGGAAGGTGGTGGCCGCCCCGGCCCCACGATCGTGTCAGTCACCTAACCGAACAGGCGTCGCTGGATCTCCCGCCGGTAGTCCTCGAGTGTCCTGTCGAGATGTGCCGCCGTGGCCTCGGCGGCCTCGTCGGGTCGGCCGTCTCGAATGGCGCGGTAGATCGCCTCGTGTTCCTCGACCGCTGCCGCGGTGCCGTCACCGAAGGAGTCGTGGATGCCGATCGCGCTGGACTGGCGTTGCAGCCGACGGGCGTCACGCACCGCGCTGCCGAGGAAGGTGTTGTGCGAAGCGGCGGCCACCGCCGCATGGAAATCGTCGTCGGCCTGGTTGAAGACCTCGACCTCGCCATGGGTGTACCCGTGCCGGCACTGCTGCATGGCGACCTCGATCGTGCGCAGTTCGGCGGGCGTGGCACGGGTGGCCGCGAGCCGGACGGCGGCCATCTCCTGGACCCTGCGGAACTCGAACAGCATGAGCACGTGATCGAGGTCCACGGGCCGGAAGAAGCCGCCCCAGCGGCTGGTGACCAGCATGCCCTCGTCGTCCGCGACGAACAGCCCGCGCCCCTTGTGCGCCCGGACCCGGCCGAGCGCCGAGAGGATCTTCACGGCTTCCCGGACCACCGCCCGGCTGGTGTCCAACTGCTGGGCCAGGTCGTTCTCCGTGGGCATCCGGTCTCCGGGGACCAGGCGCGACTCGGCGATGAACTCGAGGATCCGCTCCGCCACGACCTCGTATCCGGGGCGGTAGTCCCGTCGCTCATCCGATCCGTTCATCACTGCCGCCACGGCGGGCGTGTCCTTCATGTGTCCTGCCTCCGGGTGACTGCGACTGATCGGCCTTGGAGCCGAGCTCATCGTACCCCAGGCAAATATAAGTAGTACTCATCAGCCACACACCCGATCGCATCTCGACATAAGAAACGACCAGTAAGTGGCTATTTGCGCATTTTCGGGATCCGAAGGAGCTGATCTCGCGCGCACTCCGCCTCTCGAAAAGCCGTACATACCCCTTGACTCGACCTTCGATATGGCGGCTAATTTCTTCCGCGGCGGTACCGACAGAGCCGTCAGCAGCCTCACGCACACCGAGTGGAGTCGCTCATGTCCGTCTACAAGCCTTCGGCCGACCGGGAGACAGGGACCAGCCGGAGAGGTGCCGCGTTGCTGGCCGGCTGTGCCGCCACCGTGCTGTTCACCGTGACCGCCTGTGGCAGCGGCGGCAGCGCCGGCACGACCAGCAAGGACGGTTTCGCCCAGGCGCCGCAGAAGGACGGCGCGCTGACCGTCTGGGTGGACGCGACCCGCCTGGATGCCGCGAAGCAGTACCAGGCGCTGCACCCGGACGTGAAGATGGACATCGTCAGCTACGACGGCGACGCCAACGGGTCCAACTACCTCCAGACCAAGGTCCAGCTGTTCAACCGCACGGGCAAGGGCTGGCCGGACGTCGTCTTCAGCTCCCAGAACAACGAGGCGAGCTGGGCCGTCGACGCGGGCTTCGCGGCGCCGCTGAACAAGGGCCTGATCCCGGACGCCACCCTCGGCGGGTTCGCCAAGGGCGCCAACGACGTCTGCACGGTCGACGGCAGCCTGTACTGCCTGCGCAACGACCTCTCCCAGGCGGTGCTCTGGTACAACGCGCCGCTGCTGAAGAAGTTCGGCTACAAGGTCCCGACGACCTGGGAGGAGTACCAGGCGCTCGGCGAGAAGGTCGCCAAGGAGCACCCCGGCTACCTCGTGGGCGACGCGGGCGACACCTTCACCCCCGAGATCTACCTGTGGGCGAGCAAGTGCGGCGCCAACCACATCACCGGCCCCAAGTCCGTGTCGGTCAACACCACCAGCGAGGCCTGCACCAAGATGGCCAAGCTGCTGGACGTACTGATCAAGAACAAGTCGATGTCGATCAGCGGCGTGTTCAGCACCGACTTCGGCAAGAACGAGGCCGACAAGGTCCTGCTCATGCCCGGCCCGGCGTGGTATGGCGGAGCGGTCTTCAAGGACGGCCTCAAGACCCCGGCCAAGCAGATAGCGGTGGCGCCCATACCGCAGTGGCAGGGCGACACCTCACCCTCCACCGGCAACGTCGGCGGCGGCACCTGGCTGCTGTCCAAGCACTCCACCCACCTCAAGGCGGCCACCGACTTCCTGAAGTGGGTCACCACCGACAACGCCTACCAGGGCGAGAAGGCCCCCGGCTTCCCGGCGTACGCGCCCGCCGCCGAGAACTGGCTGAAGGCGCAGGCCGCCTCCGGGTACTTCGCCGGCGACCTCACCGCCCTCAAGGACGCCTCCTCGCAGGTGTGGTCCGACTGGGGCTCCGGCCAGTTCAGCCAGGAGGCGATCTGGGCCGCCACCGTCAAGCCCGCCCTGACGCAGGGCAAGACCATCGAATCGATGCTGCCCGCCTGGCAGGACTCGATCGTCAAGTACGCCAAGGCCGACGGATACAAGGTCTCCCAGTGACGGTCACCCACTCCTCGGCCGGCTCTGTCCGGGGGCGCCCTCGTGGCACCTCCCGGCAGAGCCGGGCCGGCGTGGCATTCGTCGCCGGCTACGTACTGCTGCTGATCGCCTTCGGCGTCCTCCCGACCTGTTACGCCATCTACTTCGCGTTCACGGACGCCGGAGGCGCGTTCACCGGCTTCTCCAATTTCGTCACCACGGCACAGGACTTCCGCTTCGTCGACTCCCTGGGCCACGTGGCCCTGTACCTGGTCTTCTGGCTCCTGTCGCTCGTGGTGTTCGTCGTGGTCCTGGCGCTGCTCCTGCACCGGCTGGCCTCCGGGCCGGTCAGTCAGGCGCTGCGCTTCCTCTACTACATCCCCGGGGCCCTCGCCGGCGCCGCGAGCGTCCTGGTGTGGCTGTTCATGCTGGACCCGACCGTCAGCCCGGTCAGCTCGCTCCTGGAGGCCCTGGGCTTCCACACCTTCGGCGAGGTCATCGCGCCGGGAAACCTGGCGCTGCTGTTCACCATCATCGCGTTCTGGACCGGCGCGGGCGGCTGGATCGTCGTCATGTACGGCGCCCTCAACAACATCCCCAAGGACGTCATGGAGGCCGCGCGCATCGACGGCGCGAACGGCTGGCAGACCGCCTGGCGGGTGCAGATCCCCATGCTCCGCAAGTGGATCGTCTACATGGTGATCCTCGCCTTCGCGGGCGGCGCGCAGCTCTTCGTCGAGCCTCAGCTGCTCTCCCTCGCCAGCACCGGCGTGGCCGGGCGCGACTACTCGCTCAACCAGCTGACGTACGACTTCGCCTTCCAGATGAACAACATCAACGGCGCCGCCGCGGTCTCGGTGGAACTCCTGGTCGTCAGCGTGTCGGTCGCCGGTGTCTTCGTCGCACGATCGGGGTTCTTCGATGCCGACTGACACACGACCCACTCCTCTGGCCGCCGCTTCTCACACCAAAGGGGATGTCAGAAGCCGGCACGGGGAAGCACGGCCGCGCCGCCGTCCGCCGCGGCACGTGACGTCACGGCTGCTGGCGGGCTCGGTGCTCACCGTGTTCGTGGTGTTCTTCGTGCTGCCCGTGCTGTGGCTGCTGCTCGCGGCGACAAAGACGGACCAGCAACTGGTCCACGACAACCCGCTGTCCTTCGGGTCCTGGCACGCGCTGTCGGCCAACTGGCACGCGCTCACCGCCTTCCAGGACGACGCCATCCTGATGTGGCTGCGCAACTCCGCGCTCTACGCCGCGATCTCGCTGGTCATCACGCTCTGCCTGGCCATTCCGGCCGGGTACGCGCTGGCGATGACCGAGTTCCGCGGCCGGCACGCGCTGCTGATCGCGACCCTGGTCGTGATGCTGATGCCGAACGCCACGCTGGTGGTGCCGCTGTTCCTGGAGATCAACGCGGTGCACCTGATCGGCACGATGTGGTCGATCATCCTGCCGTACTCGTTCTACCCGTTCGGGGTGTACCTGACGTACATCTACTTCACCACCGCCGTGCCCAGGGACCTCCTGGCCGCCGCACGGATGGACGGCTGCTCCGAGTTCGGCGTCTTCCGTCATGTGGCCCTGCCGCTGGCGACCCCCGTCATCGCGCTGGTCGGGTTCTTCAGCTTCGTCGCCAACTGGACGAACTACTTCCTGCCGTACGTGATGCTCCCCGAGAGCAACCAGATGCCGATCCAGGTGGGCGTCGGCAGTCTGCTCAGCAATGTGCCGTCGTTCAACCCGACCGTCGGCGACCTCGCGATCCAACGCCCGCAATTGGCACTGGCGACGCTGGTGGCCATCACACCGGTCCTCGTCGTGTTCCTGTTCGCCCAGCGCTTCCTGGTCAGCGGGATGCTCGCCGGCGCCACCAAGGAGTGACAGCTTCATGCCCTTCAGCCCTCACCCGCACGTCTCCGGGGACGACACCCCGGCCGCCGACCAGGCCTCCCCCGCACCCGACGTCCAGGCCTCGGTCCCGCTGCTCGAACCCCCCGGCTGGGCCGTCGCCCAGCGCGCGCTGTTCGACCTGCTCGACCGCGCCTGGCGCCGCTTCGAGCACGTCTTCACCGGTCCCGACGGACGGCTGAACTACAACGGCCGGCTGACCACCCGCGACGGCGTGGACGACTTCTACGAAGTGTTCTTCAACTGGCCCCAGCTCTACCTCCTCGGCGGCGCCGACGACATCCTGCCCGCCAGCGAGAAGCACTGGGAGGGCGTGACCCGACAGCTGACCGAACTGGGCATGCTGCGCGACGAGTTCGAGCGCGGCTACGACTGGTTCCACCAGGGCGAGAGCCTGCTCCTGCTCTACTTCCTGTGCATGGCCGCACCCGACCGCTGGGCCGAACGCGCGCTGCGATTCGCCGAGTTGTACGTCGACCCCGCCAAGGGCAACTACGACCCCGCACAGCGCGTCATCACCCGCCCGCACAACGGCAGCGACCCCGAGCGCACCGGCCTGTTCGACGGTGACGTGTATCCCTGGCTGCTGAAGGAGGCGGAGACCTACGGCTTCCCGCTCGACTGGCTGCCCGAGGCCGCCAACGGCCCCTTCCCGCTGTCGGCGGACCCGCGGCTGGGCGACCAGATGCGCGACCGGATGGGCGTCGGCGACACAGCGGTCAACCTCGCCGCGGCCGGCTTGGTCCTCAACGCCTGGATCCTGTCCGGCGAGGAGCGCTACCGGGACTGGATCGTCGAGTACGTGGGCGCCTGGCGCGAGCGCACCCGGGAACAGGGCGGCCTGATTCCGGACAACGTCGGCCCGGACGGGGTCGTCGGCAGCCTGCTGGAAGGGCGCTGGTACGGCGGCCACTACGGCTGGTCCTGGCCGCACGGCTGGCACAGCGTCGGTCACGCGGCCTGCGTGGCGGCGCTGGCGGCGGCGACGGTCACCGGGGACGACGACTACCTCTCCATGGTCGCCACCTCGCTCGACGCCCTCATCGACCGCGGCAAGGTCATGCCCAACACCGAGGCCGACTCCAGCCTGCCTTCCAAGTGGGCGGTGGAACTCGGTCCGGACCGTCACACACCCACGCTGCACCTGCCGTTCCGCCACAACGACTCCGGCTGGTTCGACTACAACCCGGCCACACCCCCCGTACCGGTGGCCCTGTGGCACCACACCTCCTCGGAGGCCGACCGCGCCCGGCTGGAGCGGCTGCGCGAGGCTGACGGAATCGACTGGCGCACCGTGCGGCCGTTCCGGTCCAAGGAGGACTCCGGGCACGAGAAGGCATGGTTCGCCTTCCTCGCCGGCGACGACCCGGGCTATCCCGAGCGGATCCTCTCAGCCGCCCAGGCCCAGGTCCGCCACCGGCTGCGGCGCATCGACCGCTACGGCGACCTGGACGTGCCCGAGGCCGACATCCATGTGTGGCAGCTGTGCAACCCGGTGGTCACCGAGGCCCTGGTACAGCTGACCTGGGGCGGCCCGCAGGTGCTGTATCAGGGCGGTCTGCAGCAGGCACGGCTGCGCTACCACGACGCCGACGCCCGTCGAGCGGGACTGCCGGCGGACGTCGCCGCCCTGGTCACCTCCATCGCCCCCGAGGCGACCACCGTCGAACTGGTCAACCTCTCCCCCGGCACCGACCGCACGGTCATCGTCCAGGCGGGCGCCTTCGCCGAGCACACCATCTCCGGCGTCCGGTACACGACCTGCACGGACGACAGCTGGATCGGGGACATGTACGACTACGGCCACACCGAGCCGATGGTCTCCGAAGCCGAAGTCCCATGCAACGGGACATTTCTGACGGTCCGTCTGCCCGCTTCCACACGCATCCGACTCACCCTGCGGCTCGGGCTGCGCACCCGTACTCCCAGCTACCGCACGCCGTTCGACACCGCGGCCGACGGCTCCAACTCCACCACCACGACAGGGGAATCGGCGTGAAGCGCATCGCCCAGACCATCAAACTCCGCCCCGAACACCGCGAGGAATACCTGCGGCTCCACTCCGCCGTGTGGCCCGGCGTCGAAGCCGCCCTGCACCGGGCGAACATCCGCAACTACAGCATCTTCCTCCACGGTGACGTGCTGTTCGCCTACATGGAGTACCACGGCGAGAGCTTCGAAGCCGACATGGCCTCCATCGAGGCCGACCCCGAGACCCAGCGCTGGTGGAAGCTCACCGACCCGTGCCAGGAGCCATGGCCCGACCGGGGCGAGGACCGCCAGTGGACCGAACTCCCCGAGATCTGGCACCTGAGCCCGCCCGCCGACGACGCCACCGCCTGACCCGGCCCGCGCCCGCCCGACCCGACTTGGATCAGCCCGTGAACACATCCGTGCTCGTCGATGCCCACCACCACCTGTGGGACCTCTCCCACCGACCGCAACCCTGGCTCGACGACCCCGACGTGGCGTCGATCCGCCGCACCTTTACCCCCGAGGACCTGCGCACCACCGCCACTCGCACCATCGCGGGCCGGCGGCTGCACAGCACGGTGGTCGTCCAGTGCGTCGCGGAGGTCGCCGAGACCGAGGACCTGCTGGCACTCGCCGAACAGGAGCCGCCGATCCGGGCCGTGGTCGGCTGGACGGATCTGACGTCCCCGGCGATCGGGGACGTGCTCGACAGGCTGATCGACGGGCCGGGCGGCGTGTACTTGCGCTCCCTGCGGCACCTCGTCCAGGGCGAGACAGACCCCGACTGGCTGCAACGCCCCGACGTGGAACGCGGATTGGGGGCGGCCCGGGACCGCGGACTGCGCTACGACGTGCTGGTGCGCGACCACCAGCTCGATCAGGCGATCCGGCTCGCGGAACGCTTCCCCGACCTGCCCCAGGTGCTCGACCACGCGGGCAAGCCGGACATCGCCCGGCGGGACATCGCTGGCTGGGAACGCCGGGTGCGGCAACTGGCCGCGCACCCGCAGGTGGTGTGCAAGGTCTCGGGGCTGATCACCGAGGCCGACCACACCCACTGGACCACCGCCGACATCCGTCCCGTCTGGGACGTGCTGCTCTCCTCCTTCGGCCCGGACCGGCTGATGTTCGGCTCCGACTGGCCGGTCGCCAACCTGGCGGGCGGCTGGAACCGGTGGGCCGCCACCGTGGAAGAACTGCTCACCGGCTGGAGCGACGGCGATGTCCACGCCCTCCTGGCCGGCACCGCCGGCGCGTTCTACGGCCTTGCCCCCGTCGCCGGAGACGGTCACACCTCCGCCCCGACGACCTGACCCGCTCCCCTCCCGCGGCGAGGGCCGCCACCGCAGGCCACACCCACCGCACGAACCCGTACGAACCCGCGCCGGGCTCACCGCCATGGATGGCCGAGCCACTCGCCATCCGTCGGCACCGGTCCACACCGAAGGGACCCCGCCCCCCATGACACTAGCCGCCCGATACCTCTCCGCCCGCACCCTCGACACCGCTGCGGTCCACAGCGCACCACCGGGCCCCGGAGAGGTGGAACTGGCCCCCGCCTATGTCGGCATCTGCGGTACCGACCTGCACATCTTCCACGGCGACATGGACGCCCGAGTCACCGCACCGGCCGTCCTGGGGCACGAGATGGCCGGGCGGATCGTCCGCGTCGGACCCGGCGTCGAGGACTGGCACCCCGGCGACGCGGTCACCGTGATGCCGCTGCGCTGGGACAACACCTGCCCGGCCTGCCGCAACGGCCACCAACACATCTGCCAGGACCTGGACTTCATCGGCATCGACTCCCCCGGCGCGATGCAGCAGCGCTGGACCGTGCCCGCCTCCGCCCTCATCCGGCTGCCCGACACCCTCCCCCTCGACCGGGCCGCGCTCGTCGAACCGACCGCGGTCGCGGTGCACGACGTCGGCCGGGCCGGGGTGCGCGACGGGGAGCGGGTCGTCGTGGTCGGCGGCGGACCCGTCGGCATCCTGATCGCTCTTATGGCTCAGGCGGCGGGGGCGGACGTCCGGGTGGTGGAGCTCAGCGCCCACCGGCGGCTGCTGGCCGAGGAGTTGCAGCTGGCGGTGTGGGATCCGGCCGCCGACGACCTGCCCGAGCTGCTCCGGGAGTGGACCGGGGACGCGGGGGCGGACGTCGCCTTCGAGGTGTCCGGCGCCGCCGGGGGCGTGGACACCGCCGTCGACGTGCTCGGTGTGCGCGGCCGGCTGTGCCTGGTCGCGATCCACTCCCGCCCCCGCGAGGTGAACCTGCACCGCCTCTTCTGGCGCGAACTCACCCTCGTCGGGGCCAGGTTGTACGACCGCTCCGACTTCGAGAAGGCGGTGACACTGGTGGCCGACGGCACCGTTCCCGCCCAGCGGCTGATCAGCAAGGTCGTGCCGCTCACGCAGGCGCCCGCTGCCTTCGAGGCACTGGAGGGAGGCGGGGACGTGATGAAGATCCTCGTGGACTGCACCGACGAGGCCCAGGAGGCCGCCGTATGAACGCCTTCGGCCTCACCGGAAAGCTCGCCGTCGTCACCGGCGCCCGGCGCGGTATCGGCCGGGCCATGGCCCGCGCGCTCGCCGAGGCCGGCGCGGACATCATCGGTGTGAGCGCCTCGCTGGAGGAGTCCGGCAGCGCGGTGGAGAAGGACGTCACCGCCGCCGGCCGCACCTTCGAGGCGATCCGCACCGACTTCGCCGACCCCGAGGCCGTCCGGGCGCTGGGCGCGGACCTCGGGGGCCGTGAGCGCCCGGTGGACATCCTGGTCAACAACGCAGGCACGATCCGCCGGGCTCCCGCAGCGGAACACACCGACGAGGACTGGGAGTTGGTCCTCCAGGTCAATCTGAGCGCGCAGTTCGCGCTGGCCCGCGCCGTCGGCCGGTCGATGGTGGCGCGCGGCCGGGGGAAGGTCATTTTCACGGCCTCCCTTCTCAGCTTCCAGGGCGGCATCACCGTCCCTGGATACACCGCCGCCAAGCACGGCGTAGCTGGTCTCACCAAGGCGCTGGCCAACGAGTGGGCGCCGCACGGCGTCAACGTCAACGCGATCGCGCCGGGCTATATCGCCACCGACAACACCCAAGCGCTGCAGGACGATCCGGTGCGCAGCAAGGCGATCCTGGACCGCATCCCGGCCGCCCGCTGGGGCAGCGCCGAGGACCTCGCGGGCGCCACCGTGTTCCTCGCCTCCGACGCCGCCGCCTACGTGCACGGCACCGTCCTGCCGGTCGACGGCGGCTGGCTGGGCCGGTGACCGCCGGCCTCTCCGACACAGTCCCCGAGGCGCGGATCGTGCCGGTCCTGACCGCGCCCGACCCCGCCACGGGCGTCCCGCCGGCCCGCGCCCTGCCCGCGGGCGGCGCGCGTGGCGCGGAGGTCACCTTCCGCAGCCCGGACGCCGGGCAGGTCGTGAAAGCGATGGCCGATCAGGGCGGTGTGGTCGTCGGCGACGGTACGGTGTTCACCGACGGGCAGGCGGAGCGGGCGGTTGCGGCCGGGGCGCGCTTTGTCGCCTCCCCCGGCCTGGACCACGAGGTCGACGCCAGGTGCCACGAGCCGGGGCACCCGTCGTCCCCGAGGTGGCCACCGCGACGCAGGTGATGAGCGCGCTGCGGACTGCATCGACACGGTCAAGCTGTTCCTCGCCGAGCCGCTCGTCGCAAGGGCGACGTTCCGGTCCCTCGCGGTGCCCTTCCCCGGGGTGCGGTTCATGCCGACCGGCAGGATCAACGCCGCCGGTCCATGCCCGGTCTGCACGTCCTGGACCGCATCGGCTCCGGCGACGGCTTCGCCGCGGGCCTCATCTACGGGCTGCTCACCGGCGCCGGACTGGAGCG
>NZ_JBIBKW010000045.1:0-30258 GCF_042959465.1 Streptomyces sp. NPDC007901 | reverse complement strand
TGTTGCCGGAACCACAACGCAGTCGCATCCGGCGTCCGCACCGCCCACCCACGGAACCGCTCCACCACCATCGACGCGTCCACATCCCGCGCCGTACCGCTCCACCCGCTCATCATCAGGGCACGTTCGTCGTCCCCCGCCACTCCGATCCGCCGCACCGGCGCCGTCGGGTTCTCGACCGCCCGCGTGACGAATCCGACCAGCGAGCGCAGAACCCCCCGCACCCATGCACGGTCGTAGAGCGCCGCGTTCGCCTCGACGGTGATCTCGGTCCCGGAGCCCGTCCGGTCGATCAGCACCCCGAAGTCCTCGACCAGTCGGGTCGACACGTCCCGTGCGACGCCTCGGCAGTCGCCGAAGGCCAACTCCCCCGTCCGCGGCAGGATGTTCAGATAGGGCCCGAAGTGCCGGCGGTCGCCCTCCGGCCAGCCCAGGTCCCGGCGCAGGTGCTCGCCCCGGTACCGCTGGTGGTGGAGCAGTTCACCGAGGGCCCCGTCGGCCGCCCGGGCGAGGTCGAGGAGGCTCGCCCCGGCCGGGACCGGGAACCGTAGGGGCAGCATGTTCGCCCGGGTGAGGCGGGCCCGCAGGTCCGTCTCACCCACGCGCCCGGTCATGGGCAGGCTGAGCAGTGCTTCGGCCGAACCCGTCATGCCGCTCACGAAGGCGCCGGAGGCGGCGGCGAGCAGCCGGGACGTCCGCAGGCCGACGCTGTCCGCCGCGGAGCGCAGCGCGTCCGTCGCGGCGGTTGCGAAGCTGCCTGTCTCGCGCAGCACCGCTCCGGCCTCGGCCCCGGACTCCTGGAGGAATCCGGAGACACCGGAAAGACGCGGAACCTCGGCCAGTTCCGGCCGGTCGGAGAATCGGTCGCGCAGATACCGTCGGTCGTCGGTGAATTCGGGCGAGTTCCGGTACCTCGCCTCCTCGTCAAGTGCCTCAGTCAGAGAAACGAACTCGGCCTCCGAATATACCGCGCCCACGACGAGGGCCGAATAGACCTCGGCGACCCGGCGAGCCATCAGTGTGCATGCATATCCGTCGAGCAGCAGGTGGTTATAGCCCTGGAACCAGCAGTACCGATGGGAATCGAGACGGAAGAGCACGAACGAGAACAGCTGCTCTCCGCGCGGATCTTCCACGCCGGCGAGTTCCTCGCGCATCCGGGTTTCCATCCACGCCCGCGGGTCGCCGCCGCCCCCGTCCGGCTCCTCGATGCGCAGCGACCATCGCCGAGCGGGGTGCGGTACGGCGCGTGCGCTGCCGACCGCGTCCTCGGCGAATCGCACGCCCAGGATCTCCGTCTCCTCGACCGTCCGGCGCAGCGCGGCCTCGAAGGCGGGCACGTCCAGCGCGCCCGTGATCTCGACGGCCTGCCCGACGCTGTAGAGCGCGCGAGGGCCTCCCAGGCGCTGCGCGTGCCAGATTCCCTCCTGGCTGTCGGACAAGGAAAAGCTGCCACCGATTCGCTCGCTCATATCTAGGCCTAACCCCTATTCCCTCTCCATGGGCATGCAGCTGCCCAATGCACCATTTCGCAGGAAACGCAAGGCAAAGAGCTTCCGCTCGGGAAGCTCCCGGGAATCCCCACCCGTGGACCGAAAAGCCCGGTGAAACGCCGTCAAATCCCGTTCACGACCGGGGCCGGTCAATCAGAACAATACCTATCGGACGGTGTCGTCCAACCCGCCGTTCTGGTCACTTGGACGCGGTGGCCGTGCGCGACTGTGACCAACCCTCGTATCGCTCCCCGGCCTTGACAAGGAGGGGAAAGGAGACCTCGACGACGAGCCCGCCGCCCGGCCTGGCGCGGGCGGTGAGGGTGGCGTCGTGGGCGGCGGCGATGGCGCGGACGATCGACAGGCCGAGGCCATGGTGGCCGTCGCCGGCGGTGCGGTACATGCGCTGGAACGGTTCGAAGAGCTGGTCGACCCGGTCCTTGGGAACCTCGGGGCCGGTGTTGGAGACCGTGAGGACGGCGCGCCGGTCGTGGCGCCGCACGGTGATGTCCACGGTCCCGTCGGGAACGTTGTAGTAGGCCGCGTTGTGGACGAGGTTCGCGACCAGCCGCTCCAGGAGCGCGGTGTCGCCGGCGACCGGCGTCGGCTCGGTGTGGTCCTCGATCCGTACGCCGTTCCGCAGGGACTCCGGGAGTTGGGTGAGCAGCACGGACTCGTTGATCTCGGCCAGGTCGACGGGCTCGGTCCGTTCCACGCCCCGTTCGCTGACGGCCAGGGTGAGGAGGGATTCCAGCAAGGCTCCCTGGTGGGTGCTGATCCGCAGCAGGCGCTCGAAGTTCTCGCGGAACGACTCGGCGGTGGCGTCGCGGTCGAGGAGGGACTCCTCCAGGAGGGCGCGTTCCACCGTGAGCGGGGTGCGCAGCTCGTGGGCGGCGTTGGCGACGAAGCGCTTGTGGGACTCCAGGGCTGCTTCGAGCCTGGCGAGGAGCCCGTCGATGCTGTCGGCGAGTTCGCTGATCTCGTCGCGGGGGCCCGCGACGGCGAGGCGCTCGTGCACGTTGCTGGCGGAGATCCGGGCGATGCCGGCGTTGAGGGTGCGCATGGGCCGGAGCACGCGCCGGGCCAGGAGCCAGCTGAGCACGATGGAGATCGCCGCCATGATGGCGAGGGCGGTGCCGGACTGCACGAGGAGGTCGTGCATCTGGGCATCGTGCAGATGCTCGGTCTGCCTGCGCAGTTGGTCGTTGAGCCACGCGGTGAGGTCCTGCGGGGACCCAGAACCCGGGCCGGGCCGGATGACGGTCCCCGGTGGCGAACCGCCTCCCGGCACCCCTTCGTCGTGTACGGCGGTGACGACGTTGTGGGTGGGGCGGTTGACGAGCAGATAGGTGATGCCGAGCAGGACCGCGCCGGAGGCGATGAACAGCAGCCCGAAGAGCATGGCGAAGCGGACCCGGACCCGGCGGGGCGTGAGGTGGCGGACCAGGGCTCGCACCCGGGCGGCGCCGGGGCCGCTCAGCCAGGCATGGACGCGCACTCGGAGACGGGCCAGTGGGGTTGTCGCCATGTCAGATCCGGTAGCCCTCTCCGGGCACGGTCTGGATCACGGAACGGTCGACGAGTTTGGTCCGGAGCCGGTTGACCGTGGCCTTGACGGTGGTGGTGCCGGGGTCGGTGACTTCGTCCCACACCTTGGCGAGCAGCTCGTCGGCCGGGACGGTCCGACCCCCGGCACCGAGCAGGTAGGCGAGCACGCCGAACTCCTTCGCGGTGAGGGGAAGTTGGGTGCCGGCGTGACTGGCGGTACGGCGGGCGGGGTCGAGCAAAAGGGAGCCGCGGGCGAGGACGGGTTCCCGCACGGGGTGAGCGCGGCGGCCGAGGGCACGGGTACGGGCGAGGAGTTCGGCCCAGGCGAACGGCTTGGCGAGGTAGTCGTCGGCGCCGAGGCCGAGGCCTTCGACCCGGTCGGCGATGGAGGCGGAGGCGGTGAGCATGAGCACCTTGGTGCGGACGCCCTCGGTGGCGAGTTCGGCGCAGACCTCGTCGCCGTGCACGTCGGGGAGGTCGCGGTCGAGGATGACCACGTCGTAGTCGACCTCCAGGATGAGGTCGAGCGCGGTCCGGCCGCCGTAGGCGGTGTCGACTGCGAGGCCCTCGCGGCGCAGCACTCTGGTGATCGAATCCGCGAGCTCCGTGTGGTCCTCCACCACCAGTACTCTCATTGCTCCCCCTACGAAACACGGGTCACCGACGGCAGGGTCCCCCACGCCGGGTCACATCCGGGTTACTCCGTTCACAGGCTGGCGTACCGTCTTCCGCCCCGCAACAACACGCACGGCGGTCGCTCTCAGATCCGGTAGCCGACGTGCGGCAGTGTCTCGATGACGGGCGGGTCCCCGAGCTTGCGACGCAGCCTGCTGACGGTGACCTTGACGGTGTTGCTGAACGGGTCGGCGTCCCGGTCCCAGGCGCGTTCCAGGAGTTCCTCGGCGGAGACGACGGCGCCGCCGGCGGCGAGCAGGACCTCCAGGACGGCCATCTCCTTGGGTGACAGGTCCAGGCTGCGTCCGCCGCGGAGCGCGGTGCGGCGGGCGGGGTCGAGTTCGATGTCGCCGCGGGTGAGGACCGGGGGTACGGCGGGCTGGTCGCGTCTGTCGAGGGCCTGGACGCGGGCGATCAACTCGGCGAAGGAGAAGGGCTTCGCGAGGTAGTCGTCGGCCCCGAGACCGAGGCCCTCGACCCGGTCGGCGAGGGTGCCGGAGGCGGTGAGCATCAGGACCCGGGACGGGCAGCCCTGCTGGACGAGGGCACGGCAGATGTCGTCGCCGTGCACGAGCGGCAGGTCGCGGTCCAGGACGACGACGTCGTACGCCCCGCTGGCGGCCCGGGTGAGCCCCTGCTCGCCGTCGTGCGCGAGTTCGACGTCCATGGCGTGCCGGCGCAGCCCCCGCGCAAGGCTCTCCGCGAGATCCCTGTGGTCCTCCACGATCAGTACGCGCATGTCCCCACCTTGACAGCCGGCGGATCACACGGCGGTAACAGCGTCCGCGGGTGGCCGGTAACAGCCTGCAGGTCGCCAGGAGTTGGCCATTCCGCCACACGTAAACACTTGGTCTAGTCCTCTTGACGGAGACTCCGGCCGGTTGTTTGGTATGTACCAATCTCCTCCCCTTCACTCTCCCCGAAAGGGGACATGTCATGCACCTGGCAAGATTGCCGAGGTTGGCGAGACTCGCCGCCTCCGCGTGCGCTCTCGCCCTCGCGGCCACCGGCGTCACCGTCGCGCTGGCCCCTGCCGGCGACGCGGCGGCCGGCAGCGTCTACTCCGTGGCCCCCTACGTCGACATGTCGAACAGTCAGGAAGGACTGCTGGACACCGCCATCACCGGGCACGGGCTCAAGGCCTACACGGCGGCCTTCGTCCTCGGTGTCGGCTGCAACCAGATCTGGGGCGACACGCTCCCCATAGGCAACGACTCCTACACCGACCCCGAGATCGCCCGGGCGAAGTCCGAGGGCGCCTCCGTCATCATCTCCTCGGGCGGGGCGAGCGGTGAGCCGCTCGCCTGGACGTGCTCCACGCAGAGCAGCATCGACGCCGGTTACCAGGCCATCATCAACGACTACGGCGTCACCCAGCTCGACTTCGACGTCGAGGGTGCCGCGATCGCCGACACCGCGGCCGCGGCCCGTCAGATGCAGGCGATGAAGGACCTCAAGGCGTCCAACCCCAACCTCCGGTTCTCCATGACCCTGCCGGTGCTCACCAGCGGGCTGACGAACGACGGCGTCAACATCCTGAAGGCCGCCAAGTCCGCGGGTGTCAAGATCGACGTGGTCAACATCATGGCCATGGACTACTACGCGGGCACCGGCACCGAGATGGGCCAGGGCGCGGTCTCGGCGGCCAGGGCCACGCTGGCGCAGATGCAGTCCGTCGACTCCGGTTACACCTACGCCAACCTCGGCATCACCCCGATGATCGGCAAGAACGACGACGGGTCCACCTTCACGCTCGCGGACGCCCAGACGGTGGAGTCCTTCGCCGCGCAGAACGGCGTCGGGCGGCTGTCGTTCTGGTCGGCCAACCGGGACCAGCCGTGCAGCGGCAGCGCCAACTCACTGTCCACCTGCAGTGAGATCAGCCAGAACAGCCTCGCCTTCACCGACGCGTTCGTGCCCTACGAGGGCAGCTCGGGCGGCGGGGGCGGCACCACCACCGACTTCTCCCTGTCCCTGTCGCCGGGTTCCGCCTCGGTCGCCCAGGGCGGTTCGGCGACCGCGACCGTCGGCACGGCCGTCACCTCCGGCAGCGCCGAGTCCGTCAGCCTCTCCGCCTCCGGCGCGCCCTCCGGCGTCAGCGTCTCCTTCTCCCCCACGTCCGTGACGTCCGGCGGCAGTTCGACGCTGACGGCGACGGTCGGCTCGTCCGTGGCCGCGGGTTCCTACCCGATCACCGTCACCGGCACCGCCGCCAGCGGCAGCCACAGTGCGACGTACACGCTCACCGTCACCACCAGTGGGGGCGGAGGCGGCGGGGGCTCACTGACCAACGCGGGCTTCGAAACCGGCAGTCTGAGCCCCTGGACCTGCGCGAGCGGCAGCGCGGTGGTCTCGACCCCGGTCCACGGCGGCAGCCACAGCCTGCAGGTCGCGCCGAGCTCCAGCAGCACCGGCGAGTGCGACCAGACGGTCGCTCTGTCCCCCAACCACACCTACACGCTCTCCGGTTGGGTGCAGGGACCGTACGCGTACATCGGAGTCTCCGGCGGCGCCAGTGCGAACACCTGGTCGAACAGCACGAGCTGGAACCAGCTGTCGGTCAGCTTCACCACCGGCAGCAGCGGAACAGTGACCGTCTTCGTCCACGGCTGGTACGGCCAGTCCGCCGTCAACGCCGACGACTTCACCCTCGGCTGACGGCCCCGTCCACGCGCGCCCCGGCGGCGGCCTCGGGCTTCATCCCCCGGGCAAGCCGGCGGGGCGCGCTGCGCGCTCCGGCCCGGACGACAAGGCTCCGCAGCCATATTGACTTGCACGCGTCAACCCTGCTTGCCTGGACGCCACACCCTCATTGGTCTGCACCACTGACACTCTCTCACTTTGAATCGATTCATACCCTATGCACGACGATTCGGCCGGATCATGATTGAAACGTTTCATTAATGCAGGCCCCTCCCCACGAGACCGAGGAGAGCCATCCCGTGAACCATCCCTTCAAAGGCGCGTTGCGCATCGCGCTCGTCGTCGGCCTCGGCCTGGCCTTCGGCGGCGTGGCCCCCTTCGAGTCCCCGCCCCCGGCGGCGGCCGCCACGTCGGCCGCGGCCACGCCCGGCGACCCCTACAACCTCGCTCCGACCTCGCGGACGCTCGCACCGGTCTCGGTGTACCGGACCGCCGGCTCGGTGAGCGATCCCACCCATGTGCTGTCGCACCAGGCCACCCGGCTGAACGGCAGCGGCTCGGCCGTGACCCTGGACTTCGGCAAGGAGGTCGGCGGCATCGTCACCCTCAGTTTTTCCGGGGCGAGCAGTGCCGGGCAGAGCGTGGGGCTGGCCTTCAGCGAGTCGTCGCTGTACGTCGGCAACAGCAGCGACAACTCGGGCGGCGGTACGGACGGCGCGATCTACGCGACGGTCAACGGCGCCGGCAGCTACACCATGCCCGCCGACAAGCTGCGCGGCGGCTTCCGTTATCTGACGCTCTTCCTCGACTCCGGTGGCTGGGTGGACGTCAACGGCGTCTCGCTCGCGTTCTCGGCCGCCCCCGGAGCCACGAATCCGGCGGCCTACCCGGACTACTTCTACTCCAACGACACGCTGCTCAACCGCATCTGGTACGCGGGTGCCTACACCGTCCAGATGGACACCATCGACCCGGCCCAGGGCCGGGTGTGGCCGCTGCCCTCCTCCGGCTGGGAGAACAACGGCGTGGTGGGCGTGGGCAGCGAGGTCCTGACCGACGGCGCCAAACGGGACCGCTCCGTGTGGCCCGGCGACATGGGTATCTCCCTGCCCACGGCCTACGTCAGCACCGACGACATGACGGCCGCCCGCAACTCGCTGGCCACCGTGTACCAGATGCAGCAGTCGTCGGGTGAACTTCCCTGGGCAGGACCGGAGTTCAACTTCTTCGGCTCCGACACCTACCACATGTGGACGCTGCTCGGCACCTACACCTACTACCTGGACACCGCCGACCGGACCTGGCTCGACGGCATCTGGTCGCAGTACAAGCGCGGCGTGGACTTCATCACCGCCAAGGTCGACTCGAACGGCCTGCTCGGCGTCACCGGGACCCTGGACTGGGCCCGCACCGGCCAGGGCGGGGAGAACATCGCGGCCAACGCCATGCTCTACCGGGTCCTGACCACCGGCGCGTCCCTGGCCCGCACCGAGGGCGACAGCACGCTGGCGACCAGCTACGGCACCCAGGCCGCGGCCCTCCGGACGCAGATCAACTCCCGTCTCTGGGACGCGTCCGCCGGCGCCTACAAGGACAACCCCACCAGCACCCTCCACCCGCAGGACGGGAACTCCCTCGCCGTCTGGTACGGCGTGACCTCCTCCGCAGCACAGGCCGACAGCGTGACCGCCTACCTGCGCACCCGCTGGGGCAGCCGCGGCTCCCAGACCCCGGAGTGGAACAACAACATCTCGCCGTTCACCGGCTCCATGGAGGTCTACGCCCACCTCGCCGCCGGTGACGACACCAACGCCCTGAACCTCATCAGGACCGAGTGGGGCTTCATGCTCGACTCCCCGATCGGCACCAACAGCACGTTCTGGGAGGGGTATTCGAACCAGGGGGACGTCGGCCCCTACGGCGGCTCCTTCACCAGCATGGCGCACGGCTGGTCCACCGGTCCCACCGGCGCGCTCACCTCCGACGTCCTGGGCATCCAGCCGACCGGCGCGGGCGGCACCGCCTACCAGGTCGTCCCGCACCCCGGCGATCTCACCCACGTCGAGGGCACCCTGACCGTCGCCGCCGGAAAGACCGTCCACGTCAGCTACGACCACCCCGCCGCCGGCAACTTCACCCTGCAGGTCGACACGGGCTCCAACACCGGCTCCACCGGGGTGATCGCCGTACCCAGGTTCGGCCAGAGCCACACGGTCACGATCAACGGCACCACCGCCTGGAACGGCACCGCCTTCACCGGCGCCACCGGCGTCGCGAGCGCGGACCAGGACGCCGACTACATCTACTTCCGCGGCGTGCAACCCGGTTCGTACACCGTCGCCTACCCCACCACGGGCACCGTGTCTCCCGCCGAGCACACCTCGCTGCCGGGCGCCTGGACCCAGTGCGCGCTGGAGAACGGCACCTGCGCCGTCTCCGGGACGCAGACCCTCGCCTTCGGCGCCCAGGGCCGGTTCGACTACCTCACCGCCACCGGAAACACCGCGTGCACGAACACGGCGTTCGGCGACGACCCGATCAGCGGCATGGCCAAGGCCTGTTACGTCCAGACCCCGCCGCCCACGACCGACGTCTGGGCCCCGTGCGCCGCCGAGGGCGGCACCTGCTCGTACGCCGGGGTGATGACCGTCGCCTACGGCGCGAACGGCACGTACACCTATGCCACCGTGCCGAGCACCGCCTGCAACAACACGGCCTTCCCCGACCCCACCCCCGGCACCGCCAAGTCCTGCTACCTGACGGCCCCGCCGCCCACGTTCACGACGTGGACCACCTGCGCCGCCGAGAACGGGAGTTGTTCGTTCACCGGCACCCACGAGGTCGCCTACGGGGCCGACGGCCACTACGCCTACGGCAGCTTCACGGGCGGCACCCCCTGTGACAACGCTGTCTTCGACGACCCGGCCGCCGGGACGGTCAAGAACTGCTACGTCCAGTAGCGGCAGGCATCGAGGAGGGCCGGTTCCGCGGGCACACGCCCGGGGAACCGGCCCTCTCTTTGCCGGAGTTACTGGCCGAAGCCGTAGGCGAACAGGTGGTCGGTGCCCGTGGAGCCGGTCACCGGCAGCGTCACCGACGCCACCTGCTTGGACGGATCCAGCGGGACCTTCGTCGCGAAGACGTAGGTCTTCACGCTGTCCCGGCCCCCGCTCCCGGTGTTCCGGTAGGCGGTGCTGACGGCCGTGGTGTCGCCCGGCAGCGGCTTGCTCGGTCCGCCGTTGAGCGTCCAGTCGGAGAAGCCGACCGTCGCCTGCGTGGTGGTGCCGTCGGTGTAGGTGACGGTGAGCGTGCCCGACACCCCGCTGCCGTCGGTCGGCGCGTTGACCGCCGCGCCCAGCAGCCCCAGCGACGCCCCCGAGGTGCCGGCCGGCATCGGGAGGGTCTGGCCGGTCATCTCCACGTTGTCGAGCTGACCGGACTTCGCCGTCGGCCAGGTGTAGGAAACGCCGTCGACGGTGAGGGTGGAGCCGCCGGTGACGCCGGCCGCCGACAGGGCGTTCTGCGAGAAGGCCCAGCCGCCGCCGTCGAAGCCGCCCGAGTAGGTGGCGCCGTCGGGGTAGATGCCCTCGTTGGTGGCGTACGGCCACAGCGCGCCGGGTTTGGCGACGGCCACGCGCAGCACCGCCCCGGACAGTGCCGCACCGGTGCCGTGGTCGGTCAGCGCGAAGGTGACCTGGTAGGTGCCCTCGTCCGGGCCGGCCGTGACGTGGACCTTGGTCTCGGCGCTGCCCGAGGCGGGCACCGTCAGCGAGCCGGACGCCGTGTCCAGGGTGACGCCGGAGGGCGCCGTCGCCGTCCAGTCGACCGTGACGGCCTTGCTGCCGAGGTTGGTCAGGTCGAGGGTGCCGTCACCGCTCGTACCGGGCTGGAGGACCAGGCCGTCGCTGGACGGACCGGTCGCGGCCAGCACCCGGCCGCCGCCCGTGGTGTCCGACGGCGGCACGGCCGAAGGGCCCGACGCCCAGGAGGTGTTCGGCCGGGTGCCGAGCGTGTAGTCGAGCGTGCCCGCGCCCTTGAACTGCCGGTACGTCAGCCAGGAGGTGTTCCACGCCTTGCCCTTGACGTTCAGCGACTGCACGTACGGCGCGTCGGGTGCGGCCTGCGGCGCGTCGATCCGTACCGTCTTGCCGCCGTCGAGGGTCACCTGGGCCGCCGGGAACGCCGGGCTGCCGAGCACCAGGGTGTCCGTGCCCGGGGTCTCCGGGTACATGCCGAGCTCGGACCAGACGTACCAGGAGCTCATGGCGCCCAGGTCGTCGTTGCCGAAGGAGCCGACCGGGGCGTTGAAGTACAGGTCCTGCTGGGCCTCGCGGACGGCCGCCTGGGTCTTCCACGGCTGGCCCGTGTAGTCGTACTCCCAGGGGATCTCCACGCTGGGCTCGTTGCTCAGGTCGGCGTCGGTGTTGCCGGGGTGGGTGATGTCGTCGAGGAGGCTGTCGAGGTAGGACGAGTACGCCTGGGCGCCGCCGCGGGCCTGGATGAGCTGTTGCAGGTTGAAGGGGACCATGGGGGTGTACTGGGCGGAGGTGCCCTCCACGAAGCCGTTGGAGGTGCCGGGGGTGAAGCCGCCCGCGAACTGGCCGTCCTTGTTCTTGGCCTGCATGTAGCCGGTCTGCGGGTTGAAGACGTTCATCCAGTCCTGGGCGCGGGTGGCGAACTTCGTGTAGACGTCCGTCTTTCCGAGCGACTTGGCGAAGGCGGCGAGGGCGTAGTCGGCGCTGTCGTACTCCAGTTGGGTGGAGACCGGGCCGTAGAAGTTGCAGCAGTTGTAGTCGTTCTCGTCGAGCGGGAGGTAGCCCTTGGCGTCCCGCACGGACTCGCCGGGGCGGTCGTTGTTGGGGACGGTGGCCTCGTGCTGGAGGGCGGCGAGGGCCTTGGCGGTGTCGAAGTCGGTGGCGCCGAAGGCGTAGGCGTCGGTGATGATGCCGGCGGCCGGGTCGCCGACCATCACATAGCTCTCGCCGTTGTTCGAGGCCCACTTGGGCAGCAGGCCGGTCTGGTCGTAGCCGTTGAGCATCGAGGTGACGACGTCGCTGGTGACCTTGGGCTCGACCATCGCCATCAGCTGGGTCTGGGAGCGGTAGGTGTCCCAGCCCGAGTAGTTGGCGTACTGGGCCTGCTGTCCCTTGGCCAGCTTGTGGATCTGGTTGTCCATGCCCATGTACTGGCCGTTGGCGTCGGAGAAGACGTTCGGGTGCAGCAGGGCGTGGTAGAGCGCGGTGTAGAACTGCGTCTGCTGGTCGGCGGTTCCGCCGCCGACCTGGATCTTCTTCAGCACCGCGTTCCAGGCGTCGTGGTTGGCCTGCTCGACGGCGCCGATGTTCCAGTTCCTGATCTCGGCGCCGAGGTTGGCCGCCGCGCCCGCGTCACTCGTGTACGAGATGCCGACCTTCGCCGTGACCGTGGGGTTCGCGGCGGTGTCGAAGGTGAGGTACATGCCGTTCGCGCCGGTGGTGGGCGGCTGGGCGGCCTTGGTCAGGCCGGCCAGCCGGGACGCGGCACCGCTCGCGTGGACGGTCGGGGCGGGCTTCGCCGGGACGGTGAAGTGCTTCTCCTTCAGCGGCTTCGCCGTGGACTTCCGCGGGGTCGGACTGACCTTGCCCGCCTTCAGCGACTTCGCGTCGGGGGTGATGGTGCCGCCGACCCAGGTGCCGCTCGCGGTGAACGGCCGGTCGAACTTGACGTCGAAGTGCAGGGTGTAGCGGTTGCTCGCGCCGCAGAAGTGGCCGCTGTCGATCGCGCCGCTGATCTCCTTGCTGTTGACCACCTGGACCCGGGTGCCGTCCACCTGGGTGGCGCCGCCGCTGAGTTTGAACAGCAGGTTCGCCTGCTGTCCGGCGGGGAAGGTGAAGGTGCCCAGTCCGGCGCGGGTGGTGTCGGTCAGCTCGGTTGTGACCCCGTTGGCGTCGGTGACCTTGTAGGACCCGAGGGCGGCCTGCTCGTCGGCGTGGCCGAACCCGACGGACGTGCTGCCGAGGTCGCCCGAGAGCGCGCCGGTCACCGGCAGGACGGGCAGGTCGCCCGCGACCGGGCAGCCGGGGCCGGAGACATGGGTGAGGCTGAAGCCGGAGAGCTTGGTGTCGGCGTACTCGTAGCCGCCGCCGTCAGGGCGGTGGGGTGTGGTGTCGGGGCCCCACTGCACCATGCCGGCCGGCATGTCGGGGCCGGGGAAGGTGTCCACGGCACCGGAGGTGCCGATGAGGGGGTTGACGAGGGACGCGGGATCCGTCACGAGGGCCGGCCTCGCGGTGCTCGCGGCCTGGGCACTGCCGGCCGCCGAGAGCGGCAGGGCTGCCAGGCCCAGGACGCAGGCCACGGCCAGGCGCCTGCGGAATCCTGCTCCAGTGGGGGGTCGTGCGGCTGAACGTCGGGGTCTCACCATCGGTTGCCTCCGCAGCAGTTCGTGCTTCGCACATCAGGTGTCGGCGCGCCGGGACACACCGGAACGCCGGCGACGGGCGACAACGCCTCGGGTCGCTCCCACGGCCTGACAACGTTGCCATGCACGAGTGTTGAGTGAAACGCCTGTGCTTGTGGCGTGTCAACGAGGCCAACAGGACTTTCTGAGTGCGAAGTTCACGGACGGGGTGCGCCGGGCACAACGGTCCGGTTCCTTGCGGCAGTTACGACCATCCGGCAAACGGCCCTACAGCCCCCGGGTGACCCGGCCGAGCGCGTCGGCGAGTTGCTCGCGGTGTGCGCGCAGCACCTCGGGGGTGACGCCCTCCCGGGCCACGGCCCGTGCGAGGTCGTCGGTGGCCACCTTGAGCACGGCGCTGATGGTGGCGGCCCGCATCCGGATGTCCGGCAGGTCGGCGGCGGCGCCCGCGCGTTCGGCGAGCACCTCGGTGAACGTCTCCTCCGCACGCTCCCGGAGCACCAGATAGGCGGCCCGCAGCGCGGGTTCGTCGTGGGTCATCCGGATCACGGTGAGCACCGCCTCGGTGTCCCCGCCGGACAGCGCGTCGGGTGCGGGCTCGTAGGCGGCGCGCAGGTGCTCGGTCAGGCCGAGGCCGGCCGGCCAGGCGCGCAGGACCGCCTGGAAGGCCGCGATCGACTGGGTGAGCAGCGGCTCCGCGCAGTTCTCCTTGCCGGCGAAGTAGCGCCACAGGGTGCGTTCCGAGACGCCGGCGGCCCGCGCGATCTGCTCGCCGGAGGTGGCGGCCACGCCCTGCGCGGCGAACAGCCGGACCGCCTGGCGGGAGATGTCGAGGCGCTGCCGTTGCCGTTCCCGGTCGCTCACCGGGGGCCGGCCCCGGCGGGGCGCTATCGGGCCACTGTCCACCGTCGCGTCCTTCATCGGGCGATCCAAGCACGCCGACGCCACGCGGCGACTGGCCGGAAACATTATTGGCAGCCACTGACAATAAAGTGTTACGGTCGAAATGCCGGAAGATCGCGTTCCGAGGTCCAGGAGGAGGACCATGAACGGTGCCGCCGAGCGTTCACGACTACCCTTCGCACGGCCGAACGTGCTCGATCTCGCGCCCCTGTACGAGGTGCTGCGCCGCCAGGCGCCGATCACGCCGGTCACCACTCCGGCCGGGGATCCGGCCTGGCTGGTCACCCGTTTCGAGGAGGTCCGCGACCTCCTCGGCGACAAGCGGCTCGGCCGCTCCCATCCCGAGCCGGAACGGGCCTCCCGGATCACGAGCGCCGCGGTGCAGGAGGGCCCCTCGGGCGACTACGCCACCGAGGAGGCCGACCACACCCGGATGCGCCGGCTGCTGACCCCGGCCTTCTCCGCGCGCCGCATGGTGATGCTCTCCGACCACGTACGACAGCTGGTGGACGGCTGTGTCGACCGGCTGCTCGCCGAGCGGGCCGCCGCGCCCGACGGAGTGGTCGACCTGCACGCGGGGCTGGCCTTCCCGGTGCCGGTCGCCGTCATCTGCCGGCTGCTCGGCGTGCCCGAGACCGACCGCGAGCACTTCGCCTCACTGTCGGCGCGCATGGCCGACTACGCCATCGGGGACGAGGCCGAACGGGCCCGCGAGGAGTTCAACGAGTACATGACGACGCTCGCCGAGGCCAAACGGGCCCGGCCGGGCGAAGACGTCATCTCCGACCTCGTACGCGCCCAGAGCGCCGATGCCGCCTTCGACTACTCCGAGATGATCAGGCTCTGCGTCGGACTGCTGTTCGCCGGCCACGAGACCACCGTCAACCGCATCGGGCTGGGCACGCTCTTCCTGCTCACCCGCCCCGACCAGTGGCGGGCGCTGACCGCCGACCCGGCCGGCCGGGTCAACGCCACCGTCGAGGAGATCATGCGCCTGGGCGCACCCGGCGACCTCGGTCTGCTGCGCTACGCCCACACCGACGTCGACGTCGCCGGGGTCACCATCCGCAGCGGCGACGCCGTCATCCTCTCCATCAACTCGGCCAACCGCGACGCGTCCGTCTACACCGACGCCGAGACCTTCGACCCCGACCGTCCGGAACGCAACCACCTCGGATTCGGCCACGGCCCGCACTTCTGCATCGGGGCGAGCCTGGCCCGCACGGAGTTGCGCATCGTGTTCGCCGCCCTGGCCGAGCGCCTGCCCGGGCTGCGGCTCGCCAAGGACGTCGACGACCTCCAGGTGCGCACCACCCTCACCGGCGGGGTCAGCGAGCTGCCCGTGACCTGGTGAGGGCACCCCACGCCCGCCGGGTCACGCCTCGTCGCGCAGTCGGGCCGCCAGGGTGGTCAGCGGCTCGGTCTCCTCGGGGTGGCCCAGGGCGGTGAGCCGGGAGACCGCTCCGTCCAGGCGGGCGAGGGCGGGCTCGGGGCGTTCCAGGTAGAGGCCCTCCACGACGGCCGCGAGCCGGACGCACTCGGCCCATTCGCCGACGTGGTCCCGGTCGTGGGACTGGGACTGGGAATCGGGCTCAGGTTCGGGTTCGGATTGGGGCTCGCCGAGGAGGGTGAGCGCCTTGTCCAGGGCGGTCAGGGAGGCTTCGTACTCCTTGGCGTAGGCGTTGACCCGCCCGTGCTCGTAGGCGAGGGCGCTGTCCAGGTCGCGGCCGCGGGCCCGGTACCCCGCGGCGCGGGCCTCGTCGGCGACCCGGCCCGCGTCGGCGAGCAGGGCGAGCGCGTCGGCCAGGCCCCCGGCGCCCTGATGCTGGGCCTGGAGGCGGGCGAGTTCGCGCAGACAGCTGCTGAGCTGCTCGTAGCGCGGGTCCCGGGCGTGCGCGGCGAGGGCCTGGTCGGCGGCCTCCCGGGCCCGGCCGAACTCGCCGGACTCGGCAAGGAGCATGGCGGTCTCCGCGGCGATCATGGCGTGGCTGCCGGGATCGTCGTCCCAGCCGGCCGACTCGGCCGCGAGGGCGGCGTACTCCGCCGTGGCGGCCTTGAGGTCCTCCCCCGCGTGCAGCGCGCGGGCGCGGGCCAGGCGCAGCTGGGCGACGAGCCTGTCGTCCAGTTCCCCGGCGGTGACGTCCGGTTCGGCCAGCACCGAGTCGAGCAGCGCGATGCAGTCCTCGACACGGCCCAGGTCGAGGCTGAGCTGGGCCGCGTTGCTGTAGGTGCAGAACGCGTCGAAGCGGCTGCCGTGGCGCAGCTCCAGCTCCGCGGAGCGGGTCAGGTGCCGCAGCGCCTCGTCGGGGCGGCCCAGGCGCATGCAGGTCTGGGCCAGATCGACGTGCAGGCGGGCGGTGGCCACCGTGTTGGCGGGCCATTCGGCAGCCAGGCGGAGTGCCTCGGCCAGGTCCTCGTGGGCCGCCTGCACGTCCCTGAGGCCCAGCCGGATCCGCCCCCGCAGTCCGAGGGCGTGGGGCAGGTGCCAGGCGGGGCCGTGTGTCCTGAGCCGGTCGAGGTGGGCGTCGCTCGCGGTGACCGCGGCGGGCAGGTCGCCGGCGAGGGCGTGGGCGCCGGCCCGGAGCAGCAGGGCTCCGGAGATCTGCCCGTCGATGTCGTGCCGGACGGCGAACGCGTGCAGCAGGTCCGCCTCGGCGAGGACCGGCGCGGCGTGCTCCTCGTCGTGCGACGTCTGGAACCGCAGGCCGAGCGCGGTCGCCCGCAGCCGCAGCAGACGGGCCTCCTGGTACGGGGCGAGGCCGGTGGCCGTCTCCTGGAGGCGGACCATGGACGCGTGGGCGTCGGTCAGCGCGGCGGTGCCCGCCTCGGCTTCGTCGGCGCCCTGCGGGGCGGCCTGCGCCGCGGCGAGCAGGGCACAGGCGCGGACGAGCGCCGCGTGCCCCGGCTGCGCGGCCTCGTCGTACAGCCCCGCCGCTGCCTCGTACAGGGCGGCCGCCTCGTCGAACTTCTCCTTCTCGCCCGCCCGGCCGGCCTCGTCCTCCAGCAGGTCCGCGCGCAGTCGTACGAGCGGTCCCACGGCCGGGTCGTCGGGGTGGGTGTAGCCGGGGGCGGCGACGAGCGTGCGCAGCCGCGCCCAGCAGGCCTCCGCGCCCGGATGCCCCTGCTCTTCCAACTCTCTTGCCTGGACGATGAGTTCGGGCAGCGACTCGGGAACGGCGGTGGTGGTCCGGGCGGCGGCGGGGACGGCCGCCGGGACCACGTCGTCGAGGGCGCGGGCGCGCAGGGTCAGTTCGAGGGTGTCCAGGAGGGGGGCGCGATCGAGGCGGGCCCGGCGCCGGTCGGTGTGGGCCGTGGTCGCGTTGCGGGTGTCGAAGCGGGCGGCGACGTCGTCGGCCCGGCCGCGCACCTCGGCGCGCAGGCCGGCCACCGTCCAGGTGCGGCCCGGGTATCCGGCGGCGGGCAGGCCGCCGTGGCCGAGGGCTTCGACGCGCTGCAGGAGGACCTCCACTCCGGTGAGGAAGGCGAGTTCGTCCAGCGGCGAGTCGACGTCGTCGAACAGGTTCCGGTTCTCCGCGAGGAGTTCCAGGCCGCGTGCCTCGTTGCCGGTGAGCGCGCAGAACTCCAGGTGCCGGCCGACCTCGCCGGACATCGCGGGGTTGCGGCGGCAGGCGCGGTAGCCGGTGAGGTGCAGCTCGCGGGCCCGGTCGGTGCGGCCGGCGCGCAGCAGCGGAAGGAGTGCGTACGAGACGGAGCGGGCGGGCTCCTCCTGGCAGGACTCCTTCCCGGCCAGGACGGGCTCCCAGGTGCGCAGCGCGCGCTCGTCGTCGTCCGCGGCGAGGTGGTAGAGGGCGCGCTCGCAGATCTCGCAGGCCTCGCAGTCGCTGAGCCGGGTACGGGTCCGCCCCGCCCACAGTTCGAAGGCCAGGTCGGTGTCCTCGCCGACGTGTGCGGCGAGCCGGTAGGCCTGCCCGTAGTAGGGCTGGAGTCCGAGACCGGCCTTCTCGTACCGGTCGCGCATCTCGGTCAGCCACTGGCGCAGGCTGGTCAGGGGTATCTCGGGCAGGGCGACCAGGGCGTTGGCCACCCACTTGAACCGCCAGAACAGCAGGTGGCGCAGCCGCTCGTCGAACACGTCGGGCTGCTCGTCGAAGAGGGTGAGCAGGCGGGCGAAGACGACGGGCGACTTGCGGGGTTCGGAGCCGTAGGTGTACGCCTCCTGCAGTTCCAGCAGGGCGTCGACGAGCGGGACGGGCTCCGCGAACTGCTCGGCGGCGTCGACCAGTTCCTCGGCGGTGACGGTGCGGGTACGGCCGTAGGGGCGCCGGTCGTTCTCCCGGAGCGCCTCGTACAGCTCGTCCGTGGTCTGGGGGTGGGGTGCGGTCGGCATCGTCAGCTGTCCTTGCGGAGGGCGTGGGCGAGGAGGTCGAGGAAGGAGCGGTTGATGAGGCTCGACTCGGCGGGCCGGAGCGGGCGCCGGGAGAGCAGCGCGGCCTGCCCGTAGAGGGCTTCGGCGCTGGTGCGGGCCAGTTCGGGTTCGTCGATGGTGACCGCGGTGCGGACCAGCGGGTTGAGCTGGTTGAGGATCAGCTGGGCCCGCGGCGCCTCCTGGCGCAGATGGCCGAGGATGTCGCCCCACACGCCGCCCTGCTGCTCGCGGGCGAGCTGGGAGCGGGTGCGCTCGTGCCGGGCCTCGCGGCTGTCGAGGAGGAGGGCGGGGGCGGAGGCGGGCTGGAAGGTGCGCAGCGCGACGTCGCAGTCGAAGACGGCGAGGGCGTCGCGGGCCAGGGCGAGGTAGGCCGCGGCGGCCAGTTCCGTCTCCCGGTCGACGGGGTCGAGGTGGGCGGTGAGGGTGGCCGGGTCGAGGTCGGCGACGCTGACCTCCGGCCTGATCTCCGGCAGCCGGTGGACCAGTTCACGGTCGTAGGTGTAGCCGCCGTTGACGACGCCCAGCCCGGCGGCCGCGGCGATCGCCGCCACCTGCCGGAACTCCTCCACGCTGGAGGTCACGAGCACGGTGCGGTGGGCGCGCGCGAACTCGTCGAGGGTGGCGTGTCCGTCGGTGGTCTCGAACGGCAGCCACGGCAGCAGCATCCGCAGGATCTCGTCGTCGTGCACGGCCAGCGACTTCACGGCCAGGTGGTGGGTCTGGAGGAAGCGGCCGAGGAGGTCGGGGTCGCTGGCCGCGGTCCGGGCGATCCAGGCGCGCAGCCGTTCGGCGAGGGCGTCCCGGACCGCGGCGAGGGTGTCGTCCTCGTACAGGGACTCCCGGGACGCCGTGGGGCGCAGACTCTCGGCGTCGAGGACGCAGCGGACGAAGAACGCCCACTCGGGCAGGATCTCCTCGGCCTGCTCGGACAGCAGCATGCCCTTGACGTGCACGCGGTGGCCGTGCCGGCGTCCGGCGGGCACCGCCTCGGGGAGCACACAGGCGATGCCCTTGAGGCCCACGGCCGGCAGGTCCAGGTCGATGGTGTCCAGGGGCGTGAAGCCGAAGATCTCCTCGCCGTACGCGGCCAGCGCCCGGGACCGGGCGCCCGGTGTGGGATACGTACGCGCCCAGGGCGCGGGCTCGGGGTTGATGGCCGAGCCCGGGCCGCCCGCACCGTCGTCGAAGGTCACCGGGTGGCGCAGCAGGGAGCCGAAGTGCCGGGCGAGCGCCTGTACTTGGACCGGCCGGGTCCATTCGACCGCGTCGGCGCGGGGCGTCAGCGTGACGGTGGTGCCGGGCCGGGGGCGGGCGGAAGCGGGCAGGGTGCGGACGGTGTAGCTGCCGTCGCCGCGTCCCCGCCACTCCACGGCGGGGGCGTCGGGCGTACGGGCGGACCGGCTGACGACGTGGATCTCGTCGGCGACCAGGAAGCAGGAGAGCAGGCCGATGCCGAACTGGCCGATGAAGTCGGCGCGTTGCTCGGCGATCTTCTCGGTGCGCTTGCTGCTGCGGCCGATCGTGGCGAGGAAGGTGTGGACGTCGGCCTCGGTGAGTCCGACGCCGTCGTCCTCCACCCGGACGACGGAGCCGTCGGCGTACAGGCGGATGCCGAACGCGTCGGGGGTGGCGCCGAGTTCGAGGGTGTGCCGGGCGGTCAGCGCGTCCACGGCGTTCTGCAGGAGTTCGCGCAGGTAGACGCGGGGGCTGGAGTAGAGGTGGTGGGAGAGGAGGTCGACGAGGCCGCGCAGATCCACCTGGAAGGTGCGGTCGGCGCCGGCGGCCGGGCTCTGAGGGGTGTCGGGCAGAGTCATCGGGCAGTCCGGGGTGGGGTGTTCGAGGGGGACGGGTGGGGTGGCGGGGTCAGGCGGTGCGCCGGTAGCGGGCGTACGCCTTCTCCGGATTCGCCATGTACTGCCACGGCCATGGTGTGTAGGCGCCGCCCAGCTCGTGGAAGACCCGCCGGGCGACGATGCTCTCGGCGGACAGCCCGAGGGCCATGGCGAAGATGTTGAAGTCCTGCTGCCAGCCGGGGCGCCGCTCGTAGGCGGGGTGCAGGATGCTGCGTCTGGCCGCTTCCCTCAGCTCCTCCTGGGTGCCGGGCGTGTCGAGGCTGGTGCCGCTGTCCGACTCCACCCACTCCTCGATATGGGCCATGGCGACGACACAGCCGAGGCGATGGCCGTCGGGCGCTGCGGCGAACGCCTCCCGGGCGAACGCCAGGGCCTCACCGGGCTTGCCGCCCCACCGGGGCTGCAACTGCGACACCCACTCGATGTGGGTCGCCAGGTCCAGCGGGTCCCGGCGCAGGGCGGCGGCGAGCCGCGTCTCGTTGACGGCGGGGCCCAGCGACATACCGCGCCCGGAGGTGAGCAGGCGGCGCCACGGCGTGACCCACTCCGGCCGCGACTCGGCCGCCTGCAGCAGCTGTTGCTCGGCGATGTCGAGCCGTTCGTGGAAGACCCGCCACTGCTCCCGGGTGACGTCCACGGCGCGTGCCCGGGTGCGTGCCTCCCAGCCCCAGCTGATGTGGCGCGCCCCGGATATCAGCAGGGCGGTCGCCCGGTGTTCCTTGTCCTCCTCGACGGCCGCGCCGATCCACTCCTGCACCCCGTCCAGGTCGGCCAGCTCACCGAGGACCCGGTCGTCGCGGCCGAGGTCGAAGGGGGCGAGCGCCGCCTTCACCAGCTCCCAGTCGCCCGCGGTGGCCGCCTCCACCAGCGCGGACACCCGGGTGTCCCCGAGCGCGTGCAGCGTGTACAGCCCGTTTCTGAGCTTGCGCGGAGCGGGTAGTGCATGCGGATCCGCCGCCGGTCTGCCCCCGCCTCTGCCGAACAGCTTGTCGAACATGCCGCGCCCTCCCCAGGTTCCGCGTGATCATTCCGGTGCAGCATAAGCGGCGCCACCGACACCGCTTCCACGGGATTTTCACCGGCGGCTCACGGCGGCCGTCCTGGTTCTGCGCGAGGGGATGATCAAGCGGTCGGGCCGCGGTGGACGCTGACGGCGTAGCCGCCGCCTTCGTAGGGGTCGGCGTCCCAGGTGGCGAAGCGGTCGACGAGGGTGAGGCCGGCCGCGGCGCAGCAGTCGTCGTACTCCTGCAGGGTGATGCCGGGCGGGACGGGCAGATGGGCCTCGTCCAGGCCGAACCCGGCGACCAGCAGTCCGCCCGGCCGCAGGACGGTGGCCAGGCGCCGGACCACCGTGGCCTCGGTGCCGGCCGCGAGCAGCGGGAGGACGTTGCCCGCGGCCACCACGAGATCGAAGTCCGCCGCGATCCCGAGCCGGCGGGGTTCGAACGCGGCCAGATCGGCCTGGAACCAGGGCAGTTCCGGCGCCTGCTCCCGTGCCACCGCCAGCATCGACGCGTCGAGATCCACCCCGACGCAGTCGTACCCGAGCTCCGCGAGCCGGATCATGACCCGTCCGGTACCGCACCCGGCGTCCAGCACCCGGGCTTCGGCGGGCACGAGCGCGGCACAGAACCGCGCCTCTCCGTGCACGTCCTTGCCGCTACGGGCCACGGCCGCGAACCGTGCGGCGTACGACGGCCCGGACGTCCCTCCGGTCAGCTCATGCCAGCGACTCATGCGACGAACTATAGGTGGGGCCGGGGGCCGCTCCAGGACGCGGCAGGCGTCAGTGCTCAGGCACCGAACACCTGGAACTCCGAGACCTGCCCGGCCGGCCGGCGGCTGGTGCAGGCCGAGGCTGCAGGTGCCGGCCGCGGCGACGTCCACGGTGTGGCGGAACCACTGTCCGGCGCCGGTCCAGCCCACGCGGTAACCGCCGCCGACGTCGCAGTTCTCCGCCTGCGCCATGCCAGACAGGGCGGCCGGGGCGCGGGGTAGTACGACGGCTGGATCGCGATGCCGTTGCGGCCGGGGCCGCCGATCCCGTCATAGAGGGAGTCGGTGCCGGTGCCGCCGGTCACGGTCGGGGACAGCAGGTCGCCGCCGTCGACCCCGAAGCGCCCGGCGGCCACCGCCAGTCGCCGGAGTCTGGGGATCGTCAGTATCTGATGCTCCTTCGAGGGAAGCCGGGAAACCGGCGCCCCGACCGCACTGTGCGGCCACCAGCGCGCCAGATTCCGACGAAGGAAGGAATGAGCCATGCAAGATGTCGCAAATTTCAACGTAAGCTTCGCAACTTTCCGCTGATCCGACCCACGGGCTTTTCCCGAGCGCGGCGGGAACAGCGCCTCCGCTCGGCGCTGTTGCACAGGCTGGGGAGCCCGCCGCGGACTCGGACCCAGCCCGTTGTGCACAGGAGGACTGTTTGATGAATGACCGGCCGTTGACGCTCATGGCGGTACACGCCCACCCCGACGACGAGGCCACCGGGACGGGCGGTGTCCTCGCGCGGTATGCGGCGGAGGGCATACGCACGGTTCTCGTGACGTGTACCGACGGCGGTTGCGGTGACGGACCCGGGGGCGTGAAGCCGGGCGATCCCGGGCACGATCCGGCAGCCGTCGCCTCGATGCGGCGTCAGGAACTCGAGGCGAGCTGCGACGTCCTCAAGATCAGTCATCTGGAGACGCTGGACTACGCGGACTCCGGAATGATGGGCTGGCCGGCCAACGACGCCCCTGGATCCTTCTGGCGGACTCCGGTGGCGGAGGGCGCGGCCCGGCTCGCGGAACTCCTGCGGCGCTACCGACCCGATGTGGTCGTCACCTATGACGAGAACGGCTTCTACGGCCACCCCGACCACATCCAGGCCAACCGCATCACGATGGCGGCGCTGGAGATGACCGAGTCGGCACCCAAGGTCTACTGGACGACGGCACCCCGCTCGATGATGCAGCGGTTCGGGGAGACCATGCGCGAGTTCGGTGCGGACCTACCGGAGCCGGACCCCGAGGAGGCCGCCGCGCTGGCGGAGATCGGACTTCCCGACGAGGAGATCACCACCTGGGTGGACACCACCGCGTTCGGCGGCCAGAAGTTCGACGCGCTGGCCGCGCACGCCAGCCAGGGCGAGAACATCTTCTTCCTCAAGATGGGCCGGGAGAGGTTCACCGAGCTGATGGGTGTCGAGACCTTCGTACGGGTCCGGGACACCACCGGCGCGGCCCTGCCCGAGAACGACCTCTTCGCCGGCCTGCGCTGAGCCGCCCGCCGGACCCCGTGCGGGGCTAGTGTCGGTCAGGTGAGCGCAGACGATGCGAACCGGCGGTGGACACGGTCCATGCCCGAGGCCTACGACCGTCACCTGGTGCCGGTCTTCTTCCGCCCCTTCGCCGCCGATCTGGCGGCCAGGGCGGCAGCACTGCGGCCCCGCACGGTCCTCGAGCTCGCCGCCGGGACCGGGGCGCTGACCTCGGCCCTGCTCGATGCGGTGCCCACGGCCTCGGTGACGGCGACCGATCTCAACGAAGCGATGGTCATCGCCGGATCGGTACGGGAGCCACGCGCGCACTGGCGGCAGGCGGACGCCCAGGAGCTGCCGTTCGAGGACGGCGGCTTCGACCTCGTCCTGTGCCAGTTCGGGGTGATGTTCTTCCCCGACAGACCCGCCGCCTACGCCGAGGTGCGCAGGGTCCTGGCCCCGCGGGGGCGGTTCCTGTTCAACAGCTGGGGTCCGTTGGCCACGCACGGTTTCGGGGCCGCCTTCCAGGACGCCCTGGAGCGGTCCATGCCCGACGGAGCGCCCACGTTCCTGCCGGACGTGCCCCACGGCTACGCCGATCCGGCCGTGGTCGCCGCGGACCTGGCGGCCGCCGGACTGACCCTGGCCACCGCCGAGGAGGTCACCCTGGAAGGCGTCGCGGAGTCGGCTGCCTCCGTCGCCACCGGATTCCTCACCGGCACACCGGTCAGCGCCGCCGTCGAGGCCCGCGAAGACGCCCAGGCCCTCCAGCTCGCCGTCACCCAGAAAATGACGGACCACCTCGGCACCGGCCCCGTGACCGCACCGATGACCGCGACCGTCTACACGGCCCACCACCAGGGATGACCCTGGGCACAAAACAGCTCGTGCGGACCGAGGCTCAGCTCGACCCGCACAAGTGGAGTGGTGATCTGTGTCCGAGGGGCGAGTTGATCGCCAACGATACGCTCGTGCCGGCGCAGGGGCGGCTCAAGCTCCAAGATCCGCCAGGTGCCCTCGCTGCCTCCCCATGACCACCGGCATCCAGCGAGATCACCCGTCGCAGTCAAGCCGGTGGGCGAGCGGAGGCCGGTGCACGCACGACTGCGTCACCCGGCTTACGGGGCGCTTCTCAAGGGTCGCAGGGCAGCGGCGCCGGCCCGCACCATCACGGATACCGTCGACCCTGCCCATTGCACGAGGTCACGCGGCAAGCCGGCGTCCAGCTCGATGGTCACCCGCACGTATCGGGTGTGCAGCTGAGTGACTTTGACGGGACGTGGTACGACAGCGTCCGGTCCGCGCTGCAATGCGGCTCGGTAGGTGTCCTTCCGCTGATTCATGCCTTGTCCTGTCGCTTGATGAGTTCGTCTGCGAGGTCCATGTACGCCGAGGCTTTGACCACCACCGGACTTCCGAATGACTGGGCGTACAAGTCGAGCCGCGGAATGTGCGTGGACAACACGTCGAATCCCCGCTCGGTGAGAGCTTCGCGGGCGTCGGCATCGGGACCGGTACGCGTGGCGTCGGCACGATTCGTTCGGTTCAGCAGAACGGCGGCGTGGGCCGGCTGGACGCGCAAGGACTGTACGTCGCCCATCTCGCCACCGATGGGCGCCATGCGATCCAGCTCGATGGGAGCCGGCGTCACCGGCACGATCCATTCGCTTGCGTACCTCATGATGCTGCGGGCGATGTGCGCGTGGTCCTCCAGCTGCGGAGCGTCGAATACGACGGCCCGCCGGTCGCCCAGGAAATCGTTCACGCGCCGGTGCACATCGCCCACCGGCAGAGCGACCACAGGAAACGGGAAGCCACCTGCCAATTCGCTCCAGCGCAGCGCGGAGGAAGCGGGGTCGCTGTCGACCAGTAGCGGTGGGATACCCGACTCGTGAAGTGCGTGGGCCAACCAGACTGCGCTGGTCGTCTTTCCCACCCCGGGCTTCAGGTTCACAAAGGCGTAGCTCAGCGGCACACGAGTCAACGTATGCTCGCGAGCGGCTGCCCGGCCGCCGACTTGGGGCACACAGCGCCATCGTTCACCCTGCGGCGCCGGTGAATCATTCGTATGGGCCAGTACGGAAGTCGCAAGGCCCGAGGGGGATCGACAGTGAGCTGGCAGCTCTCGCCGGGACGATGCTCGGCTCGTCGGACGGCTTCGTGAAGGATGTGGGGGCCGGAGTCGTGTCGCTGGTCTTCTTGGCGTTGGTGACGGTCACGATGACCGGGTCGCCGGGCTTTGCGATGAATTGTTTCCCGCCCGGTGCGGCTGGATGCGTCCTTCGCCGAAGCGTCGCCCACTGCTAGCGTCAAAGCGAACCGGGAGACGGGGTGGGCGATGCCGGCCGAGGTGATCGATCTGGTGGCGATGGGCGAGGACTTCGTCCGCGATCCGTATCCGGTTTACGCGGCGCTGCGTGAGCGCGGCCCCGTGCACAAGGTACGGATCCCGGAGGGTGCGGAGGCCTGGCTTGTCGTCGGGTACGAGGCCGGCCGGGCCGCGCTCGTGGATCCGCGGTTGTCCAAGCAATGGAAGAACGCCTCGCCCTCCTTTCCGCTCCCCAGTCCATCTGCGGGGCCACACATGCTCAACTCCGACCCACCGGACCATGAGCGGCTGCGCAAGCTGGTCGTCCGCGAGTTCACTCCGCGCCGGATCGAGCAGCTCGCCCCACGCGTGCGGCAGATCACCGACGAGTTACTCGACGTGATGATGGCGCTTCCGGAAGGGCGGGCCGATCTGGTCGAGGCACTCTCGTTCCCGCTGCCCATCTCGGTGATCTGCGAGCTGCTCGGCGTCCCGATGCTGGACAGGGCCGCGTTCCGCGCCTGGACCGCCACGATACTCACCGACCCGGACCCGGACGCGCGGCTGGCGGCGACGGGTGAGGTGGCCACCTATCTCGCCGAGTTACTGGAGCGCAAGCGCCTGGCGCCGGGTCAGGACCTGATGAGCGCACTGATCCGGACCACCGACGAGGACGGCGACCGGCTCTCTCCGGACGAACTGCGGGGTACCGCCTGGCTGCTGCTGGTCGCGGGGCATGAGACCACCGTCAATCTGATCTCCAACGGCGTGTTGGCGCTGCTGACCCATCCCGACCAACTCGCCGCACTTCGCGAGGACATGACGCTGATGGACAACGCAGTGGAGGAGATGCTGCGCTACGACGGGCCGGTGGAGACGCCGACGTTCAGGTTCACCACCGAGCCGCTCGAGATCGGCACTACGGACATCCCCGGCGGTGGTGAACTGGTCCTCGTGGCTCTGGCGGACGCAAACCACGACCCGGCCCGCTTCCCCGCCCCGGGCCGCTTCGACGTCCGGCGGCCCGCAGGCGGTCACGTCGCCTTCGGCCACGGCATCCACTACTGCCTCGGAGCGCCGCTGGCCCGCATGGAGGCTCGGATCGCGATCCGTGCCCTGCTGGAGCGCTGCCCCGACCTCGCCCTCGACGCCCACCCGGCCGCCCTGACGTGGCGCCACGGCATGCTCATCCGCGGCCCACGTCAGCTGCCGGTCCGATGGAAGTCCTGACCTTACGCTTGCCAAGTACCTCATCCGTGCCGGCCAGGCTGCATGCGGAACTCGTGGAGCATGCCGCCGCATCCTGTACGCAGCGACGCCGTGGGTGCCGGATGGGCGTGTCAGGCTGGCCGCTCGTGAACCGCTCCGGGTTCGGCAGAGGGCGCTGATCCTTGGAAGGATGCGTCCATGCCTTGCGCCTGCCGATAACTCATCCGCCCAGGTCACCCGCCTGTAGCCGTGATCAGCGACCGCGGCATGATGGTCACCCGTGATCCTGCGCCTTGCCTACCTGGCCGTTACCCACACCTTCGCAGCGCTGCGCCTGCTACCGATGAACGACCGGGTGAAGGACGTGGAGATCCTGGCGCTTCGCCACCAACTCGGCGTCCTCGAGCGGCAACTCGGCCCGCGAAAGGCAACGTTCACCCCAGGGGACCGCGCTTTCCTCGCGGCCCTCCTGCCCCGCTGCCCCGCACTGTGCTGCGCCGCCTCCGCCTGCTGGTCCGCCCAGACACCGTCCTGCGCTGGCACCGCGACCTGGTCAAGCGGCGCCACGCAAACGCCTCACGCCCCAAACGGCCTGGACGGCCACCCACCGCCCGCTCCATCCAGCGACTGATCCTGCGCCTGGTGCGCGAGAACCCATCGTGGGGTTACCGGCGCGTGCACGGAGAGCTGGCCACCCTCGGCATCAAAATCGCTGCCTCCACCGTCTGGGAGATCCTCCGGCAAGAGGGCATCGATCCCGCACCGGAACGCAGCAGCACCACCTGGGCCGACTTCCTGCGTTCCCAGGCCCACGCCCTCCTCGCGATGGACTTCCTCGAGACCGTCACGTTGACCGGGCAGCGCCAGTACGTCCTCGCCGCAATCGAGCACGCCACCCGTCGCGTCCGCATCCTGGGCACCACCGCGCACCCGGCCGCGGCCTGGGTCACCCAGGCGATCAAGAACATGGCCATGGACCTGGAAGACGCCGGCACCAGGGCCAAGTTCGTCATCCGCGACCGCGACGCGAAGTACCCCGCCCTCATGGACGGCATCCTCACCGGCGCCGGCATCCGATCCGTCCTCACGGGAATCCGGATGCCACGTATGAACTCGGTCATGGAACGTTGGGTGCAGTCCTGCCGCCACGAACTCCTCGACCGCACCCTCATCTGGAACGAAATCCACCTGCGCCACGTCCTGCACGAATACGAGCAGTACTACAACTCGCACCGCGCTCACCAGGCCATGAGGCAGGCAGCACCCCTACGCGCCCTCCCCGAACCGATTGCCGCTCCGGGCCGGATCGCCCGCCTCGACATACGTCGGCAGGATCGCCTCGGTGGAGTGATCCACGAGTACCGACATGCCGCCTGAGCTGCACGGATGAGGTTTTCGGCAGGCGCAACCTCCGCACCGAATCGATATCCGTGATCTTCGACCCGGCCACCCGGACCCTGACCGCGGACACCCCACGAAAAGAAAGGATCGCCACCGGCTGACCGGCACCGCAGCACACGTGCCGGCACACGAAGGAGGAAGCCAGAAGCCTGCCGAAACGACAGAACACCCGCGCCCGGCCAGGAGCCGGAGGCGGGTGCCAGTCTGCCCTGCCCGCAAAACGGGCCTCAGGGGGCAATGATGTGTCCGAGGGGGGAGTTGAACCAAAAGCCCAACCGGTTGTGCTACGGGCAGATCTTCAACTTCAGCCGAGCGGGAGGAGAAACGCCGGAGGGGAAAAGGCCCTTGAGTCTCCGCAGGATCGACCAGAACCATCCCTCCCGGACGACCAGATTGACCCGCAGGGCAGGGCCACATGAGGAATCGGCCGCAGCCGTCCCTTCGGGCCCTGCCCGAGGGGCGACGATCTCGTGAACAGGCAACGGCCTTCCGTTCCGTCACCGTCATCATGGGTACCGTTGTCGGCCTGACCTTCCTGTTCGGCTTCGGCAACGTATGGGCCCTGGCCACACGCCTCAGCGTGCCCGCCCTCGTCGCACCACTGGTGGCACCCGCAGTCGACCTGTCGGTCCTCGGCCTCCTCCTCGCCATCCGCTACCTCGCCTTGCAGGGCGCACCCCCCGAACAACTACGCCCGGCACGCCGGTTGCTGATCATGTCCAGCCTGATGACCCTGGCCCTCAACGTCACAGACCCACTCCTCTCCGGCCAGATGGGCAAAGCCGCCTTCGACGCAGTAGGCCCCCTGCTGCTCATCGGCTGGGCCGAAGTGGGCCCCGGCCTGCTCCAGGCGATGAGTGCCGTTGAAGGAGAGGACGGCCCGCACCTGGCGGTAGCGGAGGAACTACTGCTGCAGGAGGCGGTGGAGTACGAACACATGCAGATACGGACCCCACATGACGCACTCTTGGAAAGGGCCCGGAGAGAGGATGCCGAACACTGGGAAGCACATCGACGGCCGATCTCCGCCGAGACCCTGCGCAAGCGACTACGCATCGGTGCAGCGCGCTCCAGAACTCTGGTGGCCACACTCCGCAACGACAGGAGACAAGGAGAGTGGGCGCGCACCTGACCGCGGTACGCCGGATTACCGAGCATGAGCCACACCCGACCCTCCTGTCGTCGCAGCATCTTCACCGTCGTGGCCTCGTCGTCCAAGAGAGCCACGACGACGTCTCGGTCCGCATCGAGTACGAAAGTGACGGTGCCCTCGCGGTCGTCATGCTCGACAAGCCGCCGCAGAACCTCTTCGACGAGGAGGTGTTCGCCGCATGGGAGCAGGTCGTCGATGGGCTTGATCCGCTTTGACGGACATTCGAGATCAGGGGTTCTGCCCCGGGAGGATGTCCATCATGGAGAGCATGGGGAAGAAGAAGCCTCGGCCTTCACGTCGGAGTTCAAGGCCGAGATCGTCGAGCTGTGTCGACGCGGTGACCGCTCGGTCGGCCAGATCGCCAAGGACTTCGACCTGACCGAGACCGCGGTGCGGCTGTGGGTCAGCCGGGCCGAGGTCGACGCGGGCGAACGCGACGGTCTGACCAGCAGTGAACGTGAGGAACTGGCCGCACTGCGGCGGGAGAACCGCCGGCTGCGCGAGGACGTCGAGGTCCTCAAGCGTGCGACGGCTTTCTTCGCGTCAATGTCAGGCTGTTGGCGATCGGCGGGTGGACACGGGCCGAAGCCGCCTTTGGTGGTTGGTCCTTGATGTGCCGCCCTCCGGTGGCAGGATCCTGTCGACCGGCGGGCTGGCTCGTTTCTTCGCTGCCCCGTACGGCGGTGGCTTGTCGGCGATGTGCCGCCCGCCGGTCGCAGGCCGTTCGGTGCGGTGTGGCTTGATAGGAGCGTGCCGCAGGCCCGATTGAGGCGTGCCCCCGGCACCGGACGATCACTTGAGCATCCGGCATCGCCGCAGGGAGGCACGTTGATCGTCGTCGGGATAGACGGACACAAGAACACGCACACGCTGGTGGCGGTCGATCCGCTGGGAAAGCGGCTGGCGGAACTGACCGTGGCCGCCAGACCCGCCGGCCATCTCAAGGCGCTGGCCTGGCTGCACGGCTTCGGTTCGGTGTTGGTAGCAGTCGAGGACTGCCGCCACTTGACCCGCCGGTTCGAGGCCGACCTGCTCAACAGTGGA
>NZ_JBIBKW010000044.1:0-30691 GCF_042959465.1 Streptomyces sp. NPDC007901 | reverse complement strand
CACCGGCCGCCCGCAGACCCCGGGGTGAGCTCGCATCCATTGCATGAGACGGCCCTCCGCCGCGCTCGATGACCTGACTGAGCAGCCCCGGCCCCGGACCACGGTCATGGCGCCGACCACACCGGCCAGACGCCGAATGGGTGCATGTGAACCCCACGCCGACCACGGCATCCCGGGAGCCCAGCCCCACGCGAACGGCCAGTACCGAACAAAACTTCACCCCAGACACAACCAACGGCCCTCGGCTGCGGGGACTTCCGTCACACCGAAACCCGAGGTCACGGACCCACTGCGGGCTTGACGAGCCCGGCCCTCATGGGTGCAACGATGGGACTCGTCTAGGGTCCAGGTCGTCGCATGAAAGAAGCACTCTTCAGGTGAAGAAGCGTATCGGGTCCTACCCGCGTGTCCGTACCGAAGGCGGTGGTCGCGGGGTGGTCTCCCAGGCCGGCGGTGTTCGGGCCGGTGGCCTCCGATCCGACGGTGTCCCGGCTGATCGACACGCTGGCAGCGGGCGGAAAGCGTGCGCTGACCGCACTGCGGCAGGCCCGCGCTCATGTCCGCGCATATGTATGGAAGTTGGCCGGGGAGGCGGCGCCGGACGCGGCCGGGCAGGTCGTCGTGGACCTGGACGGGGTGCTGGTCATCGCGCAATCCGAGAAGCAGGATGCGACCGCGACCTGGAAGAAGACCTTCGGGCACCATCCGCTGATGGGTTTCGTCGACCACGGCCGGGGCGGGTCCGGAGAGCCGGTCGCCGCTTTGCTGCGGCCCGGGAACGCGGGCAGCAACACCGCTGCAGACCACATCGAAGCCTCCCGGCTCGCGCTGGCGCAGTTGCCGAAGAAGTACCGAAGGGGACGGCAGACACTGATCCGCACCGACTCGGGCGGGGGCACCCACGAGTTCGTCGACTGGCTGTCCGCCCGCGGCCGGTGGCTGTCCTACTCGGTCGGCATGACCATCACCGATGCCATCCACCAGGCAGTTTTGAAGGTGCCGGTATCGGCCTGGACGCCGGCCGTCGAGCCCGACGGCGAGATCCGCGACGGCGCCTGGGTGGCCGAACTCGACGGCGACTGCCTCAAGGGCTGGCCCAAAGGGGATGCGGCTGATCGTGCGGAAGGAACAGCCGCACCCCGGCGCCCAGCTGCGCTTCACCGACGCCGACGGCATGCGCCTGACCTGCTTCGCCACCAACACCAGGCACACCCCGATCACTGCACTCGAACTGCGCCACCGACAGCGCGCGAGGGCCGAGGACCGCATCCGTGCCGCCCGGGCCACCGGTCTGCGCAACCTCCCCCTCCACGAGGCCGCCCAGAACCAGATCTGGCTGGAGATCGTCCAGATAGCACTCGACCTGCTGGCCTGGCTGCCGATGCTCGCCCTCACCGGCCAAGCCCGGGTATGGGAACCCCGCCGCCTGCGGCTGCGGCTGTTCTCCGCCGCCGCCCAGCTGGTCACCACCGGTCGGCGTCGCATCCTCCGCCTCGCCGGGCACTGGCCCTGGACCGGCGTGATCCTCGACGCCCTGCAACGGCTCGCGACCCTGCCGAACCCTGGCTGACCAGCAGCGTCCTGCCCCTGTGGCTTTGTTCACGAGTTGTGTCGTCAGTTGTTCACGGGTTTGGGAGGCGCCCAGATCCACGGTCGGGTGATGTTCACGAGTTTTGACGGCAGTGGGGTCCTTGCCACGGGAGCATCGGGGTGTTCCTGGTGAAAGGCCCTGGTCATGCCGCAGATGTCGAAGGTCGAGCTGTATGCCGCGATTCGGCGCGACCACCGCGGCGGCATGACGATGCGGGAGATCGAGCGCAAGTACAACGTGTCGTGGCGGACGGTCCGCAGGGCCGTGGACTCGGTCTGGCCGGAGCCTCGGAAGAAGCCGCCGCCGCGCCCGACTGCGCTGGACCCGTACAAGGCGGTGATCGACGGGATCCTGCGGGCGGACCTGGATGCGCCGCGCAAGCAGCGGCACACGGTCACACGGCTCTTCCACCGCCTGGTCGAAGAACACGGCGCCGACGTGTCCTACCAGATGGTGCGGCGCTACGTCGCGGACCGGAAGCCTCGTATCCTGGTGGAGTCGGGCAAGGCCCCGCTGGAAGCGTTCGTGCCGCAGACCCACCAGCCGGGCATGGCGGCCGAGGTCGACTTCGGCGACGTCAGCGTGCGCCTCGCCGGCGAACTGGTCACCTGCTACCTGTTTTCCTTCCGCCTGTCGTACTCGGGCAAGGCCGTCCACCGACCCGTTGACCGCACTATCGGTGTGTCCTCCGCCTTCGCGATCGGGCAAGCGAGGAGTCTCCGTCTGGAGCAATGACACGTGGACGGAGATGCGATGGCTCAGGATGCTTGTCCTCCGGGGAACTGTCCTGCCGGGCTGGTGGTGCCGCGGGTCGGGAGAGTGGTCGAGATTCGAGATGTCTCCCTGCCTTGGCAGGTGCTGGACGGCACAGGGCTGCCGATCGCGCCGGCGAACGAGTTCCTGCGCGAGCTCGTGGCCTGCGGAAACACGGCGGCTTCCTGTCGCTCATACGCCTATGACCTGCTGCGCTGGTTCCGGTTCCTGGCAGCGGTGGAGGTGCCGTGGAACCGTGCCCAGCGCACGGAAGTAGGGACTTCGTGCTGTGGCTGCGTGCCAGCCACAACCCGGCCCGCGACCGCCACCGTGAAGGGGCGCCGGCTCCGGGGTCGGTGGACCTGCGCACCGGCAAGCCGTACCTGCGCGACGGGTACGCTCCGGCGACGATCAACCACGCGCTCTCGGTAGTCTCCGCCTTCTATGACCATCACGTGCAGGCCGGACACGGGCCGGTCGTCTCACCGGTGCCTCCACAGAGCCGCCACGGCCGTCGGATCGAGGGCCATCACAATCCGCTGGAGCCGTTCCGGCTGCACCGCCGTGGCGCCTACCGGCAAAAGCAGGGCGATCCTGAACCTCGGACCGTTCCGGACGGTGTGATCGAGGACCTGTTCGCGGCCCTCGGCTGTAACCGGGACCGCGCGCTGTTCTCCATGTTCCTGTCCAGTGGGGCCAGGGCCGCGGAGATGCTGGGGATGACGATCGGTGACGTGCACCCTGGTGAGGGCCGCATCTTCGTGCGGTCCAAGGGGCTGGGCGGGGTGAAGCAGGCTTGCCCGGCGTCACCAGAGGCGTTCTCCTGGCTGGCTCTCTACCTGGGCGAGTTGGCTCAGGAAGGGCACCGGCCCGAGCCGAGCGAGCCGGTGTGGTGGACCCGGCGCGGGCCGTTGCGCCCGCTGACCTACACCGCGCTGCGGGCGGTGCTGAACCGAATCAACGCGCGGATCGGTGCGAATGTCTGCCTGCACGATCTGCGGCACACCCTGTGTCAACGGCTGGTCGACGATCCCGGATTGAGCCTGGTCGACGCCCAGCAGGTGATGCGGCACCGGCGGATCACCACTACCAGCGGCTACCTGCGCCCGCGGACGGACGAGGTGATCGCAAAGGTGCACGAGCACTACACCCGGCCCAAGCCGCCACCGCGGCCGCTCACGGGCTGGACCTACGACCCGAACGACCTCGCCGACGTGTTCGGAAGTGCATGATGGCCGCTCGCCACGGACGGACCACCCGCACCGCGGCCAGTGTCCGCGCCCCTGCGGCCCTAATCGGTCCTCGACCGCCGGAGCGGCCCGCAGGGCAGCTGATTCCCGGGCGAGAGCGCGCTTCCCGGGCCACGCTGATCGAGCTCGCTCGGGCTCTGCTGGTGGAGCCGACCGTTCAGCAGCGGTCCCGGCAGGACCGAGCGATGGCCCGCGTCCTGGACTGGCTCAGCCAGTTCCCTGGCGACAGCTGGCAGGACCGCTGGTTGCTGAGCGGCTCCGACACATCCGGGAAGCAGTGGGGTCCGCCGGGGCTGACCCAGTCCCAACGATGCCGGCTCACCGCCGGGCTCAGCACGCTGATCGTGCTCCGCGCGGTCCGGCCCTCCTACGCCTGGTTGTGCGGCAGTGGCCTGCTCGGGGTCTACGACGCCTACCGGCGGCACAACCAGGCTGAGGTGTTCGCCCGGCTGCGGCAGCATGCCGAGAGGCGGGGCGGCTGCGACGAGCACGGCGCTGAGGCCCTCAACCTGCTCACGCGTATGACCATCGTCACCGGAAAGGACTTGCTTGATCTGGAAGTTGAGGACTTCGAGCAGTACGCGGCAGCCCGCCGGGCTTCCGGACGCACGGTGGCCTCCCTCCCGTTCGCCTATGAGATCCTGCACGCCGTCGGCGGCCTGAAGGACGCACCGCCCACCCTGCGGCAGGCCCGCGCACCTGGCCAGCTCACCCCCGCCGAGCTGGTCGACCGCTACCAGATCGCCCACCGCGACATCCGCGACGTCCTGGTGCACTACATCGCCGAGCGGGCGGCAGTCCTCGACTACGGGTCCTTGGTCAACCAGGCCCACATGCTCGCCGGACTGTTCTGGGCCGATCTGGAGCGACACCATCCCGGAATCTCCTCACTCCACCTGTCTGACGGCGTTGCCCAGGAGTGGAAGCAGCGGGCCCGTCTTCTGTCCGACGGCCGCCCGCGCCGCAACAGCCACAACGTGCTTCTGGCCGTCCGCTCCTTCTACCTGGACCTGCTGCAGTGGTCACTGGAGGACCCAGCCCGCTGGTCCCGCTGGGCGGCCCCCTGCCCGATCAGCGAAGCCGACGTGCGCGGCTATCTGAAGGAAACCCGGCACCGCCAGGCCCGCATGCAGCAGCGCACCCGCACCCTGGTCCCCGTAGTCCCACGGCTCGTCGCCGCCGCCGAGGACCGACTGCGACAGGCCGAGCTCGTCCTGGCCGCGGCCCGGCAGACCGAGCCCGGCCAGGAGTTCACCGCCGGCGGCCACCGGTATCGCCGAACCGGCCGGGCCACCAGCCACTGGCGGCCCACCGCGGTGTTCGTCACACCGCTCACCGAGCCGGAGACACGCTTCGACGCTGAGTGCGAGGAGTCCAACGCGTTCTGGACCTGGGCGGTGATCGAGGTGCTGCGACGGACCGGAGCCCGCATCGAGGAACTTCTGGAACTCACCCACCTGAGCCTTCGGCAATACCAGGCACCCACCGGCGAGCTGGTTCCATTGCTGCAGATCAGCCCCTCAAAGACCGACCAGGAAAGAGTCATCCCAGCCGACCCGGACCTGGTCGCCGTCCTCGCCCGCATCATCCGCAGGATCAAGGACCCTGAGAAGGTTCCGCTGCTGAGCCGCTACGACGGCTACGAACGCACCTTCGGTCCGCCACTACCGCACCTGTTCCAGGGCGTCTCCCAGCGCCGGCTTCAGGTGATCTCCCCGAACCGAGTGCGGGAGCTGCTCGCGGAACTCGCGGAGAGGGCCGACATCGTCGACGTCGACGGCGCGAGGCTGCGATTCACCCCGCACGATTTCCGGAGGATCTTCTCCACCGAGACCGTCAACGGCGGGCTGCCGATCCACATCGCCGCCAAGGTGCTCGGCCATCTCGATCTCAACACCACTCAGGGATACGTCGCGGTCTATCCCGAGGAGGTCATCCGCCATTACCGACACTTCGTTGCCCAGCGCCGAGCTGCACGTCCCGGCGAAGAGTAACGGGAGCCAACTGACGCCGAATGGGCTGACTTCCGCGACCACTTCAGCCTCCGCAAGGTCTCTCTGGGCACCTGCGACAGACCCTACGGAACCCCATGCCAGCACGAGCATGCCTGCGTCAGATGCCTCATGCTCCGCCTCGACTTGGCCCAGGTCCCGCGGCTGCTGGAGATCGAGGCGAACACTCATCAACGACTCGAAGAGGCCCATCGGATGCAGTGGCTGGGCGAGGTCGCCGCCCTGAGAGAGAGCTTGCGGCACATTGCCGAGAAGAAACGGCAAGCTGACCGCCTGCGCGGGCAGGCCGAGCAAGGAGTCAACGGGCCTGGCTCCCTCGGCTGACGAGGACACCGAAAAGTGATCATTTCGAAGTGCAGAGCGTTGAGCACTTTCGCGAGTACGCCGACACGTGGTCCAGAATCAGGGCATGGACGTCCCCAAGCTTCTGGAAGCCGCCTCCCTGCTGGTCCCCGAAGAGATCGCCACCGAGAACGACATCACGGTCAATGATGTCTGGGAGTACCTGACCCACGACGAGTGGGAGGTGGCTCTCGGATTGTTGGAGGAGCTCGGCGACGTCCACCCGCTTCAGCTCAGCTTTTGGGAGACCCTCGCCACGGCTGCCGAGCAGATGCAGCTGGAGAAGAGCGCGGCATGGTGTCGCTGGCGCTGCTACGAAGCCCGCAACGGGGTCATCCGAGCTGACCTCACCCTCAGACCGGCCAGTGAGGGTCGTCGGCAGACTCCCTTCTGCGGAGCTGGCGTTCTTCGGCCGATGTGGAATATCGGAAATCGAACTGCGACCGGCGAACCCGCCCTCAACATCGCGAGCCTCTGGGTCGAATTCACACCCTCCCTGGGGCCCGGCGAGCGATCCTCGGTGCGACTCGCACCCCTCGACCCCTCACAGTGGCGGCACCTCCGGCCCGGCCAAACGATCACTATGCACGAAGACCAAACCGCCGCTGGAACGGCTGTCGTCCTGGAGATCCAGGGGCCTACGGCCACGCCCACCACATAGACACGCCCACCGCATAGAACTGTCTGCCCCGCGCTCCGTCTGTTGGTGCAGAGAAGCGTCTTCGCCTCCTGCGGCCAGGAAGCCTTCTTCGAAGGGCATGTGCACGCCCTGCGGACGCTGGGCGGTGTCCCACGTAGCAAGGTCCGCTACGACAACCTGAAGGCTGCCGTCGCCCGCGTGCTGGGGCTGAGCCGGGCGAGGGTGGAGACCGACCGGTGGATCGCCTTCAAGTCGCACTTCGGGCTCGAGAGCTTCTACTGCCGGCCCGGCATCGACGGCGCCCACGAGAAGGGCGGGGTCGAGGGGCAGATCGGCTATTTTCGGCGCGACCACTTCACCCCGGTTCCCGAGGTCGCCTCATTGTCGGAGCTGAACGAGCTGGTCGAGCAGTGGGACCAGCACGACGGCCGGCGCCGGATTGGGTCCCGGCCGCGAACGATCGACGAGTACTTCGAGGTCGAGCGGCCGGTGCTGATGCCGCTGCCCGAGGAGCTGTTCGAGACCGGGCGGGTGTTCACGCCTCGCGTCGACCGGTACAGCCAGATCGCGGTCCGCACCAACCGCTACTCGGTGCCGGTGAGGCTGATCGGCAAGCGGGTCAGGGTGGTGCTGCACGCCTCTCACCTGGTGGTTTACGACAAGAGTGTGGAAGCGGCCCGCCATGAGCGGCTGATCGCCAAGGGCAGCTGCCGCCTGGAACTGGACCACTACCTCGAAGCCCTGATCCGCAAGCCAGGCGCCTTCCCCGGCGCGACCGCACTCGATCAGGCCCGCTCCGCCGACAAGTTCACCCCTGTCCATGACGCCTGGTGGGCCGCAGCGGTCAAGGCACACGGCGACACCGAGGGCACCCGGGCCTTGATCGAGGTGCTCCTGATGGCCCGGCACATCCCGCACGAGTACCTGGTCGCCGGTCTGGCGACCGCGTTGCGGGCCGGGGCCCTGACCGCGGACGCGGTCGCCCTGGAGGCCCGCAAAGCCGCCCAGACCGAGGACGAACCCGCTCCAGCCACCTCGTCTGCGCTGGCCACCGGGCAGCCGTCGGCGACCGTGACGTTCCTGCACGAGTGGAAGCTGTCCCACCTGCCGCCGGACACCAGGCCACTGCCCTCGGTGACGCCCGACGACCAGTTGCTCCGACGTCGCGCCAGCGGCGGTGACCACCGAGAGGGAGAAGCACAGTGACCCTGCCTCGCCAGCGAGGACTGACCGAGCAAGCCGCCACCGCCGCCATCGACACCGCCTGCCGTCTGCTGCGGCTGCCGTCGATCCGCAACGAGTTCGCCGACATCGCCGACCGGGCCGCCAAGGACCAGATGACCTACCGGGGCTTCCTCGCCGAGCTGCTGATGACGGAGTGCGACGACCGGGCCCGCCGACGCTCGGAGCGGCGGATCAAGGCGGCCGGGTTCCCGAGGGAGAAGTCACTACGGGCCTTCGACTTCGACGCCAATCCCAACGTTGACGCGGCCACTATCAACACCCTCGCCAGCTGCGAGTGGATCAAGAAGGGACAGCCGCTCTGCCTGATCGGCGACTCCGGCACCGGCAAGTCCCACATGCTCATCGCCCTGGGCACCGAGGCCACCATGAAGGGCTACCGCGTCCGCTACACGCTCGCCACCAAGCTGGTGAACGAGCTGGTTGAAGCCGCCGACGAGAAGCAGTTGAACAAGACCATCGCCCGCTACGGCCGCGTCGACCTTTTGTGCATCGACGAACTCGGGTACATGGAACTGGACCGGCACGGCGCCGAGCTGCTGTTCCAGGTTCTGACCGAGCGGGAGGAGAAGAACAGCGTCGCCATCGCCTCAAACGAGTCGTTCGGAGGCTGGACGAAAACCTTCACCGATCCCCGCCTTTGCGCGGCCATCGTCGACCGCCTCACCTTCAACGGCAGCATCATCGAGACAGGCACCGACTCCTACCGCCTCGCCGCCACCCGGGCAAAGGCCGAAACCCCCGCCAAGGCCGGCTGACACCACGCGGTTCCGACTCCACCGCCCGCCGCCCTCACAGACGGCGGGCCGTTAGACAGCGAGCCACTTCAGCGCGTCCGCGACCAGGACGGACGACAGCAGGGTCAAGATGACACGTGCTTCCGGCGAATGCGCCCTACCCATCTACCGGTGTATCGCGATCCACCCCCGCCCCGCATCCTGACCTGTCTCACAACTGGCCGACACCGGAGAACGATCGCGATGGAGGCGCCAGTCCGCCGCAGAGCCGACACTATTCACGCAGCGAGACGAGGCACAGTCACGGCAGCTGTAGTTCCAGCGTCTGGGCTGGTCAGCGGGTCGCCGGGGCGGGGGTGGGCATGAGTACGGCCACCGTGATCATGAACGTTTGTGACGACGTATCAAGACGCGGTGGCCGTGGAAGCAACGATAGCCGAGCGGGCGTGGGGCGAGGTGTTCGGGAGGGCGATGCGGGCGGTCGCGGGCTGCTTCGCGCGACGTGAAGCCCGGGCGACGGCGGCGGAGTTGGTCGCGGGGCTGTTGCTGGAGGTGGACACTCGGAACTGCTGGACGCTCGCGCAGGTTCTGGGGCATCCGGGCCCGCACCGGCTGCAGCACCTGCTCTCGCGCGCCCGGTTCGACCATGAGCGGGCCCGGCAGGAGATCGCGTGCCTCGTGATCGGTGAACTCGCCGGTCAGAGCGTGGTGTTGGTGGCGGACGAGACGGGGGATGCGAAGTCGTCCACGGACTGCGTGGGCGCCGGCCGGCAATACTCCGGGGCAATCGGCGGTGTCGGAGTGTGCCAGGCGGCGGTGCACCTGGCGGCGGTCACCGCGACGACGAAGGTGATCATCGATCGGGCCCTGTATCTCCCGGCGGACTGGGCTGCGGACGAGGAACGCCGCGAGGTCGCCGGAGTGCCGCAGGAGACCGCCTTCGCGACGAAGCCGCAGCAGGCGCTGGCCATGGCCACCGACGCGTTCGCCGCCGGCCTCAAGGCCCGCTGGTTCGCGGGCGACGAGGTGTACTGCGGGCGCGAACTACGCCGGGGCGTACGGGCGCTGGGGCTCGGCTACACCGTTGGCGTCGCCGCCACCTACCAGGTCATCGACGGGACCGGACGCCGGTGGGAGGCCCGCAAAATGATCAACAAGGTGCGGCCAGGGCAGTGGATGCGCCGGCAGACCGGACACGGCACCAAGGGCACCCGCGAGTACGACTGGGCCTGGCTCGATGTCCGCCCCGACGACGCTCCCGACGAGAACCGGAACGAGAAGGAGCCCGGGACGAGTGTGCTGGTCGCGCGGCGGCACCGCTACACCCGTGAAGTGTCCTACTTCCGCTGCTGGGCTCCCGGCGACGTCTCGCTCGGCACGCTGGTGGACGTGATCTGTCGCAGGTGGCGGATCGAGGAAACCTTCCAACTCGCCAAGGGCTTCACCGGACTCGACCAGGGCCAGGTGACCTGCTGGAACTCCTGGATGCGCTGGTCACTGTTCTCCCTGATCGCCGCCGTCCTTGCTCTCACGGCCACCGCCGTCCACGACGCCGCCGAGGACGAGCCCGCGCTCGTCCCGCTGAGCTGCCCCGAACTCATCCGGCTCCTGCGAGCCCTCGTGCTGCCGCCACCCGTCCGCGACCGCGAGCACGTCCTGCACTGGACCGCCTGGCGACGCCATCACCAAGCCGTCGCGACCGCCTGCCACCAGCAACGACAGCACCGTCACGACCAACCGTGATCAAGAACTACAGCTGCCGTGTCAGAAGCCCCGTGAACGAGTCATCGCGATTCAGCATGGCGAGCAAGCGGGGAGTGCCCGGTATGTGGCAGGTCGTGGAGCGCTGGCGCGCTGGACATTGAACCATCCTCAGGCGCGAGACGTTACCTATACCTGACGGAGGATTCATCTGCAATCGATCTAGGAGAGCTTATGCCTGCAACTGACGGCGTTGACCCCCGAATTCAAGAATTTCTTGACAGTTTTGCAGAGCAGACACGGACGATGGTTGAGGATGGCGAACTGGGGCCCGGAGATGCGGCGGAACTGTTGAATAGGTATCAAACGGTTGCCCGCGAAAGGCATGACGAGATTGTGGCGCTGATCCCTCAGATGGGTATAGACGACGCAATTGACGAGGCCGAGCAACGCTATGCTGCCGACAATGTGGATCCTCGCCTCCAGACGCTTCTCACCCAGTTCCCGGGCATGCGGGATGAAATCATATCAGGCAAGGAAGAAATAATTCGGCACGTGGATCGCGGGTTGACCGTGCAGGACGCCCTCTATGAGAGGGAAATCGTACGAGTCGGTCACGATCGCACCCCAGGATTCCGAGAGGATGTTGAGGCTGCATTTTCCGCAGGCCTATATAAGACCAGGATCGAGGCTGCAATTGATCTTAATTATGCGCGCGATGCGGCATGGCTGGGATCGCCGGGAAATAGTACCTTGACTGCTCCACCTGAACAACCCCCTGCATACCAGCCCGATAACGCCAACACGGCCCGTTATGCGGCGGGCCCGGGACAGGACGGCCAGCAGTCCGGGAATCAACCTCCTCCTAGGCGGTCGGAACGCCTCCGTTCCCTTAACACATCTGTGGCCAATACACCTCAAAATAGCCAGCAAAGCAGCAGTCGAAGTGGGCGTGGAAGGTGAGGTCGGTGAGTATCCGCTGGTAGGTGCCGGTTGTGCCGGCTTGCAGTGGGCTGATCCGGTCCGCCGCCAGAGTCGACGGCCCGTCCCCTGCCCCTGGATGACTGGGGGGAGGGAGGGTTCAATTCCAACACAGACACATTCGCGGCGGCTGCTTCTTTTGCTGCTGCCACCCTCGGAAATGGCTGCGGCGGCGGGTCACATCGGGGGCCTAGACGATAAGACCTTTCGTGGTACTCGACTCGCAGAGCCTGACGGGCCACGAGGCTGTTTTCTCCATACTCCGCCACACGGGAACCCAGTTTTTTAGCCGCATTGCTGATGTCCAACAGGAACCGATCTTCATTGTCGAGATTCTCAAGTGTTTCGCCCCGCTCGCTAAGGCGGGACTGAGCATATAGATAGCGATCACGACTTTCTTCACGGAAGGCCCTCGTTCCTTCTTCCGAGAGGAGTGGTGGGGTCGGGCGTTGCCCAGCATCTCTGTGACGAAGCCAATAGTCACAGAGTCGGCGATCGCTTTCTCCTGACGGGCCCTGACCTTCGGACCACGCTCTTTCCAGGTATTCCGGAGTCCAAGCAGAGAAATTTCCAAATTCTGCCATTTCCGCCCAAGCTTGCTGCTGCGCAGTGGAGATTTCGGGTGGCATAGCTCCTCGCTCCTCTTCGTAGAATCATCTTGTCGGACTCGGCGCCCCGCAGCGGAGACCGCCAGGAAGGCGCTACTGCGAGCCCGACGGGCAGACCACCAAGGGTGATCCGCACGCGATGCCGCCCGCATCGGCGAGCCCCGTGGGCCGACACGAACAGTGGACGGGTCTGCCCGGGGAGGCGGTCGGTACCTCACCGCAGTCCTGCTGCCGACCCCGCTCGAGCGATCACTACGGAAGGTCTCTCTGATTGGTTCATCAGCGTCGCCGGGCGCCCGCAAGTCCTACCAGAACCAACTGGATCAGCTGGCCCCTCGCCCCGTTCACGCCCGCGAAACAGCCTGGAGATCAGGATGAGAAGGAGGGCCCAGCGGCCGGGTCGCCCAGGGGATCTCACCCCGATCGGCCCGACCAGTGACTTCATTTCTCGCGAACATCCACGCCGCTGCGGACTCCCTACCGCCTCCCGAAACGATGAACAAACGCTGCTGCTTGAGGTGAACGAAGCCACCCCTGCGAGCAGCACCACCGAAACCGGAGCCGTGGAACCCGGCGCCCACCCGACGCGTCAGCCGGGCCATGAGCTCGCCCACCCGCAGAAAAATCCGCTCCGAACGAGCCGAGAGGATCCGTCAGCAAGCTGACAGACCCTCATGCAAGATCGAGGCTAGACAAGGTAGGTCGAGGGTCAACGTGGGTGCTGTGGGTCTACTTTGGCGCAGTAAGCAAGATCGCGATAACCTAACGTGTTCGCCCATTGGAGTTCCAATTTCAGTGCCAGTACATCTTCCAATTGATCTGCCTACTAGGCCGGTAGCCCCGAGCCACCTCCTTGGGGCAGGTGGCAGCCCTTTGGCCCCTTCCTGAGCTGTGCGCAACTCAGGTGCAGGTAGGCACATCAACAGACGGGACGGTCGCCGAGTGAGAGGGTATATCTGGCGCGGTGGTGTTTTAATTCATTTACTCTATTGATTTCCTATTCGCTATATCCTTGCTTTTCTTGATTCTCGCCGGCGCCTCCATTTACCTGTGTTGATTGTCCGGCCATTTCTTTGCGTGTCATTGGCGCCCTCCTTTCTCGGTGATGTTGATTTATCTAGCCACTCTCGAATTCTTGTAAAGAATTAGGAAAACCGAGTGGTGAGTCTTGAATTGAGGCGAGAATGCGCGAGAATTGAAGGGTAAGGACGTGGTACAGAGGGTACGCGTCAACGAGCGATCGGAGAGGACCGTGAGTGATCTTCCCGTCAAGGGAATGCAGGCGAATAGGTCTGTGGGTGACGTCACGGCAGAGGACATGAAGCGGGTGACGTCGGAGGACTTTACGGAACTTCAAAGGATCGCGCGCGGGTACTGCCGCACAGTCGATTCCACGCGGTCCCGTAAGCGGATGGACGGGAGTGCCACCGCAGCGCGTAGCGGTTCGGCACTTTACGGAACGGATGACGTGAGTGACGACGTCACGCAGGATGCCGTTCTGATCTTCGCAAAACGGCTCCGTGAAATCATCGCAACATGCGAGGTTTCGGCCGTTTCGGTAGAAACCCGCGAAGCGTGCGCATGGCAGTACGTTCGCAAGGACGGGGAAACGATCATCGTGACCCGCAAAACGCTCCAATACTGGGCTGTTCGCGATGCTGCCGCGCGCAATGGATACCGGCTGGACGTCAAACCGGAGCCGGTAGACGTTGCTCCGGGCGCACAGATCACGCGCGGAATCCCGCACGCGGACAAACTGTCCACTCTGGCAGTGACGCCGTATCTGTCGGGGCAGAGTGAAACGATCTTCCGGACCGCGTGGGGCGACGGGAGTGAATTCCCTGTCCTGAGTACGATCCTGGGCATCGCGAAACAGGCGGATGATCTCGGCCGCACCAGCGTGCTCGGACGAACCGCGCAAGATCTGTACGGCGGACCACGTCATTCGTCGTCCAAGGTGCAGCGCGCCCGTGACGCTGCGACCAAGGAATGGCGAGAGTTAACAGCGTCTCTTGACGCTGTGCGCGACGAACTGATCTACCGCAGCGCTGAGCTGCCTCACACTGACTGATAGCGGGGAACCGTAGGGGTCCCCAGGCTTAAAGCCTGGGGACCTTCACGTCGTTGTACACGGCAGTGTGAGCGGTGGTGCCATGTGCAGCAATCAAGTCAGGTGGCCATTCCGTACACGTGGTTGGCGGCGCGCTAGGACAGCAACCGATCGGCGCAGCTCTCGTGACTCATTGAATGTGAAACGTGCGGTAGGCTCCGCCATTCGCCAGCCCATTTTTCCGCCGAGAAAGAATCTTGAAATTCCTTCCAGCGATCGGTATTCGGGCGATTCGGTGGCACGTATATAGGTGAGAGCACGTTACGGCGCCAGCCTGATGAGCGAAGTTCAGCCTGCCGTTTCCCGCCCTGATTCCGGACGGGAAGCGGCAGGCTTGAGGGCTCTTGTCCTGATAGGCAGCCGACACGTGTGCCCGGACGCGGCGGACCGCCCTGCCGCATGTCTAAAAATGGATCTTCGATAATTCTCCCGCGTGATCGGTAATCGGGGGTTTTCGGGATCCGTATTTAGGTGAGCGTGCGTTACGGGCGGCGCAGTCCACTGAGGTGACGCGTCCGGCCGTTTCCAGTTTCCTGGACGGAACGGAATTACGGAAACTCTCGCGTGATCGGTAATTGGGCTATCCGGGTTGCCGTATTTAAGTGAGAGTACCGCGCTTTCATGAACGGAGAAAATCATGACGGTGTTCGATGAAACCACACCCACGCAAGAAAAGATCTACTACTACGTCGGCAGGGGCCTGCCGTTCGTCACGACTCTCAGCGGCATTGTGCTCGCGTTGATATTTGGGTCGCACTGAGCTGCCACGTGGCATGGGCGCAGCCCGGACCATGTCCGGACTGTCGCCCGTCCGTGGCAGACACATGATCAAGGAGAGGGATCATGCAGCTGATCCATGACGCCACCGCGTCGGTAGTCGCGCCGGGCACCATGCTGCACATGGTGACCGGCCCGCGTGTGGGCGAGGCATGGCGTTTCGAGAAGATCATAGAGCACCACACTGATGGGCACCGGGTGCAGATGACCCGGACTCACCCCAAGCTGGGCCGTGTTCCTCGCGAGTATCACCCTCGGCTGTTCGGCTGCTCGGTGGCGGCCGAAGTCCGTTGGTACGCGGACACCCAGCGTCTCCGGAACGGGCTGCACTTCGTCGCCTCGCAGGCGGTACTTCTCACGCTGGGCGGCATCATCGCCTGGCTGGTCGCTGAGTACGGCAACGCAGAATGGGGCGGATTTCTTTCCCTGTTAGGAGTGCCCGGAGAGCAGTGACTGCCAGACCAGGCGAGCGCGCGTCCATGGCGCGGCGTGCGCTCGCCGGGTCTTTCAGTGAGGCGAGACTCCGGCCGCTTCGGAGATGACCGTGATTGGTGAGCTGACGGCACATTCGACTGAGCTCCACTTCAGCGCGCGTCTTGTACGTGCGCTGATTGGGGTGCTCATGCCGGAGCATCCATGACCCGTTGGAGAGGGACTATGGAGACCGAAAGCGCGATTGAGCTGGTTGACGACGTGATCTACAAGCCGGGATGGACGTTCACCGCCCGCGATCACTCCAAGCGGTTCGAGGGAACAATCGTCGTCCACGTGGACTACCCGGCACGCAACAGCAACCGGGACCAGGCCCAGGACGGTTATCCCGAGCAGATCACCACGTACGCGGAGTTCCCGCTGGTGGTCAAGGACTGCACGGACGAGGACCTGTACGCGGCTCTCCTTGAGATGATCATGTCCATCGAAGAGCACGAGGCCCGGGAGTTCCTGCGAGTGCGGCCGACCCACTGGGCGCCGTTCCATCCGCACCGGGCAGACGGCATGCACCGCTGGGCGGTCCGCCACGACAAGAACGACCTTCTAGGCGATCTTCAATTCGGCATCGCTTGACGGATGGCCGCCGTGGCCCCAGCGCGACGCAGGGCGAAGGGGGCTGGGGCGGTACCGCCCAGCGGGCGGGAGTTCCATCCGGCCAGCGGCGTTGACAACAGCCGCTGCCCTCGGACAACCCACATGATTCCCGCCGGCGGTGCGGCGACCTTCGCTCTAGGGCTGGCGGTGAAGCCAGCCAACTCTGGGCGCTCACCCCGCAGGTGAGGGCCCCAAGCGTCGCCTGCGGGGATGCCGCCCCGTGGCACCCATCTCTGCGATTTGGTGCCTGGCGCCTTGGTGGCCCTCACGGTCCCGTGTCTTGGAGAGGAACAGGACCTGTGAAGAAGCTTGCCACGCACTCATGGGCAGCGCGAGAGGCGCTGGCCCGTCGCGAACCATTCCGCACCTACGGCGCCTTCGGCGCGGTCGACGGCTACTGCCTTCCGCCCGGTCACTGGCTGCCGTCCAGTTGGCGGGAGAGGTACCGAGCGGACGGGGACGAGATCACGTACACCGTCTTGAGCTACCAGACCCCCATAGCTTGGGTGCTGAGCTCCGGGGATGTCGTCATCCCGGACGTGAAGTACTCCCCGACCACATCCGGTCATCAGGGGCGGCTGTATGCCCTTGCCCGGTCTCCGACAGCTTTCCGCAGGACACCCTGTGGGGGCGCCCCTACGCCCCCGCACAGGTGCCCGGAGGCTGGCGCTGGTCCCTCTATGACGGCCACCCCACAGCGGAACCGGCCCAGACCAGTCGTGGCTCGGACTCGCGCCGTGAGAGGTCCGAGGAACCCGCACAGGGGGACTTCGCGCCGCTGTGGATGGACTACAGCGAGAGCTACAGCGTTCAGCAGGGCTGGGCCACGTCGTACAACGGCAGCCCAGCCTCAGGGGTGGAACAGGCGGCGTGATCATGGTCTACACGATCGAAGTCACCCGTCGCGTCATGAGCTACCGCACCCGCGCCGGGGTCACCCCGACAGGCGGACGCTACGGCGGCACGTGGATGGACGGAGACTCCCGACTGATCGAGCCGCCACTTGAGGCTTGTGAGACATACGACGAGTACGACGCGGAGGACTGGAACGGCGACGTGATCGCCTGGGCCGTCGACAGGATCGACCGGACCGGAGCAGCCGGGCTGTCGCTGTTCCCCGTCGGCGACGCCGTACCCGAGCATTCTTGGCTCAGTGGCCGGTACGAAGACCCCTACGAGGGTGACAGCAAGGGCACCGAGACATCCGTAGGGCTCATCGGTGCCTGGTGGCCGCAGTAGCGCGCGGCCGTCTTCCACGCGGTGAGCCGCCTGTGACTCTTCCTCGCGTTGGATCCCGACGCGAGGCGTTCAGCGCGGCCGATCCACAAAGACGCCCGCACTCCCTCAACTCCCCCCACCCGGAGGGGGTGCGGGTCCATGCCAGGGGCGCAGCCATGCCGGGCTGCGCCCCTGGACCATTACGCGATCCGAAGGAGAGGACAAGATCGTGAGCGAGGAGTTTGACATCAAGATCGGTCGGCGTGTTCGTCACGTTGACGGAGACGGTCGCACGGCGATCGTCAGGCGGTTCTATGCGTACCCGCTCGTGACCGTGGAGTGGGAGGGAACCGGGCGTGAGTCGACCGAGAACATGGCCTACCTGGTCCCCGTATTCTACAAGATCACCGTGAGTGAGATGACGCACTACCGGGGCAAGGCAATCCAGGCCACGGCTTACGTGAACAGCAACCGTGAGGGCGAGCGGGTCGTGGTCAGCAAGTGGACCACTCCCATCCGGACCGAGGGCGGGCAGATCGAACAGCCTGCCGGGACGATCACGTACCGGCGAATCACAGGCGCGTAGCGCTTTGTCGAGGAACTGGAGCCCGAGCGCATCGTGTCCCGGGAGGAACTTCACCCGGACATCGCGGAACGCCTGTGACGGTACGCCATTACGTTGACCGGCCCCGCCGTAGGGGGGCTGCATCGCGGCGGTCTGCCTTCCAAGGCTGAATACCCGTCGGTGACGGGCCCCGTTCTTCAGGACCGGTCCACGATGGCCTGCCTCACCTCGCCAACCGCGGTCGGCAATTACCAGGTTGGAGTGCAGCGCGCTCAGTTGGCAGGCCTGAACGGCCGGTGCCTTACACGCGGATCGGCCCGACGCGTGGCGCTTCTGCGTTCCCCGCCTGGGCAATCTGCGAGATCGCAGCGGGCGGGGGAACAGTCGCTGCTTTCTGTGGACCGACCACTGCCGGTCTCGGCAGCGCCAAGGCGTACGGCCGTTCAGAGCCTGCCCGGCGCCGATGAGGCTCCTCATCTCACTTACGCCTTCAGGGAGGAGGCATGTCGTGATCTCCGTCGACCCACCCGAACAGACCCGCGAACACTACGTATGCAACATCATTGCCACGTGGCGTGCCGCCACTCCGGAGCAACTCCAGCGCGGGCGGGCGTGGTACCGCAACGCCCACGACCTGGCCTCACTGATCACGGATGGCGACGCACGAACAGGCGCGGGCGTGATCGCCGCATTGTCCGCTAACAAGACCTGGTCGGAGAACCGCCGGTTAGCTCGCCAAGCCTGCGAAACCGGCTTGTCCTCCGGTCACGTACAGGACGCTCTGAGCAAGGTCGCCAGGATCATGGCCGGCGAGGACCCCACGGGTGTCCTGCCCATGGAGCGCAAGACAGGGATGTTCTTCCTCTGCATCGCCGATCCGCAGGATCCCGACGCGGTAGTGATCGACCGCCACGCACACGATGTCGCAGTGGGTGAGACGTACGGGCACCGCGACAGGGGTCTGGGCAGCGCCCGTCGGTACGCCCTGCTGGCGCACTGCTACCGGGAGGCCGCCTTGCGGCTCGGTGAACTTCCCAGCGCCGTGCAGTCCGTCACCTGGGTCGTCCACACCGAACGCATCGCGGGTACCAGCACACGTGGTCCGCGCAGATAAGCACGCTTGCCACGGAACATCACACTCAGGCCCGTAGCTCAGCGGCAGAGCAGGTGCCCTGAAAACGCAGTGTGTCGCGGGTTCGAATCCGGTCGGGTCCACTCTCTGTATGTAATCGGGTCGGTTCTGGATAGCTCCCCTCAAATTCTCGCAGATAAGTTCACGCTTGATCGGGATTCGGGCGCAGCGGGGCGCCGTATTTGAGTGAGAGCCCCGACGCCTCAGCCGGTACGGCTGTCAACGGGCGCTTGTGAAGGCCAGCGGGCGCCCACATTCCATTCCCTCCCTCGCGCCGCGCTCCGAACCTCACCGGAGCGCGGCCTATCTACTCGGTTGCGTAGCTCAGTTGGTAGAGCGCCGGTCTTATAAGCCGTTGAGGTCGCGGGTTCGAGCCCCGCCGCAACCACACCTCGACCAAGGCAATTCCATGAGAGGTCCAGACATCCAAGATGGGCCTAACATGCGCGCCGCAAAAGATGGCTGGCATGGCCTTCGGCCGCGGAGAGCTTGCTGCTCGGAATAACTCGGAATCATCCGCGTACCCGTTACCTACACCTACAGGGGGCCGCCATGGCATCCACAAAACACAACTCAATGCGACGTGAGATCGCCGGCACCATCGGTCTGCTCACGGACGAGCATGACTTCACTGCAATGCAACGCTACCGTACTTTTCCCTTTGAAGATTACGAGTCATATCTCAGTGAGGTGGAATCGGTCCTCCGGGCCTGCGCTACGGACGGCGGCCATACCACCATCGCTCTCTTCGACCCTGAGGAGTACGCCGAGTTCTGCACCGAAATGGGACTAGATCCTGATGCCTTGGCCAGTCGTACCCGTTACACCGCGGAGCTCGCCACCAGCGGCCCCACCCTTGCCTACGAGGGGCAGTCGCTGGCCGAATTGGCCCGCAATCTCATCGACGATGCTGTCCGCCAGTCCACCTGGGAATACGCGTTCACCGCTCTCGCCCGCATAGGATCTTGCGCCACCTGCGGAGAAGACATCGCCCGCGCAGCCTTCGCTCGCGCCACGGACCTGCTCGCGCGCATCATCGACACCGCTGCCCCAGGAAACCGTCATCTCGTCTGCAGCACCTCCGCCGCGCCGGAAACCCTCGTCTCCGTCCTGCACGCCGATGACAACGCCGCCGGCAGAACACCACTCAACGAGCGGGAAACACTGGAATTCACCGCGGTCCTCGCACTCGGTATCGCGCGGAACGGCGTCGGAGGTTTGGTGATGCGTACCAGCACTCCCGGTATGGCTGATCGTGTCTACGGTTGGGGAATACGCGAAGGCGGACTTCGCCCCCTCACCGCTGGCGAGGTGTTCGACGCCTACTGCACCGACATCGAGTCAGGCGACATTATCTCCCCGGAGTCGGACGTCGAATATTGCGAGCCACCGGACCTGGACGGCGTGGAACAGTCTGGCGGACACAACCACTGAAGGCGCAAGAAAAAGACGGCGCGCAGGCAGATGCTGTGATCTTTCCTCGATCACCCAAGCGTGCCCCGGCGCGTGTGGGTTTACCAGGGGTCAGCCTCTGCGATTCCGGAGCGGGCGCTGACGCCTTTCTATGTCCCTGTACAGGGAGGGATTTCCCGATGGAGTTCCGCATCGACAAGTGGATCAATACTCCGAAATCTACTGATGAACTCATCGAGTACATCGGCAAGCACATGGTTGCGCACATCCTCACAGCTCTGCCTCCGGACGATAAGGTCGGCGGCCTGCTCATTGGTATCGACCCTGAGAAAAAGACGGCGTCGCTGCGCCGCTACGACAACGGCGCAGTGCGGGAAGTCCTGTGGGGCACCACAAACTTCCGATACACCACCTTCATCGAGTCACCCTTCACCGAGTTGAAGGTGGGAGATGAGCACCGGTTCGAGTGGTTCGAAGACGCCGCGGGAATGCCCCTGGACACTTCGGTGACCTTCACTGGCACAGTCCGACGGCGGACGCCGGAGACCGCCTATCTGTGGGTTGCGGACCCCGAGTACGGCGTCGGCGGATGGCAGGCCGAGATCAAGGCCGAGAACGTCGACCGCCACGCGCTGCGCCCCCTGGACCTCAAGCAGAACAACGCCGAGCACTGCAAGAACCAGGAAGGAATCTGATTCGAAAATCCCCCAACATCGCAGTTCAGACCTGTTCCGCTGATTGGAGGGACACTTGATAACCAAGCATGTTGAGCTGGCTGACCAGGCGCCGCGTCTGACGGGCCCGGCCGGTTCGTTGGAGGAAGTAGTCCGCTCCGAGGTCGGCGTACTCGGCGTCGTTGGTGAGCATGCGCCAGATCGAGGTCAGGATGGTGTGGCCGACGGCGACCAGGGCCCGCTTCTTGCCGCGGCGGATGGCGATGCGTCTGTAGCGGGATGCGAGGTAGGTGTTCTTGCTGCGGGCCGCGGCGGTGGCGGCGAGTCCGAGCGCGTTCTTCAGCCACGGGTCGCCGGGCCGGGACTTGCCGGAGGTGTGCTTGCCGGCCGACTCGTGGTTACCCGGACACATCCCGGCCCACGAGGCCAGGTGGGCAGCCGAGGGGAAGCGGGCCATGTCCGCGCCGATCTCGGCCAGGATCATCTCCGCCGAGCGGGTGCTGACGCCCGGGATCGTGGTCAGCAGCTCGATCTGGCGGCGAAACGGGGCGAGCTGGCGAGCGATCTCCTCGCTGAGGCGGCCTCGGTCGCAGTGACCGCGTCGATGCGGCCGAGCATGGTCCGGGCGAGGAAGGCGTGGTGGTCGGTGAACTGGCCGGTCAGCGCCTGGGCGAGGATCTGACGCTTGGCACGCATGCTCGCCCTCGCCATCTCGGCGAGGACGTGCGGGTCGCGTTCCCCGGCAATCAGGGCCTCCAGCATCGCGCGGGCGGACTTGCCCAGCAGGTCCGAGACGACCGCGGACAGTTTGATCCCGGAGTCTTCGAGGAGCTTCTCCAGTCGCTGGGCCTCGCGGGTGCGTTCGCGGATGACTTCGGTGCGGTAGCGGGTCAGGTCCCGCAGCTGGCGGATGGCCGGCGGCGGCACGAACGAGGGCCGCACCAGGCCGTGTTCGACCATCTTGCAGATCCACTCGGAGTCCGCGACATCGGTCTTGCGGCCCGGGACGTTCTTCATGTGCCGGGCGTTGAGCAGCCAGCACTCGATGTCGTTCTCCAGCAGGTAGAACACCGGCTTCCAGTACGCGCCGGTCGCCTCCATGCCGACGACACGACCGTGACGCCTTCGGACAGCAGCCAGTCGCGCATGGCCAGCAGGTCGGCGGTCATCGTCAAGAACGTACGGATCTCCTTGCGGCGGCGCTTGCCCGGCCCCGGGACGCGAACGCAGACCTTCACGTCCGCCTTGCCGATGTCGATTCCGGCGCATCGCTCGTGGACCACGTCCATGCCCCGGTCCTCCCCTCCCGCGTAGTGCGGCTGTGCGGCAGCCGTCCGGCGGGGACCGACCAGGCAAAAGAATCTGATTCGCATGCTCGTGGCAACACTTCCGGGTGCCTGACGAAGGGTCCCCGGCGTCCTACTCAATGTCGGGTTCCGGAGGCACCAAGACTCCGCGACGTTAGCCGGACGGCCGTAGCCCGATTTTCTCCCCTTTGGGGTATCGCCGTCCGGAGATCGGATTACTCAATGACCGATCTTGAAAGGCATGAACCCGGAACGCCAGCGGGGGTGTGCACGGATTGTGGTGAGCCACTCATCTGGGACCGCTCCGGCCAGCGAGCGCATGACGAATGGGGTGAGTACATCTGCTCGGCCACCAGTAGGACCCACCGGACCGGCGAGGGAAGGACGTAGTGCTCCACGGGGCGCGCCCTGCTCGTCGTCGTCTCGGTCTAGAGAGGAGAAAGCGTGATCGAGAGGCATGAGATCGAGAACGATCTGCTCGGCGAGATCGCGGACCACTTCACCAGCTGCGGTGATGACCAGAGCTCATACGCCGGCCTTGTGATCGACCGTGTCCGGCACGAGCAGGGATCGGTTGTTCTCACGGGCTACGAACGAGCCTCCCATGCTGTTCACCGCGGCCGCATGCGTACGGGTGATCGTGGATCCGGCAACGTTCGGCTCGACTTCTGCCGCAGCGGACGGGGAGCGCGACAGTGACGAGGGAGTCACTGATGGTGAGCCGGGGTTGTAACTAAGCCCGCGCTGTGACCGTTACCACCCTGCCCGCTCGCTTTAGCGAGGACGGCAGCCACCACGGTTGACCCTGGGTATTCAGTGGAATTGGATGATCTGACGCCCCGATAGCAGAAAGGTGCCGTTGACCTGCGAGGATGCGAGTGTCTAGGTCGTATCCGCTGCGAGAGCAAGGCACCTTTCTGGTGGTCGAGAGTACAGGGTGGGACCGTCGGCTGTCCGTGGTGGCTGCTGGGAAGAGGCTGGTCGGGCATGCCGGGGCGGTGCTGCTGCGCCGGTGTGCGGACCGGACGGGGCTGACGAACGCGCTGGCGAAGGTACTGCCGTCGATCTCGACGCGTGGGTGCGGCTGCTGGTCCTGTACGACCTCGACGACCTGGCCGACGCCGAGCCGGACACCGTGCGCTTCCGCCTCTACCGCCTGCCCGCCCGCCTCGCCGACCCCGCCCGCCGCCGCTGGCTGCGGATCGAGCGGACCTGGCCCTGGGCGACGGCGTTCACCACCTGCTGGCACCGGCTGACCACCCTGCCCGCCATCACCTGACGCCTCGCCCACCAGGTCCGAAGAGACACGGAAAGGAGTGGACCCCCACCATCTCCGGGTGCCGTGGAACCCCGGCGCAGCCGCAGCGACACGCGAAGGCCCTGCCCGCGATCACGCGGAACAAAAAGGGCGAACCGACAGGCCAGTCATGCCCTCACTACCGCTGAAGAATCGAGGTTGAACGAGCAGTGCTTCGCGCCTACTTGTCTCTGGCCCCTGGTATCGACTAGGAGGTAAGTCCGTCTTGTAGGTCCGCGCCCACGCCGTGGCGGGGGCTGCGCAGCCCCCGCCAAGTGCGAGTTCTCTGCGCTCGGCCGGAGACGGGGCGAAGAATTCCCTGGAACGCCATGGGGTGCGGCATTACGGACGGGCGGCGCAACGTTGCGCCCATTTTTTGGACTCCGGTAGCGGCTGCGCCTGCATTCCCCGCTGCCGGTACCCGCCCCCTTCGCCAGGGGCGGGCTGGCCCTCTCCTGATCTCCCTCTCCCGGGAGAGGGCCCCCGAGCCCGAAAAGCCACAAGGATGCATGCCCGCCCGCACGATCGGAGGGATACTTTGTCGGCCTGGCAGAGCCGTTTCGAGAACTTCTCTCGTCCCGGAGGGCCGGCGCAGCCGGGCGTCAGCTGCTACGGGAGGCATGGAGTTCCCAGGATATGGAGAGATCACGGGTGGTTTTCCGCTATTCCTATAGGGCGAGTCTACTGAAAATCCATCCCCGTTCGATGCGGGAAATAAAGAAGCTTCACGCCATTTCGGCTCTTCTCTTGCCCGTAGTTATGTAACAGGATCCATTCAGCTAGTTTTTAAAGTTTCTTGCGTGGCCCGATTGAAGACTTTATAGGCCGCTGCTCGGCGGTATCGGAGAAAGGATTTTGCATGTCTGTTGATGTCAACGAAGCGTTCGCTGCCGAACGCGCGGATCAAATGAAGGCTGCGCGTGACTGGGAGAGCGAACTCCAGAACCGCCTCGCGGCCGGAACGGTGGAGCGCCTGCCCGACGGTCGTTACCGGGTGCTGACGGGCTGGGACGCTGGAGAGATCCTCAGCGCCCGCGGCGTCCCGCAGCATGGACTCGACCTCTCCCGCGGTACTGCTGCTCTGTACTCCTCGGTCCCGGCATGGCACAACGTCGGCAATGTCATCCCCGGAGGGACCGGGGACATTGACAAGGTCCTGGAGCTCGGGGGCATCGACTACCAGGTCGAGACGGTCCCTGCCAGCTACCCGTGGAACGGTGAAACTCGTGTGGACGAGGGCCTGTTCCACACCGTACGCACCGACACCGGTGCCTCCTTGGGTGTCGTGGGCAGAGGCTATGAGGTGATCCAGAACCGCCGAGCCTTCGAATTCCTCCAGGAACTGGTCAACGACTCCGGCGTGATGTGGGAGTCAGCAGGAGCCCTGCGCAGCGGGAAGAAGGTCTTCGTCGCCTTGCGCCTGCCCCAGCACGTGACTGTCGATGCGGACGGCATCAACGATCAGGTCATCCCGTTCATCGTGGCCATCAACAGCCACGACGGACGCTCCCCCTATCAGGTCGTGGTCACCCCCTGGCGCCCAGTCTGTGGGAACACCGAACGACTTGCCGTGCAGGACGCGCTCACACGCTGGACGGTGCGGCACACCCGCAACGCTACCGACCAGATTCAGGAAGCCCGCCGCACTCTCGGTCTGTCCGTCCAGTACTACGACCGATGGGCCGCCGAGGAGACTGCCTTGGCCCGCACCGACCTCGCGATCAACCAGTTCGACCAGCTGATCGACACCCTTTGGCCACTGGACGACACCGCCACTGCCCGCTCAACACGCACTCGCGAGGCCCGACGCGACCGGCTGCACAGCCTCTTCACGGACGAGGCCGAACGCGCCGGCCGCACTGCCTACGCAGGCGAAAAGGCGGTCACCGACTACCTGGACCATTACGCGCCGATCCGTCCCAGCGCCGCCTCCGGACTGAAGGGCAATCTGCCCGGCGCCCGCGGCCTGCGTTTGCTCGAAGGCATCGACGACGACCTGAAGTCCACAGCCCACCGGCGACTGACGGTCCTGCGTCGGCACTGACACTCCAACTTCCCTGACGGAGGCACCATGACAAGCGGGCGCCCCGTACCTGAACCGCGTGGTAAGGATCATCGCCGAGCACGGCTATGCCGTGCAGCACGTTCACGGCGACCCGGCAACCGGGGCTCGGCCCTTCGCCTACAGCATCGGGCTGCACACCCGCCCCGACCGCGGTTATGAGCTCGCGGTGTCGGGGCTGAACGCCGAGATGTCACACGGCCTGCTCAACGTCCTCGCGACGGTGCTGGCCGACGGCGGCTTCGCCCCGAGAGACGGACTGGAAGTCGGTGGAGTCCTTCAGGACGGACTCGCACTCCAGCTCCGCCCGGTTAGCCGGCCGGAAGAACTCGGCATCATCCATGCCACCTACGGCATCACCCCGCCGGTCTGGCAAGCCGTCTGGCCTGACCAGCACGGCCGATTCCCCGGTGACGCGCACTGCCGCCTGCCCAAAGGGACACAGACGCTGCTCTGAGTTACTCAGGCAGCCCCGACCGCACCCGATGACCGGTCTCGCCGCCCCCCCGTGTGTGATGGCGCGCCTGACCAAGCCCTACCAGCCCTCTGTGGATCACGAACTCGGCCGGTAGCTCGGTCGCCCTGCCCCCTAGACCTCAGCGCGGCGGCTTGGTCTGCATTCCCCGCCGCCGGTCGCCCCTTCTCCCGGGCAGGGACGGCCGGGAGAGGGCCACACAGGTGCCGTGCCCCCTCACCTTCAGGCATTTTCACGCCATTGCGCTCGATGACGGCAGTGCCGGCACCGGGCGAGCCAGCCCTTCACCCCATCGACACAGGAAGGAGAATGCTGGTGGACCTATTCGTCCTGTACGAGGAAGCGGCCCGTGCCTGGCTGATCGAACTCGTCGTCACCTATGAAGTCGACGCGAGCTTTGGCGGCGCCGTCTCTGCGCTCCGCGCTGACTCCCCGCCGATCGGGATGGCCTGGGACCCCCGGCAACCGGGCCAGGAGGACGGTGTGTCCCTCCTGGTTAAGGCCGCGCAGGCCGCTGGGATGGTAGGTAAACCGGAGGAGATGACCATCACCTTCGAGTTTGTGGATGATGGCGACGAGGGCGTCTACTGCTGGCTGCTGGACATCGTGGCTCCCAAGCCGCTGAAGATCGCGACGCTGAGCGAGGCGATGGCGGTGCTGAGAGAACTGGATCTCCACAGGGCCGGGATCGAGGCCGGTGTCGCTATCCTGTGTTTGGCCGTCCAGGCAGCCAACCACCTCATCCACCAACTGTCGGACTACATCAAGGCCAGTATCGAACCGGGCGGCAGCTGAACTGCGGCGCCGGGCTCCGCAAGCGTCCCGGATACGGGAGACTGCCGGGGGAGCCTGGAGGTAGGGACAGTGAAGATCGATCTGACTCAAGCCCGAGCCACAGTGAAAGAGCTGGCCGCAGAGCTGGAAGCGCTGGACGGGACGGAAGTAATTGAACGGTCCAGCCGCGAAGCACGGCGCCAGAACAGCCACACCAGCCGCACTCTGCTGCGCTTGGCCCACCTCGGTGACCGCGTCTCCGTGGAGATCATGGGCGTGTACCACGACTTCAAACTCAGGGATAACCCGCCGCAGGACAGTGACCACTGACGTGAACCAGGACACCGAGAACCTGGTGCTCGACGTTGCCCACCGACTGGAACGGGCCATCCTCGAACTGGACTGCCCAGCGATGGTGGCCTTGCAGGGCGACCACACTCTCGTGCTGTCCGACTACGATTACCTGCGCGACGAGCCCACGGCCGCGGCGTTCGAGCAGCGCGCGGCCGAGAAGGCCCGGGAGAACCACACATCCCGTTTCGTCTTCGCCGTCCCCCAGGTCTGGCTCGATATCGGCGACAGCGTTCAGGCGCGAGCAGTGTCTAACCACCCACTGCGCGAGGGCGAGCGTGAAGTGATCGCCTGGATGAGCTACGACGCCCACGACGGCGTGGACTACGGATTCGTACCGTATGTTCGCCGGCCTAGTGGCGAACCGATCTTCGACTTTCCCGAAGTCTTCACAGCCGCCGTCAGTCCCCGTGAACAAGCACCGGGCTGGACTCTGCTGCGCGCCCTGACGCAGGACGGCGCCGAGCCGACCGGCACCTAGGCCGTGTTTTAGAACTGGGGTCCTTGTCTTGCCTCGTGCCGTGATGATCTCGGTGTGGGGCGAGGGGATCTTTCAGATGACCAATGGAGGTAACCGCAACCCAGCTCCGCGCCGAGGGCTTCGAGGTCCGCGGCCAGAACGTGGCACGTCTCTTCCCGATCGTGCGCCACCACGTCAACCTGCTGGGCAGGTACTTCTTCCAGTTTCCGGAGCCGCCTGGCGGCATGCGTCCCTCGTACGGAACCGAAGGCGCGTGATCAGGTGGCGAGGCAGCCGGGCGCCCGCGGCAGGGCTGGGGGCGTAGACGCATAGCCCGTAGTCCGCCGGACGTGCCGCTGACCCCCGCTACGCTCGGCCGCCTCAGTGGTCAGTCTTTCGGGGCCGATTCGCAGTCGCGGAGGTAGGTCTCCATGGTGGTGCGGAGATTGTCGGCGGCACGGATGATGAGGGCGAGCTGTTCCGTGGTGAACTCACCCAGCGCCTGACCGAGCTGCCGGTGCAGCGGTTCGAAGAAGGTGTCGGCAGCGGCGTTGATCGTCGTGGTCGAGCGCAGGGTCACGATCCGCCGGTCGGAGTCCTCCCGTGCGCGCTCGACATGTCCTGCTTTCTCCAGGCGTCCGAGAAGGATCGAGGTCGCACCCGGCGAGAGGCCCACGCGTTCGGCGAGGCGTGCTGGCGTTAGCGGTCGGCCACGCTGTTCCGCCTCGATGATCAGCACGATGGCGTCGGCGTCGGTGGTGTGCAGCCGCGCACTGCGGGCGAAGGCCCGTGCCAGTTCCTTCTGCATGGCGGTGAAGGCCGTGAGGCTGCCCAGCACGTGCTCGTACTGATCACCCGGCTCAGCTTCTGACATGGCCTACCTTTCGCTGCCCCCGGTACCTTACGACACCCTAATATAGTTATGTGACATAATAATTTTGCGACACAAGGACCCGGGTCGGGGCCCACCAGGTCACCGGACTCACCCAGACCAGAAGTCGCCCGAGGCCCATCGAAGGAACTCAAGGAGCCACACAGTGAACGGACCGATCACCATCGCCGGAGCCGGACTGGCCGGACTCGCCCTCGCCCGCGTCCTACACGTCCACGGCATCGCCTCGACCCTCTACGAGGCGGAGGCATCGCCCAGCGGACGCACCCAGGGAGGCCAGCTCGACATCCACGACTTCAACGGCCAGGTCGCCCTCCAGCAGTGCCAGCTCATGGACGAGTTCCGCTCAATCGTCAACATGGGCGCCGAGGCGATGCGATTCCTCAGCCCCGATGGAGAACTCGTCGGCGAGATCCCCGACGACGGGGAACTGAGCAACCCCGAGGTCCTGCGCGGCGAACTGCGCAGGATCCTGATCGAGTCACTGCCCCACGGCACGATCCAGTGGGACCACAAAATCGCCTCGGTCACCCCCGGAGACGGCCACCGGCCGCACACGATCAACTTCACCAACGGCTCCTCGGTCTCAACCGACGTGCTGATCGGCGCCGACGGGGCCTGGTCGCGGGTCCGGGGCGCCCTCAACGGGGCCATGCCCGAGTACCTGGGAACCCTGTGGGTCGAAACGTTCCTCCACGACGTCGACAAGAACCACCCGCAGAGCGCCGCACTGGTCGGCAGCGGCGCGATGCTGGCGATGAAGCCGGGCAGGGGAATCTTCGGACACCGCGAGGCGAACGACGTGATCCACACCTACGTCGTACTGAAGAAGCCACTCGAGTGGATACAGTCGGTCGACTTCTCCGACCGCGAGCGCGCGCTGACGCTCGTCGCCGAACAACTGGGCCAGGGCTGGGCATCTGAGCTGCTCGAACTGGTCACCCGAGGCGAGACCACGCCGGTCGCACGCCCGATCTGGGGACTGCCGCTGGAACACACATGGGACCGCGTCCCGGGCATCATGCTCATCGGCGACGCCGCCCACCTCACTCCGCCCGACGGCGACGGCGCAAACTGGGCCCTCTACGACGGCGCCCAGCTCGCACAAGCCATCGCCGCCACACCGGCCGACATCGACACGGCGTTCAACACCTTCGCCGAACAGATGCTGCCCCGCAGCGCCGCGTCCTCGACCGAGGGCTACCAGTCCTTCGAGCAGACCTTCGGCTACAACGCACCCGTGAACCTGCGCGACATGATGAACCGCACCAAGACCTACGGCCACCAACACCAGTGAGCACCCAACACCTGCCCACCGACTCGTGAATCACCCGCCTCCGCCGGCCTCGGCGGGGGCATTTCACTCCCAGACCTGCCCACAGATCGTCCAGCGGCATCCCAGCAGGCCACGAGACCCAACACCGCCACCGAGCCGGGAAACCCGAACAGTTCCTACATACAGCGCCCCGCTGCCGGCGCGGCAGGGCGGGGCTGACACTTCAGGCAGGTCACAGCCATTCGTTGATCGCGGCGATGAGGACGGTCGCCTCGAAGCGGACAGCGAGCTTGTCGAACCGCGTGGCCACCGCCCGGTTCCGCTTCAGCCGGTTGATCCCGCACTCGACCGCATGCCGGGCCTTATAGTCCTCCCGGCCGAAAACCGGAGGCCGTCCGCCGGACTTTCCCCGGCGCCTGCGGTGGCCAGCCTGGTCGGCAGGTTCCGGAATCGTGCAGCGGATCCCACGCCGACGCAGGTAGGCACGGTTCGCACGCGATGAGTACGCCTAATAGGCAAGCGAGTCGGCCGTTGGGCCGATCCAGGCAGGGGCTGGCGAGACGTCTGGGATATACGCAGCGCCCGCAGCGCTTCGACAAGAGGGACGGGTTCCAGCCTCTGCCGTATCTCTTCGAGCGGCCGTACCTTGCCGTGGTTCGAGCCATGTTCAGGATCACCTCCCGATCAGCCGGAGCCCACGAGCTCTTCACGAGAGCGAGGACCCTGAACAGGGCTGGGGCCACGGACGGCTGATGGGGTGGTGCGCCCGCGAGCGCTTCTATTAGGTCGCCGGGTGGCCCTGCCGCGGCTCGATGCCGACGGACAGCGACGCATTGGGAGGATCGCGTGGTGCACGCAACCTGCGGGATCGACTGGGCTGAGAAGCATGTGCGCCACGAGGCGCTTGAAGTCGAGCGGGGGTGAGAGACCTTCGACTCCTGGCCGTCGCAGCGGCCGGGTGAAGC
>NZ_JBIBKW010000043.1:0-31525 GCF_042959465.1 Streptomyces sp. NPDC007901 | reverse complement strand
CACGTCGCGATGATCGACCTCATAAGCCGACGACTCACGAGCGAATCCACCCCGAACTGGCGCGACACCTGAACCTCGAACCAAACAACCTCGCCAGGACAAAACACTCTTTCAGAACGCGAGCCGCGCCCCAAATATGGCGACCAGGGCATCATGGTGTAGGCGCGCACGAGTGATCTTTCTCGCCGTGTAAGAAGGCGCGTGAGCCCTGGCCCTCCGTGTGTGGGCTGGACTGTCACCTACCGGGTCCGCGCCCGCGCGCATTTGTGTCTGCGCCTTTGCTGTAGGGCGCGGGGGCTGGGTGTCCCGTGTCTGACGTCTGGGCGGATGCCGCGGTACTGCCGGGTGGCAGGTGCGCCCACGCGGTCCTCTCGTGGCCGCCTGCCGGGTTGATTGCGGCACTGCGCTGGAACGGGTCTTCGGCTGACGTCAATGACACATTGCGCATTGACGTCGAGAGCGCCATTTCGGCACGGTACGTCTGTTCCGCCTGCTGAAGCACCGACTCGTCCAGCCAGGATCCAGGATCCGGGTCACTGAACGTATCCGCCGGATCGTAGCCGGAGAGGGGGAGGCCGTATTGCAGCTCGGGTGCGGTGGGGGGACCGGCGGGCGGGATGGAGGGTGAGCCGCCGGAGGACAACATGGGAGGCCACTCCTCCGCGAGTGCGGCGCGTTCCATGGCCAGGTAGCCGTCCTGCACCATGGCTGCTTCCGAGCGTTCCCCGGGGGTGATCTGTGCTGTATCCAGGGCATCGAGGGTTGCGGTGTCGGTGAGGTCCAGACCGGGATCGGCCAGGAGCGCCGGCACGCTTGCCGCCCCGGCCGGCTCGGCCACGGCATCCGGTACGTTGAGCGTGACCATCACCGCGCCCCGTTCCAATGCCTGCCCGACCGTCTCCGGGTGCACGGCGACCTTCAGCCCGGGCGGCGGAAGCTGTGGCCAGTGCGAGAACACCGTCTGCTGGTAGTCCATGTAGATCTGCGCAGCGGCAACCTGCGGCACAACCGACTGCACCTGCTCCGTATCAGCCTCCACCAGCCCAGCCGCTCCGGACGAATCCATCGCAGGCACCGCCCCCTGCCCCTCCTTCAACCGCATACGGTGCCTCGCCATGGCATCCCTGATCTGTTGCCGGCGCCGTAGTTCCTCCGGGGTGAGCTCCGAGTCGGGCCTGGCCGCAGCCTTCCGGCGAGGCGCCGCCGCCTCACCCGCCTCCTTCCGCAGACGGGACCTCGCCATGGCATCCCTCTTCTGTTGCCGGTCCCGTAGTTGCTCCGGGGTGAGCTCCGAGTCGGGCCTGGCCTCAGCGATCCGGCGAGGCGCCGCCGCCTCACCCTCCGCCTTCCGCAGACGGGACCTCGCCTTGGAATCCCTCTTCTGTTGCCGGCGCCGTAGTTGCTCCGGGGTGAGCTCCGAGTCGGGCCTGGACGCAGCGATCCGGCGGGGCGCCGCCGCCTCACCCTCCGCCTTCCGCTTAAGGTACCTCGCCAGGGCTTCCTTGTTCTGTTGCCGGATCCGTAGTTGCTCCGGGGTGAGCTCCGAGGGGGGCTTGGGCGCAGCCCTCCGGCGGGGCGCCGCCTGCGCACCCCCCTGTTCCCGGCCCTGCTCGTCCGTCTCTGCACGTTGGTCTTCAGCAGGCATCACGGCCTCCAAAAAAGGTCATCACAGCTTTCGCCTTCACGACGTTCCCACCCCCCTCGGGGTTCACCAGCAGCCGACAGCGGAACCGTAAGCTTGACTCTGAAGGGTGGCGTCCCGCTTGGTGTGTAGCCGATCAAGGCTAGGGCGTACGCCCGGGGGCGTGTGCTGATGGGGATTCCGCTCCCTGCCCAGCAGGCGGGCCACCTGCAACTCTTCTTGGTGAACGGCCAGTTCAACCCGGGAGGTGCATGGTGGCCCTGTCCCAGTCTGACCTACTACGCCTGCTGGAGTCACTAATCCGTTCTTAGGGCGACCAGGATCTGCACGACAGTCCGGCTGCCCCTGGCGTCGGAGGCATGCCTTTGGAGTCACCGGCCGGTCAGGTCCAAACGTAGATCGGCACCTCCGGCGCCACCCATCGAACCTCAACTACCTCACGCTCGTTGGCATTTGTGGTACTAGCCCACCACACGGTGATCTCTCACAGCACGCGAGCCCTTGAGCTCCTGCGCAGGCGGAGACCCGCGCGGTGCGCTGGCGCCACGAACGGCTCGTGAGGTGTCGGCCCGACCCACGCCTGGTCGAGGCCTGGGATTAGTGCGACGCGTGGCTCCGCATGCGCTCGTGACCAGCGCAAACATCCGTTCCGCTGGGAGGGCACACCCTTGATCTACTGCGGTATCGACTGGGCCGAGAAGACACACGACACCGGCCAGCTCGTCGCCAAGCGGCACATCACCGACGACGCGTCCGGCTACAAGATCCTCCTGGACCTGCTCACCGAGCACGGCGACAGCGAGGAGAACCCCATCCCGGTCGCGATCGAGACCCCATGCGGCCTGCGGGTCGCCGTCCTGCGGACCGGCACGCGCCCGGTGTTCGCGATCAACCCGATGGCCGCCGCCCGCTACCGCGACCGGCACGCCGTCTCGCGCAAGAAGTCCGGCCCCGGCGACGCACTCGTGCTCGCGAACATCCTGCGCACCGACATGCACGCCCACCGGCCCCTGCCCGGCGACAGCGACCTGGCCCGCGCAATCGCCGTCCTGGCGCGCGCCCAGCAGGACGCCACCTGGAACCGGCAGCAGATCGCCAACCAGCTCCGATCCCTCCTGCGGGAGTTCTACCCCTCAGCCCTGGACGCCGTCGCCACCTGGGCCAACGGCCTGTGCCGACCAGAGGCCCGGGAACTGGTCAAGTCCGCACCGACGCCTGCCCAGGCCGCGCGGCTGACCCGAGCCCAGATACAGGCCGCACTCAGGCGGGCCGGCCGCCAGCGCGGCATCGAGGCCGAGGCCGATCGGCTGCGAGACATCTTCCGCGGCAACTACGCCCATCAGCCGCCGCTGGTCGAGGACGCACTCGGCAAGCAAATGCTCGCCCTCGTGACCCAGCTGGAGGCCGCCTGCACCGCCGCCGATGACCTCGCGAAGGCAGTGGAAGAGACGTTCCCCCAGCACCCGGACGCCGAGGTAATGCTGAGCTTCCCCGGACTGGGCCTCCAGCTCGGCGCCGGGGTCCTCGCCGAAATCGGGGACGATCACACACGCTTCGCCGACGCCCGCAGCCTGAAGGCATACGCAGCCTCCTCGCCCATCACCAGGGCCTCCGGCAAGAAGTCGAGCATCACCCGCCGCTGGATCAAGAACGACCGCCTCAACCACGCCGGCTACCTCTGGGCCTTCTCCGCGATCACCGCCTCACCCGGAGCCCAGGCCCACTACGGGCGCCGCCGCGACGACCACGGTGACTGGCATGCAGCCGCCCAGCGCAACCTCTTCAACCGCCAATGCCACGAAGTTAACGCCGCGGCCGTCGAGTCAAGGGCGGGTCTGCGGTGGCCGGTTATGGCGTTGAAGGGTGAGATCTCCTGGTAGGAGGAAATCGACCAAGACGTTCCTGATCAGAGGATTCCGTTGTCGAGCCAGCCCGCCATCTACACCATGATGCGCACTACGACTGTTGCCGCAGGCGCCTTCGCGCCTGGTCACCTTGGCGGGCTGCCTGAGCACATACCGTTCGAGCTCGTCGACGATGTACTCGAAGAGACCAGGACCGTTCAGGCCCGTGTGCGTACGCTTCCGTCCCGGGTCGGCATCTACTTCGTCCTGGCCCTGGGCTTGTTCCCGGCTCTGGGATACCGGCGGGTCTGGGACAAGCTCGTGGCCGGCCTGTCGGGCATCGACCTGCGCACTCCTTCGGAAGCCGCCCTGCGTCAGCTGCGCCGACGTCTGGGTCCGGAGCCGCTGAGGGTACTGTTCGACGTTCTGGCGGTGCCGCTGGCGCGGCCGTCAACACCAGGCGTCTGCTACCGGCGCTGGCGGACTGTGGCGTTCGACGGCTGCAGTTCCCTTAAGGCACCGGACCTGCCGCGCATCCGGGCCCTGCTGGGCTGGCTTTGTTCACGAGTTGTGTCGTCAGTTGTTCACGGGTTTGGGAGGCGCCCAGATCCACGGTCGGGTGATGTTCGCGAGTTTTGACGGTAGTGGGGTCCTTGCCATGGGAGCATCGGGGTGTTCCTGGTGAAAGGCCCTGGTCATGCCGCAGATGTCGAAGGTCGAGCTGTATGCCGCGATTCGGCGCGACCACCGCGGCGGCATGACGATGTGGGAGATCGAGCGCAAGTACAACGTGTCGTGGCGGACGGTCCGCAGGGCCGTGGACTCGGTCTGGCCGGAGCCTCGGAAGAAGCTGCCGCCGCGCCCGACTGCGCTGGACCCGTACAAGGCGGTGATCGACGGGATCCTGCGGGCGGACCTGGATGCGCCGCGCAAGCAGCGGCACACGGTCACACGGCTCTTCCACCGCCTGGTCGAAGAACACGGCGCCGACGTGTCCTACCAGATGGTGCGGCGCTACGTCGCGGACCGGAAGCCTCGTATCCTGGTGGAGTCGGGCAAGGCCCCGCTGGAAGCGTTCGTGCCGCAGACCCACCAGCCGGGCATGGCGGCCGAGGTCGACTTCGGCGACGTCAGCGTGCGCCTCGCCGGCGAACTGGTCACCAGCTACCTGTTTTCCTTCCGCCTGTCATACTCGGGCAAGGCCGTCCACCGACCCGTTGACCGCACTATCCGCGTGTCCTACGTCTTGGCTTTGTGAGGGCGAGGAGTCTCCGTTCGGGATGTTCCCGATGAGACGGAGACGTGATGGATCACGCTGCGGTGATGGACGAACGTGAGGTGACTGGGCTGGTGGTGGCCCGGGTCGGCAGGGTGGAGGCGACCAGTGCCACCGCGTTGCCCTGGGCGGTTCTCGACGGGGCGGGGCGGGCGATCACGCCGGCAAGCGAGTTCCTGCGGGAGTTGCTGGCCTGCGGCAATACTCCGGCTTCCTGCCGCTCCTATGCCTTTGACTTGCTTCGCTGGTTCCGGTTTCTCGCCGCGGTGGATGTCGAGTGGAGCCGCGCGAAGCGCGTGGACGTACGCGACTTCGTTCTGTGGCTGCGGACGTGCCACAACCCGGCGCGGGACCGGCGCCGCCCGGACGCGCCCGCGCCGGGGTCGTTGAACGCGCGTACTGGCAAGCCCTACCTGAAGTCGGGCTATGCCCCGGCGACCATCAACCATGCTGTGTCGGTGCTGGCTGCGTTCTACGACCACCATCTGCAGACCGGGCAGGGTCCGCTGGTCTCCCCGGTGCCACCGCAGTCCCGTGACGGGCGCCGGCTGGAGGCGCATCACAACCCGCTGGAGCCGTTCCGGCTGCACCGTCGGGGTGCCTATCGGCAGAAGCAGGTCGACCGCGAGCCTCGCGCTGTCCCCGACGATGTCGTCGAGGACCTGTTCACCTCCCTGGGTTGCCACCGAGACCGGGCACTGTTCTCTATGTTCTTGTCCAGCGGCGCGCGGGCCGCCGAGATGCTGGGCATGACGATCGGCGACGTCCACCCGGGCGAGGGCCGGATCTACGTGCAGACCAAGGGTCTGGGCGGGGCGAAGGAAGCATGTCCGGCCTCCCCGGAAGCCTTCGCCTGGCTGGCGCTCTACCTCGGCGAGCTGGCCCAGGACGGCCACCGGCCCGCCCCGGACGAGCCGGTGTGGTGGACCCTGCGCGGGCAGACGCGCCCGCTGACCTACACCGCCTTGCGAGCGGTGCTGAACCGGATCAACGCCCGGATCGGGGCGAACATCACGCTGCACGACCTGCGGCACACCCTGTGTCTGCGCCTGATCGAGGACCCGGCCATCACCCTGGTTGACGCCCAGCAGGTGATGCGTCATCGGCGCATTACCACGACCAGCACCTACCTGCGGCCCAGGACCGACGAGGTCATCACCAAGGTCCACGAGCACTACACGCGCCCCAAGCCGGCGCCGCGGCCGCTGACCGGCTGGGCATACGACCCGGACGACCTCACCGACGTGTTCGGGAACCGCTGATGGCCCGGCACGGGCGCGTCGCTCGCACCCCGGTCAGCCCACGCGACCCCGCTCTCCTCACCACCGTGCTGCCCGAACCGAGGAGCACGACCCGTGGCAGCGGCCGGGAGTCGGCGCATCGCGATGAACTGGCCCGCCTGGCCGAGAGCTTGCTGAGCGAGCCGACGGTCCGCAACCTGTGGCGCCAGCAGCTCTCACTGACGCCCATCTTCGACTGGCTGGAGGGATTCCCTGCCGACACCTGGCAGGACCGATGGCTGCTGAGTGGTTCTGACGAACTGGGCTCCGGCTGGGGACCCGAGGGGCTCAGCGCGGGGACCCGGTCGCGGTTCACCGCCGGTCTCGGCACCTTGATCGTCCTCCAGGCGATCCGGCCCTCCTACGGTTGGCTCTTCGGCAGCCGCCTGCTGGGCGTCTACGACGCCTACCGTCGCCACAACCAGCCAGCACTGTTCGCCGAACTCACACAGCGCGTCGGCGGACAGCGCTGCGACGAGCACGCGACCGAGGCCCTGAACGTGCTCACCCGCATGAGCATCGTCACCGGCAAGGACCTGCTGGCCTTCGACCTGGAAGACATCACCGACTACGCCCGGGCCCGTCGGGACAACGGCCGCAGCGTGACGGCCCTGCCCCTCGCCTACGACATCCTCCACGGTGTCGGCGGTCTCAAGGACTCGCCGCCGACCCTGCGCGAGGCCCAGGCCCGCGGCCAGCTCACCCCCGCCGAGCTGATCGACCGCCACCCGATCACCAACCGAGCGGTCCGCGACGTGCTCGCCTACTACCTCGCCGAGCGATCCGCCGTCCTGGACTACGGCTCCCGGGTCAACCACGCCCAGATGCTGGCTGACCTGTTCTGGGGCGACGTGCAACGCCACCACCCCGCGATCTCCTCGCTCAACCTCCCCGACGAGATCGCCCAGGCATGGAAACAACGCGTCCGGGTCCTGCCCGACGGGCGACCGCGCCGCACCGCCCACGCCGTGTTCCTGGCCGTCCGCTCCTTCTACCTCGACCTCTCACAGTGGTCGATGGAAAACCCGGCCCGCTGGGCGGCGTGGGCCGCACCCTGCCCGATCAGCGAAGCCGACATCCGCGGCTACATCAAGGAAACTCGGCACCGGCAGGCACGGATGCAGCAGCGCACCCGCACCCTGGCTCCCGTCCTGCCGCCGCTCGTCCGCGCTGCCGAGGCTCGGCTGCAGCACGCCACGCTCCTGCTGCAGGCAGCCCGCTCAGCAGAGCCGGGTGAGGAGTTCACCGTCGAGGATTCGCGCTACCGGCGCACCGGCCGGAACGGCAGCCACTGGCGCCCCACCGCACTGTTCCTCGCCCGGGTTGACAAGCCCGGTCCCCGGTTCGATGCCGAATGCGAGGAGAACAACGCCTTCTGGACCTGGGCGAGCATCGAGGTCCTGCGATGCACAGGGGCCAGGATCGAGGAACTCCTGGAGCTCACTCACCTGAGTCTGCGTCAGTACCAGGCTCCCACCGGTGAGACAGTGCCTCTGCTGCAGATCAGCCCGTCCAAGACCGACCGTGAGCGTGTCATCCCCGCTGACCCGGACCTGGTCGCCGTCCTCGCCCGCATCATTCGCCGGATCAAGGGCACGGGCGATCGGGTGCCGCTGCTGACCCGGTACGACGGCTACGAGCGGGTCTTCGGGCCCCCGATGCCCCACCTGTTCCAGTGCCCTTCCCAGCACCGGCTGCAGGTCATCTCTCCCAACCGGATCCGCGAGCTCCGTCCTACCGCGACGCCGGCCGCCTGGCCGCCCATGCGGCCTGGCCCCGGTACCGCGCGACTCCGGCCGCCGGACCGGCAACCTGCACCGGCCCAAACGCTACGACCGCCGCCTGCGCTGGGTCTTCTACCTGTCCGCCCAGAGCGCCATGCAGTACCGCGGCCCGTCCAGAGACTTCTACCAGCGCAAACGCGCCGAAGGGCTCCGCCACGTCCAGGCCGTCCTCGCCCTCGCCCGCCGCCGAGTCGACGTGCTGTGGGCGATGCTCCGCGACCAGCGGCCCTACACCCTCGTCCCCGCCAGCGGCTGAGACCACAGCGGTCTGACGGCACTTGACGAGCCATTGAGATTCAACGATCTTGTCCTATGAAAGCAACGGGTTGATTCTTTACGGCTTCACTTCCTGCGCAACGTCTTCGGCGTGATCCCCAAAGACGCCGCCGAGATGGTCGCTGCCACCATCCACACCATCTTCGCTCAGCCCGACCAGGCCGCTGTCCGCGGCCAGCTCGATACGGTCGCCGACATGCTCGGCGGGCAGTTCCCACAGGTCAAGCGGCTGTTCCTGGAAGCCAAGGACGACCTGACGGCCTTCCCGGAACGACATTGGAAGAAGATCCAGTCCACGAACCCGCTGGAGCGGGTCAACCGGGAAATCAAGCGTCGCGTCGACGTCGTCGGCCAGGTCTTCCCCAACGACGGCGACGCGCTGCTGCGGCTGGTCACCGCCGTGCTCTTCGAGATGCACGACGAATGGATCGCCTTCCCCCGCCGCTACCTCCCCGAAGGCAGCATGGACCAGATCTACCCCGCCGAGCTCCGCGAAAGCGCCCCCGGACTACAACACCACCAACACAACGGCCGATTGATCGCTTCGCTGGGTTCGGCCTGGCGGCCGTCTTGCCTGCGGACCTGTCGGCGCAGGAGGCTGTCAAGCCCTGGCCGGAGGCGGGCCGAACGGGTCGGTGGCGTCCACTACGGGAATCTCCTTCGCACGGTGGGCGCCGGGTTTGCATCCGGCGAAGGGGCCCGACGGATCACGCAGGCTGTTCATCACCGGCGCCAGATGGTCGCGGTGCCAGGTGCTAGGACCGTTCATGGCGGAGCCGGGACCGGTCAGCTCTCCCCAGGCAAGCCACAAGCCATGGAGTTGTGCGACCGCTTCCGGGTGCTTCCACCAGGAGGAGCACCAAGGCGATGTGGAGGTGACCTCCCTGCCGTACACCGGCAACAGCACGTGATGTGTCCACAGGGACAGTTGTCGCAGTGCGTCCGCGTATTCAGTGCCATCTTTGTAGAGGATAAAATGTGGCGGGTTTGGGGCATCCTCCTTCGGAGCCTCCTGCGGCGGAGCCGTATCCTGCGTCGTCGTGTCGGGTTCCGAGGGTGCGGGAGTCGCGGTGGACATTGCCGTCCTGCTTTCTTTCTCTCTGCGGCTGCGGCTGGCCAGTGCGTCTACTGGACCGGTGCACGAGCACGACGCTCGTGTGCCACGTACGGTTCACCGGCATCCGCATCAGGCCGTCGACGTCCATGGTGCGTAGACCTGTACCAGTGCACGGGCTGAGGAGCGGTGGTCACCACGGCCCATCCCACGGGCGTCAGAACCGTGTCCGTCGGGTCGGCGATGACTCTCCTACGGGGATTCGGGGGCCGAAGGAATCGGGCGGCCGGTCAGGCTCGTCGGTTCCAGCGCTTGTTGGTGTCGTTGACCTCCAGCTCCGCCGCCGTCAGATCCACGTGCAGCGGGATGCCAGGACGGTTGCCGACCTTGATCAGGAAATTGCCGAGACCGGGCGGGGCACCGCGGCGGCCGCTCGTGCCGTCCCAGGCGGGCGGGGTCGACCAGTCGACCAGGAGCCGCTTCTCTGCCTCGGTCAGCTCGACGACCTGGGCGAGCTGCGGCATCTCGGCGGGCGGGAGACCGGCGCAGATCACCATGCCGGCGCGTTCGACGAAACCCTTGGCCTTGGTGCGATCCTCCTCGGTGGGCAGGGCGAGCAGGTCGTCCAGACTGTGGGTGATCATGGCCAGGCCTACGCCGCGCTGCCGATCCAGGCGGGTGAGGGCGTTGACCCGGTCGACCAGGCCACGGCCCGCCTGCAGGACGCGCCAGAGCTCGTCCATGACGAGAAAGTAGTTGCGCTGCGGTTCCAGGCCGGCGTCCGCGAGCGCGTGGGCCGCGGAGACCGCGCCGAAGCCGTACGACCAGCAGGACAACAGGGCCGCAGCCTGAAGCAGTTGCTCGCTGTCGTCGATACCACTGACGTCGAAGCACACCGGCCGGTCGAGTTTCATCGCCTCGGTGGTCGGCCGGGCGAAGGTGCCGCCCAGCCGGCCGTCGCCGAGCAGGGCGGTCAGTGACGCCTCGAGGTTCTCGGTGATGTCCTGGTAGCGGGTGAGGTCGCCGCGGTCCAGGGCCACCGAGCGGACCGCTTCTGGGGCGTCCTTGACGACCTGCACCAGGTCGCCGAGGACAGGGACACGCTCCGTGCCATGCCGGTCGTCGAGGATGTTTAGCGCGGCGGAGAGGATCGTCTCCTCGCGGTCGGTGGGCGGCGCGGAACGCAGGATGGTCACCAGGGCGGAGACCATGTGCAGGCGGCGGCCGTGGACATCGGCGAGCAGGCGACGGCGTGCTTCGCCGGTGAGTCTGGCGGCGGCCCGGACGGACTCTCCGGGGTCCAGTACGTTGAGGTTGCCGCGTCCCCGGCCCAAGCTGATGACCTGGCCGCCGATCGCCCGGATCAAGTCGGTGTAGTCGGGCTTGAGGTCTCCGAAGATCAGCGGGTGGACGCCGTAGCCGGACAGGCCGAGTGCCATCCGGCGGACGACGGTGGACTTGCCGAGGCCCGGGCGGCCGAGCACGAACATCGACGGGTTTGCGAGCAGGCCGGTGCGGGTGAACCAGGACACCGGGTCGCAGCAGACCGTGGCTCCGGAGTCGAGGTCGCGGCCGAGCGGCACCCCGACCATGGGGGTGCCGGCACCCGCGCCGAACGGCCACAGGCCGCACACCTGGGCGGTGGTACCGCGCCACTCGGGGGCCGGGTCGACGTAGCCGACCATGCCGCCGCCGGGACCGGGCCAGCCCCGCGCAGTGGGCCGCGACGGACGGCGCGCCCTGCTTTTCTGTGCCATCGAACTCGCCTTGTTCTCTGAGGACTTGCTACGGATTTCGGGGTCTGCGGCGGGTGCTACATCGCGTCCCGTACCGTCTGCGGCAGCGCTGTGTGCATCGGCAGGACCAGCCCCAGTGGGAGGGCCGCCGCGAACGCCGCCGCCTGTGAGCCGTAGACCGGGCGTACCGCGATGCGTGCGGCGGGGGCCAGGTTGTCCACGGCGGCGGCGGCCTTCGCGAGGTCCGCGGCGGAGCCGACGGTCGAGGTGATGAGCATGCCGAAGCGGATCACGCCGTGGCCCTGGGCCTGTTCCTCTGTGGTGCGACGCGCGGCGATCACCTCTGCGTCGTCCCTGGCCTGGCCGATCTGCGACTGCTGCGCGTTGAACAGGGCGTTCTTGTAGTCCTGCTGGACGACGCGGGCGCCTTCGGCCCGGCTGTGCGGACGGTACAGCAGGGTGACCCGTTTACGGGCGATGTCGCGGTTGGGCTGTACGAGTGCGGTGAGGACGTTCGAGAACACCTCGCCCTGGGGTGCCTCCGTCATCGCCCAGGTCACGCTGTACGCGCCGTCGTGCCGGTAGTGGTCCCAGGCCTCCTGGGCGGCCATCGGCCCGGCCTGGCTCCAGGTCAGACCGGAACCGCCGACGGCGCGTGCCTCTTCCACCAGAGAGGCCACGGTCGGGTCGTAGGCGACGCGTACGGCCTCGGCGAGTTCGGTGGCCGTCATCGGCACGGCGATGCCAGCGCCGGTCATCGACAGGCCGGCGGTCAGGCCGGGCAGCCGGGTGCCGATGTGCAGGGCCATGTCCTCGGCGCTGCGCCGGGGCGAGCCGGCGCGGGCCGCGCCCGAGTAGGTCAGGGCGATCCGGGTGGTGATCTGCGCCGAGCCGGCGGGGTAGGCGGTCAGTACCTCGCGCAGCATCGACGACGCCAGGTCGGGGGCGTCCGCGACCGTGTTGGCGGCGATTTCCTGCTGGAGCCGGACCCCGGAGTCCGGGGCGCTCTCCACGGTGACGCTCGCGGCCACCAGGTCGGGCTCGGCGCCCAGCACGGACAGCCACTGGCCCCAGTGGGCGACCCAGATGTCGACCTGTTGTTCGTCGACGAGGGCTGCGCCGTCGGCGTCGCAGGCGATGACGACGGCGTGGTGGCCGGTCGCCGGAATGGTGATCACGGCGAATGGGCGACCGTAGCCGTCCTGCGCCTCCGTCAGGACGGACTCTGCGGCCAGTCCGGGCAGTCTGCACGAACCGAAACCGGTACGGCCCAGTGGGCCTGACCGGTAGAGGTGGCCGCCGGAGGAGGTGGTGCGCCGCCAAGCCAGCCGGACCGCGCCGCGCTGCATCAGCGTGCGGCCGTGCCGGTCCCGGACGGCCAGCGGAGCCATGGCGGCCGTCAGCACCGCCGCGAGGGCGAGCGCGGCCCAGACGGAGGCCAGCGTGGTCAGCACGACGGCCGCCAGACCGGCGAACAGCAGCAGGGTCGTGCCGAGAGACAGTCCCCGCAGGCCGGAGGTGCGGGGCTTGCGGAAGTTGCCGTAGGTACGCGGGGTGGTCGGCTCAGTGGCTGCCACGATTCTCCATACCTTTCTTCGTGGGTTGGTCGCGGTCATTCGTAAGATTGGGACACCCAGGGATGCCGGGTGTGGCTGCCATGGTTGAGGCGGTTTCGTGGCTGAGAAGGATTGGCCGCCCCGGAGCCCGTGACGGTCACAACCGCTGATACGGGATGCGCGAACCGAATCGCTTGTATGGACGTGACAGCGAGGTCGTCTGCTGGGACAGCACGCAAGAACGACGAAGGAGGGTCCGGTGCCTGAACTCTGGGCGGGGACGGACGCGGGCAAGGCCGAACACCACTGCACCGTGATCGACGCGGACGGCATGAAGGTGCTCTCGCGCCGGGTTCCGAACAACGAGGACGAGCTGCTGCAACTCCTCGGTGACGTCCTGGACCTGGCCGACGGCGGCCCCGTCACCTGGGCGGTCGACCTCAACGCCGGCGGCGCCGTGCTGTGGATCGCGCTGCTGGTCAACCACGGACAGCGGTACATCCCCGGCCAGACCGTGCACCACGCCTCCGGCTCCTACAAGGGCGATGGCAGGAGCGATGCGAAGAATGCCTTCGTCATCGCCGACCAGGCGCGCATGCGGCACGACCTCCAGCCGCTTCAGGAAACCAGCGAGATCGCGGTCGACCTGAAGATCCTGACCGCGCGCCGCATGGACCTTTCCGCCGACCGCACCAGGGCGGTCAACCGGCTCCGCGCGCAGATCCTGGAGTACTTCCCCGCCCTGGAACGGGCATTCGACTACAGCACATCCAAGACCGCGCTCATCCTGCTCACCGGATACCGGACCCCGGTCGCACTGCGCCGGATCGGCCGGGTCCGGCTCGCTACCTGGCTCAAGAACCACGGCGTGCGCACTCTCAACACCGCCAAGAGCGCCGCCGACGCCGCGGTCACCGCTGCCGAGGCCCAGTTCACCGTCGTCCCCGGGGAGAAGACCGCCGCGAAGATGGTCCACACCCTGGCGAGGAAGGTGATGGCCCTCGACGAGGAGATCCCCGAACTCAACGTCCTCATCGATGGCCGGTTTCACGAGCATCCCGACGCGGAGGTGATCACCAGCATGCCCGGTATCGGCGACATGCTCGGGGCGGAGTCCATCGCCGCGACCGGGGGCGATCTGGCCGCCTTCGGCAGTCCGGACCGACTCGTCGGCGTCGCCGGACTCGCCCCGGTCCCCCGGGACTCGGGCAAGGTCAGCGGCAACCTGCGCAGGCCCCGACGCCACAGCCGTCGGCTCCTGCGGATGTTCTACCTCTCCGCCCAGGTCGCCGCGGTGCACTGCCCTCAGTGGAAGACCTTTTACCAGCGCAAACGTGCCGAGGGAGAGTCCCACAAGCAGGCCGTCCTCGCGCTCGCCAGACGCCGCCTGAACGTGCTCTGGGCCCTGATACGCGACCACCGCACCTTCGAGGCAGTCACGCCCAAGCCTGCTGCCACAGCGGCGTGCCCCCGTCACGAGGCGTCACCACACTGGCTTGACAACGTCATTGGGAATCATCCTGCTGGTCGGTGTGGCGCCGGGTCGGCACCAGTACGGTCGCCGCTTCCCCGTCCACGGGGTGGTCACCCCCGGTGTCGTCCGGGCCGGCAGCAGGGACCGGACGCGTATCACCGTCCTGGCGTCGCCGGCCCTCCGACACCACGCGTGACGTCTCGGACGTGTGTGCCGCCCCTGAACCCCGGGCCGCCGCGCCCGGCGTCGGACGCGCGCCGGTCGTAGCGGATCCGTACGGGCCGACAGCGGCGCCGGAGACAGGCCGGCCTGCGGCCAGTCCGCGTAGGTGCGGCACGGCGAGGGCGCCGGTGGCCGAGGCGGCCGGTCCGGCGCCGGCGGACGCCCGCCCCGCGCGGCCCGGCCCCGAGGCGGCCGCCTGGACTACCGGGGCGGCGATTCTCATCAGCGCGGGGAGGGTGAAGCAGGACAGTGCCAGCAGGACGACGCCGGACACCATGGAGACGACTTGCCCGTCCTGCTTCTGGCCGGCCATGGAGAACGCGGCCGCGTACACGACGGCCGCAGCCGGTTTGTACAGTACGAAGGCGAGCAGCCAGCCCACGGACCTGCGGAACCACACACGGCCGGTGGGGGTCGTGCCGGCGGCGGCGGCCAGCGGGAGCGTGCCGCTGAGGATCACCAGCATGGCCATGCGCACGATCATCAGAGCGATCTGCGCCACCCCGGCGACGATCACCAGCACGGCCATCACCAGGACGAGGAACGACGAGTCGGTGCCGCCGAGCGCGAGCATGGCCGAGGTGCGTTTGTCGAACTCGGCCACGCACTCGGCGACCGGCTCACCAGCGGCGCTGATCTGCCGGCAGCCGGTGGAGCGGTCGATGATCCAGACGCTGAACTTGTCCCCCGCCACGGCCAGCAGGTTGACCGTGGCGACCCCGGCGGAGGAGACCACCACGAGATTGAGCAGACCTTGCAGGGCCTGCCGGGCGGGCTCGCTGCGACGCTGCCAGGCGAGATGCCCCGCCGCGACGAGCAGGCAGAGCACGGCGGTGAACGTGGTGAACCAGAGTGTGGATCCGCGCAGCAGCGCCACCGGGCCGCCGTCGGCGCTGAGGTCGGGCGTGCCCAGATTCATCCAGGCGCCGCCAAGGGCCTTGACGGTGATGGCAGCCGCGTGCGCGGCGTCCTCCGCGATCGCGTCGAAACCGCTGCCGCCGAGGTTCTGCGGGGACGTACCCGTGCCGTCGCCCACACAGTAGCCACCGACCGTCGGGGCCACCCAGCCGAAATCACAGCCTGCCATCACACTCCTCCCCACGGGACGTACCCGGCGAGGGAGTCGACCGGAGTGGGCGCGGCCGGTACGGCCGGGAACTCAAGGCGCCAGTCACCCTCGTGCCACAGCACCGTCGTGGTGGCGGCCTGCATCTGACCGCCGGGAAACCGCCACACGGTGTCGATCACGGCGGTGGAGTCGTGGTACGTGACGAACCGGTATCCGGCGATCTGCCCATGCGTGGTGCTCTCCTCGTCCGGGGCGGCCGTCTTCTCGGCCGTGGTGCGGTCGGCGATATACGCGTCGCGGCCCGCGCCGACGGTCTGGGTGCGGGTCACGCTCCGCCAGTCATCGGCGGCCAGGTAGCGCACGCTGATCTGACTCGACGCCAGCAGGGCGCCGACAGGGGTGTGCGCGTAACAGCGCGCCACATCCTTCCCGGCCACGGCCGGGCCCGCCGTCCTCGACGCGGGGAGGGCTACGGCGTCGTACAGCGACCAGGACACACCGGAGGGGGCGGTTTCGGGCACCTCCTGGTCGTGGTCGGACAGTGCCGGACAGGAAATATCCGCCGCCGTCCCCGGGCCCGTGTCGGTGTCCGCGGGCGCGTCGGCGGCGCCGCCGGTCGGCGTGGCCGACGCGGCGGAGCCGTCCTCACTGCCGCCCGAGGTGATGACGACCGCGCCACCGATGACGGCGACGAAGCCGACGAACGCGGCGGCGAGGACGAATCCGGTACGCAGCCACGGGCTGGGCGACTCGCCGGCGCCCGTGCCGTTTCCGGGCTCTGCCATGGTCTCTCTTCTCCTCAGCTTCCCTCAGCCGCTAGATGAGCGCGCTGACGATCCCGGACGCGGAACCGACCAGCAAGCATGCCCCGAGGACGAATCCGAGTCCCCTGACGTGCTCGCCGCCTCCGCCCCTGGAGTGGTCGACGGCCATCCGGGCGGCCACGCCGAAGATGCCCGCGACGCACAGAGCGGTGACCGACCAGGCCACCCACCGCAGCACCGTCAGCAGGCCGTCCGCGCCGGGGGGCGCCTCGCCCGGGCCGACGTCCGGTACGCCTGAGGGCTGGGCGGACGCCGCGGCGAGACGGGGCAGAGAGGCGAGGTGTGGTGCGGCGTCCACGGCGGCCGCCAGGAGGCTGGACATCGCGGTCCTCCTTATGCAGGTCGGGTGAGTCTGGTCAGATCCCGGGCCAACGGGGCGCATTCCTTGGGCAGATGGGCCAGTGGTGGCTCGCCGAGCCGCCAGGCCTCCACCCACGGGATCTCCCAGAGCCGGGGAACGGCTCCGGAGACCAGGCGCACGAGGTCCTGGAGGGTACGGGGGCGGCGGCCGGGGGCATCGGCGACGACGACCAGGCCGAGCAGTTCGACACCGGTGACCGTGCCGGAGGCCCATTGCCGTGCGGCGTGCTGGGCGGCCCGGACGCCGTGCGCCCCGGACCGGGCCACCAGGACGACCCGCTGCGGTCGCGCGGACACGGGCCAGACGCGGCCCGCGTCGCGGCCGCCGGGCACGGCCTGTTCCAGGGTGGTGACCCCCGCACCGCCGTGCACGCCCAGCCACCACCAGGCTTGGCCGATGTCCGGATGCGACGAGGCGTGGGGCAGGCCCTGTTCCGGAGGTGGGACTCCGCGGCCCTGGGGGGCGGAAGGCCCGGTCAGTTCGGTCGACAGGTCCTGAACCGATCGACCTGGTTTCCCGTTGGTGCCCCCGGAAGGGCGCGACAGCGGCAACCAGGGATTCAGAACCGGCGCATCTCCCGCCATGGCACCTCCTTCGAAGACCGACTCAACGCGCCCATAATACATATAAGTTGACGAAGTGCAATAAGACTCTTATTTATCAACTAACCCTCGAAAAGGGCAAATTGGGCTGCCGTGGCCCGCATGCCCGCCGAGGATCGCGCGCATGGAAAGGGAGTCGCAGTCGGTGGACCGAACCGCGCAGGCAAGATCGACTTTTCTCGTGACGGGCAGCGCTGTCTTCGGGCTCGTCGCATCCCTGATCGGTCTGGCGGTTGTCGGAGACGTGAGCCAGGCACAGGACGCCACACGCCCCGAGGGCTTCGTCACAACACTCGACACCCGGCACGTCCCAGCCGCCTTCGCGCCGTGGGTCGAGCGCGCTGGCCGGCTCTGTCCGGAGGTCAGCGCTCCACTGGTCGCGGCGCAGATCGAGGCGGAGTCGGGTTGGAACCCCACCGCGGTGAGTCCCGCCGGCGCACAGGGGTTGAGCCAGTTCGTCCCGGGCACCTGGGCCACCTGGGGCGTGGACGCGGCCGGCAAGGACGGCGGCGCGGAACCGGACGGCGTGGCCGACCCGTTCACGCCGGGGGACGCCGTCATGACCCAGGCCCGATACGACTGCTGGCTCGCAGGCAAGGTGAAAGGCCTGGCCGGCGGGGGCGACGTCACCCGGCTGATGCTCGCCGCCTACAACTCGGGTCCGGGCGCGGTCCAGACCTACCGGGGAATACCCCCTTATCCCGAGACCCAGGCCTACGTGGTGCGCATCATCTCGGCGATGGTCCGCTACACCGGGGCGGGCGCCGGCACCGGGACGCCGGACGGACAGCGTGGACAGGGTGACCAGGACGACAACGGCAGCGCGTTCGGCGATCGAGTGGTGGCCGCGGCCCGCAAGTGGCTCGGCACGCCGTACTCGTGGGGCGGCGGCGGCCCCGAGGGGCCCGGGCTCGGCTTCGCGCAGGGCGCGCACACGATCGGGTTCGACTGCTCCAGCCTGGTCCAGTACGCGGTCTACCAGGCCAGCGGCGGGCGGACCCTCATCCCCCGCGTCTCCCAGGTCCAGGTCACCGCGGGCACGGCAGTGGCCCGCGACGAGATCCGGCCCGGCGACCTGATCGGGTTCGCCCTGCACGGCAGCTACGACCACGTCGGCATCTACATCGGCCACGGGCAGTTCATCCACGCGCCGAAGACCGGGGACGTCGTCAAGATCAGCGAGCTCGGCGACCCCTACTACGCCGACAAGCCCCAGAGAATAAGGCGGTTCGGATGACTTCCCCCGGCACGCGGCGTACCACGGCGGCGGTAGTTCTCGCCCTCGCTGTCGCCCTCAACGGCTGTGGCAACGGCGCGGGCGGCGGCCGGACCGCGCCGGCCGAGCCGTCCAGGTCCGCGGCCACCGGCACCGGGCCCTACCCGACCCCCTCGGGGGCCGGCGAGGCCTCGGCCCTGCCCGCGCGCTCCACCGGCGCCCCCGAGCACGGTGCCTCCCGCGCCTCCGACGTCGACCGGAGCGACCCTGACGCGGTGAGCAAGGGTGCGCTCACCGCGTTGTGGACCTTCGACACCGTCACAGACGACGACCCCTTCGCCGCCGACGTCCGCGCCGCGGACGGGGGCTGGCTGACCGCGGCATACGCGGATGAGCTGCGGTCCCATCGAGCCGAGTCGGTCCGCGACGTCCAGTGGCGGCAGTGGACCACCCATCGTGCCCGCACCACCGTCGCACTGGCACCGGCCGACGACGCCGCCAAGCCCGCCGACACCAGGACCGAGGCCTGGCGGCAGTGGGCCGTCACGACCACCCCGCACGGCCGTGACCACTGGACGGGAAAGCCCACCACCGTTGCGGCCTACGTGCACCTCACCCGTACGGGCCCCGGCAAGCCGTGGCGGGTCGCCGGCGTCCTCTTGCAGTAGCCCGCACCCGCACGGACGCCCGCGCCCCTTCCCGCACCCGGAGGAAAAGTGACCCACAGGACGTACGAGTCCCCGGACGTACCCGCGTGGCCCGCCTACGCGCTGACCGTGTACGAGGACGGGCGGGTCGACGCCGAGGGACCATTGGTACCCGCCATGACGCATGCCCACCGGACCGCCGCCATCGGCACGGTGGCCGAAGCCGCCGCCAGGCTCGGCCGTCCGGTGCGCGCAGAGGCCACCGAAACGGACGGCACGGTGTGGCACCTGGTCGTCGCACCCGACGGCACGGTGGGCGAGCTCACCGGCGGGCCGCGTGCCCCGGCGCCGAAGAAGCGCGGTAGCAGGAATGCCGCCCCCACGGTGCGCCTCGCTGCCGGTGCGGAACCGGAGCCCGGAATGATCGCCGACTCCCTGGCCCTGGTCATGGAACAGCTGGAGGCGGGCCGTCTCGACACGGCGGGCGATCTCGCCGCACGGCTCGATGAACAGGCCGCGGACACCCTGGGCGTCTCCCATCCCGACGCGTTGCGCGCCCGCGAGGTCCGGGCCCGCGTCACCGCCCTGCGCGGCGACACCGCGGGAAGCGTGCGGTTGTTCCGGGACGTCGCCGAGCGCAGACACTACCGAGGGGAGAGCGAGCATGCAGAGACTGCAGCGGCCCACGCCGAGGCACTCTGGGTCCAGATCGCCGACCCGGAGACCGCGCTGTCCATCGGCATCGGCGTGATCCGCATGCGCAATCAGATCCCGGGCAAGGACGGTACCGCGCTCGCCGCCGTCCTCGAACACCAGGCATGGCTGAACTCGGCACGCACCACGACGGCTCCGGCCGGTCCGGCGCCGGGCGGTGGTTGGCCGAGTCCCGCATCCACGCCGAAAGCGGGGGCATCCCGCGCGGCCCGGGTGTGGGATCGGCCCGCACGAGATCCCCGGACGGCCGCCGGGTGAACCCGGCGGCCCGGCGTACTCACGCCGCGGGTCGGTCCCACAGGTCCGACCGCGTGCCGACCTGCGCATCGGCGGTCTCGACGATGCCCAGAGCATGGCGCAGTGAGCGCACCGCATGGTATAGACGCGACTTGACTGTGCCCGGTGGTATGCCGAGCACATGGGCTGCCTCGCGCGTCGACCGGCCCATGTAGAAGGTCTCGTACAGGACCTCGCGGTGCTTGACCGACAGCGACTTGAACGCCTCCTGGAAGATCACGGAGGAGAGAAGGTCGTCGACGTCGTCGGTCGTGGTGAGTAACTCGGCCAGCCAGATGGTCCCGTCGACCTCCTGGGGGCGGGCCATCCGCAGTCGGTAGTCGTCGATGACGAGATTGCGGGCCACTCGGAACAGCCACGGCCGCAGGATCTGGCCGTCATGCATCGACTGAGTGCGCCAGCAGCGCAGCAGCGACTCCTGCACCACGTCCTCGGCCCGGTGGTGGTCGCCCCCCAGCAGGCGCAAGACGTAGCTGTAGAGATCCCCAATGTGTTCGTCATACAGCGTGCGCATCGTGTGTTCCCGGGAGCCGTTCGGTCCCGCGGAACCCATTAGGGTCCAGCTCAACTTCGTTCCCCTCTTACGTGACCCCGTTTGGAATCAGGTCTCAGGACCGGGGACTGCGGTGGTCCTGATGTGCGGGGAGTGTTGCGAGGGGCGATCCATGTCGTATTGACAGACGATGCACGCGCCGGCTTGACAAGCCCGGAGAGCCAGGGGGTACGAGGGCGGCAAGGGGCATGGTGCGGCGCCTCGCCTCCACAAATACCGAGCTGGTGACCTGTGACTTTCTCTCAGGCAACTCCCGCCTCAGGGGTAACGGATGGCGCGGAGAGACGGTTTATACGTTGGTTGACGCGGCTCATCAACTCGGCGTCCTCCGCCGTCGGTTCGCCCTGTTGCCCTATCTCGGACCACACGTCGAGAATCGCCCTGCCATGCAGGAGGGCGAACGAGACGTCGTCGACGAGCCACCACGACGCGATCGCACGCATCAAGTCCTCGCGGGCCCGTGGTTCGGAGCGCAGACTGCGGAACCGGGCAAGTTCGAGGCACGTGGTCGTCGCCAGGCGATGGTTGCCGCCGCGGTGCGCGACGAACGCCTCCAGAGAGACAGCCTCCAAGGTGTACGGGTGGCCGGCACCGAAGCTGCGCGCGCTGTGCTCCCGCAGCCTGAACGCGATCGCCGACGCTCGTTCCAGGAATCCGGCGTCCACGGACTGCCGCACGAGCAGGACGAGTTGCGTCAGTTCGCTCGGCACCGGGGGCGGGGAGTGCCGAGACAGATCCGGGTTCTGGAAGCGTTCTTCGAGAACGGGCTCTGTGGCCGGGAGCGGCTCGGCTACCGGGGGCGGCGCGGACACGGGGGCGGCGCGGAGATCGGCCGGTGGCGGTGCGGGTGCCTGCTCGGCTTCTTCGGCATGCGACAGGATCCGGCTCGAACCGTCGGGGGTCACCTCCAGCCACGTTGTGCTGCCTTCCTGGCCTTCGCGGATCACCGCCTCGACGGGACCACCTCGAGTCCGCGCGTTGTCCTGCAGCACATCGAGTACCGCTATGTGGACCGGCCTGCCACCCGGAACACGTATGAGTTCGCCGTCGACGAGTGCAGTGCCGTCCTCACGGATCGTCACTTCGAAGGGCACTGACGAACGCTGTGTGCCAAGGTCGGGCAAGTTCTTGGCCCGACGGGAGGGTTTGCTGAACACGGGGGTGTCTCCTTGTTCCGCCGGTCACTGCCCGGTCGTGAGGGTGGGATACGCGGACATCGTCGGGTAGGGAGACCCGTCGGGCGGCTTGATGGCACCGGAGTACAGGGCGAACTGGCTCCTGATGCCGGCGATGTAGCTCTGCACCTGAGCGGTGTCCGGAACTCCCCTCGCCTGTTTGATCGCTTCCTCACCCACGTCGTAGGCCGCCAAGGTCAGGTCCAGCGCGTTCCCCGTGACGGTGTTGTCATTGACGAGCTGCTTTACGTCCCCGGCGAGCGAGCACAGGTACTTGCCCTGCGCCATGATCGAGTCCTCGGCGTCCAGCGCCGAGGTCTTGCCGTTGTCGTCGTGGTCCTCGCCGAACTTCGTGAACTTGTCGGGTGGCATCTGGGAGATGCCCTCGCGGCCGTCGGGGCCGACCAGACTTCTGTTCCAGCCGGACACCTGCTGGATCTGCGCGGCGATCACGATCGGGCCGATCTGCGTGCACTGATTGCCGGCGTCTCTGATGACCTGGAGCAGATCCGCCGGGACGCTGTCCGCTTCCAGCGGTCCGGTGCCGTCGCTCTTGTACGCCCTCACGACCGCGTCCTGGTCCACCTGCGCGCCGCCACCGCCGCCACAGCCGAAGATGTGGCAGATCAGCACCAGGGGCCACAGCAGGACGCCTATAGCGCATTCGACGATCACTCCGATGATGATGATCACCGCGAGCACCATGCCCATACACCCCAGGAGGCCGGTGCCGCCCAGGCCGATGGCCAGAGTGGTGCTGTCCATTTTCCCGCCGCCGGAAGGCTGGCTCTCCTGCTGCTCCACGTCCTGTCCTCTCCCTGGGCCGTCCGTTTCCCACGCCTGCGCGATACCGGCCACGGGTCTTGAACCGGTCCTGCCGGATTCCCGTTGTGGCTGCCTGACAGATCACCGCGGAATTCGATGCCCGCAACGAACATGAGGGCTGATCAGTTCAATTCGCTGCATTCCGGGATCTGTCGTCTGCGAACGAGAGAAGAGGTGAACACACATGGACGTCCTGTCAGTGGCGTCCGGTGACCGCCAGATGTGGGTCCGCGGGCCGACCGCCCAACAGGCCCCCGCGGCGTCGGCCGTACCGGACACGTCGACCCTCTGGTCGGGATCCGCCGCGTCATCAGGACAGGCGGGGCGCCAGATCCACCAGGTTGCCTGGGTCAACGCGCACGGTGGCGCCGGCGCGAGCACGCTGGCGCGGGAGCTGGGTGGAGCGGACATGGGGCGCCGGTGGCCCGACCCGGCACGCGAAGAGCCCGGCCGGATGCTGCTGGTGGCCCGCACCCACGCCGCAGGTATGCAGGCGGCGTCGCAGGCACTGGACACGCTGCGCATGGAGGACCATCCCGCGGGGGTGCGTCTGGTGGCGCTCGTGTTGGTCGCCGACGCGCCCGGCCGACTGCCGATCGCGCTCGGTCGGCGTGTGCGGGTTCTGCGTTCGGTGGTTCAGGTGCACCGCCTGCCGTGGATCCCGGCCTGGCGTCTCGGCAAGCCGACGGTCAATCCGCCCCGGGAGCTACGACGCCTCATGGAGCTGGTCGCGGAGGGAACTCGATGAAGGTACTGGCTGACGAGACGCCCTCACCCGACCTGCCGGGCTCTTTCGACCCGAACGCCGACATCGGCCACTCGGGCTCCTATCTGCTCAACCTGCTCGCCTGGTGTGTGTCGGCCGCTGCCGTGGCAGGTGTGCTCGTCGTGGGCACCCAGATGGCCCTGCAGCTTCGCCGCGGCGAGATGGGCGAGGGGGCCACGTATTTCCGGGGGTTGGTCATCATCCTGGGCGCCTGCGTACTCGCGATTTCGTCCTGGTCGATCGTCGGGTTCGTTCTGCCCTGACCCCCGCCGCCGCACTCCGTCGCCTCGCGTGGGAGCCCGTCCCCGCGCGTGCATGTCACCTCTTCGAACCGAGCGGCGCACCGCGCCGACAGCCGGACTTCGTCCGCAACAACAGGAGCATCGCAATGAAGGACTTCCTGCTCTCCCACTCCGTGATTCTGGCCGATGGCCCCGCCGCCTCCAGTTCCGTTCCGCAGCCGGGCCGCGCCGCGCCGGGAGCCCTCGCGGACGCGGTCAACCTGGTGCTGGGGATCGCCGGTTGGGCCGGCACGGCGGCCGGTGTCGCCGGCATCATCATCACCGGGGCCATGATGGCCGTCTCCATGAAGCGCGGCGAGGGCTCCGAGCACCTCAGCCGTCTCGGTATGGTGCTGGGTGGTTGCGTGCTTGTCTCCACCGCTGGCCCGACCATCGCTTTCGTCTTCAACTAGGTCACGGCGAATCAACCGACATGTTCGGTATGCGACTAAGGCGCGAGCGGGATGCCGGCCCCTTCTACAAGCAGCGGGCCTGGGTGAGTTCGGCCCTGTTCATGGCCTTCCTCCTGGTCACGGCACTGACGGCCCGCCTGTCGGACGACGGCGGGCGGACCGAGGCAGCCGACAGCCGGAAGGCCCTCGCCGGATTGAGTGGCCCCCTCTCCCCGGGAGATCCGCAACAGGTCCGGCAGGGGCCGGGCGGCCGGCCGGACAACTGCCGGACCCATGACCAGGACACCGCGGCGCCGAGCGTGGCGCCGCGGGACGTCCGGTGGAAACAGCTCGTGGCCATCATGGTGCCGACCACGCCGTCCGCGGGCCCCCTCATCACGGGCCCGGCCTTGTGGTGGTGCTTCGCACACACCGCCATGGGAGCGGTGCTGGCGGCGCACGTCATTCCCGTCGAACTGAGCGGCCCCCATTGGCGCGCCGCCGCTGAGCAGCAGGTCGTGCCCGGCGCCGCGCGCGACAGGTTCGTGGTGCGCAAGATCGCCGCACGGACGACGGACCCGTCGAAGAGTGCCGCGGGGAGGTTCGCCGGCTTCTCCGTGTCCGCGTACGCGAGCACGTCCGCGACCGTGAACCTGCTCGTGACCAATCCGCTCGGCGGCTACCTGTCGACGCCGATGTCCCTTCGCTGGCGGGACGGTGACTGGAAGTTGGCACTCCGCGACGACGGATACCTCTATTCGGCCACCCCTGAGTCGACGCCCGTCGGCTTCGTCATGTGGGGAGCGTGACAACGTGTATCTGGCGTACGACACGAATGGCTGCGACGGCGGCCTGGACTTCTGGGGAATGTTCTCCGACCCTGTCGGCTCCATGATCGGCATGGTTGGCAAGATCGTCATGGCTGGCGCCCTCGCGATGTTCGACTCGATCTCCACCAGCATCGGGACCGACAATGTGGCCGCGTCGGACAAGATCAGCGGCTCCTCACAATGGGTCGTCATCTATCTGTCGATAGGCTCCCTGCTCTTCGCCGCCGCGAAGATGGCCCTCGACCGGCGCGGCGAGGCAGGCACGAAGGCGCTGAAGGGCCTGCTCAGGGTCGTCGTGGTCTCTGCAGCCGCGACCACCGTGATCGACGTCTTCGCCGTACTGATGGACCGCTACGGCAACTACCTGCTGACGGAAAGCATGAACGAGATTCTGGGCGGCATCGGCTGCACTGACGCGGTCCCTGGCATCGTGCTGCTGATCGTGGGTTGCCTCCTCACCATCGCAGCCGTCATCCAGATGGTCCTGCTCTGGATCCGGCTCGGCGTGATGGTGATGCTGATGGGCACGCTGCCCATGGCGGCCGCCGCGTCCATGACGGACTGGGGCACCCAATGGTGGCGCAAGCACATCGGCTGGATGGTCGCCTGGCTGCTGTACAAGCCGGCGGTCGGGATGGTGATGTACACGGGCGCCGTGCTGATGAACGACCGTTCCGGCGACCAGATCAACACGCAGATGGCTGGCATGGCCATCCTGTTGCTGTCGGCCATCGCCCTGCCGGCGCTGCTACGGCTGGTCGTCCCCGCGACGGCCGCCCTGGGCGGTGACGCGGTCGGATCCACCACCATGAACGTCGCGGGCGGTATCGCCTCCGGAGCGAAGTCGCTCGCCCAGGGTGCCACGGAGATGGGCGGACCTCGCGGGTCTCAGGGCCCCTCGGGCTCGGACGGCGATGGCGGTCCCTCCGGCAGCAGCGGCAGCGATGGCGGCGGCCGCAGGGGTCCGCAGGACCATACCGCAGGGAAGGCGGCCGCAAGTGGCGCAGGGAAGGCGGCCGCAGGTGGCGCAGGGAGCGCCGTCGGTGGTGCCGCACTCGGCGGCGCCGTAGCCGGTGCACTTGGGGCAGCCACGATCGTCGCGGGCATCGCCAAGGGCGCCGCCAACATCGCCAAGAGCGGAGTGGAGGGTGCCAACCAGGACAACAACCACTCACACGGGGACCACTAGAGCGTGTGCCGGATGCGCTGCTCGCAACTGCTCGCCGAAGACCGTGACGACGATCGCCTCGCATCGGCCCGTCGGTCCGCCGTCCTGACGGCTGCGTACCGGGGAAGTGCGCTGGACGCCGCGCCGGCAGCGGCGGGGCGCGGCTCTCGCGGGAGACGGCCTCGTCGGGTGCCTTGTCCGCGCGAGCTCATCGCAACCGGTCTCGGGACCTGCTGGACCCGGGCATGCCCCTGGACGCGGACGCCGGACCCCATGTCCTTCGGTAACAGCGGCTCCGGCACCGTCCGCTGCTCGCCCGTCGGATCTCAACGCCACGAACGGCGCCGCCCGGCCCGAAGAGGCCGGGCGGCGCCCCCCAAGGAAAAAGGGCACAGGTAATCCCCCATGTCTACCGACACCGTCGCCGAACCCACCTACGGGAACTGGCGCAGGCCGACGCGACCGGGCCTGGGATCACTCGGGCTCATCGGCACCGTCGCGGTGTTCGGCGGGCTCGTCATCACCCTGCTGATCTCGCTGATCTCGCTGACGGCCGCGCTCACCGTGCTCGTCCCGCTGGCTCTGGCGCTGCTGCCACTGGCCGTGCGCACCCAGGACGGACGCAACGTCTACCAACTCGTAGCCCTGCGCGTCGGCTGGTTCCAGCGCAAGTCCAAGGGCTCGACCACCTATGTCTCCGGCCCGTTGTCACAGCGGCCGGGCGGCAGGTTCCGTCCGCCGGGCCTCCTCAGCCGGGTCGTCGTCAAGGAGGGCAGGGACGCCTACGACCGGCCGTTCGGCGTAGTGCACCACCGCAGCCGCAACCTGTACACCGTCGTCCTGGGCTGTGAGCCCGACGGAGGCTCCCTGGTCGACCCCGACCAGGTGGACACCTGGGTCGCGTCCTGGGGCCACTGGCTCTCCCGGCTCTCCCACGAACCCGGGCTGCGCGGGGCCAGTGTCATCGTCGAAACCGCCCCGGACACCGGTACCAGGCTGGCCACCGAGGTGCTGCCGCGCATCCGCGACGATGCCCCGGAGGCGGCCAAGGCGGTGATGCGCGAGGTGGTCGAGCGGTATCCGACCGCGTCCTCGGAGATGCACACCTACATCTCTCTGACGTACGGCGTCCCTCAGGGCCAGAAGCGCGAGATCGAGGACGTCATCACCGACCTGGCCATCCGCCTGCCCGGCCTGCTGTCGGGTCTGGTGAGCGCGGGTGGCGGACCCGCCGTTGCCCTGTCGGCCGAGCGCATCGCCGAAGTCGTCCGGGTGGCCTATGACCCCGCCGTGGCCGGCGACGTCCTCGAGGCCCGTGCGAGCTACGGCAGTACAGGCCTGGAGTGGGACGACGCCGGGCCTACGGCGACCGTCGAGAAGGTCAACGCCTACGAGCACGACTCCGGGGTGTCACGGACCTGGATGCTCACCCTCGCGCCCCGCGGCACGGTCCGGTCCAGTGTGCTGCGCGGCCTGCTGGAGGCCTCGCCCGGCACGCGCCGCAAGCGGGTGGCGCTGCTGTACCGCCCCATCGACCCGGCGACGTCGGCGCGCATCGTCGAAGCCGACAGAAGGGCCGCGCAGTTCATGGCCACCTCCCGGCGTGGCATGGTTCAGGCGCGAGCGGCCACCGAGGTGCGCGCGGCCGAGCAGACCGCCGTGGAGGAGGCGACAGGCGCCGGCCTGGTGGAGTTCTCGCTGATGGTCACGGTGACCGTGGACGCCGGCAGCGAACTGGCCGACGCGAGCGTGGCGGTGCGCAACCTGCTGGCATCGGCGCGGCTGCTGATGCGCCCGGCCGACCGCATGCAGGCGGCGGCCTTCAGCTGCACGCTGCCGGTCGGGATTCTGCCCTGGGAACACACGTTGGTGCCGCGCGAGCTGAAGGAGGCACTGTGATGGCCAAAACCAAGTCCAAGTCCAGCGTGATTCCGGGCGGTCCCCTGAAGGATGAGGGGACCGTTCCGGAGCCGGTCGGCACATCCACCAAGAATGCGAAGAAGCCCGTCCGGGAACCGCTGCCTCCCCCGCGCGGCTGGAACGGACCCGGCGGTGGCCAGATCGGCAACCTCGATCCGCCGACGATGTGGCGGGCCACCACGGTGCAGGCGTGCGGTCTGTGGCCGTTCGCGGCGGGTTCCGGCGCTCCGATGACCGGCGTGCCGCTGGGCCAGCACCTGTTCACCGGGGCCACCGTGTGCGGGGATCCGCTGTCGTGGTTCACCCGCGCGCACTACATCTCCAACCCGTCGCTGTTCATGCTCGGCATGCCGGGTCTCGGCAAGTCCACCTTGATCAACCGCATGCTCATCGGCCTGGCCGCCACCGGCGTCGTACCCCTGGTGCTGGGCGACCTCAAGCCCGACTACGCGGACACTGTGCGCGCTCTGAACGGCCAGATCATCTCCATCGGGCGCGGGGCGGGCGGCATCAACGTCCTCGACCCTGGCTCCATGGGCGCCGCCGCCGCCCGGATCGGCGGTGAAGCCGGGCGGATGCTGGCCGCCGAGGCACACGGCCGGGTCCTCAACGTGGTGGCCGCGCTCGTCACCATCGTGCGCAACCGTCCCATGGACGACCACGAGCAGTCCGTCCTGTCCGCGGCCCTGCACCATCTGCGCGAGCGCACCCCGGACGGCCGCGCCCCGCTCCTGCCCGATCTGTTGCGGGTCCTCACCGAAGGCCCCGACCGGGTGCGGGCCGTAACCCTGGACCGCGGCGACGACACCCGCTACCGGGACGCCGTCGACCCACTGCACCGATCCCTGCTGGGCATCCTGGACGGACCCCTCGGCGACACCTTCGCCTCCGAGACCTCCACCCGCATCGACCTGAACGCGACCGCCGTGTGCGTGGACATCTCACGGATCGGCGAGGCGGACACCCAGCTCACCGCGGCGGCCATGCTCGCGGCCTGGTCGGACGGTCTGGGCACCGTGGCGGCCTCCCACGCCCTGGCGGACGCCGGACTGGCGCCGCGACGCTGGTTCTTCACCGTGCTCGACGAGCTGTGGCGCCCGCTGCGCGCGGCGAGCGGCATCGTGGACCGCATCGACGCCCTGACCCGCCTCAACCGCACACTGGGCCTCGGCGACGCCAAGATCACACACACCATCAAGGATGCCGAGGCACTGGGAACCGACGCCGACCGGGCCAAGGCACGCGGCTTCGTCGAACGGGCCGGAATGGTGGTGTGCGCGGGGCTGCCACGCCAGGAGATGGAAGAGCTCGGCCGGATCGTGGGCATGTCCCAACGGGAGATCGCACTGGTCTCGTCCTGGTCCTCGCCACCAGGCTGGGCAGCGCACGGAGACCGGGAGGAGCCACCCGGCCGGGGCCGCTTCCTGATCAAGGTCGGCGGTCGGCCCGGCATCCCGATCCAAGTCGCCATCACCGACACCGAACGGCTCCTGCACGACACCAACAAGCGCTGGGCGCCCAACGAATACCAGACAGCGCAGGCGGTCGATCACGCGCGCGGGGCTTCCGGCCCGGGCCCGGACCGAGGATGGATCGCGTGAACGCGGCGTCGGCCAAAGCCCGCGCGCACGGCGGCGATCTGGCACCGTGGTCCATCGTGGCGATCGCCGCCGTGGCCTTCCTGGTGTTCGGAGGCGTATGGCTCGGCGGCACCCTGGGCGCGGTGCTCACCGGCGGGGGCTGGCAACCCCCACCGTTCGCACTCGGCACCTTCGCCTCCCTCCTGACCGACGGGCCCGGGAAGCTGTGGCCGACCGCGTCACCGGTCGGCGTGGTCCTCGGGATCATCGTGTTCTTCGCGGTGATCGTCGCGCTCGCCGTGTTCGCGGGACGGCGCCTGATGGGATACGTCTCCCGACCCAAGGGCCTGGCCGGGCGGCGCGAGCTGGCGTCCATGTGCCCCGACGGCATCGCCGCCCGCGCCCGCGAGCTGCGCCCTTCGCTGAAGGGGAGAGAACACCTGCACGCGGACGAGACAGGCAACCTCCTCGGCGACCTCGACCCGAGCGGACCCGAACTGCGCTCCTCCTATGAGGACGTGGAACTCGACCTGATGGCCCCACGAGCCGGCAAGTCCACCGGCATCGCCGTCCCGCGGGTCCTGCGCGCCCAGGGCGCTGTGCTGCTGACCTCGAACAAGTCGGACGTGTACGCCGTGACTCGCGCCGAGCGGGCGAAGACCGGCCGGGTGTGGACGTTCGACCCGCAGGGCATCGCCCACGCCCCGCGGGAGATGTGGTGGAACATCCTCGCCGACTGCCACACGATCGAAGGTGCCCGCCGGTTGGCCGGCCACTTCGTGGCGTCCGTCAACGACGACCAGTCCAAGAAGGACTTCTGGATCTCCGCAGCCCAGAACACCCTCACCGCCCTGTTCCTGGCCGCCGCCCGCGGCAAGGCCTCCGTACTCGACCTGCTCGCCTGGCTGGCCGACCCCGCCGACCGCGCGCCGATCGACCTGCTGCGGGATGTCAACATGGTCGCCATGGCCGAACAGCTGCAAGGCACGGTGCGTGGCGCGGTGGAGACCCGGGACGGCATCTACGAAACCGCCCGGCAGTGTGTGGCCTGTCTGCTGGACCCGGAGATCGTGGCCTGGGTGACGCCCGATCCGAACCTGCCGGAGTTCCGGCCGCACGAGCACGTACTCGGCCAGGACACCCTCTACCTGCTTTCCAAGGACGGCGGTGGCTCGGCAGCAGGCGTGATCGCCGGCCTCGCCGACGCCACGATGCGCGCGGGCGTGGTCGCCGCCGAGCGCATGGGCGGCCGGCTGGATCCACCGATGACGGCCGTCCTCGACGAGGCTGCCAACGTGTGCCGGATCTCCGACCTGCCCGACCTGTATAGCCACTTCGGATCGCGCGGCATCAACGTCGTCACCCTGTTGCAGAGTTACCGGCAGGGCAGTCGGGTGTGGGGCGAGGCCGGCATGGACGCTCTGTGGAGCGCCGCCACGATCAAGCTGCTCGGCGCGGGCCTGGACGACGCCGACTTCGTGGAGAAGATCTCCAAACTCGTGGGTCAGCACGACGTACGCACCCCGTCGTACTCAAAGAGCAAGGACGGCACCTCACGCTCCTACTCCTACCGCCAGGACCAGGTCCTCCCCCCCGACCGGATCCGTGCCCTCCCCAAGGGCACCGCCCTGCTTCTGGCCACCGGTGTCCGACCCGCTCTGATCCGGCTGCGTCCCTGGTACAAGGAGCCGGGCGCGGACCTGATCTCGGCGGCGGCCAAGGCCGAGACAGCGGCCATCACCGAACGCGCCACCCGCGCCTGGTACGGCTCGTCCCACTCCGGAGTGGCGGTGGGGGTCAGCAAGTGGCAGCGCGAAGCGGTGACCCTGGACAAGGATCCGACTGGGTAGCACAGCCCGGCCCGACGGGTGTCCGAGATCGGCGACATCTCGGACACTCGGGCGCTTGACACGACCTTGACCAACGTGCACAGCACGCACGGTCGAACAGCCCACGCCCCCGACCAAGCTCTCAGCAGCATGTCACGCGCCGTCAGATCGTCCGGTCCCCGAACTCAGAACACGTCGCTCTCGCTGCCCGGGGAGTGTAAATCTAACGGCCCTGTCTCAGTGCGTTGTGGCAAAGGGAGTCCCTGTTCGATGAACAGGGACTTCTTCGTGTGCGGGGCGTGATCGCGGAGGTGTAGGGGCAGGCAGCGGAC
>NZ_JBIBKW010000042.1:0-32931 GCF_042959465.1 Streptomyces sp. NPDC007901 | reverse complement strand
CCGTCCGCTGCCTGCCCCTACACCTCCGCGATCACGCCCCGCACACGAAGAAGTCCCTGTTCATCGAACAGGGACTCCCTTTGCCACAACGCACTTAGAGCTGCTGGACGGTTGGATGTGAGTCGTCAGGAGGTGTGAGCGTCGTGGTTCTCACGGTTTGCGAGGACCTCGGCCATGTGTGTCTGCGCCCAGTTTCTGAGCCCGCGCGTCATGTGGTGGAGCGAGAGGCCGAGGTCGGTCAGCTCGTAGGAGACGGTGACAGGGACGGTTGGTGTCACGGTACGGGTGAGCAGGCCATCGTGCTCCAGCGACCGTAGCGTCTGGGTCAGCATCTTCTGGCTGACCCCGGCCAGAAGACGAGAGATCTCGGAGTAACGCATCGCCTTCGGAGCGTCTGCGTGTGCTGCACCGGGCTGGCCAGGGCTGGTGTCGCCGCCCAGCGCACACAGGATCAGGACGACCCACTTGTCCGAGATTCGGTCGAGCAGCTGCCGACTGGGGCACCCTGCCAGGAACGCGTTGTACTCCACCTTGGCCTGAGCCCTCTTCTGGGCCGCCTTCATCGTCGTCACTGATCGAACCTCTCGCCGATGGGCGGGTTACGCACTCCAAAGTGCCTGCTTCCCGACAGGAAGTTTCTCTCCAATGCTGATGCAGGGAGGCAGCAGGCGCCACCCCCCAGTGCACGACGAAAGGCAACAGGATGAGCACACCCTCCCACTCTCTTCCCGGCGGCACCTGGACTCTGGGTGACGTGACCGTCACCCGGTTCGGCTACGGCGCCATGCAACTGGCCGGCCCGTGGGTCATGGGGCCGCCCACCGATCGCGACGGTGCCCTGGCCGTTCTGCGTGAAGCGGTCGACCTCGGCATCACCCACATCGACACCAGCGACGCCTACGGGCCGCGCATCACCAACGAGTTGATCCGCGAGGCACTGCACCCCTATCCCGATTCGCTGCACATCGTGACCAAGGTGGGCGCGACCCGCGACGAACAGGGTGGCTGGCCCACGGCCCGGCGACCCGAAGATCTGCGCCGCCAGGTCCACAACAACCTCAAGTCCCTCCAGCTCGACGTACTCGACCTGGTCAACCTCCGACTCGGCAACGCCGAAGGCCCCCAGCCCGGCTCGCTCGCCGAGGCGTTCGAGACGCTCGTCGAACTCCAGCAGCAGGGCCTGATCCGCCACCTCGGGGTCAGCAACGCCACCGAGGAGCAGGTCACCGAGGCACAGAGCATCGCGCCGATCGTGTGCGTGCAGAACATGTACAACCTCGCCCACCGCCACGACGACAAGCTCATCGACCGGCTCGCCACCGAAGGCGTCGCGTACGTGCCCTTCTTCCCTCTCGGGGGCTTTACCCCGCTTCAGTCCTCGGCGCTCTCGGCGGTCGCCGCTCGATTGAAAGCGACACAGATGTCCGTCGCACTGGCCTGGCTGCTGCAGCGATCACCGAACATCCTGCTCATCCCCGGCACGTCATCGACAGCGCACCTTCGCGAGAACATCGTCGGCACGGGACTCTCCCTCTCGCATGAGGACTTGACCGAGCTGGACGACATCGGCCGCTGAATACCCCGTAGCTGAACGGCCCACAAGCCACGACCGAAGCCACCGTTCAGGTGCCCCCGACTTGGGGTGTCGGCGGGCGGCTGAAGATGGGGGCCGCGCCCCCATGTGCCGGGGGCGGGCCGGGGGCCAGTTGGGGGGCCGAGCCGCCCGAGGGGCGGTGCCCGCACGATCGGCACCAGGTATTGGGGGAGGTGAAACGCATGAAGAAGATCACCGTTCGCAAGACCGGCGCCATCAAGCTCACGTCGTCCGCGTCGGCCTACACCTTCGTCGGCTGCTGACGCCCTGTGCCTGTGCCCCTGTCCGCTGTGCTGCGGCGGCCGGGGGCGCGGGTTGTTTCGTTCCGTGGCGTCGAGGAGGTGTGTGACGCTCATGCCGGCCATCGAGTTCCACCCGTTTGCCTTCGTCGAGGAGTACGACGGTGTCGTCGTGGCGCGCCCCGACACCGGGTCCTACGCGGTGCAGCCTCCTGACGGTGCGGCGCTGCTGCGGCGGCTCGCGGCCGGGCAGCCGGCCGAGGAGGCGGCCTGGTGGTATCGGGGTGAGTTCGGCGAGAGCGTGGACAGCGGGGACTTCGTGTCCGCTCTGCGCGGGCTGGGGTTCGTCGGGGAGGGGCCCGCCCCGGCTGCGGTTGCTGCGGCTGGGGGCGTGGGCTTTCTCGCCCGTGGCCTGGGTTTTCTATACGGCTCTGGTCGCGGCCTGTGCGGCCGTCATCACCACCACCTTCCTCGCCGTCACCCTCGCCCGATATCTCGACTACCGCCGCTACTTCGACGACTGGATCACCCTCACCACCCGCGCCGCCGCCGTCTTCCGCGAGTTCGGTGACCGCCACCGCGAAGGCCAGACGCAGATGGCCTGGGCAATCACGCACAACGAGCTCCGGCTGGGGCGGAGCTGAGCGCACTTCGCCCCGCCGACGTCGCTCCTGCCGGAATTCTCGTCCGCGCAGGTCAGGCCACATGCAGGCACTCATGGAGTCATATCGGCGAGGCGATCGCGTCGTCGTATGCCTAGTACGTCGCCGGTCTCGTCGACCACCAGCACCGCCTCGTCGTCGTGCAGATGCTCCACCACGTAGTCACCCACCTCGTCGCGGACCTGGTCGGCATCCCACTTCGCCCTCCCGAGCAGGTGCTGCATGCCGTCCGGGGGCCTGTCCCCGGCCCACTCGGCGATGGTCCAGCAGTTCTTGCGCGGCAGGTCCGACAACAGGCCGAGTACCAACTTCCGGGCCCGGCGTCGGGATTCGACCCGTGTGAAGCGTCCCGCTATCCGGCTCATCAGGCCCTCGAACGCCTCCTGCCAGCAGGCAGGGTCTACGCTGTGACCTGCGGCCACCGCGTGATCGTTTGTCTTCACACACCGATGATCAACGGTGGCCGCACCCGTCTCCACACCGCGTCAGGTCGCGCAGCGTCTGCCTGCCGTCCTGTGTATCGGAGGGCTTGTGCAACGTGGCGAAGTCTGGTGGGTCCAGTTCGACGAGCGGAGGCTGGTCGTACTGCTGTCAGGAGACGACGCGTCCGGGTTCCAGGTGATGCAGGTCGTCGCTCCGGCGGGCCTCGACATCAGCGGTCTGGGCATCGAAGTGACCCTCGGCGCCGGTGAAGGGCTGCCGCTCGAAGGCGTGCTGCGGCTCGCGTTCCCGCGTCCAGGCTTCACCCCGTGCACGTGGCTGACCACCGTGTCCCGGGACGACCTGATAGAGCAGGCGGCCGTCCTGTCCTCCAGGAAGCTCAGCGAGATCGACGATGCCCTCCGACTCGCTGAACAAGCACAGGAGCGGACCCCGGCAACGACCGTGAAGCTCAGCGAGATAAAGGACGCCCTCCGTCGCGGTGAACTCGGGTAGACGGAGAAGGAGCCGACGCCCGCGACGGCATGGGCGATCTCGGGCGAGATGATCCACGCTGGACACCTGCCGCCTCGACGCCCCTCACCATCGAGATCACGATCTACGGCTGGAGTATGAGGTGGTGGCCCCTGCATAGCCAGGCAGGGTCGGTTCGGTGTGACTCACTTCAGTAGCACTCGGTCCGGGCCGCGCCGCGGGTGTTGGGGCGTGGCGCCACGGCTGCGCCCGCCGGCTTCATGACGGTGCTACGACGCCCCGGCCACGGACACCGGTTCGGGCTGCGCGAGCGGGATGTCGCGCATCCCGCGCAACGGGGAGAAGAACAGCCACAGCCCCGCGCTGCAGCCGCCGGCGACGGCGATCCACAGGGTGGTCCGGACGCCGAGGAGGGTGGCGAGTCCCCCGCCGGCCAGGCTGCCCAGTGGCAGGGTGCCCCAGTTGATCCAGCGCGCGGCGGCGCTGACCCGGCCGAGCATGTCCGGCGGGCAGGCGGCCTGCCGGTAACTGGTCAGCGAGACCCCGGCGACGGTGGAGGAGAAGGTCCAGGAGATCCAGCCGAACGCGAACAGCAGCACCATCCAGCCAGGCTCGGCCATCGGGATCAACAGCCCGGGCAGCGACAGCACGGTCATCGCGATCCAGCTGATCCGCGCCGAGCCGACCTTCCTGGCGAGGTACCCGGCCGCGACCCCGCCCGCAAGACCGCCGACGGCCCCCAGCGCCAGCAGCAGTCCGACCAGGCCCGGACGCAGACGGAGGGTACGGATGAGGAAGACGGTGCCGAGGCTCTCGACCATGATGACGAAAAAGTTGGCGGTTCCGTTGAACCCCACCGAGTTGCGCAGGATGGGGTTGCGGAGCACGTAGGCGAGCCCCTCGCGGATCTGCGCCGTCATCCGGGGCCGGCGGCCGGCCTCGGCCCTGGACCGGCGGGGTTCACGGCTGCGGATCGCCGTCAGCAAGCCCGCCGACGCCACGAACGAGATTGCGTCGGCAGTCATCGCCCCCGCGGCGCCGACCAGCGTCACCAGTGCCGCGCCCATACTGGGTCCGGCGATCTGCGCGACCGACCGGGAGGCGGCCAGCTTGCCGTTGCCGTCCATCAGCTGGTCGTGCTCCAGAACCACCGGCAAGTACGCCTGGTAGGCCACCTGGAAGAGGACGGAGAGGACGCTGGAGACCAGCGCGACGGCGTACAACTGGGCCAGCGTCAGCACGCCGAGGGCGTGGGCCACCGGCACCGAGCCGATCACCAGGAACTGCGCGAGGTCGGACCCGATCATCAGCCGACGGCGGACGACCCGGTCCGCGACGGCTCCGGCGGGCAGGGCCACCAGCAGGTACGCGCTCGTCTCCGCCGCCGCGAGCAGCCCCACCTGGAACGCGGAGGCGTTCAGCAGCACGACGGCGACCAGCGGCAGGGCGAGAACGGTGACCTGCGCCCCCGTCTCACTGACCGTCTGGCTGCCCCATAACAGCAGGAACTCGCGATTGCGCCAGATTGAGGAGCGTCTTCCGTTGCCGTCCATTCGTCAGATGTTGTCATCAGGCCGCCATGTAATCCATGCGACCCCAGGCCGTACACGGTTACTGGCATCCCGTCAGATGTGGCGCCCGCGCAACGTGAACGGGAGCTTCCCGGGCGGCGTTCGTGCCCGCACGGAGGGCTGGCGCCGAGTTCCACCGCGGTCAGCCGCAGGCTTCCTTCGCGGCACCGCCATGACCAGCCTCGCCACCGCCGGCATCGTCGAGGAACTGCGGCCCGGCGCTCTGCCCCTCACCTCGACAGGCCGCAACTCTGGTGTCTCGGCGGCTGGGCCTTCCCGCTCTACTGAGCGGGCGCGCGGATGTCACAGCCGTCGATCTGCGAGTGCTGTCGATTCACGGGGGCGTTGCTGGACCGATTCCCGCAGCTTGCGCTGCTCACGGCCGTGGCCACGCAGGCAGTGGGCATGCTCGGCCTGTACTCGGTCGGCACTCACTCGGTGACGGCGGTGATGTTCTTGATCTTGATGGGCGGCGCGCTCGGGCCTGTGTTCATGGTCGCCCAGAACGAGATGCTGTACGGCGCGCCGGGCCGCACAGATATCGCCCTCGCGGCCGATTCCGGCGCCTACAACCTGGCATTGCGGCTGGCGCCGCACTCGGGGCACCGGTCCTACCGCTTGCCGGGGTGCGAGGCACCTTCCTCGCCGGCGGGCTGCTGAGCGTCGGGGTCTGCGCAGTACTACTGGTAATCGGCTGCTACCTCGCAGCCTGCTTCTAGGCTCCCGCGGTCGGTGCTCGGTTGACGACCTGCGTTGACGAGACTGACCTTACGTTGCTCAGCCAGTAACGCTCGTCTGACCTGCGAAGACAATGACCAAGACACGGGCCACGAGATCACGTAGGCAGGTTGGCAGGCCGTTCGCCGAGACGGGCGAGTCCGCGACGAACTCATCAACGCCGCCTGCGGGGAGCCTCGCCTACGGCAGCTCTTCCCCTGGACAGGCATGGGAGAACTGCACTTCAGCCGCTGCACCGAACCCCGCTGGACATGGGACATCCCGTACATCCAGCCCGCCAAGGGCGGCGGCTACTGGGTCTCCGGCCCACTGCGCACCGAATCGGTCGGTCCAGCCGCAACCGCAGAAGACGCCATCGCCATGGTCATCACGAGGCTGCCGGCCAATGCCGGCCCGGCGTTTGTGGGAACCCCCGAACAGCTTGCGGCCCATGAAGCTACGCCTGGCCCGCACCCGACCACGAACCCGGTCGCTGAATGACCCCGGCCGCAAACACCGCTCACCTCACGACATTCGCTGGGGTATTCCGAGAGTTCCAGTACCCGAGCACACCATTAAAGATCAGCCCCAGCACACTGACCAAGGCGTACGAGGACGCCGGGTACTTCGCCCGCAACGTACGCACCATCGAGGTCCTCGTCGACCGGGACGCCGTCACCTTGGGCGCGGCCGCGGCCGGGGAACCGTGGCAGCACTGCGACCTGGGCCACGGCTACTGCACGTACACGTTCTTCGAGCAGTGCCCGCACCGCATGGCCTGCGCCCGCTGCGACTTCTACATGCCCAAGGAGTCCAGCAGGGCACAGCTCCTGGAGGCAAAGAACAATCTCCAGTGCATGCGGGCCACGATTCCGTTGACCGACGAAGAACAAGCAGCAGTCGATGTCGGCCGAGTCGCCCTTGACCGGCTACTGGAGCGCCTCGCGAACGTCCCCACACCATCCGGCTCCATCCCACGCCCGTTGCTGCCGATCATCGAGGTCCGACGGAACGCCATCGAAGACGGGTGAGAAGCTCCTTCTGAGCTGCGCATGACGGTAGTGACCGTCATGCCGCGCAGTGTCTCGCTGACAGTGGGCTTCGTCGGTCGCCGGATCCGAATGAGCCTTCTGCGATCAAATAAGCGCTCAACTACGGGGAGAATGCTGGGAGGACTCGCGGATCGCTCGGGTGGATATCACGATCGTTCGTGGGGGTTGCGGGCGGCTCGTCGGCGCGGCCAGGATCGTCAGCATGATCAAGGGTGTGATGTTCGACTTCTCCGGGACCCTCTTCCGGATTGAATCGACTGAGCGGTGGCTGCGCACGGTAGTAGCCAATGCCGGTCTGGCCGTGCCCGAGAACGAACTCGGTGCGTGTGCGGGTCGATTAGAAGAGGCCGGGGCTCAGCCGGGAGGGGTGGCGCCGCGCCGAGTTCCGCCCCATCTGGAGGAACTGTGGCGGGAGCGCGATTTGACCGCCGAACGACATCGGGCCGCCTTCACGGCCCTTACGCGGGAAGCGAAGTTGCCGTCGGCTGACCTAGCTGAAGCCTTGTATAACCGTTCTCAAGTATCCGAGGCATGGCAGCCGTATCCCGATGCCGAGGCAACCCTTCGTGCCCTGCGCGGGCGAGGCATCCCGGTCGCTGTCGTAAGCAACATCGGTTGGGACATGCGCTCTGTCTTCCGCGACCACAGTGTCGATAATCTCGTGGACGCTTACTTCCTCTCCTTCGAGTGCGGGGTGAAGACGCCCGATCCCCGGATCTTCCAGATGGCGTGCGACAAGCTCGGAGTGGCGCCCGGCAATGCGCTCATGGTGGGAGACGAACGCGTTGCGGACGTGGGCGCTGCCACGCTGGGGTGTCGGGTCCATTTGGTCGATCCCTTGCCCGTGGACCGGCGTCCCAGCGCACTGACTGAGGTGCTCCAACTCCTTTGGCCGTAGCTCTTCTGGAGGGAAAAGCTGAGCAGGGTCGATGCTGAAACGCGCGGTGAAAGGGGTCCGGTGGCACAGAGCTCAGTGAACACAGAACTCGTTGCCCTCCGGATCCTGCATCACGACGAAACAGGAACCCGATTCCTCTGACTCCTCGACGCGTAGCCGGGACGCACCAGCGCTCTGCAGTTGCGCCACCTTGGCAAGGACGCGCTCCTTACGGGTTGCGAACGGAGCACCGCGCCCACCGCTCACGCCGAGGTCGAGGTGGAGCCGGTTCTTGGTGGCCTTGGGCTCGGGCACCTGCTGGAACCAGATCCGCGGTCCGACGCCCTGTGGATCGACGACGGAGTCACTGCAGTCACCCGTGCCTAGCTCCTCCTCTGACAAGCCCTGGTCCAACCAGTACGCGCGCCAGCTGGTGAAGGGCGCTGGTGGCGGCTCGACTTCGTAGCCCAGCGCTGCGGCCCAGAACGCGGCGAGTCGCTCCGGCTCGGCACAGTCGATGGTCAGCTGGATTTTCGGATTGGTGATCACCGGCCAACACTACCGGCCGTCTGCGGGGCCCCGGCTCACCGGGGCGGCACTGAACTGCATTGCGCCACCCTGGGCGCGGTGCGGGCGGCGATCACGAGTCGGGCTTGGACCTCAAGCTCGCGCACGCGTTCGGCGGCTGCTGTCTCTCGTGTCTGAAGTTCCTCGATCAACGAGCCCATCTGTGCCACCTCCTTGGCCGCGTGAGTTGGAGACAGGCTTCCCACTCACGGTGCGGATCAGCACCTTCCCTGCCCATCCCTTCCCTCCAGACGAGCTACCCCCAACTCCTTTGACATGCCAGACCGGCGGCAGGTTTGCCCCACCGCTGAGCACAGGGTGGGGGTTCCCAAATATCTCCATCAACGGTCTGCGCACGGTTCCGTTCGCGGTCACAGGGCCGTCGCGCGCGTGTTCATGCTGGTGTCGTTGTCAGTCCGTCGGCGTGTTCGCCGGTGACGAGGAAGATCACGCGGCGGGCGACGGAGACGGCGTGGTCGGCGAACCGTTCGTAGTAGCGGCCGAGGAGGGTGACGTCGACGGCGGTCTCGACTCCGTGGTGCCAGCGGTCGTCCATGAGGTGCTGGAATATCGAGCGGTGCAGTTCGTCGATCCGGTCGTCGTCCTGCTCCATCTGGACCGCGGCGTCCAGGTCGCGGGTGACAAGAACGTCGGCGGCCTGTGCCATCAGGCGCTGGGCGAGCTGGCTCATCTCCAGGATGGTGCGGCGCAGGTCCTGCGGCACGGCATGCCCGGGGTAGCGCAGCCGGGCCAGTTTGGCGACGTGCTGGGCCAGGACCGAGCAGCGTTCCAGGTCCGCGCTCATGCGCAGGGAGGTGACCACCAGCCGCAGATCGGTGGCGACCGGCTGCTGGCGTGCCAGGACCGCGATCGCCCGGTCCTCCAGGTCGCGCTGGAGGTCATCGATCTTGGAGTGGGTGGAGATCACGCTTTCCGCGAGCTGGAGATCGGCGTCCAGCAGCGCGCTGGTGGCCCGGCCCAGGGCCGAACCGACCCGGTTCGCCATGTCCACCAGGGCCTCGCCGATCGAGGCCAGCTCTTCGTGGTACGCCTCGCGCATAACGAGCCCCACTCCCTTTTGTCTGCCTCCGGTCCGCGTCTCTGCCAGAATCCCACACCCCGCGCGAGCAGGGACATCAGCGTCCCGCCGGACGTCAGGGTGTCCTGCGGGGTTCCGGGCGGCGCGCCGGTGGCCGGGAGTGGTCGTGGCTGGCCAGGGCGGGCTTAGGCTCGAAATGCGGAGGTCACAGCTAGTGATGTGGCCCAGACCTTCGCCGATGAGCCCGGCCGGCCAAGCGCGGGCCGGGCTCACCCGCGGCGGGAGCAGCTGCCTCACGCGGCCAGGGCCCGGAGCTCGGGTTTCGCCGACGATGGGTCCTCAGGGTGATCGCGGCCCCGGCGATCAAGGTTTCGGAGTGCTGGACGCGGCGTCCGTAGTCCCGCGCATGCCTGCGAGCGTACGGCACGCGCCGAATACCAGCACGAGCACGACGTCCGGTGCCGTAGCGCCTTCCGCCGACTCGCACCAGGCAACCTTGACAACCTTGATTCCACAGAATGCGGATCTGGCATGCCATGTGGCTGGAGCGCATCGACCGCAAGGCCGCCGACCTGCGGAAGCGGCAGGCCGAAGAAGAGCGCGGCCGGACGCGCCGCCCACCCGTGCCGGACTGGATCCTCGAACTCAACCGCGCCACGGGGCACCCGCTGGCCGTGCACGTCGGCGACTGCGGCATGGCTGGTCGCCGGAAACGGCCGGTCGGCCAGGATGACGCCCGCCGCCTCCTCACCACCGACGGGGTGTCGGCCTGCCTGATCTGTCGCCCGGACACCGCATTGCACATCGACTTAAGAGGTCGCTCGCATGGATCATGCACGCCCGCCGTCATGCCCGTGACTACGAACGGCTCGTCCAGCACTCGGAATCGTTGATCACCTGGGCAGCGATCATGCTGATGACCCGGCGCATCACCCGCCGGACCTCCCGCAGGAGCGGACAGCCCGCCTCCCGCGAGGCCAACCGGGACTGATCGTTCTCAAGTTCACGGTCGGCAACTCCACCCTGACCGGCCCGGACTCTCGGCCGGGAGTCCACTCTCCCACGAACTCCTCTGATCCCGAGGGCTGCTCAGTGCCTGAGGCAGCTTTGTAGGTGTATTTCTTCCTTCGCCTGTTGGCAGTGGTGGTCCGGCCCGAAATACCGCCCACCTGTGGTTATTCTCGCTTCAGAGTCGAACTCAGCCAGGCACCGGGTTTTCGGAGGCGGGCAGCGGTGGTGCGGTCTTCGGGGCCAGTGCGCGGACGGAGGGGGTGGTGACCATGGTGAGGGTGGCGAGGAGGATGAGCCCGGCGGCCGCGTAGAGGGTGGCATGGAGACCCAGGAGCAGTACAGCGGGTCCCGCGGCGAACTGGGCGAGCGGGAGCGCGAGGTAGGAGCCGAGGTCGTCGTAGGCGTAGACGCGGGCAAGGCGGTCCTCGGGGATCTGGTCGTTGAGGGTCGAGTACCAGGCGACACCGGCCTGCTCGACTCCCACGCCCGCCACGAAGTTGGCCACGACCAGCGCCCAGGTATGCGGGGCGAGCGCGAGCAGCAGCGGGGTCATCGCCGTGAGGCCCATCAGCGCGCAGCCGACGAGGATCGCGCGCCGGGGCCGCCAGTACAGGGACAGTATGCCGCCGGCGACCGCGCCGAGTGAGGACGCTGCGACGGCCAGGCCCCAGCCGGTGCGGCCGATCCCGGTGGTGTCGGCGACGGCCGGGCCCAGGACGGTGAACGAGGCGGTGAGGCCTGCGTTGAGGAAGCAGAAGGCCACCACGATCACCCACACCCAGGTGCGCGAAGTGAACTCCCGCCAGCCGATGCGTAGTTCATGCACCACGCCGGGGCTTGGCTCGGGTGGCGCGACCTGGACGCGGACCAGCGCGAAGGACGTGGCGGCGAGCGCGAAGCTGAGCGCGTCGACGGCCAGGCCCCAGCCGGGGCCGACCGCGGCGACCAGTACGCCGCCCAGGGAGGCGCCCAGGATCGTCGCGCTGCTGCCCGCGATCCGGGAGAGCGCGAGGGCGGCGCGGCGGGACTCGGCCGGCACGGTCTGGGGCAGCAGGGCCTGGGCGGCGGGCTGGTAACAGGAACTGGACGCCCCGTTGACTGCGGCGAGCACCATGAGCAGGGGGATGGCGGCGCTGTGGGTGAGGACCAGGGCGGCGACCACCGCCTGGCTCACGGCGCTCACCACACTGCTGCCGACCAGCAGCAGGCCGCGCGGCAGCCGGTCCGCCAGCACCCCGCCGTAGAGCAGGAAGAGGATGCCGGTGAGGGAGTGGGCGCCGACCACCAGCCCGAGCGAGCCGACCGAGCCCGTGGCATCCAGGACGGCGAAGGCCAGGGCGATCGGCGCGACTCCGTTGCCGAGCAGGTTGGCCGTCGTACCGATGAGGAGGTGACGGAACGGGCGGTAGCGCACAGGCGCCAGGGCGGCAGACATGCGCCTGATCGTCGGGACTGGGCGGCGCACCCGTCAACGGGTTATATGGGGCCGGTGGCTGCCTCGCGCCCGGCCAGAAGTGCAGCAGCCGGACCGCGTGCTCCAGCGCGGCTCGCAGGTCGGCGGTGTGCTGGTCGCGGACGGTGGTGTCAGCGGGCGTGATGGCCATCGGATCCATGTCGGCCCAACCAGCCGTTCGCCGACCGGTCACGACCGGCAATCTGTCATGTCGGCCTCAGGAACAGGCGCTGAAAGAGCGTTTTGTCCAGGCGAGGTTGTTTGGTGGCGCTTCGAGGGGTGGGCAGGGTGGTGGCTGCTGGGGGTGAGAGTGCTCAATGGGGCCTGTGCGACAGGAGACTCCGTATCTCCGCCCGTTTGAGTCGAGTTGCTCCTGTCTGATCCCAAAGCGCCCCCGGCTGACGCTGTTTGCGCCCTGGGGACGCGTCGTGCCCGACGGTGCCAGGACATGGGTGGAGTCGGTGCGCCGCGTGGTGCGATCGCGCACCAGGCCGGCCTCCTTGAGGCGGGCCAGCGCCAGGTCGAGGAGGCGGTCAGCACGGTCGCCCTCGGCGAGACGGTTACGGAAGTCGGCCAGGACGCTGTGGTGGAAGCCGGGGTCGTCCAGCTCCATGGCCATCGCGTACTTGAAGTCGATGCGGCAGCGCACCGCCTCGGCGGCCTGCCGGTCCGACAGACCAAGCAGGAACTGCAGCACACAGACGGTGGCCAGCTGAGCAGACGAGAGACCCGGACGTCCGTCCCGCGGATACCAGCCGACGACGTCCTCGTCACACCACAGCCCATCCAGCCGGTCACGCACCCATATCGCCGTCGTACCGCCCGGGTTGCTCGCCCGCGCGACCTGCGCAGTCAGAGGCGGGACTCGCTCACCGGAACGGGGACGGAGGGACAACGCGCACCTCGACAGCTGCATCGGTCATCAGAACCACCCGAGCTTGCCTGTTGACCATGCTGCCGCACCGCGAAACTCCAAGATCCCCGGCAGAGTCCAGACCTGCGTAAACAGCCAATTCCCGTGACCGAAGGGGGCATTGGCACTCCTCGGCCACAGGTTTCCCTTGAGCCGCTTTCCGTGCAGCGCTCACTCTGATCACTGGCTTCCGCTCACCAGGCCGGAAGCGTCGTCAGCGTTCAGGGGAGGAAGCCACCCATGCGAAGACTCCACGCCCTCTGGGCCGTGGCAGGAGCGGCCGGACTGCTCACGGGCGCGATCACGCCCGCCGTGGCCGGTTCCGGATCACAGGTCACCGCGCCGGGCGCCACGCCCGTGCGGAGCGGCGCCGAGACCGGTGCCACGAACACGCAGACCGTCACCCTCATCACCGGTGACACCGTGTCGCTCACCGCCGGACCGGACGGCAAGTACGCCGTCGACGTTCGGCGCGGCAAGGGCCGCGAGGCCGCCACCTTCGTGTCGAGCGAGAAGGACGGCGAGGTCAGTGTCCTGCCGGCGGACGCGATCCCGCTACTGAACGCGGGCCGTCTGGACCCGGCTCTGTTCAACGTCACCCAGTTGGTGAAGCAGGGGTACGCGGACGCGAAGACCGGTGCCACGCCGGTGATCGCGACGTACGCGAAGGGCAGCGCGACCCCCGACGGCGCGCGCCGGACGCTCGCGCTGCCCACGATCGACGGTGCCGCGCTCAGCGCGAAGAAGTCGACCGCCTTCTGGGCGGACATCGCCCCCGCGCTCGGCACCGAACCCACCACGAAGGCCGCGAAGCGGCTCGGCGAGGGCATCGACAAGATCTGGCTCGACGGCAAGGTCGAGGCGTCCCTCGACGTCAGCGTGCCGCAGATCGGCGCCCCCGAGGTGTGGAAGTCGGGCTACGACGGCAAGGGCGTCAAGGTCGCCGTCCTGGACACCGGAGTGGACGCCGGTCACCCGGATCTCGCGGGGAAGATCGCGGAGTCGAGGAGTTTCGTGCCGGACCAGGCGGTGCAGGACGGCCACGGCCACGGCACCCATGTGGCGTCCACGATCGTCGGTTCGGGCGCGGCCTCGGACGGCAAGCGCAAGGGTGTGGCGCCGGGCGCGGAGCTGCTGATCGGCAAGGTGCTGGGCAACGACGGCCGCGGCCAGGACTCCTGGATCATCGCGGGCATGGAGTGGGCGGCGCGCTCCGGCGCGAAGATCGTCTCCATGTCCCTGGGCGGCACGGCCTCGGGCCCCTCGGACGTGCTGAGTGAGACCGTCGACGAGCTGTCCGCGTCCACCGGCACGCTCTTCGTGATCGCGGCGGGCAACTCCGGCCCGTCCGAGCAGACCGTCGGCAGCCCGGGCATCGCCGACTCGGCGCTGACGGTCGGCGCCGTCGACAAGTCCGACGAGCTGGCCTCGTTCTCCAGCCGCGGCCCGCGCCTCGGCGACTCCGCGGTCAAACCGGAGATTACCGCACCGGGCGTGGCCATCACGGCGGCCCGCGCCGCCGGCACCACCATGGGCACGCCGGTCGACGAGTACTACACGACGTCGAGCGGTACGTCGATGGCGACCCCGCATGTCGCGGGCGTCGCGGCGCTGGTCGCGCAGGCCCATCCGGACTGGACGGGACAGCAGATCAAGCAGGCGCTGGCGACCACCGCGAAGACGAACACCGTCAACTCCGTGTTCGAGCAGGGCGACGGCCGGGTCGACGCCGTACGGGCCGTCCAGCAGGGCGTCTTCGCGACCCCGGCCCTGAGTTTCGGCAGGTACGAGGAGGGCGACGCCGCGGCGGACAGCAAGCGCATCACGTACACCAACACCACCGGCAAAGCGGTGGAGTTGAAGATCTCCTCGTCCCTCACCGATGCCGTGCTGAACGCGGACACCGTGACCGTCCCGGCGATGGGCACCGCCGCCGTCGGGGTCACGGTAGACCCGGCCGCGGAGGCGACGGGCCGGTACACGGGCTACATCACCGCGAGCGCCGACGGCGTCCGGGTCACCACCGCCATCGGCTTCGAGAAGCTGGCGAAGACCTACGACCTGAAGGTGTCGCTGGTGGGCCGGGACGGCAAGCCGTCCACCTCGGCGTCGATCTTCATGCTGCAGGAACTCAACGGCGCGTACCCGGACACGTACGGGTACCTCGGCAGCGGCTACACCTTCAAGGTGCCCGCCGGTACGTACAACGTGGCGTCCTGGATCTCGACGCGGGACGCCGCCGGACTGGAGGTCGACACCTCGGTCGTCGGCGATCCGGAGATCAAGGTCGGCAAGGACACCGAGGTCGTCCTCGACGCTCGCAAGGCGGTCGAGATCAAGCCAAAGACCAAGGAGGACTCGGAGTTCCAGGGCTTCAGCACCAACTGGCACAGGGAGGGCCCGGGCAGCGCCTGGGGCCTGACCTACAGCGAGGGCTGGTGGACCGACCACGTCTACGTGGCGCCCACCGAGAAGGTCACCGAGGGCACGTTCGAGTTCACCTCGAAGTTCCGGCTGTACGCCAAGGAGCTGACGGCGAGCGTCACCAGCCCAGAGAAGTACGCGCTGCCCCTCGACTACGCGCAGACGTCCAGCGGCTTCCCGGTCAAGATCAACGGTGACCGCACGGTCCGGGTGGTGGACGCGGGCAGCGGCACCGTGGCCGACTTCGCGGGGCTCGACGTCAAGGGCAAGGTGGCGGTCGTCCGGGTGGACGCCGGCGCAACGGCGGACGAGGCACTGGCCAACGCGACTGCGGCCGGGGCCGGTTACGTCCTCGCCTACCACGAGACGCCCGGGTACTGGATCTCCTGGGTGAACAGCGCGACCATCCCGCTGATGACCGCCACCGGCGAGGACGGCGCGAAGCTCGGGGCCCTGCTCAAGAGCGGGGAGAAGGTCAAGCTGAAACTGCACGGCACCGCGGTCAGCCCGTACGTGTACAGCGTGATGTTCCCGCAGACGGGTGCCGTCTCGGCCGACCAGACGTACAACCTGAACAGCTCCAACACGGTGAAGCAGACGGTTCGCTACCATGCGGGCCGGGCCGGCCAGGTCGGCAAGGACGCCGTGTACAGGTACCGTCCCTGGCAGTCCGCCGACATCGCGACCACCAACAACGTGCAACTCGGCACGGAGCGCACCGAGTACTACAACGTCTCCGACAGTCGGATCTGGCACGCCGTCTATCCCGACTCGATGGCGAACACCCCTCAGTGGAATGCCCTGCGGACCTTCGACAAGGCGGGCAGGCTGCCCACCGAGGACTGGCTGCGCCAGGTCGTCCGCCCGGCGACCAGTGAGCAGTACGGCCTCTCCCAGCGCACCGGCGACAAACTCACCTTCGCGATACCGGAGTTGAGCGACTCCACGCCGGGTCACTACGGGTCGGTGGACAACGTCCAGGACACCGCGAAGGGCACGCTGTACAAGGACGGACAACTGGTCGGTGACACCACACGCGGCGGAGTCGGCACCTTCGACGTCCCGGCCGCGAAAACCTCGTACCGCCTCGTGCTCGACGCCCGGCGCACGGCCCAATGGGCCGCGTACTCCACCGGCACCCGCACCGAATGGTCCTTCGCCTCGTCGCACACGGACCAGCGGACGGCGCTGCCGCTGCTCTCGGTCGACTACCACGTGGACGGGCTCGATCTCCTCAACCGTGCTGACCGCAAGCACACCTCGGAGCTCGGACTCTCCGTTCGCAGTCAGTCGGGCAGCGTCACGGCCGGTGACCTGAAGGCATGGGTCTCATACGACGACGGCACGTCCTGGAAGGAGGCGAAGGTGAAACACGGCGAGCTGGAGCTCAAGCACCCGAAGGGCGCCACGTTCGTGTCGCTGCGTGTGCGGGCCGCCGACCGGAACGGCAATGCGGTCGACCAGACCGTACTACGGGCGTTCGGCCTGAAGTAGCGGGCTCGAAGGAGACGCACCGAAGGAGACGGCCTGAAGGGGACGGCCTGAGAAGTTGGCCTGAATCAGGCGGCCTGAAATGAACAGCCCCAGGCCAGTACAAACAGCCTTAACAAAGATCGCCTACCGTGCCAGGCCATGGTGAACACGGCATACGACACGGCAGGGCAGACCCCCGCCGCGAGCCCTTGGGCCGCGGTGGGGGTCTCCGCGTTCGACGAGCTGCTGTACCAGGCGGTCCTCAACCAACCCGACGCCGGCGCGGCCGGCTGGGCGTTACTGACCGGTGCATCCCCGGCCCGGGTCCACGAGGCCTGCAACCGGCTGCTCACGCTCGGGCTGCTGCAACCACCGGACTCCATGGGCGGGTTACGGGCGGTCGACCCCCGGGTGGCTATCCGCGGGCTGATCCGGCGGCGCGAGACGGAGTCAGAGCTGCTGGCCGCCACCGCCGAGCAGATGGCGACCGCGTACGAGGCGGGGTTGCTGCGCGAGGAACCGTCCCGGCTGGTCGAGGTGGCCTCCGGCGAGGGGGCCATCGCGGCACGCCTGGAGGAGATGTACGCGCGGGCAGAGCACGAGGTCTGCCTTTTCGACACTCCGCCGTATCTCGCCCCGGCCGCTCCGCAGGTGGATCTCCAGGCCGATCTGCTCAGCCGCGGGATCGTCTCTCGCGGGATCTACGCGGCGACCGGTCTGGAGGATCCGAAGGTTCTGTCCCGCGCCTTGAGGATGGTCGAACTTGGCGAGCAGGCCCGGGTGTTGCCGTCCGTGCCGCTCAAGCTGCTGGTGGTCGACGGATGCCGGGCGCTGCTGCCGCTGACCGCCTCCGTGGCCGGCGGCTACTGTGCCGTCGTGGTGTGGCACTCGGCGGTGACCGAGGCCCTGCAGAAGCTCTTCGAGCTGGCCTGGCAGCAGGCGACGCCGCTGGGCCAGGCGGCCGACGACAGTGAACTCTCCGAGAGTGAGAGGATGTTGACCCGGCTGCTGGCGGCCGGAATGAAGGACGAGGCGGTGGCTCGCCATCTGGGGGTGAGTCTGCGGACCCTGCGGCGACGGGTGAGCGAGCTGCAGGAGCGGCTGGGCGCGGCGAGCAGGTTCCAGCTGGGCATGCGGGCTTCCCAACGCGGCTGGGTGTGAGCCCGCACCAGGGTCGGTATGTGGTTTTGATCAAGGGGGCGGCCCCCGGGGAACTCCGTGCCGCTGCGCGTGCGGGCCGCTGGCAGGGACGGCAACGGGATCGAGCCGTCGACGGGCTCGGAACGACGAAGCCGTCAGGACCCTCGAGGGTGGCTAGGGCGGCACCATTTGGGACCAGCGAGGCACCTCGAATCGGCCCCACTTTGTGAAGGACGCTCGTGACGGACGGCGGCTACGTGTCGAGCAATTCCGCGGCGAAGACGTCTTCGATCCTCCACTGCTCACTGGTCAGCCCCTGCTGGTGGTGATAGCGCAGGCAGGTGTCCAGGGCGGCGCGGTTGGCCGCGATGCCGTAGGGCCACCAGTCCTCGGGGAACTCTTCACCGTTGCGCTCCACCAGGGCGTTCATCCACGGCATCATGGTCTGGACCTGGTAGAGCCTGCGGTTTTGGCGGTAGCGCTCGGCGGCGGAGTCCTTGGCCCGGGAGAAGGCACGGTAGACGCCGTGCGCGAGTTCCGGGTGGGCCTGTAGCAGTTCGTGCCGGATGACGATGGTGTGCATGATCGGGAAGATGCCGGTTCGCCGGTAGTAGTCGCGTTCCAGCGGCTCGAAGTCGGGGAACAGGCGGGTGACGTTCGGGGATCCGTCGAGCATGCACTGCGGGACGTTCGCCGAGAACAGCGCGTCGATCTCACCGGCGTCGAGCATCGCGCCGAGTGTCTTTCCCTCGGGCGCGACGCGCACGTCGACATCGGCCGGGTGCGGATGGGGGATGAAGTCGAAGGGCGGCGTGGGGTGTTCGAGTCCGCCGATCACCCACTGGCTCTCCTCGGGGTTGAATCCGTACTCGTCCATCAGGAACCCTTTGGCCCACACACCGGAGTCCTGGCCGTAGACGCCGAACTCGCCGATGGTCCTGCCCGCGAGATCGCTCGGTTTGGTGATCCCGCTGTGGGTGTTGACGAAGATGCACGAGTGGCGGAACATGCGGTTCGGGAAGACCGGCAGCGCGACGTACGGCAGTCCGGCCTTGAGCAGCCGCAGGTAGAACGTGAGACCGAGTTCGGCGACGTTGAACTCGTTTCCGCGGATCAGCCGGTCGAAGAGCTCCGGCAGGGTCGCTGCGGTTTTCATCGTGACGTCGATGCCGTCGGTGCTTACGGTCCCATCGAACAGCGCCCGCGTCGTGTCGTACGGGAAGCACCCGACCGTGAGGGCAGGGGCGGCCATGAAGACTCCTCCTCGTCGGCTCTGCTGCTTCCATGGTCGGCCGTCGCGGTGTCGGCTGTCCAAGACCCATGGGGAACGTCCGATACCGCACGGGTATCGTGCTGGAGGTGGACCTACGCTCGCTCCGGTATTTCCTCGCCGTCGCCGACGAGGGCCACATCGGCCGGGCGGCGAAGCGCCTGCACATGACGCAGCCGCCACTGAGCCGCGCGATCCGGCAGCTTGAGGATGAACTCGGCGTCCTCCTGTTCGAACGGACCCCCAAGGGCGTCACCCTCACGCCCGCTGGAAAGGTTCTGTACGACGAAACAGGGGCGTTGCTGGGGCGAGTGGACGGGATCCGCAGGCGAGTGGCCGCTACTGCGGGTACGGCGCCCCTCGCCGTCGGGACCCTGGCGGACGCGGCCGAACAGGTCGGCGGCCGACTGGTCTCACTTTTCCGGGCCCGCTACCCGCACGTCCACGTCACTGTTCACGAATCCGACCTCAGCGACCCGACATCCGGACTCCGCGCCGGGCTGGTGGACGTGGCGATCACCCGAACTCCCTTCCACGACACCGGCATCAGCATGCACGTCCTGCGCTCGGTACCCGTCGGGGTAGTCATGCGTGACGATGATCCGTTCGCCGGTCACGCCTCGGTCTCGTCGACCGACCTCGCCGGCCGCCGGTGGGTCCGGCTGCCGGACGGTGCAGATCCGGTGTGGGCGGCGTACTGGACGGGCAGTGGAGACAACGACGCGTCGCCGGTCATGCGAACGATCCAGGAGTGCCTGCAGGCGGTCCTGTGGAACGGCACATCGGAGCTCGCTCCCATCGACCAGCCGTTGCCCGCCGGCCTGGTCGTCGTCCCGCTGTGTGACCGCCCGCCCAGTGATCTCGTCGTGGCCTGGCCAAGGGCAGCACGCAGCCCACTAGTACGCGACTTCATCCAAGTCGCAGAGAACTGCTGGCATACCTGAAACAGACACCGGTGCTCCCGGACCCAGCTCATCACCACAGCTCAGGGTCACCAACCACAAGGGCGGGTAGCTCGCGTGTGCTGATCTGCAACTCCCAGCTCCATCCGCTGATGACCAACGGCTGCACCGAGCGCGTCCCCATCCCACCCGCGCCACCTGGGTCAATGGGAACATTCTTGCCAAGAGAAGTGCTACGGCGTGACGAGCCGATCTTGTCACCGAGGCAGGCGAGACCGGTATAACTGCAGACCGCCTTCACGAGCGGCGATCTTCACGAAGTGGGGCCGATTCAAGGCGCCTCGGTGGTCCCAAATGACGCCGCCAAGGCCACCCTGAGGGGTCCTGACGGCCCATCCCTTGCTCCGCGGGCAGTGCTCAACGAGCACCTCGCAGGCGTCACGCGGCGGCTGTTTCTTCCGGGTGGTCGAAGGGATCGGGGTAGGCGGCCATTTCCGCGAGCCGTGAGATGACGGCGCGGGTATCGACCAGACCGCGGTGGCCGCCGCGCAGTTTCTGCCAGGTGTAGCTGCCCCAGTAGTCGTGCCAGTCGCCGTAGAAGGCGGCCTGCTGCTCCATTACGCACTCCTCCCAGGCCTGGGCGTCCAGCCAGGCCTGCGCGGCCGGATGCCGCCGTGCGCCGTACCTCGGGTGCTTGGTGAAGTCGACGGTGCCGCGGGCCTGGTGGTGCAGGTGGAGCTCCCACAGCAGCCGGCCGGTGTCGTAGGCCCGGTTGTAGATCACGATCCGGCGTCCGGCTCAAGCAGGCGCCCCAGCCCGCAGGGCGGGCAAAGTCAGGACTGCGCGGTCCGGAACGCGAGATACCGGCTGAAGGCTTCGTGGCTGTCGGGGGTGAAGCGCCACTCCAGCAGGGCCGACCGCAGCTCCGGCTCGGTCAGCCAGCCGTGCCAAGCGACCTCATCAGGATCGGCGGCCACCGTGTCCGGCACCACGGCATCGTGCACGCCTAGCCAGTGAGGGCTCAGACCGCTGCGGTTGAGGAACGTGAACAGCAAACGCGGCAGCACACGAATGCCTAGCTCTTCGGCCAGTTCCCTCGCGGCGGCCTGTTCATAGGACTCACCGACGTCCACGGCGCCACCGACCACGACCTCGTAGAGCCCCGGGAAGCGCAACAGCTGCTCCGACCGCCGGTGGACGAGGATCCGCCCACGCTCATCACGACACACCGTCACGGCGACCCGGTGCAGCCAACCCTCCCGGGTGGCCTGCCGACGGCTGACCACCACCCCCAGCACGCGATCTTGATCGTCGACACGCTCCACCAGTTCATCCACGACGCACACCCTGGCAGAACCCACTGACAACGCCGCTTCCCGGCGACCCGCGGAACCGGACCAAGAACATCTGCGCAAGGAAGCCGGACGAGGATGAAGACAGTTGTCCTGCAAATGCGACACCTATCGTGCTCAGGCTCACGACGACCGGCCGTCCGCGTCCCTCGGTGGAGTGAATCGGCTCCGCCCTTCCCCTGAGAGGGATTCGCTGGTGAGACACGTTTCTGCCCGGATAACCGTGTCCAGGACCGCGTAGGCGTCCGGGTCGGCGAGGATCGTCTGCGCCCACGCGATGGTCGGCCCGAGGTCGTCCCACCGGGCCCGGTCCGCTCGCCGCTGCGCCTCCACGCGTTCCTGCTCGATCGCGTGGTCACACGCGGCGCAGTGCCAGTCGGCCGCCGCCTGCTCGCGCTCGATCATCGCCGCCCACGCCGTAAGCGGGAACAGCTGGACCAGGCACCGCCGGCACGAGCGCGTCACCAGCGACTGCGTCACCCGCCGTCCGTGTTCAAGGCGTTCGTCGCACGCCAGGCACATCCCGTCGCCGTACCTCCTGACCGGTGTCGGGGTGCGGAAGACGGTGCCGCAGTCCTGGCACGTCCGGCTCCGCAGATCGGCCCGGCGCCGGGCCTCCCGGTCCTCGCACACGCCGCACTTCCCCCACACCGGGACGGGGAACAGCTCGCCGCAGTCGGTGCAGGTGCGGCGCTGCAGGGCCGACAACGGCCGCATCTTCACCGCCTGTTCCGGATCCCACAGAGCGTGCCGGGTCCCGTACCAGTGGACGTAGACGTACGCGGCTGGCTGCTGTCCCGCAGCGGGCTTGCGCCGCACCGCGCCCAGCTGGGTCTTGGTCCGCAGGTACGCCGGTGCCTTACCGCTGACGTACACCGAAACCAGCGGGTTCGCAGAATCTGAAGGTTGAAGCGCTCGGAACCTGCTGGCTGGGTAGGCATCCAGCGCTGGGAAGGCCGTAGGTTCAGGGCTGGTAATGGCGTTGTCGATCTAGTGAGGCTGAGGCAGCATCCCGGTCATGGGACAGCCTGCTGATGTGCTTCGCTTTGACCAGGTCGAACTGCGCCGGTGGCGTGTCGATGACATCGAGGCCCTGCATCGGGCGATCACCGAGTCGCGTGATCACCTGCTGCCGTGGATGCCCTTCGCGGCCACTCACGACCGGAAGCAGGGGGAAGGGTTTCTGGCCCGTTCCGAGGAACAGTGGGCCTCGGGGGAGGCATACGGCTACGCGATCACCTCGGGTGGAGTGGTCATCGGCAGCTGCGGACTGCATCGCCGGATCGCACCTGGCGGCCTGGAGATCGGGTATTGGCTCCATCACGCGTGGACAGGGAGAGGGCTGGCCACTATGGCCACGGCTGCCCTCGTGCAAGCGGGACAGGAGCTGCCGGGCATCGACCACGTCGAAATCCATCACGACGAGGCCAATTCCGCGAGTGGCGCCGTCGCCCGCCGCTTGGGCTTCGCCGAGGTTGAGCGTGTGCGGGTGCCGGATGGGCCGGAAGCCCCCGGCGAGACGGGCGTCGAGGTGATATGGCGCCTTCAGATTCGGGCCGACAAAGACCAGCGGGTTCGCGGATTCTCAGAGCTGTCTTGAGCCAAACCAGCTGGATGCGGGTTCTCTGGGGTTTTGATGGCTGTGGTGTGACATTGCGCCTCGTGCTGTCGTTTGGTGTATTACGACGGTTCTCGAGGGGTGTGGCTCTTGTAGTGGATCGTTGCGATCGACACGCGGAGCATGAGAACGAATGTACGGAACATTTCTTGTCTCGATGCCTTCGGGGACCCGGTATTGGACCGTGGTGGACGACGAGCTGGAGGTCGTCCAGGAGGCGGACCGCTTCCTGAGGGAGGTACGCCTGGCCCGGGGCCGGGCCGAGACGACAACGAAGGCGTACGCCGAGGCGGTGACCTTGTTCCTGCGCTGGTGCGCGGGCACCGGGCGGGACTGGTCGACAGCGGCCCGGGATATGGGGCTGTTCATGGTGTGGCTGCGGTGGGCGCCGGGTAACGGTGGCCACCGCCGGGCCGTGGTCCGGGGGCCGGGCGGAAAGCCGGCCCGCGGGGATGTGCGAATCAACAAGGTGCTGACCGCGGTACGGATGTTCCTGCTTTACGCGGTGGTCAACAAGGTCGCGCCGGCCTGGGTTCTTGAGCAGTTCTACGAGCTGGGGGATGACCGTGACCTGCCGGTGGAGGCACGGGGCGAGAGCGGTGGGATGCGGTATCGGCTGCGGGCCCGTCACCGGCTGCAGGAGCCGGAGACGGAGGTGGACCGGGCCAGCGACGAGGAAGTCGTGGCGATGCTGCGGGCCTGTCGGTCAGCCCGGGACAGGTTGATCGTGCTGCTGCTGTCCCGGGTGGGGTTGCGTCCGGGACAGGTCGCGGGGCTGCACCGCTGTGATGTCCACCTGCTGATGGATTCGCGCTCGCTGGGGTGCGATGTCGAGGGGGCCCATCTGCACGTGATCCGGCGGCAGAACGTGAATGGCGCCTGGTCGAAGTCGAGGAAGTCGTGGGTGATGCCGGTGGACTTCCTGGTGGTGCAGGCCGCCGACCAGTACGCGGTGGAGCGTTACGAGATCCTCGGGGCGGGCGGAAGCGACTTCTTGCTGGTCAACCTCTTCCGCCCGCCCTATGGCTCGCCGGTGACCACCGGCGCGATCGGAGAGCTGTGCGAGTCGCTGTCGGGACGGGCGGGGCTGGGCCGCCAGGTTGGGCCGCGGATGTGGCGGCATGCGATGGCCAGCAACGTCGTGGATGCCGGCGGCACGCTGGATGAGGTTCAGGCCCTGCTGGGCCAGAAGAACCCGGCGTCGCCCCGTCCCTACCTGCATCCGGACCGCTCACGCCTGCGCGCGGCCGTTGAGCGTGTGCCCTCGCCCCGCTTGACCGAGGGGGAGGCCCGGTGACCCTGGCACTCGCAATGCCCCGACGCGGGGCAGGGGAAGACACGGTCACCGCTGGGCTCATGGGCGCCGTCCAGCCGGAGTTCCTGCAGCTGCTCAGCTGGGATCCTCACGTGCGGGTTCTGCTGCTGCCTCGCTCGCACCCGCGGTTCAGCGGCGAGGATTGCCTGGTGGCTGGCTGCGACAAGATGTCCTACTTCGCCCACCAGAAGGGAATGTGCACCGGTTGCACCGAGCGGTGGAAGAAGAGCGACCTGCCCTTCGACGAGTTCGTCACTATCAGGCGATCGGGACGGATGGTCGGGTTCTTCCCTTGCCAGGTCGCGCACTGCGAGCGGCCGGGCAGACGCGCGACACTCCTGTGCTCGTCGCATGACTATCAGAGGCGCAAGGTCTACGGGCTCCCGCTGGAGGACTTCCTCGCCCACCCCGAAGCAGAGCCGCTGCCCGCTCTGGGGCCCTGCCAGGTCGCGGCCTGTGACCGGCAAGGCGAGACCGGGAGTGGATACTGCATGCCCCACGCCGACCAGTGCCGGGACCTCCGCCAAGCAGGCGCCTTGGAGGACGAGGATCTTTGGCGGCTGACCACCCCGGCCATCGCAGAGTCCCGCAAGGTCAGCCTTCGCGGGCTGCCCGACCGTGTGGTCGCCGAGATCCTCTTCGGCCTCCAGGAACGGATCGCCCAGGGACTCCTGCACAAGGACTACCTGCTGCGCAATCTGTCCACCAACGCCCGTCTCCAGCAAGTCACTTCACTCGATGAGCTCGACCTGGACGTCCTCTCCCGCCACGACAGGACCCAGGTCAGGGGCCTCCTCAAGCACATCCGCCGCTTCGGCCTGAGCCCGGAGACCGAACGCCACAAGGACGTCTGGGACGCGAGCGTCTTCGGCCTCGGCGGCACCTTCTCCTTCACCGGGATCACCCAGCCCTGGCTGAGGGAAGGAGCCAAGGCCTGGGCCCTCGACGACATCCCCCGCCGCCGCGGAAAGAGCGGAAAAACCACCGTCCAACGCACCCTGAAGTCCCTGAGCCGCTTCTCCACGAGCCTGCACCTGAGCCGGGACGACCACGGCGTCGACCTGCCTGTGCTCGGCCGCGTCGACATCACTGCCTTCCTGGGCCGGCTGAGCTTCCTCAACGAACGCGGCGACATCTCCGACTGCACGCAGTACATGACCGTCCGCGACACCAGACGCGTGCCGACCCGGCTGAGGACCCTGGGCCTGACCGAGCCCGGCCAGCCCCCTGCACGGCCTGGCGGACGACTTCGCCCTCCGCCAGGAGGACATCCCCGATGACCCCGAGGACTCCGAAGCCGGCCGTGACCTGCCTGCGGAAGTCATGCGGCAGCTCTGCGCCAACCTCGACGCCCTTGAGGCCGTCAGCTCCACAGACGTCCGCACGGCCATCGAGCTGCTCATCGACACCGGCAGGCGCCCCAACGAGATCTGCAAACTGCCATGGCAGTGCCTCGACCGCGAAAGCGACGGCAGCCCCGTCCTTGTCTACGACAACACCAAGAACCTTCGGCACGCTCGCCGGCTACCGATCCCCGGCGCGACCGCCGCGCTCATCCTCAAGCAGCAAGAGCGCGCCCGCGCCCGCTTCCCCGACACCCCGGCCGACAAGCTCAAGCTCTTCCCCGCCACCCTGGCCAACCCCCACGGCACGAAGGCGACAACCTACGAGTGGGTGTCGGCACAGCACCGAGCCTGGGTGATGAACCTGCCCGACTTCCTGGTCCCCACCGTGATCGTCGAAGACGGCAACCGGGTCACCACGATGCTGCTCTTCGACAAAAACAAGATCTACCCCTACGCCTACAGGCACACCTACGCACAGCGGCATGCCGACGCCGGGGTCCCCCAGGACGTTCTGCAATCGTTGATGGATCACCGCGAAGCCAGCACCACGCAGCGGTACTACCGCGTCGGCGAGAAACGCCGCCGCGAAGCGGTCGAGCGGGTCACCTCCATGCAGTTCGACCGGCACGGCTCACGCATCTGGCGCCAGGCCAAAACCCTGCTCGACTCCGAACACGCCCGCCGCGCCATCGGTTCCGTCCAAGTCCCCTACGGCACCTGCACCGAACCCTCCAACGTTGCGGCCGGCGGCCACGACTGCCCCGTGCGCTTCCGCTGCGTGGGCTGCGGACACTTCCGCACCGACGTCTCCTACCTCCCCGACCTTGAGGCATGCCTGGCCGACCTGCTGCGCAACCGTGAACGTCTGGCCGCCTTCGCCAACGCCGACCCCTGGGCCAAGGCCGAGGCCACACCATCGGACGATGAGATTGCCCGTGTCCGCCGTCTGGTTCAGCGGGTGCGCCAGGACCTCGACGACCTCACCGAGGAGGACCGGGCCCAGATTCGCGAGGCAGTCGCGCTGGTCCGCCGCAGCCGCGGCGTCTCCCTGGGCATGCCGCGCGTCTGCCAGCCCCTACCCGACCTTCGCCCGGAGAGAACCGGATGACCAGCATGACTGACGGGCGGCGGGCCGACTCGGCCCGCCGCCGCGAACGCGTTCTCAAAGCCCTCGATGTCCTGCTGCGAGGCGACCAGGACATCACGGTCTCCGGACTGGGCCGCGCGGCACGAGTGGACCGCACCTACCTCTACCGGCACCGCGACCTCCTCGAACGCGTCCACGCCGCCGCAGCGGCCCCACGAGAAGAAGGCCGGATCGCGGCCGTCAGCCGGGCCTCGCTGCGGGCAGACCTGACCAACGCTCTGGAGCGGAACAGGCGGCTGACAGTCCGGGTCCGGCAGTTGGAGAAGCGTCTGTCCGAGAGCCTCGGTGAAACCGCATGGAAAGAATCCGGCCTTGGTGCGTCCGCCGACATCGACCAGCTGCAGCGTCGCATCACGTTGCTCGAACAAGACCTGGCCGACATAGGGGGCCAGCTCGAGGAGCGGACCGAGGAACTCGAAGCTGCGCGGGCGGCTAACCGGGAACTGACCCGGGCACTGAACCAGCCCCGCTGACGCCATCTGCGGCAGAGCGTCGGATCACTCAGTTGCCATCAGAGGGCGGTACATGACTTGATGTCTGTATTGCCCTCCCCGTTGACCGGCTGGCTCGTCGACCGGTACGGCCGTACACCGGTAGCCGCAGCCTCCGGCCTCACCCTCCTCGCCGCCGGAATCAAATCACCGCCGCCGCGGCGCCTGCCGCGTCTGGGGTGGAACCTGGGCCTCGTCTCCGGCACCGCGATGATCACCGATGCCGTGCCGCTGGCCACCAGCGCCAAGAACCAGGGCATGGCCGACGTCTCCACCGCCATCGCCGGCGCCACCGGGGGCTTCAGCTCCGGCCTTGTCGTCTCGGCCTCCGGCTACCCCGTCCTCGCCCTCACCGGCGCGGCATCCGCTCGCCGTCCTCCCCGCAGTCGCCACCAGTGCGAGCAGCCGGTGACCCGGCCGGCCCTGTCGGGGAAGCCGGCCGCCCTCACCGTCGACGGCACCGGACACCGTCGTCCACGTCTTCGCCAGAACCTCATCCTCCCGATGCTGAACTCGACAGAGACCGCCAACCCATCCTCGGCGGCCTCCAGCCAATGGAGGCGGTGCGGTGGATCAGCTGCGGTGCCACGCCGGTGCGGTCACTTCCAGTCGCTGTTCGATGGCGTCGTCGCTGTTGGCTCCGTTTCTTGGGCGGCCGCTTGCTTGTGCTCGATGAGGGCCGTGGTACCGGCCACCACCGCAGAAAGAGCCACGGCGGCGGACAGCATGGCCGAGGTACGGCTGACGTCGCGCCGCAGGCCCGCGGCCAGGAAAGCGGCGGCATCGACCGAGTCCATGACGATGTTCACCGCAAGAAACTGCTGCTGCTGGGGCCGGGTGAAACTGTCCATCCGTTGCAGTCCAAGCCCGAGAGCAGCGTTGCGGATCGCGAACATCCGCGAATAAGGGATCGCGGGGGTACCGCTGGCCGTGAGCTGGAAAGCCCGCGTGGCCAGCCGCGGGGTGAACAAGTGGGTGGCCGCGACGATGAAGCGCCCGGTCGTCAGCGCTCTGCGGGAAGGAACCAGGTGGAGGGGGAATTTGGACATGGAGAATCCTTTCAATCAGGAACGGGCCGGTCAGTTGTTCAGGAGGGGGCGGGTCAGGAATTCGACCCGGTCCGCAACGACGGCGTCGACCGCCGGCAGGCCGCTCATCCTGGGACGCTTCAGCGCGAGCCGCCGCGAACACCGGGGCGGCGATCGCGGCGGCGGCCAACAGAGTCACCGCATTGGCCCTAGGTCGAATCGGCTGCTTGCTTTCGGCTTCGCGGGAGACGGGAGCCCACTCGGCCCACTCGGTGAGGTGTTGCCGGGGGAAGGATTTCTCTGGGTTCAGAGCCCGGCGACGACGCGTCGTAGTGTGCCCGGCGCGATGCGCAGCATGGCGGGCATGACTTTCGTCTGACCGGGGAATGCCATGTTCCGCCCCCGCCGAAGAGCTTTCATCGTGACCGCCGCCACCTGCTCGGGAGTCAGTTTCTTCCCCGTGGCTTCGGCGTTCATGGGCGTGTCCGTAGACGGTGGGAGGACCTCGAGGACATGAGTGCCCTGCGGGGCGAGTTGACGGCGCAAGCCGTCCGCAAAGCCGTGCAGGCCGGCCTTCACCGCGCCGTGGGTAGGCGCGCGAGTGGGCGAGACCAAAGCGAACCCCGAGGTGATGAAGACGATCGCGTCGGGCTCTGGCCATCGCTCGAGCACTTCACCCGTCAAGTGCATGGGGGCGGTGAGGTTCAACGCCACCTCGTCATCGAGGGTCGCGTTGGGGTTCTTGCCGGCGGCATAGTCTCGTTCCTCGAACGTACCGGCGTTGTTGACCAACACGTCCAAACGCCCGAAGCGATCAGCGACAGCCTGCAACAACGCTGCCCGATCAGCTGCGTTCGTCACATCAGCCCGCACGGCCAGCGCCTGCGGGTGTGCCTGCGCGAATCGGTCAAGCGCAGCCTGCGAACGCCCGCAAACGACGACAGACGCCCCGACCTCCACGAAGGATTGCGCGAGGCTCAAGCCGATGCCTGAAGTTCCGCCAGTGATGAGCACGGTCTGTGACATGATGTCACCTCTCCGTATACCGTACCGATTGGTACGAAACACTCTAGCACATCCGTACCGATCGGTACCGAAGGGGTAGGATGAAGAAATGAGCTCGACGACACCGGTCCCTCCTGGCAGGCCCCGCGCGTTCGACATCGACGAGGCACTCGATCGTGCAGTCCTGGTGTTCTGGTCAAAGGGTTTCGAGGGCGCCAGCCTTGACGACCTCACCGAAGCGATGGGGATCAGCCGCCCCAGCCTGTACAGGGCGTTCGGCAGCAAAGAAGACCTCTTCTACAAGGCGCTGGAGCGCTACACCGAGGGCTTGACCGCCTACTTCGCCCGAGCTCTGGCAGAGCCCACAAGTGCAGCAGTGGCTACTGCCGTGCTCCACGGGGCGGTCGAGGCGGCAACCATGCCGGGACTGCCCACGGGCTGTCTTGGCGTGCAGGGCGCGTTGGCCACCGGGGACGACAGCCGCCCGGTCCGAGAGGCACTCATCGCATGGCGCGAGGATGGGATAGCCCACCTGACGCGCCGGTTTCAACAGGCGGTGGACGCCGGTGACCTTCCGCCTTCCACAGATCCCCAACTTCTCGCGCTCTACCTGAGAACACTCGCCAATGGGATCGCCGTCCAGGCCGCGAGCGGCAGTTCCCGCCGTGAGCTGCTGCACGTCGCGAACCTCGCGTTGGGCAGCTGGCCAAAGCCGTAGTCAGCCAGTCAGCCCGAGATCCGCGCACGCACTTCGACTTTCTGTGGTTCGCGCGAGGCCAGCGTTGACTGGCGCGACGCGTCCATGGATGACCGGGCGGCGTACGAGTGGTGGCGTCGTCGCGACGAGCGTGGACCTCGTCTGTAAGACACGAGCTGGGACCGGGAGGTGTCCACGGTCAACGGGCCTACGGAACCGCCGCAACGGGTGGAGGAGCTGCGGGTGCGTCACCTGGAGCGGTACCTGATGTCGACGCGGCAGACGTGCGGGGAGAAGTCAGCCTGCCGGAACCTGTACGAGGAGGCCATCCGCCAGCTGCCCCTCGAAAACGATGCCCTGCGCAGCGGCGGCACCGCTTTTCCACTGCCTACCGCAGCACGCCCGCGCCGCCGTGAATCCGACACCGCCCCGGAGGCATCTGCCGTGCGAAGAGACGCTGGGCGTGGCGCGCAGCCAACTACCGATGATCAACTGTTCATCAAGCCGTGCGTGTCGGCGGCATCCCGGCTCCCGCCCTTGTCGCGTCGGTGCCGCAGCTGGCCAGCAGTCGTAGTGCGTCCGCCGACGGGGAACCGGGTTCGGCGTAGTACGCCGCCTCCGTGTAAGCGGGTACGTCGGGGCTGGTGGCGTATCGCCTTGCTGGGGCACCGGTTACTGCCGCTCGGCGCATGAGGTGTTGTTCGACGTGATCGAAGTCGGCCGCAAGCTGGAGGCCTGGCTGCGGTGGGTCCGGTTCGTCGCGGTTACGAAGGGGCGCCCCGGAGGGTCAGGCGCACTCGGCGTTCACGTAGGGCTCCACGCGGCCGACGCTCTCCTTGAGGACGAGGTCGAGCAGTCCGGGGAACCGCTGGTCCAGATCTTCCTTGCGCAGAGTGTTGAAACGGCGGGTGCCGACGTCGTGCTGCCGGATGAGACCGGCCTCGCGCAGGACGCGGAAGTGGCGGGTGAGTACGGACGCGGTGACGTCCTGCGTGAAGCCGCTGCAGGCCAGGCCAGGGGAGACGGAGAGGGTGACGACGATGGTGAGCCGGGTCTCGTCGGTCAGCGCGCTCATGATCTTGAAGATGTCGAGGTCGTCCGTGTCGGGGTGGACGAGGGGTGACGCGGTGCGACTGGCCATGGGGAAAGAATAACCCCCGCCCCATGTTCGCGCTATCGCGTACATGGGTCCCACTGAAGGCACGGATTGAGCCTTCATCCGTCATCCACCGGGTTGCCCATCACCGGTACCACGGCATGCCGCCAACGCCTTTGACGGCGCGGCGTGCCTCAAGAACGGAGCACACCCCATGACCGCAACTCAGGCGACCGAGCCGAGGACGCACCAGAGCGAAACGGCCGCGGAGGTGGTCGGCCGCCTTCGTGCGACCTTCAACACCGGCGTCACCCGCCCACTGGACTGGCGCGTCAACCAGCTGCAGCGGCTGCGGGCCCTGCTGGTCGAGAACGAGCAGGAACTGATCGAAGCGCTCCGGCACTGGCGAATCTCGAGAGCTGGCTTCAGCCCCGCCCGGTGGAGGTTCCCGCCCACTTCGGTAGCCGTTGGCGCCGTGGATCTCCACGCCGTCCGCTCCCGCCTCGATGGCCCGGCGGGCCGCGGCGACGAAGTCCTCCAGAGCTGCCCGGATCTCTGCGGTGGTCATCGCTTCCGGTACGGGGTAGGGCTGCTCGCCCTTCTCGGTGAACGTCTCGCCGCTGCGGGCGATCGCGCTGGGGGCGAGGATGCGGTCCGGAGCAGTTGCCGGTGCGCTTCGTCGGGCACCACCCTCGTCGTCCGGGCCGCGCATCCGCCCCGGCGTCGGTCGCTCAGGCGGCGAGGGCGGTGCGGCCTGCGGCGTAGACGCGGGCGACCTCGACGACGCGCTTGCCGAGCTCGGCGGCGGTGGCGATGTCGGCCTTGTGTATGCCCTCGACTCCCTGGTCCTGGTTGCTCTGGGCGGCGGCGCCGAGGAAGAAGCCGAGGCGGTTGAGGTCGTTCTCGGACGCCGTGGAGGTGTTCCAGCCGGGCATCAGACCGAGGCCGACCCATTGCATGTGGTGCTGCGCGGCGAGCACGGTGAAGTACTGCAGGGTGTTGAGCTTGTCGCCGCTCTTGCCCGCGGAGATGGTGAAACCTGCGGCGATCTTGTCCTTCCACACCTGGTTGAACCAGCGCTTGGAGCTGGCCTCGGCGAAGGCGTGGAAGACGGCGGAGGCGGTGCCCATGTAGGTGGGTGAGCCGAAGATGATCGCGTCCGAGGCGTCGAGCAGGTTCCACTGCTCCTCGGAGATCTCCTCGACGTTGATCAGGTGGGCGGTGGCGCCGGCGGTGGTCACCCCATCGCGGACGGCCTCGGCGAGGACGGAGGTGTGGCCGAAGCCGGAGTGGTAGGCGATGGAGACGACAGGGGTGGTCACGTTACTTGCTCCTTCGGATGTGCATGTCGGGCCGCGCGGGATCCGGGCCGCGGGGCCCTTGAGTACTCTTTGCTCAGCCGGCGTTGAACGCCTCGGCGACGGTCAGGGTGTCCTCGTACTGGTGCAGGCGAACGATCCGGCCGTCCTCGACCGTCAGGTGCATGGCCGTCGGTGTGCTGAACTCCTTGCCATTGGCCGCGACGGTGTGTGTGAAGACCGCCAGCAGCGCCACGTCACCACCGTCGACGATGATGCGCTCCAGTACGGCCTTGCTCTTGTCGTGCGCGAAGTGCGACCACATCGTGGTGAAGTACGGTGCGACCTCCTCCCGGCGGGTACGGCGCCCGGTCCAGGGCAGCGCGTCACTGCCGGGGACGTGCCAGTCGATCTCCTCGGCGAACAGTTCCTGGATGCCGTCGGGGTCATGCCTGCCCAGGCGCTCCAGGAACTTCTTGGCCACGGTCCGCGAGGTCTGCGTATCTGTTGTCATCGGTCCTTGTCCTTTGTCTCTTCGTTTGCATCAGGTGTCGGTCGGGCTTCAGCCCTGGAACAGGAAGTGCTTGCCGCTCAGCGGCCCGCCGAGCTGAATGAGCGCCCCGTCTTCACGCAGCGCGCCAAGGTCGACCGGCGCGAACCCGAATTCGGCTCTTCAAGACTCACTCCCTGCCGTGTCGTTGTGTCGAATCCGTTGCCCT
>NZ_JBIBKW010000041.1:0-33531 GCF_042959465.1 Streptomyces sp. NPDC007901 | reverse complement strand
CAGCGGGAACAAGGACCTAGACAATCCTCATTCTTGCTGGTCAGAGGCACTTTCTGCTTTCCTGCCCGCCTGCCGGACACCCCGCTTCATGAAAGCGTGAGGTTAGTTCCGTTGCCCCTCCGCTTTTTCCTGGGCGCCGGCACGCGGCGCCGCTGTGTGGGCGCGCTTGTCCAGGGTGTACCGGCGTTGCAGCACGATGGCGATCGTCATGAGGACGGCTGGCACCAAGGTGAAGCCGTAGCGGACGGCCGCCAGCGCGCCGGGAGACTGCGTGGTGTGCTGGCCCGCGCTACTGGCCGCGAACCCGCCCGCAGTCAGGCAGGCCGAGTACACGTACGGCCCCAACGCGCCGCCGGTGGCCTCGGCGGCGGTCCAGACGCCGGTGTAGCTGCCCGCGCCGGCGGCACCGGCCGGCCCGGCGGCGGCGATGACGTCGGGCACCATCGACAGCGGCATCAATTGCATGGCGGCGAACGCGACGCCCAGCACGGCCACGGCTGCGATCAGCAGGGGCAGGCCGGCCGCGGCGCCCAGAGCCAGCACCAGCGAGCCGGCCACGAACGCGGCCTGGGCGACGAGCAGGCTGAGCTGCTTGCCGAGACGCCGGGCCACCAGTACCCACAGGGGCGTGGTCAGGACGGCCGGCGCCATGAACGCCGCGATGAGCACGGTCGTGAGGGAGGAGCGGCCCAGCTCGTACTCGGCGAAGTACGGCATGGCGGCCAGGACCAGGTGCATCGTGATCCCGGCGGTCAGATACGACGCGGTCAGCGCACGGAACTGCCGGTCACGCAGCGCCACCAGCAGCCCGCCCCGGTGGCCCGGCTCGGCCGGGGTGCCCGGCGCCGCCCGGCTGAGGCGCGCGACGCCGGTGATGCCGACCAGCATCGCCGCGAGCATGACCGCGCCGAGCCACAGAGCCATTCTCGTGTAGTCGCCGACGCCCGGATCGTCGCCGGCGACCGCCGGCGCGGCCACGCCGGCGAGCAGGACGCTCACGGTGATCACGACACTGCGGTAGCCCATGAGCCGGGTCCGCTCGTGGTAGCCGATGCCCAGGTCGGCCGGTGTGGCGAGGTAGGAGACCTGGTAGCACGAGTAGAGCAGGTTGCCGGCGACCAGCGCCACCGCGACCCATATCGCGGCGGTCGTCCCGTGCAGGTCCGACGGCACGGCGAACATCGCCACGAAGGCGAGCACCACGACGCAGCCGATCGACATCAGTTGCCGGCGGTGACCGGCGGTGGCCAGGTTGGCATCGGAGATCCGGCCCACCCACGGGTGTAGCACGACATTGACGACATTCGGCAGCAGCAGCGCGAGGCCGGCCGCCTGCGGCGGCACGGCCAGGACGTCGGTCAGGAAGTACAGCAGGAAGATGCCCGGCACGGTGACCCAGATGCCCATGCCGATCGAACCGGCGGCGAACGGGACGAGTGCGCGCAGGGGGAGCCGAACGTTGGTCATGAGCCGCCTTCCGGGAATCCGCCACAGGGGGCCGTCGTTGTTCGCGTGCGTCGTCAGAAGGACAGGGCCAGCCGGCGTACGGCCTCACGCAGTTCCTCCGGAGTGCGGTCGCCGTAGGACAACCGCAAGTGCCGGTCCGAAGACCGCTGTCGAGGGTCCGCAGCGAAGAACTCGCCCGGCTGATAGACCACGCCGTGGGCGGCCGCCCGCTGGAACAGCACCGTGGGGTCCACGGTGTCGTCGGTGAGCCGCGGCCAGAGGAAGAGCCCGCCTTCGGGGGCCACGATGTCGAGGGCGCCCGGGAGTTGTTCCCGCAGGGCGTCGATCAGCACACGGGCGCGTTCCTGGTACAACGCGGAGGCGCCGCGCACGATCCGGTCGAAGCATTGGGGGTCGTCGGTGAGCAGCCGTTCGATGATCGCCTGGGTCACCGAGGATGTGTGTACGTCGAGGCGGTTGCGCAGCCGGATCACCGGGTCCACGAGGTGGTCCGGCAGCACCAGCCAGCCCACGCGCCAGCCGGGGCCGAGGGTCTTGGTGAAGGTGTTGACGTGGATCGCCCGGTCCGACTGGTGGAAGGCCGCGACACCCTGGTCCCGGCCGGCGAAGCGCAGTTCGCGGTACGGGTCGTCGACGATCACGTAGAAGCCGTACCGCTCGGCGAGCTCGACCAGTGCCTGTCGCTTCGGTGCCGAGAGACTGACCTGGGCGGGGTTGTGGAAGTCGGGCACGGTGTAGGCCGCGGCGATCCGGGCTCCGGTGGCGAGCCGCCGGGCGAGGTGTTCGACGTCGAAGCCGTCGGCCACGACCGGTACCGGCAGGATCCGCGTCGTCGCCACCTCCAGGGCCCACAGGAAACCCGGGAACACCGGATCGTCCACCGCGACGGTGGCGCCGCGCTCGACGACGGTCAGCACCGACAGCGCGAGGCCGTGCATGCCGCCGTTCGTCACCACGATCCGGCTCGGGTCGACGCCCTCCCGCTTCGCGATCCAGTCGCGCAGCGCCTCGGATCCGCGCGCTGGCGAGTACTGGAGGGACGCGATCACGGCGTCGGGGTCCTGCCACAGCTGCGCCGATGCCCGGCCGATCGCCTCGCCGGGCAGAGCCTCTGGCGCGGGGATGCCGCCCAGCAGGCGAATCGTTCCGGGGACAGGGGCGGCCAGGCTGGCATCGACGAAGCCCTTCGGCGCCGAGAGCCCACGGGCCAGGGCCGTCAGCCCGCTCTGTTCCTCATCAGGGCCTGCGGTCATGCCTTGCCTCCAGGTTCGGAGAGGAGTCGTTCGGCGCGTCGCGCGAACAGGTGGGCCTCACGCGCGGTGGAGTGCGTATAGGCCCGTTCGGCGGCGGCCCGGACAACGGTGAGGGGTGCGCCGCGGGCCTGCAGCAGGCGTGCCTTCAGCAGCAGGAGCAGCCCTTCGGCGTAGCGCTGGCCGTGGTCCCAGATTGCCTGGTCGGCCCGGTCGAGAGCGGCGTCGGCGCGATCGGGCAGTCCGGCGGCCAGCCACATCTCGGCGATCAGTGCGTAGTGGTAGGCGATGCCCCATTGCGGCGGATCGAGCAGGTGGGCTGCCAGGAGTTCCTCGGCCTCGGCGGCGGCGCCGACCGGATCCTCGCCGGTGAGGGCGCGTGCCCAGCACCAGAACTGCCGGATGTAGTGGTCGATGTGGGCGCTGAGGCGGGCGAGGCCGGCGGCGACCCACCGCTCACCGGCTCGCCGGGCCCTTTCCGCGTCCCCTGCCATGGAAGCGATCATGGTCGTGTAGTACGCCCAGACCGAGGCCGCGTACGGGTCCCCCGGGGTGTCCCAGGTGTCGACGAAAGCCAGCGCCGTGTCGACATCACCGTGCAGCGCGGTCATGACTGCCCGCCAGCCGGGTCCTTCCCCAGGAATGCTGCCGTCCCGCCGGAGCGGTGTCTCTTCGTCCGGGGCGACGGTGCCGTCGGCGGCGGCGACATCCTCCTTGCTGAGGGACCGGTACGCCTCGCCTATGTTGCCGATGTCCCACTGATGCAGGCCCCAGGCCTGCCGACCGTAGCGTCGGACGGCGGGAGCGGAGGACGCCTGACCGACCTCGTGCATACGGCGGGCCAACTGCCCGCGGCCCTTCTCCATGGAGGTGTAGGCGCCCATCAGACGGATGAAGAGGAAGTCGGCGGCCTCCGCCTCCCGGCCGAGGGTGCGGGCCAGGTACTCGGCGCGTCCCAGCAGATCGAACGTCGAGGCGTCGTACCCCGACTGTCGCCGGACGACGATGGCGAGCAGCGTGAGGGCGGAGAACTCCAGTTCCATGAGTCCTGAAGCCCGGGTGACCTGCACGGCGGAGCGCAGCTGCCGGTTGGCGGACTCGAAGGCGAGTTTGGCCGCCGCGCGGCGCCCGGCACGGATCAGGGCCTCCGCGGTGCGACCGGGCTCGGCGAGGGGTCCGGCGGCCCACAGGTGGTAGGCGAGGCGTTCGGCGACGTCCTCGTCGTCGGCGTGGATCTGTTCGAGGGCGTCCGCGACGCGCAGATGCAGCTGGGTGACCTGCTGCTTCGTCGCGGTCTCGGAGACCGACTCGCGCACCAGGTCGTGTGCGAAGCGGAGCGAGGACGGGTCCTGCGGTCCGGGTTCGAGCAGCCCGAGCGTATGCAGCGGTTCCAGGCGGTGGAGACAGTCCGCGACGCCCACACCGGTGGCGCGGGACAGCAGCCTGAGGTCGACGTCGCGGCCGATGAGCGCGGCCACGTGCAGCAGGTCGCGGGCGCGGTCGTCGAGCCCGGCCATCCGGTCGCGGACGACGTCATGGACGGTGGTGGGGACCCCGGCCGCTGCGGACGCGTCCCCGTCGCCGATCGCACCGGCCCCGCTGAGCAGCCGGGACAGTTCGCGGACGAAGAACGGATTGCCGGAGGTACGGGCGTGGATGGCGCGGGCGACGGTGTCGCCCGGATCCTGACCGGCCTCGTGGCGGACGAGTTCGGCCACATCGGCCGGGCCGAGCGGGCCGAGCCGGAACCTCCGGTGACCGGGCCGCCGGCTGGCGGCGGCCAGCACCCGGGAGAGGTCCGGGCCGACTGTGGGTGCGCGGTCACGCAACGCGCCGATGATCGCCGTACCTTGGGGCAGCCGCCCCGCCAGATGCTGCAACAACTTCAGGGAGGTGGCGTCGGCCCACTGGAGGTCGTCGAGTATCAGGAGTGTCGGCCGCCGCGCCGCGGCCTCTGCGACGAGGGCTACGACCTGTTCGAACAGCCGGAACTGGGCGTTGCCGTCGGGAAGTTCCCGGGTTGCGTCGTCCCGCGCCGCGAGGAGGCTTCCCAGCCCGCCGGTGAGCCACTGTTCGCCCGCCGCGGCGGGCAGACTGCGGACTATCTGGCCAAGTGCCTCCTCCCAGGGCCACATCGCCGGTGTCCCCTCGCCCTCCTGGCAGGAGCCCCAGACGGTGAGCGCACCCAGGCGGTCTGCCACGGCGGCGGCCTCTTCCAGCAACCGCGTCTTGCCCGCGCCCGGTTCGCCTTCGACAACGCCTATCGCGGTGTCGCCGGCGAGTGCGTGCTCCACGATGCGCCGCAGCGTGGCGAGTTCCTCGGCCCGGCCGATCAAGATGGCCCCCGTGGTCCGCCCGACCTCCTCGTCCGTCTCCCGCGCAAGCAGCGACGCCGGGGTCTGCGTGAGAATCCGCCGCTGGGCATCCTCCAGCGCCGGACCCGGGTCGATGCCGAGTTCCTCGGCGAGCCGGTCGCGGGCCTGGCGGAACACCGACAGCGCCTCCGCCTGGCGCCCAGCGGCGCCGAGCACGCCGATGAGACCGGCCAGCACGGCTTCGTTGAACGGTGCCATCGATGCGGCCAGTTGCAGAGCCGCGAGCACCCGCTCCGGTCGGCCCATCGACACGGCAAGGTCCGCCGCCGCCGTGCACGCGTCGTAGAACTCGTTGTCGAGTGCGGCGAAAACGGTCGCGGCGAGCGTCCCCTCGGCGATACTGTCGCCCGCCGAGCCGTGCCAGAGCCCGAGCGCTCCGACGTAGTGATCGAGGGCCGCCTCGTGCTCGTGCCGGGTCAGCGCGGCCCTGGCGGCATCGACGAGTTCGCGGAAGGCGACGAGGTCCAGCGCGGCGGAGCCGGCGAGGAAGAGGTAGGAATTGCCGCGACGGTGGAGGAACGAGCCGGCTTCACGGACGGGCAGCAGAGGCTCGAACAGCCGTCGCAACGCGCCGACGTACTTCTGGAGAATGTTCACAGCAGACGCCGGGACGTCCTCGGCCCAGATCAGGTCGACCAACTCGCTCGTACTGATCGGCTTGCCCGCGCGGGCGAGCAGGATCGCGAGCAGGTACGACTGCTGCCGAGGCCCGGGGTCCAGTTCGACGCCGTCGCGCCAGATCCGCAACGGACCGAGAACCTGCAGCCGCAGAGGCGCAGCGGAGGAAGCCATTCCTTTTCCCGTTCCCAGCCTTGGACGGCCTTCGCCGCCATCCACCGTCCATGGTGTCTCAAGTCCCGTGGCGGGCAAAGCGATTACCAAGATAGGGATGACCGTCACCATCGCGGCGGATACCTCCCGACGGTTTAGACGGTTTATGCGCCACCGGCACATGCAGTAACGCTCACCGGTTCCGCCTTACTGGCCGATCACCAGGTCCCCGGTGGGCAGTGTCTGGCAGGCCAGCCGCCAGCCCGCCTCCAACTCGTCGGCGGAGAACATCCCGCGGTCGTCGGTCTCGTAGGCGCCGCACAGCACCCGCACCCGACAGGTACCGCAGGCGCCCTCGCCGCACGACTGGGGCAGTGCGACGCCGACGGCGTTGGCGGCATCGAGGACCGACTGCCCGGGGCTACAAGGGAACGCCGGGGCGCCGACAGCCGTGCCGATCATGAACTTGGTGACACCGGCCGCCGCGGCAGCAACCGCGATGGCATGCGCCTTCTCCCGGCGGGTCTCCCTGCTCCGGCCCGACACGAACGCCTCGGTGCGGATGGCCTCTCGCGGCACCCCCAGTTCCGCCAGGCGGCCGATCAGGTCCTGCATCATGGGCGCCGGCCCGCACAGGTGCACGCGGGTCGCCGGGCCCGCGTGGGGCAGCAACTCGTCGTAACCGATCCGGCCTTGCCGGTCGGTCGCGAAGACCGACACCTCCAGCCCCGGCAGCCGGGACCGCAGCGCCTCGATCTCCGGCCCGAACAGCACCTCGTCCTCGCTCCGGTAGCTCGCCAGCAGGACGACCCGCCCCGTGTGACCGGCGTCGGCGGCCGCAAGCAGGACACTCATCAGCGGGGTGATCCCGACTCCCCCGGCGATGAGCAGGAGTGGGTCCGCCGTGCCTTTCGCGGAGCCCGGCTCCCAGGTGAACTCGCCATGCGGGCCGCTCACCCGCATCGCCAGCCCGGCCTCCAGATCCTTGTGCAGGAATCCCGAGCCCAGCCCGTCCGGCTCGTGCTTCACTGCGATCTCGACGAAGCCGCTCTCCCCCGGACTGCTGCAGATCGAGTACGACCGCTCGATCGGCTCGACGGCGACGGGCAGGTCGACCTTCACGCACTGCCCGGCGACGAACGAGAACGGCATCGTGCCCCCGTCCAGGGATTCGAAGCGGAACCTCCGGACCGTCGGGGTCAGCACCTCGATGCGGGCCACGCGCAGATAGCCCTTCCAGGGCCCGGCCGCATCCCGGGTGATCCCGCCCGAACGGATGGCCCGCCACATCGTCCCGAGCTGCCGCGGTTTCAGAACGGCATTGGCCACCATCAGCCCGCCCGCCAGCGCCCCCACCACACCGGAACCCCAGGCGTCCTGCCCCGCCACGAACAGACCCCTGACCGGAGTACGGCACCCGGCCCGCGCCGAGCGCAACCGCTGGGGAGTCGCCGCGAGCCCGTAGAAGGATCCCCGCACGCTGCGCTGATACGTCTCGAAAGACAGCGGAGTCGCCAGTTCGGCGAACGCGATCGTCTCCCGGAAGCCGGGCCAGCGTTCCTCCAGGCGGGCGCGCAGCCGTTCGGTCAGCTCGTCCTTGAACTTCCGGTAGCTGTCCGGCCGTTCGGCCCCGGGCGTGCCGCGCCACTGGTCGACCACCTTGGGATCGACGAGTTCCAGCAGCTCCACCGTGTGGTGTCGGGCGGCCGGGTTGTTGAGCGAGGCGAAGGAGACGTACAGCGTGCCTTCCCCGGGCGGGCGGTGAACGCCGTCGGGCTCGTCGAGATCCGGCATGAACCAGTGGTTCTCGCCGCGCAGTCCGAACTCGGCCGGCGACCGGTCCAGTCCGAGAAACAGCATGACCGCCGACCGTTCCTCGGGCAGATCCGCCAGTTCGTGGCTCTTCCCGATCAGGGCGTACGTGTTGCGTACTCCGGCCGCCGAGACGACGGTGTCCGTCCGCACCCGGTAGCGGCGGCCGGTGGCGGTGTCCTCGACGTCGACGCCGGCCACCTTGCCGCCTTCTAGGAGGACCTCGTGAACCGTCTGCCGGGGGCGCAGCTCCACGCCGTACCGTCGCAGGATCTCGAGAACGACCCGGTTGAGCTCCTGCGGGCCGCCCACGGGATGTGCGGTGCCGTCCATGAAGAAGGTCAGCGGGACCGCCCCGTGGTAGCCGAACGCGCTCGATGCCGGCGGAGTGCCGTAGAGCCCCCATCGGGCGGCCAGAACGACCCGCAGGCGCGGATCGCGGAAGCTGCGGGCAACCTGGTCACGCAACAAACGGAACGTCGACGGGAAGAGCCGCTCGACGATGGGCGCGCCCGCTTTTCGTACGCCGTCGGGGAACGATGCGAGGACATTGCGCGCGGTCAGCCCGGCCATGGCCCAGCGCGTGGTCCGGAAGAATCGGTCGATCGCGTCGGACTCGGCAGGGAACCGTTCCTTCAGACGCTCACGGAACCGCTCCTTCCCGGCGGGGACGGCGAAATCGAACCCCGGGAAGTGCAGCGCGTCGTACTCGTCCGGCAGGGGCGAGAGCTGCGCCCTTCCGTCCGTCATGAACCCGAGGAACGGGCCGGCGCTCGCACTCATGTAATGCAGCCCGGTGCCGAAGCGGTATCGGCCGGCTCGGGAGAACTCGTGCGTCATCCCGCCGAGCGTGTAGTGCTGTTCGAGGACGAGAACGCGTTTCCCGCCGAACTGCGCGATCGTGCGCGCCGCCGCGAGACCGCCCATACCCGACCCGATCACAACGACATCGACTTCCTCGTCCGACCCCATCGGCACCCCCAGTCGTCTGTCCTCCGAGGCGCTCAGATTGGTCGAACCGGCTTGACGTCGACTGAATGACCAGTGAAGCCCGCCCGGAACCAGGTCCCGGGCGCATTCAATTCCCGTCCAGTGCGACGCCATAGCTTTCTGTCGGCCGTCATCCGAAGGAAAGGTTGGCCCATGGTGAGCGGGAATCCGACGATCGTGCTCGTACACGGAGCCTTTGCCGACGGCAGCGGCTTCAACGCCGTCGCCAAGCGACTTGTCGCCGACGGCCATCCAGTGGTCGCCGCGCCGAATCCACTGCGGGGGCTCGCCTTTGACGCGGCTCAGGTCAGGGCGCTGCTGGACAGCATCGAGGGACCGATCGTGCTGGTCGGGCACTCGTACGGCGGTGCGGTCATCTCAACTGCCGCCGCGGGAAACACGAAAGTGAAGGCACTGGTCTACCTGGCGGCGTTCGTGCCGGAGACGGGCGAGAGCGCGCAGGCACTGGTCGAGAAGTTCCCGGGCAGCACCGTGGGCGAGTCCCTGAAGCCGGTGCCGCTGCCCGACGGACAGGTGGACCTCTACATCGACCCGAAGGTCTTTCACCCCCATTTCGCGGCCGACGTGTCCGCGGAGGAGGCTGCCCTCTACTCGATCACGCAACGCCCGGCCACCGGCGCCGCCCTGGGCGAGCCCGCCACCGGTCCACAGGCGTGGCACACGATCCCGAACTACAACCTGATCAGCGGCGCCGACAGGATCATCCCCCCGGCGACGCAGGAGTTCATGGCCCAGCGCTCCGGCGCGAAGACCCAGGTGGTCGAGGGTGCTTCGCACATGGTGTTCGTCTCCCGGCCGGGTGCGGCGGTGGGCCTCATCGAGACGGCCGTGCGGGAGCAGACCTCGATCCGATGATCCACGGGAGGGAAAATGCACAAGAGCGAAAAGGCCATGAGGTGGGGCCTGCGGATCCACCTTTTCTGGTACGTCATCGCCAATGCAGCCCAGGTGGTGCTGTGGGCGATTCTCACATCCGACCACTTCTTCTGGCCTCTGTGGTCGATTCTGGGCTGGGGTATCGGGCTGCTGATCCACTTCTTGGCGATTCGTTCGAAGTTCCGATCACTCGCCCGGTCATGATCTGAACCATCGCAACGAGTCCCAGAGGAGGATCATGTCCGGGAAAGTGGTTCCGAGTCGCAACACTGCCGCCGGCCGAAGGCGATGTCGTCGTCTTCCACATCGGGCTGCGCATCAACCGACTCCTGGCATTCTCCAGCTGGTTGCCGGCCTTCATGTCGATGCCACGCATGCTGCGCGAGCTCTCACAGGAGAAGAGCAGCGGGCTGCTCGGCTACAAGGTGCTCTACGGAGGGCTCCGGGAGTTCTACGTCGTCCAGTACTGAACCGACGAGGAACGGCTCCTCGCGTACGCCCACCAGCAGGACAAGGAACACCGGCCCGCATGGACGGCGTTCAACCGACGAGCACGTGCCGGGAAGGGACACGTGGGTATCTGGCACGAGACGTTCATCGTCCCGGCAGGCTCCTACGAAACGGTGTACGACGACATGCCCGCATACGGCCTCGCTGCCGCGACGGGTGTCGTGCTGGTCGGCCGCCGCGGGGATACGGCGGCCCAGCGGCTGAGTGCGGCGAAGGAGTAGGCGTCCGTCCCGCGAGGAACTGAACCGCCTTGAGCTACAGGGAAATCACGAGGAATGGCCAGGCGCGGATCGACAAGCAAAAGCGCAGACAGCCGAAGCCTGAACGAACAGCACCAGCGCCGACGCCTGCTGTTCACGTTCAACTCCACCACTCCAGCAACATGGTGGGGAGTTTCAGAGGTAAGGGAGTGATCTGTCCGAGCGGCATCCGCCAGGGCTGGTCGGCGCAGTCTTGGTCCGTGGGGCCCATCGAAGCCCCAGCAAGCCTGGAAGATCATGCGGACGTGATGTGGGCGGATCACACGCCCCTGCGAACCGCCCGCGGCACACGCCCTACCAGGGCATGCAGCGCTCTGGCCGGAACGATCACCGCAGTGGGGTGATGGCTGAGTGTCTACATCGGCGGATGTCACGCGGGCCAACTTCGAGTGTGGCTCTCCTGTAGGGACGGGGGAGAAACTGCCCGCCGCAGCTTCGGGATCGCGAGCTTGAGGTCGCCAGCCGGCGTGGTCCCTGATCTTCACACTCCCCTCGGCCTCGATCAGTTCCTGCGGCAGCCGCTCGGCCACCTCGCGGACGAGTTCAAGACCATCTGCCGAACGTAATGACTACAGTTGAGTAGGGAATTTCACCAGCCGACGGGTGCACGCCAGGAGGCGGGACCCGCGCACTCAACCGTGGAAATCCCCTACGCCGCTCGGCGGCAACGCCGTTGCACTGCGTGGGTGTTGGTCCCGCTGGAACTGGTACTTGCGGGATGTCTTGTAGTAGCGGTCCTTCAATTAACGCCGCCGCATACCGAGAGACCGGCGCCCTCCAATTGACGTGGAGTGGACCCCTCCGGGGACCGCGATCCAACGTTTGCAAACTCCGCCTGGGCAGAGGGTTGCTGTGCGCACGCGTCGGCGGCCTGCTCGCCGAACTCCACAGCTGAGTGCGACCGCACGGATGCCGCCGCCCGCGCATTCAGTCGACGTCAAGTGTCCATTCCGTGCCCGTCACTAGCTTTGGCTCGTCACCCAACGAGCCAAGGAGGCACCAGCGATGCCTACGCGCGTCAATCGGCAGACAGTCGACCTCACTCCGTATCCCGACCTCGTGGTCGTCTACCTCGGTATGCGAGTCAATCGGCTCTACGGCCTACGCACCTTGGCCGGCTACGGCCCGCAGATCGGTCAATCCGGGAAAGACCAGCCGGAAGGCCTGCTGTCGCACGAGTCGCTGCTGTGGTCGCTGTTCCCCATGCACGTCGGCATCCGCCAGTACTGGCGCGACCTGCCTTCGCTCTTGTCATGGGCGCGGTCCGAACCGCACCGGCGCTGGTGGCGAGATTTCCTGCGCGACAGCGGCGGCACCGGCTTCTGGCACGAAACGTACCTGATCCGCGGCGGTATGGAGGCGGTGTATGACGACATCCCGAGCCGTCGGGGCTTCGCCTCCTTCGCCCCCGTGCGGCCGGCGCGCGGCCACCTGTTCGGCTCGGCCACGCGAGTCGGACGTCCTGAAGAAACCGCCGCACCGGTCGTCAGCGAGGAAGAGCTCTACACGCCCGACGCCCAGCCGGAACCCACCGACGGAACGGCTTGATATAGCGTCGGCTCGGCGTCCGGAACGGCTCCCGTCTGCACCTCGGAAGTCACTCCCGCCGGACGGGAGCGAAACGATAAGCTTCCAGCGATGGCCGTTCCGGAGGCGAGAGGTACCGCGGTGTCAGTCCCCGTAGTCCCCTCTGGCGGTGAGGATCAGCCGGCTGGCCGATCTTCGCCATATCTGCAGATCTTGGGCCCGCTACGGATCTGGCGCGACGGTGTCGAACTGGATGCCGGGCCACCACAACAGGCATACCTCCTGGCGCTGCTGCTGGCCCGCGCCGGCCAGCCAACCAGCACGAGCGAGCTGATCGACCTGATCTGGGGCGATGACGTACCCAACAGCGCGCTCAACATCATCCACAAATACGTCGGCGCGTTGCGGCGACTGCTCGAACCCGCGATCCCCGCCCGTGAAACCGGCTCCTACCTGCACCGCCGCGGCAACGCCTATCTGTTCTCCGCCGCCCCCGGCGCCCTGGACCTCCTCACCTTCCGAGAACTCGTTGCGACCGCCAAAGAGGCCATGGCACAGCAACGCCAGGAAACGGCGCTCGACCGCTATGTCGAAGCGCTCGGTCTCTGGCGGGGTCGGGCGGGCGACGGGTTCACCCACAGGTCGACCGCACTGCCGATCTTCACCGGTCTCGACGACGAGTTCCACACGGCGTGCACCGAAGCGGCCAAGCTGGCCGTGTCGCTGCGCCGACCGGCATCGGTGCTGTCGGCGCTGCAACTCGCCGCATCGACCTCGCCGTTCCACGAACCCGTCCACGCCGGTCTCATCACCACCCTGGGGGCCGCGGGACGCCGGGCCGAGGCACTGTCGGCGTACCACAGGGTCCGCGCCTGCCTCGCCGACGAACTCGGCATCGATCCCGGTCCGGAAATACGGGCCGCACACCTGCAAGTGCTGACGCAGCCCCAGACCTCGCCGCCCGTGGCGAGTACGGCCGGCGCTTCGGCGCGGAAGGAAGCCGGCCTCGTCGGCAGGGTCGAGGAACTCGCCGTACTGCGCCAAGCCGTCGAGAAGGCTTTCACCGGCAGTGCGGCGCTCGGCATCGTCCAAGGGGAGCCGGGCGTGGGCAAGACCCGGCTACTGCAGGAGATCGCTGCAGAAGCGAGTCGGCGTGGCGCGCTGATCGTTTGGGGTTCGTGCCTGGAAGGCGACGGAACACCGTCGATGTGGCCCTGGGAACAGACACTCCGCCCGATTCTCGACAGCCTGCCCGCACCGTTGCGGGAGAAGTGGCTCGCCAGCGAGCTCGGCGCACTCCTCCAATCTCCAGACGACTACGCCACCGGGTCGGCGATTCCCGACAGCCGTGCACAGTTCCGCCTGTTCGAGCAGGTCGTCACCGTCGTCGGGCAGGCCTCGGCGCAACAGCCCATGCTGCTGATCGTCGATGACCTGCAGTGGGCCGACGCCGCCTCACTCCAGTTGTTCGGCCACCTGACGGCCCGGCCGCCCACCGGCACGGTGATCATCGGAGCGCTACGCGATCGCGCACCCGCACCCGGCTCCAGCCTGTCGCGGGTCCTGGCCACGGCCGGCCGGCTGCCCGGCCACCGCAGGATCCGGCTCGGCCCGCTCGGCCTGACCGACGTGACCGAGCTCATCCGCCGCGAAACTGGCCGCGAGCCCGGCGCCGAAGTCGCCCGCGGCATCCATGCTCGCACCGCCGGCAATCCGTTCTTCGTCCAGGAGCTGTCCCGGCTGCTCAGCGAGGGCGGTTCGCTCGGCGACGGCGGCGCATCCGCACCAGCCGGCGTGCCGGCCACCGTGCGAGACGTCGTCCGTGATCGGATGACCGGCCTCGACGACAGCGCTCACGGCCTGCTGCGCACCGCCGCGGTCATCGGCCGCGACGTGGACCTCGACCTGCTCGCCCGCACGATGGGCGTCGAGATCGCGGAGTGCCTCGAACGCCTCGAACCGCTGCAAGAACTCGGTCTCCTGGAGGCCAAGCCGCAAGACCCGTTCTCGTGGCACTTCGCGCACGACCTGATCCGCGAGTCGATCACCGAGACCACCGCGCGGCAGCAGGCCGTCCAGCTGCATCTGTGTGTCGCCGACGCCCTCGAACCCATCCACGCCGACGACGAGTTCGTCGCCGAACGCCTCGCCTACCACCTGTGGGCCGCCGGCCCCCTGGCCGACCCGGGTCGCACCGCGAAGGCACTGGCGCGCGCCGGTCGCCGCGCGGCGACCAAGCTCGCGTTCGCGGCCGCCTATCGGAACCTGGAATCGGCCATCCAGATCGCCCGGACAGCAGGGCTGCTGGAGATCGAACTGTCCGTCCTGGCGCTGCTCAACCTCCTCGCCGTCGAGCCTCCGGGAATGGGCGGCTCGACGTACGATCTGCTGGAACGGGGCGCATACTTGGCCCGCAGACTCGGCCGCGAGACGGCCGAGGCCGAGTTTCTCTTCTATCGGATGACCGGGGCCTACGTCTCCACCGAGAAAGACCGTGGGATGTGGGCTCGCCGGCTGCATGAGCAAGGCCAGGCATCCGCGGACCCGAAAATCCAGGCGTACGGCCGGCAGGCCTGGGGCCTGTACCACTGGGATATCGGCGACATCGGCGCGGCGTATCAGTGTTTCAGCTGGCTGGGCCGTACCACTGCGGACGACGTTGCCTCGCTGCTCGCGAACTCGGCCGACCCGCACCCGGGACCGGCTCAAGAAAGTCTGTACCACCTTGCCGACCAGGTCGGGGGTGTCCCGATTCGACGCCGTGACGACCGCGGACGCTGGCGGATCCCCGATGAGTGGATCGGCTATTTGGGGGTCATTACCTCGCTGCATGGCGATGTCGAGACGGGGCGGTCCCTGCTCGGCACGGTGTACCAGGCCGAGGGGGACCTCTTCGAGATGTCGGGCTGGACCCGTTACCAGACCATGGCCGCCTCGATGGCCGGTGACGCGGACTGGGCGATGCGAGCGACCGAACGGTGGGTCGCGGCCAGCGCCGACCTTCCCGGCGTCGCCCAGGAAACCTATATACGGCTGGACTGGTACTGGGCCCGTGCCCTCACCGGCGATGACCCGGCCGGCGCCGCGGCCAAGGCCGAACAGCTCCTGGCCGCGACCCTGGCCGACCCGCCGAGATGGGGCCTCGCCTACTGGTACGGACTGGTCGCCGAGATGTGGCTGGCAGCCGAGCTGCCCGACCGGGCCGCTTCCGCCCTCGACCAGGCCGACCAGGCCATCAAAGCCCACGGCCAACGCTACGCCGAAGGGCTTCTCCTGCTACTGCGCGCGCGCCTGCTGCAGGCCCGCGGCGAACCCGTCGATGTCGTGCGAGCCGCCGCCGACGAAGCCCGCACCCGATCCGGCGAACGCGGGGCCCACCTCTTCGCTCGCCGCGCCGAGAGGTTCCTGGCCGATCTCGACCAGAATCCCGGAGCCCCATTCATACGCCACTCTCATGAACCTTCGTAGGTTGATGAGTCCGGTGACGGCGACGAGGAGCTCGGGGAACTTCTCGATCGGTGCGCGGTAGCGTCCGCCTCCTCGCTCAGGATCCGCCAGGACTTCACGTAGGCGGCGCGTTCGACGGCCGCGCGGACACTGGAGAGTAGGGCGTTGTCCCGCTTGTGGTTCTCCGAAGGTCGCGGCCGGGTAGGCGCTTGTACGGCACGAGGTCGACGCCGACGTAGCCGAGGTCTTTCAGGCCCGAGGCGGCGTAGGCGTGCGCGTCGTGGCGCGCCCCGGGTATCGGCACCGGTCCAACCGCGACGAGATCGCCATCCATCGAGCAGGCGATCTGCACATTCATGCCGGCGTACCCGGCCTTGACCGAGTACAGGTCGTTGTGGTGGTTCCAGTCCCAGGTGGGGCAGACGGTGCCGTCGATCAGGGCGGTACCGGCCCGGACTATCGCACGAGGCTCGGCACCAGGTCCGCGAGCCTCGGCGATCAGCGGCCTCAGCAGGCCCCAGCGTCGGGAGACGGTGGCCTGGGAGACGCTGAAGAACCCTGCGGCCACCGCCTGCACGGGGTGGCGGCGCAGCAGATGGAGCACGAGGACGGGACCTCCGGGACACACTCAATGGCTTCGACACCATGCGAACTACCAGAGGTCCCGCGTGTTGACAGGGCGCACACACCCTTAACGCACCGGGGTTGCATACAACGGGACACCACCATCGACAACCGCACACGACGTCAGCGGACATGGCCCAACCCGCCAACCCCCTGGCCCAAGGGGCCTCTTGTGCATCGACATGCCCGCCCACCGACCTTTGCCGTCAACCTCGCCTCGCCCCTGCGCCAAAGCCGCGATGCCCAGCTGAGCGGCTGGATGCGTCTCCTACGCAACGGTGGGGAGGAAAGCCATCTGATCAGCGCAGACAGGGAATGCGTCGGATCTTGTGACCAACCTGATCGCCGTCACCTCCCAGGTGAGTACCGCGACTGGGGGCGTTGACAGTTCGCGCGTCGTGTGGTTGCGGTGGTGCTGGAACCTTTCGGTCCTGCTGTTGTATCGGTGGGGGTGGGTAGGTTCCGCGGATGGGGAAGAGCGAGGTCGTTCCGGAGAAGGTGGCCTGGGTTCTCGTGCGTGACGGGCGGGTGCTGGTGACGCGCAACCGCGGTGTGGATGTCTTCTACTTCCCGGGTGGGAAGCGGGAGTCGGGTGAGTCCGATGCCGAGACCTTGGCGCGCGAGATCGCCGAGGAACTCCAGTCCCGGGTCGATACGGCAACGATGGTGCACGTCGGACCTTTGAGACGCGGAGGGATTACGACGGATGCACCGAGTTCCGGATGATCTGTTACACCGCCGAGTACAGCGGTCCGCTGGTTGCCTCCAAGGAGATCGCAGAGTCGGCTTGGTTCGGCTATGGCGATCGTGCGCGGGTCTCGGCAGTGGACCAGATGGTGTTTGACGTGACCCATGCCGATGGCCAACTGCTTTGAGGGGCAGGTTCTCTGGGCGAGGGGCTGTGCGTCACGAGTAGCTGTCCGACACGTGGGCCCAAAACCAGAAAGTGCCCCTGACCTACAAGAATGAGGATTGTCGAGGTCCTTGTTCCTGCCGTTGCCGGAGGCACTTCCCAGGTGAAGAAGCGTATCGGGTCCTACCCGCGTGTCCGCGTCGAGGGTGGTGGCCGGACGGTGGTCTCGCAGGCGGGAGGCGTCCACGACCCGGGCAAGGTCCTCCTGGACCTCGCGCTGGCGGTCGCGCTTGGCGGGGACTGCCTCGCCGATATCGGGCTGCTGCGGTCCGAGCCGGCCGTGTTCGGGCCGGTGGCCTCCGACCCGACGGTCTCCCACCTGATCGACATCCTCGCCACCGCCGGACCGAAGGCACTGACCGCGATCCGCGCGGCTCGGGCCGACGTCCGCAGCCACGTCTGGGAGTTGGCTGCAGGTCGGGCTCCGGACGCCGGTGGGCGGGTGACCGTGGACCTGGACGGAGTTCTGGTCGTCGCGCACTCGGACAAGCAGGACGCCGCCCCGACCTGGAAGAAGACCTACGGTCACCACCCGCTGATGGGGTTCGTCGACCACGGACCGGGCGGAACCGGCGAGGCCGTCGCGGCCTTGCTGAGGCCGGGAAACGCGGGCTCGAACACGGCCGCCGACCACATCAGTGCCACCCACCTCGCTCTGGCCCAGCTGCCGAAGAAGTACCGGTGCGGGCGGCAGACCCTCATCCGCTGCGATTCCGCTGGCGGTACTCACGAGTTCGTCGCCTGGCTCGCCCAGCGCGGGCGCTGGTTGTCCTACTCGGTCGGCATGGTGATCACCGAGGCAATCCACAGCCACGTCCTCAAGATTCCGGCATCGGCCTGGACCCCGGCCGTCGAGACGGACGGCGAGGTCCGCGACGGCGCCTGGGTCGCCGAACTCGCCGGCGACGTCCTGGACGGCTGGCCCAAGGGCATGCGGCTGATCGTCCGTAAGGAACGACCGCACCCCGGCGCCCAGTTGAGAATCACGGACGCCGTCGGCATGCGGATCACCTGCTTCGCCACGAACACCCTCAACCAGCCGATCGCCGACCTCGAACTCCGCCACCGGCTGCGGGCTCGCGCGGAGGACCGCATCCGGGCCGCGCGTTCGACCGGCTTGCGCAACTTTCCCCTGCATGACACAGCACAGAACGGCATCTGGCTGGAGATCGTCCAGATCGCTCTCGACCTGCTGGCCTGGATGCCCCTGCTCACCCTGACCGGCCAGGCAAGGCTCTGGGAACCGCGCCGCCTGCGGTTCCGCCTGTTCTCCGCGGCTGGCCAGCTCGTCACCACCGGCCGACGCAGCATCCTCCGCCTCGCCCGCCACTGGCCCTGGGCCCACGAGATCACAAGGGCCCTCGAACGGCTCACCCTCCTGCCGAACCCTGGCTGAACAGCAGATTCGCCTGTCCCTACGAAAAGAGAACCCAGCCCGGAGCAGTGGAACCCGGCGCCCACCCGACGCGATGCTCGGGCCACCACCATGCCCACCATCAGCCACAGAAAGCGAAGCGGTCCACCGACTCCGTCGGCGGACCGTCATGCAAGATCGAGGCTAGTGAACCCGGTTATACGAACGTGCGGAATGGTTGATGTTCTGTGAGGTTGCCAAGCGGATCCGACCACCGACAAGACCACTCCGATGTACGGCCTTTGCCGCGACGCCGGTGCCGGCCGTCCGGGCGGGGTGTCGCCAGTTGACGGTCACTTCCTGGACGACGTGAGTCGGAGATGCCGCGGGGGTCGCGAAGGCGATCCGGGGTTGTACTGGTGAAATCGCCTATTCAAGTGTCGCCAGTTCCTCGTGGAACCCATCCTGCTCGTGACTGTGTGTGGTCGCCGGTGTCGAACCGGCTCCGGAGCCCTCCCGGCAGGCCGCGCCCGCGTCGCGACCGAGCGAGACCGCGAGGACGTCGCCCGCTGGTACGACGACTTCTCCAGGGCCATCGGAGAAGCGCCCTCCCAGGACCCCCGCTTGTGGGCGGACACACGCATCACCTACGGAGGGATCCTGTTCTGGGAGACCCCCGACGGCACCCCGTCTCCATCGTCGGCGTGAACCCCATGGTCGCCGGACAGATCCGCCTGGCCATCGCCTACACCCCCAGCCACCTCCGCCCGCATCGAGGTGACCGACCCCGACCCGCGCGCGCTGCCCCTCCTGCTGTCCGCCACGGAGACGGAGGAATCCGGGCGGGGCCTGAGCCTGCTCGACGCGCTCACCGAAAGGTGGGGCGTGGAGCAGGGGCCGGACCGCAAGACGGTCTGGTGCGAGCTACGGAACTGAGACACGTCGGGGCCTGATCACCCATCCGGCGCACAGATCGCGCGCGCCAGGGCGCGGCGGGAGAGGCTGACATCATGCAGCACGGACATCCCAACCACGGCGGCCACGGCGGCGACACGACCCTCGGCTCCCACGGCATGCTGATCGTCGGCGGCGAGGTGCTCTACATGTCGCACCTGCCGATGTTCATGGCCCCGCACAACTTCCAGGTCATCCTGCAGGTGGACGTGGACGACGCCGTCAGCTCGGTGCTCCGCTCCCATCGGCATGTCGTACCCGAAGAGCCCTACGACACGTTCGTTCCCGATGATTTCCCGATGAGCGAACTCGATCCGGAGGGCACCGGCCCGCGACGGACGTCGATGACCGGCACGATCTTCTGCGGCCACTTCGAGCGGAAGGGCGGGCATCACCCGCCGCTCGCCGAACGCACCGTGGTGACCGTCCGGAGCGTCGTTCACTTCGCACAGCTCGATGTGCAGGAGCACACGGGCGACAGCGAGCTGACCTATCTCTGCTTCGGCCGCGGAGGGCAGTTGCACCTCGCGCACCGCATCACCGCGGCGCCCGACTTCGACCAGGTGCTCGACGTCCGGGCCGTCCCGGGCACCGCGACCAACCAGCTCGGTGAGCCACTGCCCGACGACGCGGCCACCATGGAGAAGTTCTTCAGCGAGCGCTTCACCGTGGCCGAACCGATCAGCATCGGACGGAACAACAGCCCTGACCAGCGGGTGGCTCCCCCTGAAACCGTCCGCGGGTTGTTCTTCGCCACCGCGCCGCCGAGCGGCTTCCACGGATTCGCCGTGCAGCTGGAGGCGGAGCGGGAGGTGTACATGGAGACCGGCGACCTGGCCAAGCCCATGGAGTCTCAGGGGTGAGAGGACGTACCCAGCTTCACCCGGGCCGCCACCGGCAGGTGGTCGCTGCCTGTCCGGGGGAGCGTCCAGGAGCTTTCCGGCTCCATGCCCCTGACCATGATCTGGTCGATCAGGGCCATCGGGAAGGACGCCGGCCAGCTGAAGCCGAAGCCGCTGCCCGCCGCGCCCTGCGTGGAGCGCAGCTGTGAGGTGACGGCGTTGAGCGCGCGGTCGTTCATGGGGGTTGATACTTACTGGTGGGCTCTCGTTATCAACTGTCGCCAGTTCCCCGAGGAACCCAACCTGCCGGTGACCGTGCGTGATCTCCAGCGGCGTATCGGCTCCTCGTTCCGCCGGTCTCGTTGAGCAGGCGGGTGGTGGTCTTGTCGTGGTAGCCGAGAGCGTCTGCGACGACGGGAGCGGGCATCTCAAGGAGTTGATCTCCCGCGGGATCGGCCCGGAAAGTGGGGTGCCGGGCGGCTGACGGCATGACACCACCACCCAGGTCTATGCGAGTAGAGCCGCGGGATGAACAAGAAGCGACCTGCGCAATCCTTACCTCACCCTGACCAAGCCTTTCCCAAGCCTCCTGTTTCACGGCAGAGATGGGCCGCTTCCCGCCTGCACCAAGACCGGCCGGCATGGCCGCGTACAGCAGCCCAAGCCACCGACCTCCGTGGATCTCTCACCATGAATGGTGCTGTTCCAACTCCGCGTAGTAGTCGGCCTGCAGGACGGCGTGACCTCGGTACCACCCCGTGGCCGACCCGAGGGACGGCCCGACGGCATAAATCCCTGCCGGCGCCGCGCGGATGCCATACGGTAAAGGGACCGACGCGGGGTGGAGCAGCTCGGTAGCTCGCTGGGCTCATAACCCAGAAGTCGCAGGTTCAAATCCCGCCCCTGCTACCAACATCCGGCTCCCGGCGACATCTCGTCGCCGGGAGCCGGATTCGTTCGGCACCAGGGCTCCAGGTGTATGCCATCGCCAGACGTATCCGGGTATCTTCGCCCGTCAACGGCGTCGGCGTTGACCAACGCCGTCCTCAGCTCCTGCACGCCGCCGGGGCTTGCAGGGCCGTTGCGGAGTCGAGCAGGGCACCGGTGCGCCGCCGTGCGGCCACCTCGCGCCATGTATCTGACGCGTGGGTGCCCGGCATCGCGGCCGCCGCCCTCCGGAGATGAGGTGGCTCAGCCGGTCCCGGACCAGTCTTCGGTGCTGTCGGACGACCGACCGCCAGGCCGTTCGTGCTCGGTGCGCGCGGCGTCCAGGAGAATCCGCCAGGACGTCACTGTGGGGCGCCGGCGCAGCAGACTGCGCCTCTCACGCTCCGTCATGCCTCCCCAGATGCCGTGCTCGATACGGTTGTCCAGGGCGTAGGCCAGACATTCGGTGCGCACCCGGCGCCCGTCGAAGAGGGGCCTTCGCGCTGTTCTGGGCCGCGCCCTCGTCGAAGAGGTCGTCGGGGTCGGCGGTACGGCACTTCGCCCGCGCCTGCCGCCGCACTTCCTCATCCGTGATCATCTCTGTGCTGCCCCTTCCCCTGCCTCCCTGCACCGCGGGGAGGCGCAGGCCGTACGACAACCGCACGGGGTGCAAGATGTCCCGCCGGGCGGCAACTCCACGGCCTGACAGCTCTGTTGACGGTGTCGAGACGGCAAGCCCGGCGCGGGTCGTGCCGACGGCGAATAACCGGCAGCATGGTGGACTCGACGTCCTCAACCGGCGTGCCGGCGGACCGCGCCCCCTGCGATCGCGCCTCTGCCGGACTTTTCGTCCCACAGTCAGCTCCCATCAGCAGCCCGTGACCCCGATCACACCCGCATCCCGGAGATTCATTGCCGGTGCCCACGCTCCCGGTGACCGAGAGGTGAGACAGCCCGACCACGCAAGGAGCAGCCGGCAGTGACCTACGACATGCCCGACCCGCCCGGCAACTGGCCCATGCACATCCCAGGACGCATCATCGGACATGTGTACGACATGGCCGTCGAGACCCCGGACGGCATCCGGCTGATGAGCGATGACGAACTCAGCCGTCACTACTGCACCAGTCTGGAGGCGCTCCGGGATCCCGTTCCCATGATGCGCACCGAGCCTCCGCCGGACGTCGTGTTCGCCTTGACGGCCCGTGGTGGCGTCCTCGGGAACCGGCCCCTTCCGCCTGGGGAAAGAGACGCCGCCGTCGACTCCTTCGGCGCCCGTTCTCTTGTGGTCCCCCGCAGCGAGCGGTGGCGGGAGGCCGTGTCCACCGCCCTGGTCGGCCCTTGGTGCGATCCACTGTGGGAGTCCGGGCATCTGCCGCACTCCGCGCTCGGCGCGCTGAAGGCCGAGGCGCGCGTCCTGCACCGGCAGCTGGTGCCGGTGTGGCGGCGGCGGACCCGGCATGGGCGGGTGCTGTCCCTGGACGCCGTCCTCGGCGGGATATCGCTGTACGACCTGGTCGCCGCCGACGTTGACCTGCTCACCCACACGACGGACGGGGTGTACCAGGACGAGCGCCTCGACCGTGTGCTGCGCGGCCTAGCCGAAGCCGAACAGCAGGTGGTGTTCGCGTACGCCGCGCGCGAGGGGACCACCTGGACCGAGGCCGCGTCCGCCGTCGGCGCCGCTGAGCCGGAGGCCTTCGGCGAACGGGTCCGGCGCAAAGCCAAACGGCCCGCCGCCGAACAGCACCGCCGTGCCGCACAGCGCCGCACGCCTCCCCCGGCCGCCTGACCCGGGATCACAATTCGGTCGGACGGGCCGACTTGCCCATGCTGCGCCTGGACTGCCGCCATCGACTCAAGGCCCGGGTGCTGTCTGCCTGCGCACAGTGAACGTGCAGCTCAGAACCCGTCCGGGCTGTCGGCGGCAGGCTCCACCACTCGTATGGTCGCGCAGACTTGCGCGGTTTACCCCCCGCTCCCGCATACTCCCGCCGCGGTCGGAGCCCTCACTCCACGACACCAGGGGTGAGCCCCGCCCACGCTCCACTCCGCATGCGAGAGGCGCATGCCCGAACCCACGGGAGAAGCCCGCCGTGTCCACGCTCGCCCTGCTCGTCGCCGTCCTGCTCGGCCTGGCCTTCGTCCTTGTCCCCGGCGCCCTCGCGTACCTGGCGTACCGGCATCCGGCTGCCCGCGGCCCAATGGGCGTCGGCATCGCCGCCGTGGCCGCCATGGCCGCCATCGTCATCCCGATCGTCCTTCGCTGAGACCGTGCACGCCGCTCCCAGGCCGGGCCCCGTCCCGCCTTCCCCCATGGAGATTTTGCCGAATTCGCCCTCTGGTTCCCTCGGACGGCAGCCGAAGGAACCAGGAAGGGCCGTGAGGTCTGCGACCGGCTGCCGGGTCAGACAGCCCGAGTTGCCCCGCCCTGGCGGATGCGGTCGAGCAGGGTGTGGTGATAGGCAGGGAGGTCGCCGTCGGGAACGGGGGCGGGCCTGCCGGTGAGTGTGTGCGGCTGCGAGGTGAAGCGAAAGATCACGGCTTCAGCGCCACGGCTCCCAGCTGGGGTACGACCGTGGGCTCTTCGCCGGACTCCGGCCGCCACAGCGAGCAGGACACGAGCCCGGGCTCCAGGAACGTGAGCCCGTCGAAATACTGGGTGACCTCCTCGCTGCTGCGGGCGGTGACCGGCGGTTTGGCATTGGCGTTCCAGAACTCCATCGCCTCAAGCTGGAGGTCGCCACCAAGTTCGGGCTCCGTGGTGGGATGGGTCAGTACGAGGAAGCTGCCGGGGGACAGCGACTCCACGAGCCGATGTGCGATGGCCCGCGCCTCGTCACCGTCAAGGACGAAGTTGAGGATGCCGAGCAGCATCAGTGCGGTGGGCTTGGTCAAGTCAAGTGTTTGTCCCGAGATGCGGAGAATGGTGTCCGGGTCGTGCACATCGGCGTCGAGGTAGTCAGTGGCGCCTTCCGGAGCACTGGTCAGCAGAGCGCGGGCGTGCGCGAGCACGATGGGGTCATTGTCGACGTACACGATCCGCGACTCGGGGGCGATCCGCTGGGCGATCTCGTGGGTGTTCTCCAAGGCCGGCAGGCCGGTGCCGATGTCGAGGAACTGACGAATGCCGTGCTCCTCTGCCAGACAGCGCACGGCGCGGCCAAGGAACTCCCGGTCGGCGCGCGCGATGTCGCGGATGACCGGGATCATTCCGGCAACGTGATCGCCCACCTGCTGGTCAACCGCGTAGTTGTCCTTGCCGCCCTGCCAGTAGTTCCACACGCGAGCGTTGTGCGCCGTCCCAGTATCGAGTCGCTGCACTGCGGCGTTGGCGCTCTGATTCTCGCTCACGTCTTCCTCTCCTCGCACGCCCAAGGACCGCATGAAATCAGGCACTTGCGGTCACGGCTGCGCTACGGCACATCGGTGGTCGTCATTCTGCCGCACACCGCTATCGCCGCGTCCCGGAAATACGGCAGACCCCATCCGCTGATGACCCACACGCTCAAGGCCCTCGCCAACGCTCCGCAGCCCAGGCCCGCGCGCCAGGCCGGCGGCGGGATCGCGACCACCGGAAGGCCCCCTTGTAGTGACCCAGCACGACTCGGTCCGCGCGATGGTGTTCTCTGCTGAGTCGCGGGGGACGGCCGTCGCCAAGATCATGACGGAGGGCGATGGCTGTGTTTGGTGGCCTTGCCCGTGCACAGCAGTGGCACTCCAGGAATCCGGCCGCCGGCCTCGGCGGGCTGGAGTCTCGACAGAATGGCGGCCACGTGCTCCCCGGCGGAACGGAGGATCAGCCGGTCGCTCGACGGCTCGGACCCTTCAAGCACAGAGAGGGCGCCGGCCGAGGCCAATGCGGGCAGGGCGGCGGGTGGCGCTCACACCGGTGTGTCGGCTTTCGGCTCTTCCTCGGGTGGCTCGTGTGCGGTGATCGCTCGGAGCACCACGAGGGCGGCCTGGAGGACCAGGGCGATCCGGTGCCGGGGCGTGCGGCGCTCTGCCAGGTCGTGGAGGACCTCGTTGCGCAGGTTCATGCCTTCGTTCGGGTCGGCGAGCAGGTGGCGGAAGACAGCTGGCCACGGTGCTTCGAAGCCGGCCGGTTCCATGTCCCCGATGAGCGCGCCGAGTTGGCTGACCTGGCCGGGGCGATCCCCTTGGGCATGCTGGACGACGGGGATGTCCATGGCCTTCAGGTGACGGCGCAGGAGGCCCTCGATGCGGATGGGGGCGAGTTCGAGGGCGACATCGTCGTCGTGCTCGAAGTAGGCCTGGAAGGCGCGGGCGAGCCCGCGCATCCGCTCGGGCTGGGCGACCGGGGGATGGACGAAGAGGGCGAGGAGGTTGTCGAAGGTGGGGGTGAAGCGTTCCTGGATCCGGTCGAGTTGGGCTTCCAGGTGGAGGCCGTGCAGGTCCAGGACGAGGGTACGGGTGTCAGTTCCGGCGGGTCTTGGGCCGGTCTTGGCAGGGGGTGTGGTGGTGACGACGGGACCATTCATGTTGATCTTCGCTGTCGGGGAGACGCAGCAGGCCCTGAAGCGTGTCCTCGGGGATGGGCGTGTCCGCGGCCTGGGGCATCAGGGGTGTTGCTGCGGCGACTGTGCGGAAGGCCTCGCCGAGGTCGTCGGCGGCGTCGATGCCCGTGCTCGCGGGGCCGCTGGCCGACCTGACCCACCACGGCCCCTCAGCACCCGTGTGGCGCCGGTCCGCGACTCCGACCGGCGAGTCGGCTGGGCCGAGCCCGACCACGGGCAGGCGTAGCGCGCTGATCAGCCGTGGTCGGGGTGAGCGGTACGCGGTCAGGCCCCGTGGTCGGGCTCATGGTCGGGGCCGCTGGCCAGCCCCGACCATCACCGTCAGCGGGGGCCGCCCACTGTGTTGGTCTGCCCCGTCTCCAGGTCCAGGGTGGTCACCGGGCGGCGTGCGTCGTGTTTGCACGCGGCGCGGCTGCCGTGGTCCCGGGCCACCGCCACTCCGTGCGGCCGTCCAGGTCGGCTGGCTCGGGGAGCATGCCGGTGAGCTGGTTCTGCCAGACGTACAGGGCGTCCTTCGCGGCCTCGGGCGTCACGCACGCCTTGCCCCGGTAGGTGTCCGTGTCCACGTCGGTGACCACGTCCGGCAGCAGGCGCAGCACCTCCTGGGCGTCCTTGAGTACGGCGACCGCGTCACCGATGAGCGCTTCGCGGTGGGCCTCCTGCTGGTGGCGGGCCGCCCGCATCTCGGCGATGTGGTCGTGGCGGTCGCCGCGCGTCGTGCCGGTCTCCCCGCACCCTTCCCGCTCGCAGGTCCAGCGGGACCAGGCGCCCCGCCCCTCCACCTGGTAGCCCCTGCTGTACCCGGCCAACGTCTGCCCCTCTCCCGGTCCGAAGGAGCCAGTACATCAGCGGGCCCGGTCGCGGCGCGGCGGGTTCGCCGGGATCCGTCCACGGCGGGTGATGAGCGAGGCGCCGGCCACCCGGGCGGGTGAATTTCTCCCTCGCGTACGTGGGCGCGGATCTAACCGAATTAGTCCACCTTGCGTATTTTTGCTGGTACTTGACAGTGATTCATGAGCTATGTCACCTTCCATTGCGGTTGGTCACCACTAGGCCGAAGGAGGCAATTCGTGAACGCGGTATTCACCGTGCCAGCGGGCCAGGAGGACGTCGTCGACCAGGACTGGGTGGCCCGGGGCGAGCCGGTGGCGTTCAAGGACGGGGCGCCAATTGGAGTTCACATGGGTTCCGCGAGGACCGCGGTACGAGCAACACTGCAAGTGAGCAGGTGAGAGCCTTCTCCACGCTTGTCACCCGTGCGTGGCAACTTCTTCAAGTTATTGGCGGATTCTGGGAGTTCGGCCAGTAACTTGCGAGGCTATGCGGGATTCAGGAAGCCACCGCCGTCTTACGTTGCTCACCGGTCAGCCGGACGACGCCGATGCACGCGGCGCCGACGAGCCTGAAGGCAGCGGCCTGGCCGATGTCCAGGTGCTTCAGCGGCGGGCTGCCGCACAGGCATGGAGACCATGAACCCGCGCGCTCGTCCCGTCGACACATCCCCGACTTCTCTGGGGAAGTGAGGCTGTCGTAGTGGTGTGCACCTCGGGTTTGTGCAGCTCAGCCACTCGTGGTCGAACTCTAGCTAGTGCAACAGCTGTGGTGCTATCGCTGGTTGGAGTGTCTCTGAGAGGGCTGTACGTGGCTTGATGTCTGTATTGCCCTGTCGGCTGGAGTAGGCAGGCTGCTCGGAGGGCCGCCGGGCGGCTATGCCGCGGCTGGGCGAACAATCTCTGCTGAGTCCTGGGTGACCTGGGTGATGGCTGCCTCGATGTCGAAGGCTGTGGAGCGTAGTTCGACGCCGGGGCCCAGGAGCGCCCAGTGGGCGCCGGCCCGTCCGTAGGGCATGCCGATGCTGCCGGGGTTGATCACAAGTCGGCCGTGGGCGAGGCGGACGAACGGCATGTGTGTGTGCCCGCAGACCACCGTGCGAATGCCGGTGTCAAGCCCGCTGAGGACTTCTCGCCAACGGTCGAGGCGTGAGTCGACCAGAACGACCTCTTCGTCGTCCCGAGGGGTGGCGTGACAGAACAGCACCTTTCCCAGGCCGCGTACTGGCAGAGAGCGCCGCCGCGTCATCGGCCTGCGCTTCCACGGTGTCCGGGGTCTGGCCACTGGAGCTTGCGACGCCTGTGTTGTCGAACAGAATGACCGGACGGTTCGCGGCCAGTCCGTCCGTCACCGCAGGATCCCAGTGATCCATGCCGCCACGGAAATGCTGCAGGAACATCAGCGGTGTGCCGGTCTCGGCGCCGAAGCGCCGGTAGGCGTACCGAATCCCGTTCGCCGTGACGAACCGCGTCGGAGCCGTCACATGGGAGAGAGGCAGTGTGTGAGTCGGTCGGGTCGTCGTCTTCGGCTCCTACTTCATCAGCCGCACGGGAGAACCCGCCTGGAACGCGGCGATGTCCTCGACGGAGTCCTGATAGAAAATCTCGTACAGGTCGCGGTTCACGAATCCGACGTGCCCCGTGAGCAGCGCGTTCGGCAGCGCCCGCAACGGGTGGTCCGCGGGTAGCGGCTCGGTGTCGTACACGTCGAGGGCGGCTGCTCGGATCGCGCCCTCACGCAGGACGTCGATCAGGGCGAGCTCGTCGACGACCGGTCCGCGTGAGGTGTTGACCAGGAGGGCCGAGGGCTTCATCGACCGGAGTTCCGCCGCACCGACCAGCCCGCGTGTTTGCTTGCTGAGCGGTACGTGGATCGAGAGCACATCGCTTTCGGTGAAGAGTCGCTCCTTCGTCACCGCCCGCGCGCCGTGTTCGGCGGCGGTTTCGGGGGTCAGGTTCCGACTCCATGCGATGGTGTCCATTCCGAAGGCCTGTCCGATCCGTGCCACTCCGGAGCCGACGCGACCGAGGCCCAGAATGCCGAGAGTCCTGCCGTGCAGCCCCTCGCCGACCGATACCTGCCAGCCGCCGGCGCGCATCGACTCCGCCTCGACGACCAGGTTTCTCTTGGCACCGAGGATCAGCGCCCAGGTGTGCTCGATGGTGGGGTGGGACTCATAGCGGGTCCCGCACACCGTGATGCCGAGTCTGTGGGCGGCCGTAAGGTCGATGGCGGCATTGGCCGGGCCGGTGCTGACCAGGAGCCGAAGGTCGGGCAGCCGCTCCAGGACCTCGGCCGGGAATCGCGTGCGCTCCCGCATGGCCACGAGCACGTCGAACCCGGCGAGGCTACGGACCACCTCGTCGGCATCGGCGAACGGCTCGGTGAAAACGACGACCTCGGCAACGAGTGATCCCCAGTCGGCCAGGCTCGTCGCGACGTTCTGATAGTCGTCGAGGATCGCGATCTTCGTGCGGGTGGCCATGTCGGCAACCTCCGTATTTCGTCGAGGTGATGCGTCTGTCTTCGCGGGGTGGCGACGCGGCGTGGCTCAGGCGAGCAGGCCCAGGGCGCTGTACCAAAGGGGTCCCGGGTTGAGCCGGTCACCGTGGAGCTTGGACATCTCCTCGAAGAACTCCAGCGGCTCCGGCTTGCCGGCCAGGAGCCGGATCGCGTCGCGCAGGTACTGCCGGGTCTCGTCCAGGATCTTCGGGTCGTCGGGCAGGTCTGCCTTCTTGTGGCCGGCGACCACGTGGCGCGGATCGAGTGCGGCGAGCCGGTCGATGCCGTCCAGCCACGCCTGAAGGCCGCCGTCACCGCCTTCGAGCATCATCAGGTGCACGCCGTTGTAGACCACGTCCCCGGCGACGACGAGACCGATCGACGGCACGTGCAGGACGCTGGAGTCGTCGGTGTCGGTGTGACCGGTATCGACGGCCCGGAGGACTTGGCCCTCCAGCCGGAATCCCTCGGTCGGCACGGGCACGGCGAGGACCGGGGTGTTCTCCGGGACTCCGGGGAAGGTCTTCGCGAACCCCTTGTCCTTGCTCTCCAGTTGGCTGCGCATCTGCCGGATGGTGCCCTCGGTGGCGTACACCACGCTGTGGGCGTCGCCGAACTGTTCCAGCAGCGTCGCGGTGCCGAACCAGTGGTCGGGGTGGCCGTGGGTGACGTAGACGTACGCCAGACGCTTCCCTGAGCGCGCCAAGCCCTCGGCGACCTGCGCGATCTGGGTGTGAGTCAGCGGCGGGTCCACCAGGACCGCGTCGCGTTCTCCGGTGATCAGGGTGGATGAGATCGGCGAGGACACGATCCCGTCGCCGTTCGGCAGCTGAAGATCGATCTTCCGGGGAACGCCGTCAGAGACGAGGACTTCGTAGGACAGTTCGGGCATCGCGATACTTCTCTCGTGGCGGGGGCTGCCCCTCACCGAACGCGCGAATGAGCGGCGGTTTGCCTGGCGAGGGTGAGCACTATTGATCAGTGGATCTACATCCCACGGTGGAAACCCGTGGCGCGCGTTGCCGGCGTGCACGCGGTGGTCTGGAGAGTTCCGGCAGGTCAGGCCAGGCGCCGGGTTGTCATCGTCCCCGGCGGAATGGCCCTGATGCCGCTTCGAACGCCCTGCTACGGCTCGGCTCGCGTCCGCGCGGGACCCGCGACGGTGCGAGTTCCTCCGGAGATCGTCATGACCGGGCCACCTTGAGCAGGGTCTTTCCGCCGCGGACGACCTGCTCGATCGCCGTATGGATGTCATCGAGGTCGAACACGGCACCTGGCGGAACGAACAGGGCTCCGCTCGCGACCAGGGGCGCGGCCTCGCGGATGACGGGGAGCACCTTTGTCGCGTAGTCGAAATGGCCGGCGAAGAATCCGTGTACCGTCGCGCGCTTGCCGATCAGGGTCAGTGCATCGACGGACATCGGCTGCCCGGTCGCCGAGGCGTAGCTGACGAGCGCACCGCCCTCGGACAGCAGGTCGAGCAGGCGGGCGGGAGCGTCGCCGCCCACCGAGTCGACGGCGAGCCCGACCCGGGCATCGCCGATCGCCGTGCGAACCTCTTCGACCGCCGTCGCGCCGTCGAGGCGGACGATGTCCGCGCCGGCCGCGGTCAGTTCGGCGAACACGGACTCGTCCCGGACGAAGTTGATCGTCCGGAATCCGCGGGCCTTCGCCAGGGCGATCAGGGAACGTCCGACGCCGGAGTTCGCGGCGTTCTGCACGATCCAGTCCCCGGGCCTCAGGTCGGCGTACTCGCTCAGGATCAGACCGGCCGTGGGCGGATTGATGCCCAGCATCGAGAACTGCTCGACGCTGCCTTCCGGCAGTCGGAACAGCCCGTCGGCGGGCAGCAGCAGCCGCTCGCGCCAGGCACCGGCGAGCAGCGGCAGAACCACCAGGTCGCCCGCCGCGAGCGTGTCGACGCCGGGGCCCGCCTCGACAACCCGGCCGACACCCTCGCTGCCGAGGACCAGCGGGAGCGGTGGCCGCCCGAGCTCGCCCCTGACGAGCTTGAGGTCGTGCAGGTTCAGCGGTGAGAACTCGACCGCGACCTTGACCTCGCCGGCGCCGGGAGCGTTCGGCTCCTGGAGATCGACGACGCGTACGACGTCCTCCGGCTTTCCGAACTGGGTGATCTGGATGGCACGCATAGGGACTCCCTTCCCGGTGAGAGGCGGCGAGCTCTTCGCCACAGTCAAACTGCACATTTTGCTTATGTCCGCCGCGGCATGTCCGTCGTCGGACGAGAGGGGGGAATGTCAGCGCCGCACGTTCGGTGCGTCCGCCCTGGGGATCAGGTCCAGCGCCGATTGGGCCGTCTGCCGGAGCGTCGTGCCGTCGACGCCCGCCTTGGCCATGTTGTCGATGCCCCTGATCACGCTCAGCAGCAGATATCCCAGGGCCGTGGCGTCGGCGTGCTCGGCCACTTCTCCCGCGTCCTGGGCGTCGCGTATCGCGGACGCGAGGGCGCCGGCGAGATCCTCGAACGCGCGACGGGCCGTGGCCGCCACCATGTCGTCCTCTCCGGCGCGGTCCGCGGTGGCCTTGGTGAGGAAGCATCCCCGGCGGGGCGACTCGGTCGCGAAGGCGTCGGCGAGTGAGACGACGTAGCGCTCCAGGCGGGCCATCGGCGAGGTGAGCACCGCGTGCGGGCCCTCCCGCAGCTCATCGCGGGCCTGGGCGACGAGGCCCTGGCAGTAGTCGGAGAAGACGCGCACATAAAGGGAGTGCTTGTTGCCGAACGCCTTGTAGATGCTGCCCTTGCCCAGGCCGGTCGCTTCCATGAGGTCGTAGGTGGACGTGCCGTCGAATCCGGTGGTCCAGAACCGGTCGCGGACGACATCGAGCACGGTGGTCTCGTCGAAGCCTCGTTTTCGCCCCATGACCTCACCATACCTCATTGTGGTCCAGGTGGACCACAATGGTCGGCAACCCAGCCCTCATGCCGGCACGGAGGGATCGCCTGACGCTCCTCGTTTTGTTGACTGACTGGACCACTTCATGTTTCCGTTGTGGTCCAGTCGGTCAACAAAACCGCGTCAGTCGGCAAACCCGTGGAGAACTGATGACTCAGAGCCGAACGAAGACGGAGACGGAGCGGAACAAGGCCGCCGTCCTCGAATTCCTGACGACCGCGTTCAACTCGAAGGACTTCACCGCGCTGGACCGGTACCTGCACCCCGACTACCACCAGCACAACCCCTTCATCCCGCCGGCCAGGGCCGGGCTGCGCACGTTCATCGCGGACCTGCCCGACGCCAGCCGGTACGAGCCGGGAGCGATCATCGCCGAGGGAGACCTGGTCATGATCCACGGCAGGTACTCCGGCAGCACCGAGACACCCCTCCTGGCGGTCGACATCTTCCGCTTCGAGGAGGGCCTGGTGGTGGAGCACTGGGACGTCCTGCAGGACGAAGTGCCCGCGAAGGACACGGTGGCGGGCAACCACATGTTCACCAACCCGCAGGCCGGCCGGGCCTGAGGCACCGGACCGGCGAGGCGGGCGGCACGCGGCGCGCGGGCCATGACGGCGAGGGGCTCGACCCTCGCCGTGCCGGGCCGGCGGACGCCGTGCCGGTCCCCTGTGGGCCACCGGCACGCGGAGGCATCATGAACATCGATCAGAATGAGGATTCGCTATGACCACCTTGCTGGATCTTGTTGTCGAGGCCCATGGCGGCCTGGACCAGTGGCGACAGGCGCGCACGATCCGCGCCCGCGGGGCCATCGGCGGCGTCCTGTGGGACCTCCGCGGCCAGCCGGGCATCCTCGCCACGGCGGACATGGCGGCCGATGTGCAGCAGCAGCGCTTGGTGTTCGAAGGCTTCACCGGCCCGGACCTGCGGGGCGTCTTCACCCCCGAGCGCGTCACGATCGAGCGGAGGGACGGAGAGGTCGTCGCTGAGCGCACCTCTCCACGGGATGCCTTCACCTCCCAGGACCAGGACACCCCCTGGGACGATCTCCACGTGCTGTACTTCGCGGGCTACGCCATGTGGAACTACCTCACCGCCCCCTACCTGCTGACGCTCCCCGGCGTGGTGGTGGAGGAACTGGAGCCCTGGACCGAGGCCGGCCAGGATCTGCGACGGTTGCGGGCGACGTTCCCCGACACCCTCGCGACCCACGCCACAGAGCAGATCTTCCACTACGACGCCGCAGGCCTGCTGCGACGCCATGACTACGCTGCCGAGGTGCTCGGCAGCCCGCCGGCGGCGCATCTGTCGGAGAAGCACGAGACCGTGTCGGGGCTGGTCTTCCCGACCCACCGCTACGTGCTGCCCCTTGCGGCGGACGGACGGGTCCTGCCGGAGCCGAGGCTGATCACCATCGATCTCAACGAGATCTCTGTCGCCTGACCACGACACGGGACCGTTCGGCACCGCCCTCTCGCGAAGACGGCCGGGCCGGGGTGCTCCACAACCCCCGGCCCGGCTCCAACGACCGGCGGGGGGGGCGGGGGCGGGCTGGATGCTCGCGCGGGACCTGGCGGCGATCACCCTGCTCGATGTCTACCAGGCGACGCCGTTGACTTCCCCTGATCGGGGCGTTCTGCGCCCATCAATGCAACAGCAATAGTTACGTCAAGAAATTGGAGAATCTCATGGGACAGCTGGACGGCAAGACCGCCCTTGTCACCGGCGCCTCCAGCGGTATAGGCCTGGCGATCGCCCGCCGTTTCGCCGCCGAGGGCGCGACCGTCTACCTGACCGGCCGCCGCAAGGACGCGCTGGACGCCGC